>CAYWLR010000013.1:76476-94269 GCA_964459465.1 uncultured Ignavibacteriaceae bacterium | reverse complement strand
AGATACAAGGTCGGCTTCCGAGTGGAGTGAAGCGTAACGAGAAACCCGACATCTTAAATTTGGGTGCCCCACCGCCCGAAGTTCTGATTTCTTTTAAAATCTTGTATCCCACACAAAGGGTGATTTAATTGGAACGTGCCGAAAATCCGGGCTTTTTATCAAATAGCCAGCCGCCCCTAAATCGTATATTTGCCATAACTTAGACATAATCAGCCCACATTCTCCATATTTTTTCAAAAATGAGGAACTTTTCCTTTACTTTTTTGTAAAGAATGTTAAATTAGGAAAAATAACAGGATAATATAGGTCATAATAATCGGCTATGAAAATCACGGCTCTCGAAGAATACGGACTGCGGTGCATGGTCCTGCTGGCCCAAACCGGCCGCAAACAAACCCTCACCATCCCCGAAATCGGGCAGATGGAAAAACTTTCTATTCCCTATACCGGCAAACTCTTAATGCTCCTCAAAAAGGCCGGACTGATAACCGCCGAACGCGGCCGCCACGGCGGATATTTTCTGACCCGTACCCCGCAGGAAATTACCCTTAAAGACATTTTCGCCGCGCTGGGCGATCCGGTCTTCGGCTCATCGCACTGCAACCGTTATGGCACCGGCGACGGCAACGGCGGCAACTGTGTCCATGAAGACTGCTGCACCGTCCGCACCGTGTGGAATTCCTTCCACCATCTGATTAACGACTATCTCGAAAAATCCACGCTGGCCGACCTGATTAAAACAAAACCCGCTTTTGTCCGGGCGTCGGAAGTGGAGCGAAGCGTCGAAGAAATCGCGGCGTCACACCCGACCGGCGGCCGCTCCGAATACGCAGAAAACAGAACGACTTTCAAATAGAATTGAGGAAATTATGAAAAATAGAAGTGCCATATTCGCCTTCAAAGACGTCCATGTTGAAGTTGACGGTAAAGAAGTTGTCCGGGGGGTCTCCCTGGAAATCGGCCCCGGCGAAAAGCACGCCATCATGGGTAAAAACGGTTCCGGCAAATCCTCGCTGGCCAACGCCCTGGCAGGACACCCGGCTTATGAAATCACGAAGGGCGAAGCCTGGCTTGGCGGCCGAAATCTTCTTGAAATGGACGCCACCCAACGCGCCCGCAACGGGCTTTTTCTGGCCTTCCAGTACCCGCTGGCCATACCGGGCGTGACGGTCGCCAATTTTATGCGCTCCGCAATACGAGCCCGAAACGGCGGCGATGAATCCGTCCTGAAAACCTTCCGCAAGGACCTCATGGAAATGTTCGCCTTTCTGGAAATCGATAAATCTTTCGCGGCACGCTATCTCAACGACGGTTTTTCCGGCGGCGAGAAAAAACGGCTGGAAATTCTCCAGATGGCCATGCTCAAACCCAAAATGGCCATCCTCGATGAAACCGATTCGGGCCTGGATATCGACGCCTTGAAAATAGTCTCCAGGGGCATCAATCAGGCGTCACCGTCCGACGGCGGCGTCCTGTTAATAACGCACTATCAGAGGCTTCTCAATTACGTCAAACCGGACTATGTCCATGTCATGATGGACGGACAGATAGTGCAGTCGGGCGGCCCGGAACTGGCGCTCAAGCTCGAAGATCTGGGCTATGACTGGCTGGAAAGCAAAAACGCCCGGGCCGTGGAGGTTTAATCATGGCCGAGATCACCAACAACCAGCCCAATATCGCCACTATCGGTGATGATTACGCCACCAAGTACGGTTTCCGCGACCCGGAAGACTATTTCCACAAAGGTGCCCGGGGTCTTAACCACGAAGTGGTCGAGATGATCTCGCGCATGAAAAAAGAACCGGACTGGATGCGCCAATTCCGCCACGACGCGCTGGATATATATCTGGCCAAACCGATGCCGACCTGGGGTAACACCGAACTGCTGAATTCCATCGATTTTGAAAATATCTATTACTATATCAAACCGACCGAATTTCAATCTACCAACTGGGACGACGTCCCCGAAAACATCAAAAACACATTTAACAAGCTGGGCATTCCCGATGCCGAACAAAAATTTCTGGCCGGGGTGACGGCCCAGTACGAATCCGAAGTGGTGTACCATTCTTTCCAGGCCGACCTCGAACGCCAGGGTGTGATTTTCCTCGACATGGACAGCGGCCTGCGGGAACATCCCGATATCGTTAAAAAATATTTTGCGACGGTGATTCCGCCGCACGACAACAAATTCGCCGCGCTCAACTCGGCCGTATGGTCGGGCGGGTCATTCATCTATGTCCCGCCGGGACTCGATGTCAAAATCCCTCTTCAGGCTTACTTCCGTATCAACGCCGAGAACATGGGTCAGTTCGAGCGAACACTGATTATCGCCGACAGGGGTTCGCGGGTGCATTATATCGAGGGTTGCACCGCCCCGGTCTACTCCACCGATTCGCTCCATTCGGCGGTCGTGGAACTGATCGCGTTGGACGACGCCTATATC
The DNA here is from genome assembly GCA_964459465.1 of uncultured Ignavibacteriaceae bacterium. GTDB lineage: Bacteria > Zixibacteria > MSB-5A5 > GN15 > PGXB01 > CALAMC01. Next base: position 91,823 of record CAYWLR010000013.1, on the reverse strand, counting down.
CGCTATACGACCATACAGAACTGGTCTCACAATATTTTCAACCTCGTCACCAAGCGGGCCATGGCGCATAAAAACGCCACCGTGGAATGGGTCGATGGCAACATCGGCTCGCGCCTGACCATGAAATTTCCGTGCATTTATCTGGTCGGCGAAGGCGCCAAGGGTGAAATACTTTCAGTAGCTTTTGCCGGAAACGGCCAGCATCAGGATGCCGGAGCCAAAGTGATTCATGTCGCCCCGAAAACATCGTCGCGCATCACATCGAAATCCATATCCAAAGCCGGCGGACGGGCGTCATACCGGGGCCTGGTCAAGGTCTACCCCAAAGCCGAGTATTGCAAAATATCGGTCGAGTGCGACGCTCTTTTAATCGACGGTGCCTCGCGCTCGGATACGTATCCCACCATGGAAATCGACGCCGACAATGTCCGTGTCGAACACGAAGCCCGCGTCAGCAAAGTGGCCGAGGAGCAACTGTTTTACCTGACCAGTCGCGGTTTAACCGAGGACGAAGCCCGGCTCTTGATTGTCAACGGCTTTATCGAACCGTTCACCAAGGAACTGCCGATGGAGTACGCCGTCGAACTCAACCGCCTGATCGAACTGGAAATGGAAGGTTCGGTGGGTTAAGGAGATATAAATCATGATTACCGATACTATCGATTTCAGGAAGATTATTAAAAACGAGCCGGAGTGGTTATACAAACTTCGTCGCGACAGCTGGAGTGTGTACCATGACTCTCCCCTGCCGGAGCGCGTAGTACACCTCTGGCGCTATACCCCGCCGGAGCAGTTTTTATTAGACAACCCGCACGATGCCATGACGGCCGCCATACCCGTGCCCAAAGGCAACGGCCATAAAATAAAAACGCTGACCGAAGATCAGGCCGCGCTCGGATATAACCTGTCCGACATGACGGCCCTCACCCGGCTGGCACCGGAATTGTCCGAACAAGGCGTGCGTTTTCTTGACCTGGCCACCGCCATCGAAACCGGCGTTGGCCCGGTACAAGAATACTTCGGTAAGCTGATCAGTTCCGATTTCGGCAAATTCGAGGCCGCCAACATGGCCTTGTGGAACATCGGCTTTTATCTGTACGTCCCTGATAACGTCGTCATTGAAAAACCGATATACCTCAACCGCGTCCCGACCGGGACAAATACCATGACCCGGCTTCTGGTCGTGGCCGGCAAAAACTCCCAGGCAACTCTTATCGACAGTTACCGCGACGAAACCGATTCCAACGCCGGGCTATTCAACAGTGTCATCGAGATTTTTGCCAACGACCACAGCCGTTTGCGGTATGTCGGTCTGCAGGATTTTTCGGAGAAGATAACCGGTTACATCACCCAGCGTTCCCGAATCGGCAATCAGACGGACCTGTTGACGGTCCAGTCAATTCTGGGCGGAACCGTCTCCAAAGTCAATACCGGAACGATTCTCGACGGCCGCGGCGGCAACAGCCGTATCCATGGCCTGCTGTTCGGTGACAACCATCAGCATTTTGATCTGCATACATTACATAACCACCGCAGCCATGAGGCTTATTCCAATATCGATGTCAAAGTCGTATTGAAAGACAAAGCCACATCGGCCTATACCGGACTGATTCGCATCGAGGAGAAAACGGTCAACAACGAGGCCTATCAGGAAAACCGCAACCTGCTTTTGAACCATGGTCCCAAAGCCGAATCCATTCCCGAACTCGAAATCCTTTCCGACGAAGTTCGCTGTACTCATGGCGCCACCATGGGACCGCTCGATCCCGACATGATCTTCTACCTCAAAAGCCGTGGTATCGACTATAAACAGGCCGTGCGTATGATTGTCTCGGGATTTTTCGAACCCACTCTGAAAAATATCCCCGATGACCTGCATGACGCCGTTAACGGCATAATTCTCGATAAACTGGAGAAACATTGATATGGGGAAATATGTGAAGGTTTGCCGCGTCGATGAACTGGCCGACGGCAGCACCAGAAATATATCGGTCAACGGGCTGTCGCTGATTCTGGTCCGTGACAACGACCGTATTTATGCTCTGGATAATCTGTGTACGCACGACGGCGGCGATTTATCCGAAGGCAAAATAATCAACGGGCAGATCCAGTGTCCCCGTCATGGTGCCCTGTTCGATTTAAGGACCGGCGACGCCACGCAGATGCCGGCCGTTATCGGTATTAACACGTACGATGCCATAATCGAAGATGGAAATGTAATGGTGGCTTTAAAGGAATAGGCCGCTTTATGGAAATTATAAACGACGCGATCGAGCGAAAAACCGGACTCCGCTGTCAAAACGGCTGTAATCTGGACATAGCCGGAATACGAACCGACTTTCCGATTTTGACTCGAAAGATAAACGGCCATGATTTGATATATTTCGACAGCGCCGCCACCACCCAGAAACCACAATCGGTCATCGATGCGATTTCGGAGTACTATTCGCTTCATAACGCCAACGTCCACCGGGGTATTCACACCCTGTCCGACGAAGCCACGACCGCCTATGAAAACACCCGCCGTAAAATAGCCGCCTTTATCAATTGCGATTACGAGGAAGTGATTTACACCCGTAACGCCACTGAAGCCCTCAACTCGATTGCCTTTTCCTATGGCCGTAAAAACGTCAAACCGGGCGACAGAATCGTCATCACCCAGATGGAACATCACGCCAATCATGTCCCGTGGCTGGTGCTGGCCAAAGAAATCGGGGCCGAACTGGTTTATATACCGATCACAAGCGACGGTTATCTCGACCTGAGCCATATTCACGATATTATCGATCATCGCACCAAAATCGTTTCGGTGACGCACATGTCCAATGTCCTGGGAACAATTAATCCGATCGCGGAAATCGCCGCGCTGGCCCACAAAGTCGGCGCGATCATGGTTGTCGATGGCGCGCAGAGCGTCCCCCACCTGCCGGTCAACGTCCAGGAACTCGATGCCGACTTCATGGCTTTTTCGGCCCACAAAATGCTCGGCCCCACCGGCCTGGGCGTTTTCTACGGCAAGCGTGAACTGCTTCAGGCCATGCCGCCGTTCGAGTTCGGCGGCGAGATGATCCGCAAGGTTACCTTCGAGGACGTTACCTGGAACGACCTCCCCCATAAATTCGAGGCCGGGACGCCGCACATCGCCGGGGCCTATGCCTTCGGCGCGGCCCTTGACTATTTGAATACTCTGGGTATGACCAACATCCGCGCCCATGAAATCGAACTGACTCGCCATACGCTGGAAAAACTGGCCGAACTCGATTTTATCAAAGTCTTCGGACCGACCGATGCCAATCATCGCGGCGGCGCGGTGACATTCAACGATGTCGATATTCACCCCCATGACCTGTCCACATTTCTGGATACACGGGGCATCGCCGTCCGGGCCGGACACCATTGCGCCCAGCCGCTGCACCGTCTGTTGGGGACGGTGGCGACCACCCGCGCCAGCTTTTACGTGTATAACACCAAAAGCGAGGTCAATATATTTATCGAGGCCCTGAAAGAATCACGGAGGTATTTCGGATATGCATGACGAATTGGACCAGCTGTACCGTGATGTCATCATGGAACACTATAAATTCCCGCGCGGGAACAAGGATATCAGTGATGCCGATCTGGCCAATATGGGACAAAATCCCGCGTGCGGCGACGAGATCGAAGTCAAACTCAAACTCGATGGCGATCGCGTCAAAAAAGTTTCGGTGTCCTGCCTGGGGTGCGCCATCTCGGTGGCATCGGGGTCGATGCTGGCCGAAGTGATCGAGGGAAAAACGCTGGCGGAGGTCAAACAAATCGCCAGAATCGTCAAGGCCCTTTTGAAAGGCGAAGGCATTCCCGCTGATATAAATGTCGGTGAACTGGGTGATATCGAAGTCCTCAAAGGCGTTCGCAAATTCCCCGTTCGGATAAAATGCGCCTTGCTGTCATGGACGACACTGGTCGATGCCATCGATTCGTTCGAAGCCGGGAAAGCCGCCGAAATTAGCGTCTCGACCACCGATGATGGGGTCAGCCATCACGACCATGACCATACACATTAGGGGACATAGTTGGAAAAAATAAATATACTGGAAAAACTGGCTCCGATACAGGATCCGGAAATGGGTATCGGCATCGTTGACCTGGGGCTGATATACAACGTCGAAGTGGAGAACGGCAAAGACGTCAAAATAACCATGACCCTGACCACCCCGGCCTGCCCCTATGGCCCGGAACTTTTAACCGTCATCGAAAAGGAAGTCAGGGACATGGGCGCGAGTAAAGTCGATATCGAACTGGTCTGGGATCCGCCGTGGGACCCCGAAGAGATGGCCTCGGACGAAGCCAAGGATCGTCTGGGTATCTGGTAAAATTCCTCGTTATACTTTGTTCTCCTGTGAAAAAGCCCCGCCTCGGCGGGGCTTTTTCGATAGTACAATAAAATATCATCCCATGATATTGCGGCCGCCATCGACCGTGATAAACTGCCCGCAGATCATGACCGCTTCGTCGGAGGCCAGGTAAGCCACCACCCGGGCGATATCTTCGGGTTCGACAATGCGCCCCATCGGCGTGTGAAAAGTGGCGTGTCCCAGGACGTTGGTGGCGCCGGGAATCGACCGCGAGGATTTGGTGTCGGCCAGCCCCGCCAATATCCCATTGACAATAATACCTTTGGGCGCCAGTTCATAGGCCAGCGTCCGGGTAATCGCTTCCAATGCGGCTTTGGCCGGACCCACCAACCCATAACCGGGGATGACCCGCTGACCGCCGTCGGACGTGATGCTGATGATTCTCCCCCAACCGTTCATGAGCGGCACCGCCCTCCGGGCCATATCCAGAAGGGAACGGGCCGATGACGCCATGGTGACATCCCAGTGTTTGGTGGTGGACTTCATCACCGAACCGGGGACGCCGAAGGCGGCATTGGCGATGACAATATCGAGCTTGCCGCATTCGCTCTTGACGGTCGCGAACAACCGGTCCAGATTTTCTTCCTTGCCGATATCGGCGCGAACCGCGATCGCCTCGCCCCCGGCGGCTTTTATGTCATCGACGACCGCCTGTGCATCGCTCATGCTGCGGCGGTAATTGACGATAACCTTGCAGCCCTCCGCCGCCAGCCGTTTGGCAATGGCCGCCCCGAAGCCGCGCGCCGCACCGGTGACAAGGGCGCATTTTCCCCTCAATTCAGGATACATAATATCTCCAAAATTCTTCGCTTGCCGATAATAGACTTAATTTATCTAATATCCCGATACACTGCAAGTTAAAAATAACTCGGAATCGGGCGCAATGTTCCCCGGCCCCGATTCGCCACAAATCCGTAACTTGTTCAAACAAACGGGGCGCCTTTAGGCGCCCCGTATAATGATAATTAAAATTCGAATCCTACGGACAATTCAGTTCCGCCCCGGAACCGTAAATATGCTCGATTAAAAGCAGTATGTCGATCAGGTTGAGGACATAATCGCCGTTTACATCGCCCGCCTCACTCGGATTGGGAGCCGGACCCGGTGGAATATCATATAAATAACTGATCAGAAGCAAAATATCAACCAGGTTGACATCACCGTCGTGCGACGCGTCCCCGCAAACAAACGGCAGCGTCACAATACTCGTCACCGCCGCCGGAGTATAGTCCAGATATGGCCCGGTCATGAGCGGCAAATACGTGGTGTAGCCGTCCAATGCGATGGTTGCAAACTTGGCCGGGGTGGCCGAAGACGGAATGGTAAACCGCACAACCAGGACCGGCCCGGAGCCCGGCTCGAGATCGGGCAGGGTGCTGTTGATTTTACTGATGGTAAACGTACTGCGCTTATAATAGGCGTCGGCATGGGTGTGCGTAACCTTGTCGAAAAATTCCGTCCGGCAACCGGTCGTGAAAAACGTGTCGAGGGTCAGATTGAGCGTTCCGGAATATTCCACCGGAATTTTCAGTTTGCTTATCGGCACCTTGTTGTTGAGACTGATGACGACGTCCACCTGCGTTCCCGGTTCGCCGAAGGCATTGGGTGCCTTAAGCGTATCCGCCAGCGCAATAACCGCCGCCGGAATGGTGCAGGAACGAACATCACCGCCCGCATCCACCTGCAACGTGACATCGTGCATGCCCGGCGACAGAAACGTATGTTCGGCATTTGGACCAGAGGCCGTCCCGCCGTCGCCGAAATCCCACGACCAGGTATCGACCGCAAGCCGCGAACTGCCTTCGAAACTCACATAGATCGGCGCCCAGCCGTAACGATCGCCGATAATGTCGAATGACACGCCCAGCTCGGCCAGGGCCTTGATGCAAAAATTGGCGGTCGTATCGTCCTCGTACAAATCCTGCCAGGATGACCCGCTCCGGTAAAAGCTTTCACCCTGATGCGCCGATGATGGCACCGTCGTCCGATATTTCGCGCCCAACAGCACGGGAACATCCGAGGTGCGGTCAAAAGCATGACCGCCCGTCGAAAGCGACACATAGACATAGAACGAATCACCCCGCGTCACATGCTGCGGAGCATCCAGATCGACCGTATGAAATCCCCGGTGCTCGAACGTGCCGGTTTTGGTCGCCAGCGGGTCAAGCAGCTGTCCGCCCGCGAAGCGGTCATAAATGATGGCCGTATACGAGACATTTTCGGCCGATGTATAGAAACTGACGCCCGTCAGCACTTCGCCGTTTTCGGCTTCGAAAGCGTTGAAGGCTTCGCTCACGTCGCTTCGGGTATCGCGCCAGCCGTGATAATCATGATAATATATATTGTCATACGGCATCGGCACCACGTCCTGAAACGATATCGCGCCCATTTCGGGATTACGACAGGCATGCTTGTCATAATAGGAAATGTAAAAATATCCCGAATACCCCCACCCCGCGCCCCAGCTGTTTTTGCATATCCACGCCCCCGGCAACGGCGCCTGCGTGGACTTGGTATCGTTCCAGCCGACAATGGCGACGGCGTGATTGGGGTCCTGATAGCTGGTCGGCGGTTGATAATGAATATAATTGGTAATATAAGCGCTGCTGTAACACATGCATGTGCCGACCACACCGTGATCGATTACGGCCTGCTTGATGGTATTGATGTTCTGGAGCCCCGTGCCCAGTGTGTACCATTCGATATGACGGGGATAATAATAATGATATTCATCGGAATAACGTGGGGCGGCGCTGTCGAAGACCTGGCCGTCGATATCCCGGACGGCCCCCTCGCCCCGGCTCAAATAGGCCGCCGTCACCAGATAATCGCCGCCTTCGTGGACCACCAGGCCCACGCCGGTGGGCGGATTGATATCGTCGTTATTATGCTGATTGAACCCGTTCCACCAGTCAAGATGATATTCGGCCAGATTCGGTTCGCCGACTTCACCGTTTAGTTCCCAGTTTCCCGTCATCAGCAAATTGCCTTCCATAGCCGCCATCGCGCCATGAGTCCAGCATGTCCCCCCCTGCTGATTCTTGACCGACGTCACATAATTTACCCCGCCGACATCTCTCAAATCATAGGTTGACGGCGGGTCAGCCAGACAGACGCCAACTGAACCGAAAGCAAGTATGGCCAGCATGATTATTAACGATTTACCGGACATCTTTTCCCTTCCATAGTTTAATTATTTCATTTTTACTACGGTCGCCGCGACGCAGATAAATCTGCCAACCGGCTTCCTATATTATTATGACGCTCCAGCTATCATATGCTTGCCGAGCCCTATTTGCAATTTAACTCCATCCCCGAACCGTATATGTTATCAATCAAGGCCAGGATATCCAGCAGGTTAAGGGATAAATCAAAATTAACGTCACCCGCCTCGAACGGCACCGGCGCCGGCCCCGGCGGATTGCCGTAAATGTGGTCGATCAGGTACAATATATCGAGCAGATTGATAGTCTTATCGCCGTTGGCGTCACCACAAATATAATCACAGGCATCGCCGATATTGTCCATGTCGGCGTCCTCCTGACCCGGGTTGTAATTTTCCGGACAATTGTCGCACAAATCACCGAAACCGTCGAGATCGGTGTCGATTTGCTCGGGGTTGTACGTATCAATACAATTATCACAGGCGTCGCCGATACCGTCACTGTCCGTGTCCGTCTGCAGCGGATTATAGGTGTCGGGGCAGTTATCCTCGGACGCGATCACCCCGTCACCGTCGGGATCGCTCATGTCGGGAATAAACGCTTTGTACATCGACCGCCCGTGCGTTCCCGCCACCAGAGTACGGCTGCCCGGATGAAAATCGAGGTCGTGGACAACCATCATCGGCCCGGAGTCACCGAGCACTTCCCAGTGCTCACCGAGGTCATAGGTTATGAATACGCCGACGTCGGTGCCGACAAATAAAGTATTCGTATTGACCGGGTCGACCAGAATATCATTGGCCGGGGCGTCGATCAATCCGTCACCGATGGAAACCCAGTCCTGACCGTAATTGGTCGAACGGTAAACGTGCGACGCCATGTCCGATTCCTTGTACCCCGAAAGCGTGACATAAACCGCCGCGGGATCATAGGGGTCAGGCGTAACCCGCGTCACCCAGCGGGTCGGCAGACCATCGGTGATGTCGGTCCAGGAGGCGCCGCCGTTTTGCGTCACGGCCACCGTACCGTCATCATAACCGACATAAATCACCTGCGAGTCAGCCGGGGTAAGACCGATTGTCGTCATGGTTCCGAACGTCGAAGTGCCGCTGCCCGGCCCGTTGCTCATATCGCCGCTGATGGGCGTCCACGTCGCGCAGGCGTTTTCGGTTTTCCAGAGGCGGTTGGAGCCATAGTACAATATATTGGAGTGATGCGGATCCATGGCGAACGGCGTGCACCAGTTGTGACGGTCGGCGTTGTAATCCATGCCGCCAAGAGCGTCTTCCCAGCCCCAGGCCGGGTTGTATTTGTACATGTTGCCCCACTGGTATTCGACGTAGAATATGTCGGAATTGGCATGATCGATCTCGACATAAAATCCGTCGCCGCCGAAAATTTCCTCGTATCCGGCGATATTGGCCGACATCGTCCGCATCGTCCCGTTATCCTGGGCCCCCCCATATAACCGCTCCGGATGATTGGGATCGATTTTTATGGCATAAAACTGCGTGCTGGCCTGGGCATGATAGGTTACCCAGCTGTCACCCTTGTTCTGCGTATAATTTACCCCGCCGTCGCAACCGTTGTAAATGCGGTTGTGGTTGGTTGGCAGAATATACATGGCATGATGGTCAACGTGGATGTTGTTATCCTTCCGAACCCAGGAATATCCGCCATCGACAGTGCGGTACTGATAAACACCCAATGCGAAACATAAATCGGGATTTCCGGGGGCAACCCGTATCTGGCCGAAATACCACCCGAAACCGCCGCTCATGTTTTTCAAAGCGGCATCCTGGGTATGCCACCAGGTGGTGCCAAGATCGTTACTTCTGAAGACACCCATCAGGTCGCCGGGATGATCAAAGAAAATTGCCCAGACAGTCTGCGACTGGGGATCGACCGAAACACCGATTCGGCCCAGCGTATCGGTCTGCGGTGGCAGAGTCGTTACCGGATGAAGGTGCAGATTCTCCCAGGTTTCCCCAAAGTCCTGCGAACGCCACAGCCCGCTGGTTTGGCCCCCGACTATCCGCGTCTGGGGACTGCGATAACGGTGCCACATGGCGGCAAAAACCGTCCCGGTCGACGGGTGCAACGCCACATCGACACAGGCGGTGGTATCGCTGATATATAGTTTCTGTTCCCAGGTATCGCCGCCATTGATGGAGCGATACAGGCCGCGCTCCGCACTGGTTTGAAATAGACTCCCCAGGACGGCCACATATATAGTATCCGGCCGGAGGGGGTCAATGACAATGCGCCCGATATGAAGACTATTGGGCAATCCTTTAAATTCCCAGGTGGCCCCGGCATTGGTCGTTTTATATATGCCGGTCCCGGCATAGGAATCCCCCGATGAATTGGCTTCACCGGTGCCGACATACAATATGTTCGGGTCATTGGGATGAATGGCGATGGCCCCGATTGAAGGCGTGCCGACATTGTCAAAAATAGGAATCCAGCTTAAACCGAAATTAACCGACTTAAACACTCCTCCGGCCGCCGACGCCGCATAAATAACTTCGGGATGGTCGGGGTGAATAGCCAAATCCGTGATACGACCGGGTATATTGGTCGGCCCGGCTTCTTCCCAGACTACCGAACTGCTGTTTCTTTTCAGCGTTTTAGCCGCCGCGTAAACCTCGCGGGCCTGGTCCATGGCCTTTTTGGGCTGATCGGGCGGGATGTCGACGCCCGGATAAACCCTCTGAATATAAAACCAGTCACTCGGCTTTTGCTTGGGGCTAAAAATTTTCCCCTCTTTTCTCATCTGGGAGTAAATCGGATCATTAAATTTCGGCGGATTCTCTTTAATCGGAGTTCGGTCGGAGGTTACATAAACTGCCGACATTCCCAATAGAAAAACTGACAAAACTGCCGGCCCAATAATAGCCAACATTTTTCGATTATACATATTCACCCCATATTTCGGATAAAACACAGATTTCACAATGGCAGGACAACAACTGAAAATCTTTCTATATTGCCAGCACAGCGGTATATTTTAATATAGCCTTAACTGCCTAAATGTCAATGGCTTATTTTGATACAAATAGGATTAATAAGATAGCGTTTATTCTTTTATCTTCCCCGCCAGCCAGCCGATCCTGATTTCGCCATTTTTTAGATAATTCAGCGGGATATAAGGCTTTATATCCAGTACCGGGGTGCCGTCAATCATCTCCGTATTGGTTATATGCAGAATATTCCCATCAATCTTTATCAACCGAACCGTGGACATCCCGATCGGATTGGGCCGTCGCGGCGAACGGGTGGCAAAAACGCCATGCCTGACCTCATCCAAAGGGGGTTTGACCATAAGTGAAAAATCCTTCGACAGATGAAAATAAGTCAGCAGGATAATATGCGAGAATCCTTCAAGGTCGGTCAGGCCTTCGGCATATTCGGAATATATTTCGATCGTGGCCGTCACGTCCCCGGCGGTGCTTTCTTCGCGCGGCGCCCCGGCCGGGCTTTTTACAGGCGAATGAATCACCCCGATCGGTTTGAAAATAATTAGTTTCATAATATTCAGTCGTTAAAGGTCCCCTGCGTCGTGAACGGAGGGTTCTCAAACCCGCCGCATTCACCGGTCGGACTGAAGACCGACCGGCCACAAAACCATTTAAGTGGGCGGCAGATGTCCACAGGCCTCCTGATCTTTGGAAGGATCTGCCCCAAAATAATCCCTAATCACTGCCCGAATCGTACAACCGCTCCCCGTCCTGATCGATAACCTCAACCGACACATCAATGCCCTTGCGCACGCTGGCCGTCACCACGCAGAAATCCTCGAACAGCTCGATGCATCTTTTGAGTCTCTCCCCGCCGGATTTATCCACATTGGCCTTTATAATCACATGTGAGGAACCGATACGCAGTCTTTTTTTCTCGTTGCGCTCCAGTTGCGTCGTGACGGTCGTCTTGATACCTCCGACATCGACCCGCGCCTTCTGCAGACAGAATAGCAGGCTGGCCGAAAGGCAATTGGCGATGGCCGCCGAAAGCACTTTCGAGGCGTTGGGACCTTTGCCGGTACCGAGCGGCTCCGGTTCATCCATGATCAATTCCACCCCGCCTCCGAATTTCACCTTGAATTCGAAGGCATCGACTTGCTCCATTTCCACCGTTAATTTGAGCTCATCCATTTATTCACCCCTGAATTTCTTTATATTTTTCTTCATAGGTCTTTCTTGTAGGTCATACCTCCTTAGAGGCTTGACTTCTTTTCCATTCTCATAATGTCAAATCTCTAAGGAGATTTGACCTCCCAAAAAGCTCTTAGGCGTCGTGCCCGGCGGGTTCTCAAACCCGCCGGGTTGCATCCTCATTTTACCTCATTATACCGCAAGCTTCCCCATAAACTCCCGCGCGGGCATATTGTCGCACGAAAACACCATATCCCGAATCGCCTTCTGACGTTCCGGCGATAACGTCCTGGCCGATAACCCGTTAAACTTGACCGTCAGATCCTCCATCGTCATCGGCTCGCGCGGGTCACCCTTCGGATACTCCAGATATTCACTGTACTCTTTTCCGTCCTTGGTCTTTACTACCACCTTCGACGGTTGCTTGGCCGGGAACATCTTCTCGAATTCCTGCGACGCTTCGCCTTTGATCTTGTCGATTACACTCCAGATGCGCTGATCCTTGAGCTTCTCCTCGGAAAACGACTGGGTCGATATCTGATGGTCCACCAGCGCCGCCGCCAGACAGTACGGTAGCGAATGGTCGGCCGTCTCGCGGGATTCGGGACGGTACTTATGAGGATCGAAAAGAATATCGCAGGCGCGGGCGATGGTCGTAACCGTCACTTTCTCCACCTGATCATACTTGATATCGTTCTTGGTAACCACTTTCAGCAGGGCCGAAAGATGGGTATGCGTCAAAGCCTCGGTCGGGAACGCCTTCATACTGCACTCCAATATCTTGAAATCCCTGCCCAGACCTCCGACCAGCTTGTCCACCGCCCAGTCCGGGCCGAAAACATCCATCAAACCTTCTTTGCCCTCGAACACGGCCGTCGTGCCGGTGTACCCCTTTTTGGCCATGAGGGCCGCGAACACACCGGTCTGCACCGCCATCGGATCGACCGTATTTTTCATCATGGTCAGCTTGCCCGCCGTGGGACAGCCGATCGTATGGTTATGCGCGCCGTTGATGCCGATGGCGTGGGTTATCTGCTCGGCGTTAAGCCCCAGCATTTTGCCGGCCACGATGGGCGAAACGAATTGGGTTAATGTCGCGTGATGCCATTTACGCTCGCGCACCCCCGGTACCGCGAACAGGCACATTCTCTGCTCGAATTCATAGGCCAGCACTATGGCGACAATGACCTCTTTCATCGTTGCATCCACCATCTCGCCGGTCGCAAGCGCCGCCGGAATAATATCCGAGGGATGCGAGGGATCTTCCTTCCAGTAAATATCGTTGAAATCCAGCGCCCGGATCATGAGCGAATTGACCAGCGTCGCGTTGACCGCCGGGATTTTGTCGCCGAAAGCGATGACCGTCGCCTCGGGTTTGCCCCCCATGTCCTTATATATGTCGTGCATGATATTGACGTCTTTGGTATGATAGCCGCCGTAGGCGCACCCGATGGAATCGTACAGGTAGCGCTTGACTTCCGTGACGACTTTTTCGGGCAGGTCTTCATATTTAAGCTTGACGGCGAATTCCGCAATCTGCTGTGAAATCGTTTTTTCCATTTTGATCCCCTTTATGTTTACTTTCATACTACTTCTCTCGCAAGCACTTCATACGCCAAATACTCCCGGAACGGACGGCTCGCCGAAACGACAACCATGCACAGCGCTGTGGTCAATCCGGAGACAATAAATATCAGCGCCACGTTGTTGTTCAATAGCTCCGCCGCGACACCCCCCAGCCCCATCCCCAGCGGCATCAGCCCGCCGGCGATCGTCTGCAACAGACCGAAAACCCGCCCCCGGATTTCAGTCGGGGTCGTGGTCTGCAAAATCGTAAGAATATACACATTAATTATACCATTGAAAATACCCAGAAATAAAGTAATTGAGAGCGCCAGGAATCTGTCATAGACCACCCCAAACAGGGCAAATTGCAGACTTTGCACGAATAACAAAGTTATAATCAGCCGGGAACGAATGACTCCGGATATTTTCAAAGAGCCCGCTACGGCATACCCGATAAGAGCCCCGACTCCGAATGCCGCCAATATGAAGCCGAACCAGTCCGGCGTTGCCCCCAAATGATCCTCGACATAAAACGGCATCAGCACCGGAAACGGGGCTGAGAAAAAATTTAAAAAGGTGGCCGCGACAAACAGGTCCCGCATACCCCGCCGTTGCCAGACATATTGCAATCCCTCGACCAGGTCGAGCTTGAATTTCCGAAACTTTTCTTTAGTGCCGTTGGCCTTTTCGGGAACAACCTGCGGGATTTTTATAAGCGACTCACTGGCGGCGCTGAACAAATAGGTCAGGCCGTCGATGATAAAAAGCAGCGGCGCCCCAAGAATGCGGAACAGCACACCCCCGATTCCCTGACCGATAAACATTGAAATCTGCATCGATGACTGATTCATGGAATTGGCCGCCTGAATCTTTTCCGGTGGCACCAGATCCGGAATCGACGCCTGTATGGCCGGGCGGAAAAACGACCCGATGATACCGATGAATACCGAGACCACGAATAAAACAGCCACGATGACGCTTTTCTGGTCGGGCATATATATCAACATGGCGCCCGCGATGAGAACCCCGACGCCGCAGAGAACGTCGGACAAGACAATGATCTTCTTGCGGGAGTACATATCGGCAACCGTACCTCCGACCGGACCTAAAAGGACACTCGGCAGCATCGCCGCCATCATGAGTGTCCCCATCAAAGCCGCCGAGCCGGTGGCGTGCTTGACCCAGAACATGGCGGCAATATAATGCACCTGGTTGCCGAGCTGGCTGACCAGCTGTCCCTGCCAGAGTAGGACAAAATTCTTATTCAATAGCCGGGTCGGACCGCTCAAATTCTGCCCTTAACCCATTTTTCGAGTCCCCCGGCCAGAATCAATTCCTGCGCCGCCGCCCCGACCGGCCCGACCGCATACCCTTTGCCGTCGAATTCGAGTATCGATTGCCTGACGTCAAGAATACATCTGTGGCCGGTGCACACCGTCAGCTTCTTATCGCCGAACCGCGTTTTAAGGTCGCGGATAAATTCCGGAACTTCGATAATCAGATAGCCGTTGTTGAGAGCGTTACGCTTGTACGTCTCCGAGAACGACCCTGCAATTACCATCCGTATTCCGCGGTATTTCAGTGCCGTCGCCGCCTGCTCGCGCGACGACCCCGTCCCGAAATTGAACCCCCCGGCCAGAATATCACCGGCTTTGACCAGTTTGCCGAATTCCGGGTCATAGTTTTCCATCACCACTTCGGCCTGTTGCTCGGGCGTGAAATCATCGATATAGGTGTACTTACCGGGATAAATGCCGTCGGTGTTGAGATTGTCCTGATGGCAAAATATAACTTCGCCCTCGATTTTTTCCGGGAAACCGTCGAGGACTCTGACCGTCCCCGATACTCCGGCCTTTTGAGCGGATATCTTTATGCCTGACCTGGGCGGTTTATCTTCGAAATCTCCGGGAAAATCGATTTTGCCCGCCAAGGCCGAAGCCGCCACCACCGCCGGTGACGCCAGATACGCCTCGGCCGAGCGCGAACCCATCCGCCCCTTGAAATTGCGGTTGGTCGCCGAAATCCCCACTTCGTTGTCTTCGAGCGTTCCCACCCCCAGCCCGATACAT
>CAYWLR010000013.1:0-76466 GCA_964459465.1 uncultured Ignavibacteriaceae bacterium | reverse complement strand
ACATGGCCCGCAACCCGGCGGAAGTTCGATCGCCCCGGCCGCCACCAGTGCCGGCCAGTCGCCCCGCTTTTCGCTTTCGGCCTGTACTTCCGATGACGCCGCCGACAGGTAAAATTTGACATGCTCGGCGACCTTCTTGCCCTTCACCACCGCCGCCGCTTCGGCCAGATCCTCGACACGGCTGTTGACGCACGACAACAGATACGCTTTGTGCACCTTGACATTTTTATTTCGCATGGCGGCAATCGAAGTCATCGTCTTGACATTGTTCGGCCCGGATACATGCGGTTGCACGGTCGATAAGTCCAGCGTCATCTCGATGGCATACACGGCATCTTTATCCGCTTTGGGGATATTTTTCTCAAGCTGTGCTATGCGTTCCATATTCAAACGGGGGTGACGACCCTTGCCGTCGGCGTCCGACGGTACCCCCGCCGGGCCGCGCTTTTCGACAAACTCCGTCCGCTTCTTGAGCCAGTCGATCGTTACTTCATCGATCGGAAATACCCCGGCCAGCGCGCCCCATTCGGTTGTCATATTGGCAATGGTCAGCCGCTGGTCAACACTCAATGACTTGACTCCTTCGCCGACAAATTCGATCGCATGATTAAGCACTTCATCTTTATTGAACACGCCGCACAGCGTGATAATGACATCCTTGCCCGTCACGCCCGGTTTAAGTTTGCCGGTCAACTCCACGCGCGCCACCGGAAACACCTGCCACCATGTCCGTCCCGTGGCCCAGATCGCGGCGGCGTCGGTGCGCACAATCGGCGTCCCCAGACACCCCAGACCGCCGTACATGTTGGAATGGCTGTCGGAGGCGACCATCATTTCCCCCGGCCAGGCATAACCCTCTTCGCACATGATCTGATGCCCGATCCCCCGCCCGGCGGGATAAAAATCCACCCCCATCGTTTTGGCGAACGCCTCGATATTGGCATACTTCTTGAGATTGTCCTCGCTCTTATTCTGGATATCGTGGTCGAGCGCGAACACCGCCTGACGCGGGTCGGCCATCTTCTTCGCCCCAATCGCCTTGAATTTGCTGATCACCGCCCCCGTGTTGTCGTGCGTCATGACATGGGCCGGCTTGATGGATAGATAATCCCCCGCGCGGACGACATGGCCGTCCTCGAGCCCGACCGCGAACTTCTGCGCTATTTTTTCAACGAGATTCTGTCCTGCCATTTTTGTATTCCCTTTCGTATGATTTCCAAATCACATTGCGTTGTGCCCGGTCGGTCCTCAGACCGACCGCATCTCTAAGTGGGCGGCAGATGTCCACATCTGCCCCCATCCCCCGAATGCCCCACCGCCCGCAGGTTCTGAATACTTATGAAGAATCAGCGGTGAGATTCTTTAACCAGCGGGTTCTCAAATCCGCCGAACACAACGCAATACTTTCTCAATTATCTCTGAATTATATAAAAGAACGGGTCGGAAAGTAAAGCAGAGAATATTCTAAAGCAATCACCGGCTGTTCCTGCCGAAAAGCAGGGATGAAACAATATACACCACCCCCGCCAGAAGTATTATCGTCGCCCCGGCAGGCAATCCCGGACCATAACTTATCGCCAGCCCTGCAATCGTAAATGTTATCCCCAGAATCGCGGCATAAATCATCGTCCCTTTCAGCGTCCGGGCGAAAAGCGAGGCCACCGCCGCCGGAAGCGTCAAAAGCGCAATGACCATGATAATCCCCACCACCGACACCAGAATAACTACGGTCAAAGCTGTCAAAATCAGCAGGAGCAAATAATAAAATTCGACATTTATCCCCCGCACCCGTGCGAATTCCTCGTCGAAACAGACCGCCTGCAACTGATTATAGAAAAGCACGACCGTCCCGATGACAACGGCATCGAGGATAGCGATCATGAGCACGTCGGTCGCCCCGACCATGAGAATATTGCCGAACAGGTAACTCATGAGATTAGCGCTGTACCCGGGCGTTTGCGAAATAAATAAAATCCCCAGTGCCATGCCGATCGCCCAGATGGCCCCGATGACCGTATCCTCGCGTTGGCGGGCCCGAAGCGAAACCCAGCCGATAATCACCGCCGCGATTACCGCCGCCACCGCCGCCCCGAATATGGGATGCAACCAGCTTTGTTCGTAGACAATCTGGATATAATAAGCCGCCCCCAGCCCGCCCAGAAGACTATGAGCGATACCGCCGCCGATATACGATATGCGCCGCGTAACTACAAACGTCCCGACTACTCCCCCGGCGACCGACGCCAGTATCCCGGCCGCAAGAGCATACTGCAAAAATGGGTAACGCCCGACGGCGGCGAAGAAGTCTGTCATCGGGAAGCTCCATCTTCAACATGTTTGTCATGTCTGATCATGCGCAAATCTCCGGAATAAAGCTCGCTTAAAAAAGCCGTGTCGATTTTAGTCGTGGGGTGCATATGAGCGCGGCGGTTGACACAAAGGACCTCCTTGACATTTTCCGAAACGAAGGCCGGGTCATGCGACACCATGATGACCGTCATCTCCCTGGCCAGACCGGCCAGAAATTCCAGCAACTCGCGGGCGACGATCAGATCGAGATTGGCGGTCGGTTCATCCAGTACCAAAAGCCGGGGTTGACTGGCCAGGGCACGGGCGATCAAAAGCCGCCGCAACTGCCCGCCCGATAACGACGAAAAAACGCGGTCTTTTAACTCCATCAGACCGACTTTGTTCAAGGCATCGAGCGCGGCCTGTATACCCTGTTTCTTATAACCGCCGAATTTGGTACCGTTTCCCAGACGACCCATGAGAGCCATGTCCAGCACCGTGATCGGGAAGCGCCTGTCGAGTTGCGCCGACTGCGGCATATAGCCGATCTTGCGTCGCGCCTGACGCGGCGTTTCCCCAAACACGGTCACCCGGCCGCTGTCCGGTTCCAGCAACCCCAAAATGAGTTTGACCAGCGTCGTCTTACCGCCGCCGTTGGGACCGACAATCCAAACAAACTCGTTCGCCGCGATTTCAAGCGTGACATTTTCCAGCGCCTTGTTTTCACCGTAGGCGAAACTGACATTTTCGAACTTCACGACCGGATGATCGTTCACCGCTTTTCCTCCAGAGACTCGGCGATGGCATCGGCCATTTTCATCAAATTATCGATGTACTGATATTCCAGCGGATCGATACTGACCACGGCAACACCAAGATCCGTAGCCAGCCTTTCAACAGTGACGCTCGAAAACTGCTTCTGGACAAAAATTACCCGGGCCCGGTCGGTCCGTATATCATTGATAATCTCGGCCAATTCGCGGGCCGACGGCTCTTTGCCCTCGACTTCAACCGCCTTTTGCTTTAAACCATAAGCCTCGGCAAAATAACCGAAAGCCGGATGCATGACATAAAACGCGCGCCCTCGATAAGGTCGCAACTTTTCGGTCAGGAGCGAATCGGCTCTTGTTAGATCGTCTTTGAGCTTGAGGAAGTTGGCCTCAAAATCGTTTTTATGATTCGGAGCAATTTGACCCAGAGCATCGCGAATCGCTTCGGATATTTTTATCGCCCGCTTCGGGTCCAGCCAGACATGCGGGTCGGGCGCCCCGGCCGGTTCACCTGCATGACTATGCCCATGCGCCGATTCCATCGGAATCTTGGTGATATCGCGGTCGGTCCGAACAACCGTAATATTCGGCATGGCGCTTATGATTTTATCGAACAGGACATCTTCAAACGGTATCCCGATGCCGCATATGATGTCCGCTTCCGATAACGCCGCCATCTGTTGCGGCGCCGGTTCGAATGTCTCCGGCGACTGCCCCGGCGGCACCAGGACCGAAATATCCACGTGCCCGCCACCGACCCTCTGCGCCAGATATCCCTGCGGTAGAATGCTGACAAAAACCTTGGCCTTGGCCGACATGTCTTTCGGCTCCGGTTCTTTGCCGCACGATAAGACTAATAAAATAATAATTGACGGCATCAAAACCGTGGAAAAAACTCTTCTAACCGTTTTTGGAATATTCATGTCCCCTCACTTCTTATGGGTGCGGCGGTTATTGCACACCAGATGAATCTCGTGGCAGTCGTGGCATTCGCGAACCGCGTGGTTTTCGGAAAACTTGTCCCAGTGCTTTTTCTGCGAGGGGCTCAAAATACCGGTCCCGCTGCACAACGGACAGGTGTTTTCGAGCGCGGTCAAAAGAGCGCTTCGGATAAATTCCGAACGGTTGGTCACGCCCTTGAGCGCGGCGACCAGCGATTGATCGACTTTGAAAGTTATAATTTCAGTCTTGCCTTTGGTCATATTTTTCTCCGGTACAAATCCCCGTCTCAATATTACAAAGTATTACTGTATATAACAAAAAAGGGAGCCGGATGACTCCCTTTTTATCGCTAATTTTCGAATTATTTTAAAAGCATCATTTTCCGGGTTTCAAGATTATCCCCGGCCAAAAGGCGATAGAAATATACTCCCGAAGCCACCGGCCTCCCGAAACGGTCCGTGCCGTCCCAGCTAACCGCATGCGGACCCGCACCTTGCGTCTCATTCAACAATACCGCTATCTTTCGGCCCAGAATATCATAAACGCTTATCTCGACTTCGGCGCGACCCGGCAAAACGTAATTTATGACCGTCGTCGGGTTAAACGGATTGGGAAAGTTCTGGGCCAGAATGAAGTCATTGGGAATCAGCGGCGGGATATCATCGGCCCCGGTCGGCGTGCAGGGCAGGCCGTTCAGCGTTCCCGAAAATGACCGGTCGTAACGCCAGGCCGGCGCAAAAGCGTGGCATAGGTCATACGGCACATCGGGAAACTCAACATAAATTAGCGACAGGTCGGCCGTGGTCGTAATCATCTCAACCATGCCGTCCCTGTCGATATCGCCCAGCATCGGGACATAGCGATAGTACGACGTGGCCAGCCCGGCCGCCGACACGATCGGGAAATCCTCGATCGTCCCGCCCCGGTTATTCCAGGCATAGACGCGGTGCACACGGAATGTCAGAAAGGCGTCGTTGTTGGCGCAGGCCAGAATATCGACCGACTGGTCCGCATCGATATCGATCATGACCGGCATGTTCATGAGCGATATCTGCGGCGTCTTGGCGAAAAAGCCGTTGGGGCTTTGCGGCAAATACGAACTGCCGTCGATTTTCCAGACGAACATATAGCTGTAATCGAGATCGAAATACCCGCTGGCGTATTCCAGAAACCCGTCATCGTCGATATCGCCGAAAACCGGCATCGTCGGCGCGATAAAATCGTTCATACCCATGTCATGCGGCCACCCGGTCTTGAGATGGAGCCCTTCATCGAAGGCGTACAGGTAATGCCCCAGATCCCGGTACAACCCGAAAACTATCAGCTCCACTTTGCCGTCATTATCGATATCGACCGCCGACAGCCCGCGACAGTCGAAGGC
Source organism: uncultured Ignavibacteriaceae bacterium (assembly GCA_964459465.1). GTDB lineage: Bacteria > Zixibacteria > MSB-5A5 > GN15 > PGXB01 > CALAMC01. The sequence goes on along the minus strand of CAYWLR010000013.1, from coordinate 71,084 downwards.
GCTGAACCCGGACGCAATTATCAGACTGTCCACCGTACTTCCGCTGACCGGGTCAATCTGTCGCAATAGACCGTATGACCGGGGCATGACATACAATTCGTCCATGCCGTCGCCGTCGAGATCGGCCGGCTGGTACTCCATGATATGCTCGAAACGGTGGCGAAGCGTTCCGTCGGATTCGAACAGCATCGCCGTCGGCATCGTGTTTTCGGGAATTACCACATGGATTTCATCGCGGCCGTCGCCGTCGATGTCTTTCAAAAACAACTTCGGGAACATATGCTCGGTATTGCCGGAAAAATAACTCACCGTGGGATACATCCCGAGATGATTGATAAACGGCGGCGCGCTCGACGGATACCCGTAAATGAACGGCGGATCGACACCCATGAAAACAATGTCATCGAAACCGTCGTTGTCCAGATTCCCGACCGCCGCCGGTATTATAAAATTATTCTCCGGCAGTTCCGGTATCCCCGCGGTTTTAACGGTGCCGTCGAGGCCGAACACCTGTATACCCATTTCGGTTCCGATTATGATTTCATTGACACCGTCGCGGTCGAGGTCGGCATAAGTCGGGGTGATGGCGCCTCGTCCGTCGAGCGGAACTTTCCACGCCCGGTCGGTGGCAAAAAGCGAACGATGGTGCACCAGTACCGTGTCGGCCCGCACCAAACCGTCGCGTGAAAATACTGAAAGTTTCAGTTGATAGAGATGTTCGACATTATCGTACAGCAACCAGTACGCCAGAATATCATCGAAAACCGGTTGTGTCAGGATTGTGATTTCTTCCCAATCGGCCCCGGCCGTATCCACCAGACTTTCCAGCGTGGCGTATGCAAAACCCGGACAATACGCCGCCCCGGTGATACCGGTCAGGGTGCCGACAATACCATTGGCCGCAGGATAGGCGATTTGTGCCGCGGTGTCATTGACGACAAACACGGTTACACGATCGGTATTGAGACTGCCCACCCGCATACGGATGGTGTACACTCCGTTTAAATTGTCGGTATACCAGACGGCATTGGGCTCGGTTTTGCCGGGAAGCTCGCCGTCGGCTACAGGGTACCAGACCGTCGGATTGGTTCCCTTGCCGTATTCGATACTCCAGACAGACTGACCATGGCTCTCGGCCAACCCGACAATATCGACCCTGCCGGAGGCCACCTCATGACGACCGGGAGCGGTAATTATGGCGGCGGCGCGCGGCGTCTGGTCCAGCGCCTTTTTAAGATTCAGCCGCCCGTGACCGCTGTACTTGTCCCAGCCGGGAAGATTCCAGCCGATTCCGTAGGGATCGACAATGTCATCGGCGGTGGCCCGGATAACGTCTTCGATTTTATCCACGTGCAATCCCGGCGATATGGCCCTCATATAGGCCGCCGCCCCGACCACGTGCGGACAGGCCATGCTCGTCCCTGAAGCCAGGTAGTATATATCTTCAATGATGTGTACCCTCGGTTCGTTGGACGATGAATACATGTCGGTATTATCCGCCCGAAGTGACAACACCCCGTTGCCGGGGGCAGCCACGTCGATGATCGACGCGAAAGTCGAAAAGGTGGTCACCAAATCCGAATCATTGGTGGCGGCAATCGCCATCGTCAGCGGCGATTCGGCCGGATAGTTGTACTGCTCGCGGCCGTCGTTGCCCGACGCGGCGCATAACACCACCCCCCTGGCACGGGCATAGGCCATGGCCTGGCTGATCAGGTCGCTGGGATAGGCCAGCCCGAAACTCATATTGATCACATCGGCGCCGTTGTCGGCGGCATAGACAATGCCCAGAGCGATTTTCGAGGCCAGAGGCAGCGGGTCGATTTTCAAAGCCATGATTTTGCAATCCGCGGCCACCCCGGCTATCCCCTGCATATTATGCGTCACCGCCGCCACGATCCCGGCGCAGTGCGTCCCGTGACCGTGCTCGTCGGTCGGATCGTTGTCGCCGAGATTGATATCATCCGTGCTCCCCGAAAAATCCCAGCCGTTGATATCATCGATAAACCCGTTATTGTCATCATCAAGACCGTTGCCGGGAATTTCCCGCGGATTAACCCAGATATTCGCGGCCAGGTCGGGATGGTCCAGATCGACCCCGGTATCGAGAATCGCGGCAACGGCGGTATAAGTATCATCCGGCGGGAAATCGAATACCTCGTCGGCGTCGATGTCGGCCCCGGCGACCCCGGAGGTCATGATTAGAGTATCATTATTGTTGCCGGTGCGGCGTTTCACATGCGGATGCTCCTGCCCGACATTATGCAGGTTCCACTGATACATATACAGCGCGTCATCGGGAATCTCATAAAACGCGGCCGGATAATCGGGCTCGGCAAACTCTATTTCCGGGTCATCCGCCAAAAGCCGGGCAATTTCATCGGCGTTTCCGCCCGACGGCAAAGTCAGAATCCGAACGCCGTTAAATATACTCGACTCGCCGCCCGATTGTACCAGCAATGGCAACGGCTCCATTTTTTCGATTTTGTATTGCCTTATGATTTGGTCGACCGACCCAAAGCCGGTGGCCATAGCCTTACCGGAACCGCCCGTACGCGGCAGCTTATCCGGAGACTTGAACTTCACTATTATCCGGTCGGGCTGATAATCCGATACTTTTTCTGTTTTTTCAGAAGAATACAGACCGTACGCCTGTGTCCATATCAGAGCCATCAAAACAGCAAAAACCAATAAACAATTTCTCGGTTTCATAAATTATCTCCGGGCGAGGCACCGTGGGGCATTTTGACGTGTATCAAATCGAACGGGCAAATCATGTCTTTCATTCACTTCGTGGTTGACATATATAATCTACGAAAAAGTTGGAATCTGACAAGCCCCTTTCTTCGTCGATACACTTTTATATGCTATTTCAACAAGACCATTTTGCGGCTTTGACTGCCCGCCTCGGTTTTAAGGCGATAAAAATAGACGCCCGAGGCCGCCGCATGACCATCCCAAATTACGCTGTGTTCGCCCGCGGGCAGCTCCTTGTCAATCAGCGTGACCAACTTCTGCCCGAGAATATTGAAAATTTCCAGCCTTACGTTCGACCGGAAACCCAGCGAGAAATTAATAATTGTCGATGGATTAAAGGGATTGGGGTAATTTTGAGCGAGCCGAAAAGACTCCGGCAATGGTTCTGAACCGTCGGGCACATCGGTCGGCAAAGCCGTTCCACAAACCAGTCGGATATCCTTCACGAGCGTTCCCGACGCCCAGTCATAAATATATAGCCTTTCATCATAACGGCCGCTGCGGTACGGGTGAAAATTGATGGCGATTCTCTGGCTCCTGATATCGATGAATTTCAAGGCCGCGGTCGAAACCCTGAACGCCACCGGATCGCTCGTCACCAGAGCCAGTTGCGTCGGGCGACCGGCAAAAACCTCAATGGTCAAACCCTGCCCGGTCATATCGCCAACCGCCACCGACTGGAATCGCAGCGAATCGGGTTGGCCATTGTGATTTATGAATTGGCCTTCGAACGCCAGAACCCCCTCGTCATCTATGGCCGAAAGATCCCGCCCGCAACACAACGCCAGCCAGGCGCAGTACATCGCGTCCACCGAATCGGCCTCATCGACAAACTGCAAATTTTCATAATATGGGTCGGCGTCGCCGGCATTATCGCCGCTGTAATCGGATTTAAATATCGTCAGAATTTCCCGTCCGCCCAGATTTACCAGCTCATCCGGCCCCCAGGTGTAATCGAATACATCCGAGCCTTCCCACTCGATGAAGGCGACATTAACCCGGCGGTTATTGTCCACATCCCAGACCGTGAACGGCACTTCATGATATCCGCCGTAGCTATACGCGCCGTTCAGCCACCTGACATAACGGTATGCCCGTTGCTTTTTTACATTGGAAAAACGCATCTCAACCGCATTAAATGAATCGGGCATGGTCGCCACGTCGAGGGCACTTCCGTACAACCGGGAAGCATAATCGACCCCGCCGCTGAAGAAATTCCCGCCCCAGTTGACGCCGGTCAGCCAGCGTTGTTTGACCGGATAATATTTAACGGCGCTCAACCGCCCGAAATCTTCGACCAGAATATGTGCGGAATCGACCGGGGCATACTGAATCGTATCGGGAACGCTGTTTATCGGAATGGTACTGTCCAGAATATTCCGGAGCCGGGACAGGGAAAAAAGCCGGTCTTTCTGCACGAAAGCCCCGATTTTCAACTCGACCTGCTGACTGTCGCCGGGGGCAAATGTCAGCGGCCCGAAACTTATCAGAATTCTCTGGTCATTATTTTCTGTATCAACCCAGCCGGTGCGGCTGACCGCATCGCCGGGAGCATAAAAACTAACCGTGTCTCCGATCACCGGGTCGATGTATGGTTGTCCGGAATGGCCTTCGATGCCCTGTAAAAAGCCGAACAGCTCTTCCGGAGTATTCGGTTCCATGCCGTTGACAAATCTCGAGAAAGCCGTCATACCGATATTTCTAAAATCCGGCAACTGCTCGCCGGCAAAGAGAGCCGTGTCCCCCGGTGCGAAAACCACCGGCCCCGACATTACCCGCCCACCCCAGGCCGGCGTTATCCCTCCGTACTGCACGTCACTATCGGTTCCGTTATAGGCAAAAAATAAACCGTGCAAAGTGTCACACCCGATCAAATCATCGTTGGCCCCGCCCAAATCCGGGTCGGCGAAAAACGCGATGTAAAAGCTGTCTATGAAGTTTTCGCCTTTATTGTACAATTTGTATTGTACATGGAAAACATTGCGCTCTGCCTCGTTGGTACTGTCCGCCCAGACCAGTTGATGGACTTCTATCCCCAGCGGCGCCGTCCCCCCACCATAATAATTGGTGTGAAGCGGGCCCTCACCGTCGTTGTACACGGCCCATAATGTCTGGGCTCCGAGAAGAAGCGGATTACCCCCATTGTTAACCGGGGCTCCGAGGTGAACCGGCCAATCGTCATAATCCGGACTACCCGGCCCCGATTGCGTATCGAGTCTATAAACCCTTTCGCCGCCCGCCGCCCCACACATCGGCCCGGCCTCAAATTCAGGATGCTCGTATGCCGCCACCGCCGTACGGATCGCTCCGTCGACCTTGCCTGCCAGGATCAATCCCGCCGCATAAACAAGGGTTCGGTTGTGCGGTGATTGGCGCAACGCGGCCGTGTCCCCGGCAAACGGATAATAGAATCCCGGCGCTCGGCCGAATAGACGGGTATGATCCAGCGCCATTGTCCCGGAATTGGAGACAAAGCAAAGTATCCGGTTGGCATCAACATACGTTGTCAAATCATATTCATCGGCACTCAACGCCTTTTCGCTATGGTCATGCCGCTGCGGCGGGAGCGCCGGCAACGATGCCACCACTAATATTTGTGCGAGCAAAATCAATCCGGCAATTATCAGGCGACGGCTTGACGCTGATCGCATATACCCCATCCCGTCTCTCATTTCAACAGGACCATTCTCTTTATTTGGTTTTGGTCATCCACGCGCAGACGGTAAAAATACACGCCCGAAGCCAGCGCGTTACCCGCATCGGCGCGACCGTCGAACAGAATGCTATATGAACCCGCCCCCTGAATTCCGTCGACCATCGTCCGCACATGCCGCCCCAGAATGTCGAAGATTTCCAGACGGACATGGGCCTTCCGTATGATGGTGTAGTTTATCGCCGTTGTCGGGTTGAACGGATTGGGCGCATTCTGGGCAAGACTGAACTCGGCCGGAAGGGATCCCTCGTCTTCTTCCATATCCGTGATTATACCGGAGCCGCCCGCGGTGCCGACATTGTTGAAACGTCTTGAATAACGCCAGGCCGGGACCGGACAATTTTCTTCATTATATTCACTCCCGGTGAAATTGATAAATATAAGCGAGCTGTCGTCGGTCGGAACGATCAGGTCGATGTAACCGTCCTTGTTTATATCACCGATAGTCGGGGTGTAACGCGGCGTGACAAATTCCTTTTCATTTAATACTATCGGAAAGCGTTCGATTGATTCCGCCTCATTATTCCAGGCATATAGGCGCTGAACCTTGAAAGACGAAAACAGGTCGTTGTTGGCCCGGGCGACAAGGTCGGGCCTATTATCCCCGTCGATATCGGCCGCGAGTAGCATGTTCAAAATGGACGGGTGCGGGACCTTGATAAAATGCCCGTCGGTCCCTTCCGTTATAATCGACGTCCCGTCGAGGCGCCAGCCAAAAACGAAGCTTTCGCTGTAATCGAAGTATGACGTGAAATATTCCGGAACATCGTCACCGTCGATATCGGCGAAAATCGGAACCGTCGGCGTCAGGTAATCATCGAGCTCCATATCATGCGGCCAACCGTCGAGAATCCGCAGACCATAATCGAAAGCATAAATTCTGTGCCTTCCGCCGTCGAACGAGCCGTTGAGGATCAATTCATGAAGGCCGTCACCATCGACATCATAGGCCGACAGCCCATGACAGGCAAGGCGTACACCGTTCTCGATCAATATCACGCTGTCCTGAATTTGGCCGCCAAGCGTCGCCCGACTCAACTTGCCACTGCCGCTCCTATAATAGTATAGCTCATCGACCATGTCGCCGTTCAGGTCGCACGACAAATACTCGGAGATTCGGGAGATATTGGACAGCACCGCGCCCGAGGCATTGAAAACATACACGTGGGAGTGCGACCCGTTATACAAAAACAAATGGATCTCATCGGCACCGTCACCGTTAATATCCCGGAAAAATACTTTCGAAATGGTCCCTTCCGATATAAGCGGCCCTCCGGCGGAAATGGTATCGGGTACGGAAAAATCGAACGCCGGCCCGGCCCCGGATGAAAAGTGCAGCGTGGGCGGGTTATTCCCCAACGCGGCGATATCATCGACACCGTCGCCATTGCCGTCCCCGACCGCCACCGGCGCAAAATATTTGTTAATCGGGAAATTCGGCATGCCCGATGACTTTATTGCCCCGTCGGGTGATATAAATACAATCCCGGCATCGGTCCCGATTATAATTTCGTTGACACCGTCGCCGTCATAATCACCGTAATTGGCGATGGCCGACGGCAGGCCCGGCAGATGTACCTTCCAGGCATCCGATGTGTTCAATATCGATTCGACCGTTACCCTGACCGTATCGGCGATCTCCAGCCCCGTCGTCGTGAACGACGTCAGTCGCAGGCTGAACAGATTACCGTCGTCGATTTTAATATACCAGGCGGCCATGATATCATCATAGACCGGAGCGGTGATTTCGGCCAACCGGTACCATTGCAACGGTTCGGCCCCGACTCCGTATTCCAGAATCGCCCGGTCGAATTCGGGACCATAAACACTGCCGCGAATATCGACGATTTGCGGAATAGTCGCATTATCGAGCGGCGATTCGATAACGCAGACATTCTCGCCGATCACATGCACGATCCGATAAGCAACGTTGTCGGCTCCGACATTCAATTTTAGCGTGTAAATACCCGAAGCCAGGCCGTCCGTGTTCCAGACCGCCAGAATATCATCCTTTACCGCTTCATCGGAATCAATGATGATCGTCCACTGGCCAGGTATGTACCCGGCACCGAAACTGACCCGGTAATCAAAGAAATCGTCGCCATAGGCCGACCCGGTTATTTCGACGGCACCGTTGATTATTTGATGCCCACCCGGAGACGTGATTTGGGCGACGACGGCGGGAGTATTCTCCAGCGCCGCCGCCAGATTCAGCCGCCCGTAGCCGCTGTACATATCAAAACCGACGAGATTTTCACACCGGCCAAAAGGGTCAGTAATATCATCGGCCGTGCCGTTCAGAATGGCTCTGACCCGGTCGGGCGAAAGCCCCGGTGACTTTGACTTAAGATAAGCCGCGGCCGCCACCACATGGGGACAGGACATGCTCGTCCCCGAAGATATATAATACAGGCCGTCGATGATATGCACCCCCGGTTCGGCCGACGGCGGGACATTGTACATATCGGTCCCCTCGGCCCGCAAAGACAATATCGCGTCGCCGGGAGCACACAGATCAATATGGTTTCCATATGTGGAAAATATCGTCACCCGATCCGAATCATTGGTGGCTCCAACCGCCATGGTCAGAGGCGACCCGGCCGGGTAATTGACCTCGGCGATACCCGAATTTCCGCTGGAGGCACACAATACAACGCCTTTATTATAGGCGTACTCCAGAACCGACTCGATTATTAGACTTCGATAGGGCAGTCCGAAACTCATGTTGATGACGTCCGCCCCGTTGTCGGCGGCGTAAACTATCGCCCGGGCAATTTTCGATGTCAGCGCCCAGGGATTGATTTTCAACGGCATGATTTTGCATTGCGGGGCGATTCCGGTAATGCCGATACCGTTGCCCGCCTTGGCCGCAATCGTTCCCGCGATATGCGTCCCGTGTCCAAGATTATCCGAGGGGTCGTTGTCTTCCGGCTTGGGCGAACTGCCGCTGGCCGAATAGTCCCAGCCACAAACATCATCGATATAACCGTTATGGTCGTCGTCCTTGCCGTTGCCGGCGATTTCCCGGGCATTGGTCCAGATTTGCCCCTCCAGGTCGGGATGAAACAAATCCAGTCCGGTATCGATTATGGCCGCCACCGTCTGGTGCGTCGCATCGGGAGACATCGTCGGCAAAATATCATAATCGATATCGGCGTCGTCAAGGCCATATCGGATTACAAGCTTGTCGTCGCCGTCAAGATTACCCCTTTCAATATCGTAATGCCCCTGACCATGATTATATAGATTCCATAAATGCGGGAAGTATTCATCATTCGGTATATTTTGAAAAGTGACCATATAGTCCGGCTCGACCCAGAGAACTTCCTCGACCTTTTCATAATCGGCGCGCATTTCCGACAAGGATGATTTATCGGCCGACTCGACCATAAAAACCCCTGAAAGCGGATGATTCTTCCCCCGTTTTGTCGCGACCGACTCAAGCGGCTTCAGCGATTCAACGGAATACTTATTATTGATGGCGTTCAGGACCGGGTTGGAAGTGACCGCCACACCATTTTTTTGCGTTATTTCCTGCGGTTGACCGCCCGGCTTGAATTTGATTATCAGGCCGTATGACTCCGAAACAGTCGATATTGATGACTGCTGCCCGCCGTAATACGCTTCGACAATCCCGGTAACTAAAATAATAATAAGTGATAAAGAAACTATGAAAAACTGTTTTCCGGCTAACATTTAGTATTCCGACCCCTATACCCTTAGACGGGTTAACGGCGCAGTGAGGAAGCCGTCCGTCCATCTAATAGAACGTATCTGACAGATATTCGTTTATTTAAAACAAAATAAATTAAATAATATTCCGCACAAGCGGCAATTTGGGGCTTGACAAACCCGGCTTTTATGCTATTTTAAAAATGCAAATTCGCTAACGATATAAAATAAACCGCTTCTAATCCACATTGAGGGCTCTAATTGTTTTCTTTTGTTAAGAATTGAAATGACGGTCAATTCTTTATAAGGAGCCTGTTCAATGATAATTCGCTTCACCCCCTCGAAGCATCATATCAGGGTTATCTCCCTATTCTTTATAGGACCGATAATTCCATGGCTTATACTTTTGTGCCCGGTATATGCCGAACAGGCTCCTTTTAAATTTGAAATCGGTCAGTATTTTGAAGCCGCGCCCGGCCAGATTATCTCGGTGCCCATTACCAAAACAGCCGGAACCGATATAATGCACGGATGGGATTGGCTGTTCGCTTATGACACCACCGGGTTGACTTTTGTCGGCGCCACCAAAGGTATTCTTTTTAATATACCGGGAACCTTTGAATGGGAATATTTCACTTTTCGCGCCGGCCGGCCGGAAAGCTGTGATGACCATTGCCCGCCGGGCATGGTTCAGGTGATTTCACTGGCCGAAATCCAGAGCGGGCCGCATCACCCCTTGAGCCGCACTATCCCCGACGGAACCGTCATGTTTACCCTCAACTTCCAGGTGAAAAACAAAAGCGAACTCGATTGCGGCTTTTATGGCGTCAGATTTTACTGGACCGACTGCGGCGATAACGGCACCGCCGCCGGACCGCTCGAAATCGTGTATCTGGCCGTGGCCGATTCCGTCTATGATTTCAACGGCTACAACATCACCGACCATGCGGCTCATTTTTCATCATATTATGGTTGCCCGGACGTTTGTATCGACCCGGGCGCACCCAACCCGCCGCAACGGACGGTCGATTTTATCAACGGCGGCATTCATATACAATGTCAGAATCCCTTCACGGGACGCGGCGATATGGATCTCGACGGCCAACCATACCGACTGCCCGACCGGGATTTGTTTCGCGACTTTCTGCTTTATGGCCCCGTCGTATTCACCATCGACCCGGCGGCACAAACGGCGGCCTCGGATATAAAAGGCGACAACCGGCCGTTAACCGTCGAAGATTTCGTCTATTTCGATCGTATTATCGATACGGCATTGGCCCCCTGGCCTCATCCGCCGGTGATGACCATCGACAGCACCGTCGGCCTGATCGCTCCGGTCGAAACCGATTCCTCTTATATCGTTAGAACCCAGTTTAAGAAACCGGGTGGGGCCCTGAATATAATTTTCGACACGCCCGGTTGGCAAACGGAAGATTTCCATATAAACCTCATGCCCGAAGCCGGCCATCTGGAACTTCATCAAAATCTTGAGAATGATAAGTTAAAAATTCTTATATGCGGCCGGCGGGACTTGTTGGGTGATCAAGCGGAGATAGATTCGGTCACCCTGCCCGCCGGACCGATTGATTTATTTGAAATAGTCTTCAGCTCAACGGCGCCGGATATTGAAAGTGCCGCGGCGGCCGATTATTTCGGCGGCAAAATCAATATTTATATAGCCGAAATTCCCAATTTCCCGCCCGGCTTTAACCAGTATCCGGCTCAACTTGTCAATGATCCGTATAAACCTTTCCAATACGACTTTCTCGCCTATGACCCCAATATGCCGCCCGACCCGGTAGAATACCACCTCGTTTCCGGCCCGGGCCAAATCGACCGGGAAACCGGTTTCTGGCAGTACGCCCCAATTTGCCGCGATTCCGGGACAATCTGGTATCTCGAAGTCTGCGCTTCGGATTTGTCTCACCCCTGCCCGCAGGCGGAGCCGCTCCAGCACGCCGTCATAATATTACGGCTCGATAATCCTCCCATTCAACTGGGCGACGCCGATTTCAGCGGTGGGGTCAATCTGACCGATATACTGCTTTTAATCAATCATGTTTACAACTCCGGCCCGGCTCCATACCCCAACCCGGCCGTCGGCGATATCAACTTCGATGAAGCTATCAACCTCCTTGACATTCTTTTCCTTATCGAAATGATTTATTTCGACGGACCCACGCCACAATGCCCTTAATCTCTCCTTTTATTGATCCGTCTGTGGGGGCGCCCGAACCGGCGCCCCTTCTTATTTTGTTGTAATAAAATATATTGGTGTCCATAAAAAGACCCAAGCATTTTTTGCCGCCGGCTTTCCCTAATCATTCTCCCCTTGCCTTGTAAGCCGTTTATAACTATATCCAATAATAAGAAAAATGAATTGCCCCTATGCATCAATAGTATAATCTTAAACACTATGACTGCAGATTCGTAAAGGAATACTATTATGAAATATCTGGCCATTACCATAACTTTGTTTTTCTCCGGCTTGGCCGCCGCCTCGCCGGCCGCCGAGAAAATCAGCCAGGAAGATATTAACAATATCATTCAGGATGTCGACCGCCTCTATCGCTCCAATTCCAGCTATAGCGAACTGGAAATGGAAATCATCACGCCCAACTGGCAGAGGACATTGTCCATGTACGGTTGGTCGGAGGGCATGGATAAAACCTTCATCCGCATTACCGCCCCCAAAAAGGACGAGGGCGTCGCAACGTTGCGCATCGATAACGAAATGTGGAATTACCTGCCCAAAACCGACAAGGTCATTAAAGTCCCGCCATCGATGATGATGAGTTCCTGGATGGGCTCGGATTTCACCAACGACGATCTGGTCAAAGAATTCTCGCTTTTCGAGGATTACACCTATGAAGCCATCGACGTCGAAGACGGCACCGAGGATAACTATTACATCAACTGCATCCCCAACGAGAATATCCCGGTCGTCTGGAAAAATATTATATTTTGTATTCGTAAAGCCGATAAAATCCCGCGGTGGGCTCGCTACTATGACGAAAAAGGACGGCTTATGCGGGTCCTCATATATTCCGACGTGAAAAGATTCGGCGACCGGACCATTCCGGCTACGCTGGAGATGATCCCGCAGAACAAAGAGGGACACAAAACCATCGTGCGCTATATCGAAATCGAATTCGACGCCAAACTGGACCGCGAAACCTTCACCTTGAGAAATCTTCAATCGCGCAAATAGACGGGTATTTAATGCTGACACTTAAGATCGCCTTTCGCAATATCTTCCGTCAGCGGCGGCGGACCTTCCTGACCATCCTGACCATGTTCGGTGGCTTTGTCCTCGCGGCCTTTTCCATTGGCTGGGCCGACGGGACCTATAATCACATTATCGACATGTTCACCCGCAACCGCCTTGGACATATCCAGATTCATAAAGACGACTACCTCGACCGCCCCACTTTATATAAAACCATCGCCAATTATGACTATATCCGCTCTGAAATTACGGGCGTGGAGCACGTAATCGCCTGCACCGCCCGGCTGTACGCCATGGGTCTGGGATCGGTTCGCGATAAATCGGCCGGAATCCGCATCATCGGCATCGACCCCGCTCTTGAAAACGAAGCCACGTTTTTTGACAGAAAATTAACGAACGGCCGCACCCTCTCGAATAATCCGAACAACGAAGCCGTCCTGGGGCGCGGATTGGCCAAAATTCTGGCGGCCGCACCCGGAGATGAACTCGTCATTGTGTCGCAGGGAGCCGATGGTTCTATCGCCAACGATTTATACACCATCGTCGGCATCATGGAAGGCGGCGACTTCATGCATGACCAGACCGCCTGCTATCTTCACTTGAGCGACGCCCAAAATCTCCTGGTCCTTGACGGCCGTGTCCATGAACTGGCCATCGTCGTCGATAATCTAAACAGTGTCAAAGACGCCACCGCCCGGATTGCCGCCGTCCTGACGGACAGCACCCTGAACGTCGCTCCCTGGCAACAGTTCGCGAAATCTTTTTATCACGCCATGCAGGCCGATAAAAAAGGCAACTGGGTCTCCCTGGGCGTCATAATCCTTATCGTTGCCGTCGGCGTGCTCAACACCGTCTTGATGACCGTTCTCGAACGGACCCGTGAGTACGGTGTCCTGCGGGCGATCGGCACCGGGCCGGGACAGATATTCCGACTGGTGATTCTGGAAGTGTTTATCATGGCCGTCATCAGTCTTCTTATCGGGTCCGTGTTGGCGCTGGGGGTGAATTATTATTTCTCCCTTCATGGCATCCCCCTTCCCGAAAGTATCGATTATGGCGGCGTGAAATTTTCCGAGAGCTTAACCGAAATCAACGCCCAGAGTTTCTATTTACCCGGTCTGGCCGTGCTTCTGTCGTCGTTTCTGGTGTCATTGTTTCCGGCGCTCAAAGCGGCGCATATCGCCCCGGCGAAGGCCATGAGGGCACTTTGAGGACCAAACGCCATGAATAAATTTGTCAAGCTGGCCTGGCGTAATATCCTGCGCAATAAACGCCGAACCTTCATCGCCGGAACCGCCATCGGCATCGGCCTGGCCGCCATGATATTCACCGATGCCATCATGATCGGCATGGAACAGTACATGGTTAACTCGGCCACCCGCTCGTTTTTGGGCGAAGGCCAGATTCACCACGCCGATTTCCGGCTCACCAATGACGTCGCGTTAACCATCGCCAATCTCGAAACACTCGTGACCCGGCTCGAAAAAGATACGCTGGTCGATAAATTCACCTGCCGAACCTTTACCTTCGGCATGATCACTTCTCCGGCCAATGTCAGCGCCGTCTCATTGGTCGGCGTAAATCCAAATACAGAACAGCACCTATCGCTGATCGATGACGCCGTCAAACAGGGGACATATTTCGACGGCGATAACACCCAGGACCTGGTCATCGGTTGTCGACTGGCCGAACTGCTCGAAGTGGAACTGGGCGACCGCGTGGTTATCACATCGGCCCAGGCCCATACCGGCGACCTGGCGCAGGAACTGTTTCGCATATCGGGCATATATGATTTCGGCGATAAATCCATCGACCTCGGCATGGCCTTCATTCGCCTCGAAAAAAGCCAGGACATGCTCAACCTCGGAGGCGACATTCACGAAATCGCCATGAAATTGACCGACAAAGACATTGCCCACGATAAAACGGCGCCCTTCTGGAACCGGTACTCGACCGATGGCAACGAAGCCGTCAGCTGGGTGGTCATCATGCCCGAAATCAAAGCCGTCTTCGAAATGGCCGATTTCTTGATGGTCATTCTCGGCCTGATTTTGTTCGGCGTGGTTTCATTGGGCATCATCAATACCTTGTTTATGTCACTGCATGAACGGATGTTCGAGTTCGGCGTCATGCGCGCCGTGGGCACCACCCCGTTTGCTATGGGCCGCCTGATCGTTTTCGAGGCCGCCGCCCTGGCCATAATCAGCATTATTATCGGAGCTGTAATCGGATATGTCGTAACCGCCATTGTCGGCCATACCGGCATCGACTATTCCGGCATCGAATCGGTCGGCATCACCTATCGCGACCCGATGTATCCCATTATGGAATTGAAGCAGTTTATCATATATCCTATCGCGGTCTTTATATTCACGGCCCTTATCGGCCTGTACCCGGCCCGGCACGCCGCCCGAATTCTGCCGGCCGAAGCCATGCGTAAAGGTCATTGAGGATGTACTATGGACGCAAATAATATCATTGAAACCAGAGGCTTGAAAAAAGTCTATCACGACAACGGCATCCCGGTCGAAGCCATTCGCGGCATCGATCTGACCATCAAAACCGGAGAATTCACCGCCATCGTGGGACCATCCGGTTCGGGAAAAACCACTCTTTTGAATCTTATATCCGGACTGGATACCGTCACCGAGGGCGACGTCTATCTCAACGGCAAACTGATTTCCACCATGACCGGCAGGGAACTCTCCGATTTCCGGCGCGACAACATCGGCTTCATCTTCCAGGCGTACAATTTGATTCCCGTCCTGACGGTCGAAGAAAACATCGAATACATCATGCTCCTGCAAAACGTGCCCAAAGCCGAACGCCATAACCGCGTTATGGAAATTCTCGAACGCGTCGGCCTGGCCGGCATGGCCGACCGTCTGCCCAACAAACTCTCCGGCGGACAACGCCAGCGCGTCGCCGTCGCCCGCGCCATGGTTTCCCGCCCGGCCTTAATATTAGCCGATGAACCGACCGCCAACCTCGACAGCAAAACCGGCGGCGACCTTCTGGACATGATGCGCCGGCTTAATCTTGCCAGCGGCATTACTTTTATTTTTTCCACCCACGATGAAAAAATCATGCAACGGGCGCAACGACTGATCGTTCTCAAAGACGGCCTGATCGATAGCGATGAAACACGAAGGTAACTATGCTTTCATTCCATAAAACATGTGCCATTGCACTATGCTTATTTCTTCCTCTGGCAAGCATCGCCGGGGATTTATCCGTCGGCGGCTATTGCAAAAGTTTCTTCTCGGCCCACAATATTCCTCGCGTTGAAACTCCTTTCGACGACCCAATTGACTTCAGTAGCTATGGCATTGCCCTCATCCGCCTGCGCCTTAATGCCGACTATAGATTTTCCGACCGCCTTCTTTTAAGCACCGCCTACGATATTATACCGAGAATCCATGACGACAATCAATTTCCCGGCTACTTCATGACTTCACCTTTGGAATACAACTCGCAATCTTATCGCCTTGATGATATCGATCAGCTATTGTACCCGTCCTCGCCCGACGACCCGGACAATTTTAAAATATTTCAGAACCTGGATCGCCTGAACCTGTCCGTCTCATTGCCTTTGGCCGATATTATCCTCGGCCGCCAGGCCGTCGCCTGGGGTTCGGCGCGGGTCGTTAATCCCACCGATGTCATCGCCCCCTACGCCTGTCAGGAACTCGACACCGAAAACCGGATCGGCGTCGATGCCATGCGTCTGCGTATCCCCCTCGGCTTCATGAGTGAAATCGATGCCGGGTACATTTTCGGCGATAAAGCCCGATTCGAAAACAGCGCCGTCTTTTTACGAAACAAATTCTATTTGGCCAAAACCGACATATCGGCCTCCCTTGTCGGCTTTCGGGAACACCTCATGCTCGGCCTTGACCTCGCCCGCTCCGTCGGCGGCGCCGGAGTCTGGGCCGAGGGCGCCTATGTCTTTAATAAAGCTTTTTCCGAATATAAGCGTAATAATGCTTATGATTATTTCCGGCTTTCCGCAGGAGGTGATTACAGCCTGACCGGGCGCCTCTACGGTTTTATCGAATATCATTTCAACGAAGCCGGTAAATCCGGAGATTATAATTTGAGCAGGATTATGACCCACCCGGCTTATACCGAAGGCGGGACATTTTTGCTGGGCAAACACTATATTACCCCCGGCGTCAGCTACCAGCTGACGCCGCTTATCACGGTCGGCGGTGAGGCGTTGTGTAACCTCAACGACCCGTCGGTCTTGCTGTCGTTTCGGGGCGAGTACAATATCGCCCAGAATGTGTACTTATCACTCGGTGCTTTTATCGGATTGGGCCAAAGCCCCGAACCGGTTCCTGCCGACCCGCATTCCGGGCTCATTGCTTTTCACGGCGAGTTTGGAAGCTATACCGACATCATGTTCTCTTCGTTCCGGTTTTATTTTTAGAAAATAAAAAGGGGACGAATCCGTCCCCTTGAAAAATCATATTTCAAACCCGCCTAATGGCAATTCAGTTCCCCGCCGCCGAAATACACCGAATTAACCACGGCCAGTATATCCAGCAGATTTATCACCCCGTCCGAAACCACGTCACCGGCGGAAAACGGCACGGGCGCCGGACCACCCGAATACACATTATCGACGAGATACAAAATATCAATCAGATTGACACTCCCGTCGCCCGAGGCGTCGCCGCACACGAAATTAAGCGTGACCATCCCCGCCGACAGCACCGGTGCATAATCCACCAGCGACGTGTAAAACGTCGGAAAATGCGACATATACCCGTCGAGCCCGATATTCACCGTCTGGCTCAACGTCGCCGACGAAGCAATCGAGAAAAAGAGCGACAGAACTTTCCCGTCGCCCGGCGGAAGATTATAGTACGTCCCCGAAAAGTTTTCGATGGTTATCGTCGTCCGCCGACCCCATGCATCGGCGTGAACCTGCCGGACGCTGTCCATCGCCGCCGTCCGGCACCCCGCGGTCGTGAATGAATCCAGCGTCAGAAACAGCGAACCGGAATATTCGACCGGGATCTTGAGCTTGCGCACCGGCACCGTGTTGCAGGCATAAATATCGAGACGGACATCGTCGCCCGGATCGCCCATGACATTAGCGCATTTCATCGTATCGGCGAAGGCCACAATCAGGTTGACCGCGGTGTACGTCCTCTGCTCGGATCCGGCAATCACTTTCAAAGACACGTCATACATCCCCGACTGTTCGTACACGTGCACCGGATTCTGCACGAAGGCCGAATCGCCGTCGCCGAACGACCAGACCCAGCTGTCCACTTCCAGCGAGCTCGATCCGGTGAAAGCTACCTCGAACGGCACGTCGCCGTACGTCGTATCCGCTTCCAGCACTACCCCCTGATCGGGAATGATTTTGGTCATGACGTATTCCACCATCGGGGAACAACCGTCCCAGTCGCAGTGCAGATTGTCCATGACATACCAGGAATTGTTACTCCCGCCCCAGCCGTAATTCATGTGCACGTGGAATTCCGTGCCGACTTCCCGCCAGCCGTCACAGACGATGGAGTGCCCGCTGATACGGTACTGCGCCGGACGAGCCGCCATCATCTCGTTCTTGATTATATTGGAATAGGCCATGAGGTTATAACTTATCCGGTCGTGCCTCTCGATTGTATTCAGATAACGAAAATAATTGGGCAGCACGTTTTGCACGTCGGCCGTGTACGCCCCTGACCCGCAACGCCCGTAGTCCATATTGAACGCCACCCCGACCTCGTAACACAGCTCCGCCAGGGCCGCCTGTTGCTCGGGAGTACAACTGCCGCAGGAATTGACGATATTATCCCAGTCATAGGGGTCGGTGTAATCGGCCTCGAGAAGCTGCGCCGCCGTACTGCCCCCGCAGGAATTGTCCCCGCTCCACATGAAGGCGTGCGACCCCGTCCCCTGCGGCGGCCACTTGTAATAAGCCATTATCTGCGACGTCGCCGTCGCCACGCACCCGACCACCGTCCGGCCGCCGTCGCCCCACGGACAGAGATTATTGTACGGTGAATTCTGATGCCAGACCGTCGTCAACAACGGGCCGTAATCGGTGACATCGAGAAAGTCTTTTTGTGCCAATGTCTGTCCGAATTGCACTTCATCCTGAAGATAGTACGCCCACATGGCCAACTGCTCTTCGCCTTTGCGCGGCTGGCCGCTTTTGTCGGCCTGCACATAATCCATGGAACCGAACAGGTTGATATAATTCTGCGTCCGGTTATCGAGCACTTCGCGCATCATGGCCGCGAACCCGTCGCTTTCTTCGAGGTCGAGCCGATAAATATCCGAATAAGACTTCACCGGCGGCATTTCTTTTAAAACGGGAATTATAACATATCCCGCCGGGTCGATTTCATAGTAGCGCGCCACCAGCAGGCCGTTTTCGATAATGTCCTGCGCGGCGGCGATTGTCGGATTATCCGACCCGCCCCAGTCGCCGTTACGGGCGACCATATAGGTCAAAAAATTCTTGCAGGCCAACTGCATTTGGTCTTTGCTGGCGGTTTCGGCCGATACGACCGAAAAGGCGCCGACCATAATGACGACGATTAACATAAAGGGAAGTATCGAGTTAACGAGGAATCTGGGCATGCGGACCTCTCTCTTGCCGAGGGTTCTTGTCAAAAGCGGTAAATGGTTGCCGTTTCCAATATAACTACGATTAAATTCCTGTCAAGACTGGATTTATAAGCCTGCCTATTAAGCCCGCCCTACCCTGAACTTTAAAAGGTGGGTTCACCGTAGTGCGTTGTGCCCGGTCGTAGCCCCTGAACCTTGAAGGGCCGACTCGCCCCACTGCGTTGTGCCCTGTCGTTGACCCTGAACTTTGAAGGGTCGGTTCTCAAATCCGCCGCCAATCCTGCCAATCCTCAAACCAACCGAGAATATCCTGTCTTGTCATCCTACATATTAAATGTCATCCTACATTTTAAATGTCATCCCGGGCTTGACCCGGGATCCAGTTCTTTGTCATAGTAAAGTAGGTCACGCCGACTTGCGGCGTGACGCCTTATTCTCAATACAATTTCACTATCAACTTTGTAGCGTGCCCTCCACAATTCGACCTTTTTTCCCCCGGTTTTGGCATGGATAATTAATTGCCTCCGTGTAGCTTGCCGGGACGTGGGTCCGTTTTTTCATTTTTCATAATTGCTTCCCCGGAGGGGTAGCTCCAATACTCATTTTCCACGAGTAGCGACTGTCTTTAAAGTCAAGCGAGATTTGGTTTCCAGGATTCTCCTTTTGCCAGCATTGAATTTATGATGGTCGGTGTTCCGAGTCCCGACGCAGTCGGGGCGAGAAACCCGACATCTTTGTCTTTTCATAATCATAGGCTTTCGTCTTAGTTTCCGCCCGGAATCAACATCGATTTTATAGCGATTTTGTGATTGCCCGCCCGCCGCAAATTGATATATATTACGATTGTCAATTTCGACAGGATCGGAGGCCCGGGTCGCCCATGGCTTAGAAAGATCTGCCCCTTTTCGACAGAATCGAGGTTTCGCAGGACGTTTTGGCGACGGAATCCGGTAACACACCCTTTTAGGGTGTGGAAAGTAATCTAAGGCAAACAGGTAACACACTCAACGGGTGGAAAAGTGCGATTGAGCAACCTGCCCGGCTTTTTCCCCACCCCCCAACCCGGTGTTAATTTTGCCCGCCCCCCTTTATTATGAGGCCTATAATTACATGCAAAGCTTTTTGGGGGAAAGGAGGGTAAAAAATGAAAAAATTTTCAAAGACGAACCCATTTTGCCGTAACCAACACGGAGATATGGAGCTTCGCAGGTCTGAAATCCTTCGAAGTCGCGAGCAAAACAGGAAAGCTTTTGTCATCGTCTTGTTAACTATGGGGATAGAGAATGCAAAATTAAAAATTCCCAAATTCAAACCCAATTTAATGAAACCGACACTCGCCCATAATCTTGCGTAAATTCATGGACTGTGCAACTCCATATAATGGCCCCCCGATGCCATGTCGCGACCGCCGTACATGAAAGCGCCCCGGCTCGATAATGTCAGCCGGGGCGGGAAATTCTATAGTAGGGACAATGTTACAAACAACTCAGCGTCCCGGTTTTGTTATACACGTAATCGATCAGGCTTAGAATATCCAGCAGGTTGATGGAACCATCGACATTGACATCGCCCGACTCGAACGGTACCGGTTGCGGACCGCTGTTATACACGTTGCTTATCAAAAACAGTATATCCAGCAGGTTGCATTCATCATCGTCGTTGGCGTCGCCGCAAATCAGATCGGTCTTGACCTGCCCCGCGACGGTGGTAACATCATAAGTGTAGATGGTGCCGTAAATATTCCCGGAAAAAGTCGGCATATACGTGCTGTACCCGTCAACCAGTATATCCGATTTGGCGCCCCCGGGGGCCCCCGGCGGCACCGTGAAATACACTTTCAATATCGGGCCGGCGCCGACCGGAAGATCCTCGGTCCAGGAGCTTGCTTCAAGACGCGCCTGCAAAGTCACGGTGACGCGGGAATTGTATATGTCGGAATGCTTAAGATTCTTCTTTTCGAAATGGGCGGTGCGACACCCGGCGAGCGATATCGAATCATACACCAGCCCGACTCCCCCGCCATACTCCACCGGAATCGTTATTTGCGACAGTGGTTCGGAATTGCGCCCTTCGATAACCACCGCGACCGTCTGGCCGGCGTCGGCCTTGACCGTCCCGGCTTTCAATGAATCCTTTATGGCGTATATGAACTCGGTCCGCTTGAGGGTACGACTCCCCTGGTCGTGAGTGATGGTCAGCGTTACATCGAAACACCCGGCTTTCGTATAAGTATGAGTCGGGTTCTGGACATACGCCGTACCGCCATCGCCGAAATTCCACTCCCACGACGTGACCTCGCGGTCCGACATGGCCGTATACTGGATTCCCAGCGGGACATGACCGGAGATGGTGTCGGCATAGAACATGATTTCGCGGTCGGGAATGATATGATTGTACAACCGCTCGATCAGAAAATTGCAGCCGTCCCACGGGCAGTACAGATTATCCATGGCGTACCATGCATTCTGGGAACCGCCCCAGCCATAGTTGAAATGATAATAGAACATGTCCTCGGCCGTTTGCCACCCGTCACAGACGATGGCATGACTGTGAATGGTATACAAAAGCGGCAATCCGTTATTGATGTCGGCCCGGATTGTATCATACCACTCGAATCCCATGTAATTGGAGCGGAGGTGTTCCCCGACACTGTTTTTATATCCGTATTGACGCGGGTATATGCTTTGGCAGCTGCTGGTGTAGGCGCCCGACCCGCAGCGACCGTACATCATGCTGAACGCCACACCCATCTCATAGCTGATTTCGGCCAGATTATGCGTCGTCACGACATACTCGTATTTATCCGACATATTGGCCGCCAGCATCATCGGCGGGGTTGAACCCCCGCAGGAATTATCGCCTTCCCAAACATATTTACGGCCGTTGAAACCGGCCGGTGGCCACTGGTGATACCACTGTATCTGCGCCGCGGCGGTGGCGACACACCCCACCACGCACCTTCCCCCGTCACCCATCGGGCAGTAATTATAATACGGTCCACCCTGATGCCAGGCGGTACTAAGAAGCGGTCCGACCGTGTTAAACCCCGCGTCCGACTTGCTTTCAAGAGCCACTTTGAATTCATCGGGACCGACCGTAAATTCATCCCAGGCATGGCGGTTTTTCGGGTCAAACATGGCTTCCGATTTATCCGCCATGACGGCGTCGGCACTGCCATAATATTTCACGAATTCTTCCATGCGATTGGCCAGAACGTCCAAAAGCAACGCCCCCATCCCTTCGGGAGCATCCAGATCAAGATTGCTTTCGAAAGAATACGCCTTGACCGGCGGCAGTTCTTTGAGCACGGGAACCACGACGAAACCGACCGGGTCAATCGAGTAACACCGCCCCAAAATCTGGCCGTCGCGCGTAAGATCCGTTACAGAAATAACTTGCGGGTCGGCAGACTTTTCCCACGTCCCGTTATGCCGAATATAGTAATCCAGCCAGTTATTGCAGACGTTGTCCATTTCCTGAATGTTGGCGATTTCGGCCATAGCCGTCGGGCCGCATAGGAAAATCAATAAAGCTATATAAACAGGGATTATCATTATTCCGGATTTTTTCATCTTGCGGTTTCCTTGATATTTCAAATTACTGCTGCCAAATGTGAAATGTATCTATTGCGGTCATTTTCGAGCGGTAATATATCGGCCGCGCCCCGTCCAGCCGATAAAGCTTAATTTTCTGTCTGTCAATCTTTTATAATTTAAGGCATAATCGGATTTTGTCAACAAAATCTCATGATATTATACGAAATCGGTCTACATTTTCACTCCGGAAAAAAAACGCCGTCCGCAATTTCGCGGGCGGCGTAAGTATTCGCACGGCGATTTTATTCGGCCAATGAGGCCAGTTTCTTGTAATCGATCATTTTAATCAGTTTCTGGATATCCTCTTCGGTGACGGTCTCATCGCCTTCACCGGTGACAAGGATTCTTTTGGCCACCAGCGAAATAATCTGGACGCCGGTGATTTTGCCCTCGTCTTTCTGATAAATCAGTTTGGACGGGAAGCCCTGAATATCAATCGATTTGACCGTCCCCTCCGGAGAATCGTATTCCATTTGCAACATAAACGGGGTCATCAAAAGCTGATTGAATCCGGTATCCAGAATATGCAGGCGGATTTCCTTTTTATCCTTGGAAGTATAAGCCCGTGAAGCCGATGAATAGCTGAACTGATTTCCCGGATTGGTCGGGTCGGCCATCGTCATAGAGCCTCCGTCGAGCTCGCTTACTTCCATTCCCTCAACTTTTTCGGGCAAAAGCTTGGCCAATTCATTCCAGTCAACCGCCTTGACCGCCTGCAATTCCTTGGCCAGGTCTTTCTGTTCTTCTTCGGCATAGGCGCCCAAAGCCAGAAAAACCAGCAGGACCGCAAACACACAAAAAGTCTTGAGCATTTGATCTTCCTTTCCTGAAGGTTAGTTGTATCGATAAAATATTAAGGATGAAAAATCCACAAGGCAATAAAAATATCCCGGTATTATTGAGCTGAACATCTAATTTCAGACGTAATCTTCCAGTCCGAGCAACATAATGGCGGAAATGATAATCACGGCAATGAGAATGTATCTTACAAATGGCGCCCCCTTTTTGACCGCCATATGCGCCGCAACCCAGGCACCCAGCATATTACCGATAGCCAGAACCAGGCCCAGGACCCAGTCGACCTGGCCGTTGAGAATAAAAACCACCAGGGCAAAAGCGGTAAAGCAGAGGACTACGAAATTTTTGAAAGCATTGGCCCTCACCAGCTCATAGCCGGCGCTTAAAACCAGCCCGGCCAGAAGAAATATGCCCACCCCGGCCTGGATAAAACCCCCGTAAAGACCTATGCCAAAAAAGGTGACATTCTGCTTCCAACCCGGCCGATGGTCCAGGGCGTCGGCTTTGCCCTCCAGCCAGCGTCGCGGCCTGACAATCACCACGACCAGCATTATGACCATCAATACGCCGATAATTCTTCGCATCAGCTGTTCATCGAGATCGGCGGCAATTTGCGCCCCGATAACAGCGCCGAGAACGGCCGGGATCGTTAAATAAATCACCCGGCGCAAATCCAGCATGTTTTCCTGCCTGAATTTGCGGACGGCCACCACGCACTGGAGCAGAACCGCTACGCGATTGGTACCGTTGGCGACATTGGCCGGAAGACCCGCAAATATCAACATCGGCAACGTAATCAGCGACCCGCTTCCGGCCAGAGTATTGATAAACCCGGCCAGAAAACCCGCGCCGACGACCAAGAGATATATATACCATTCCATAAGCATCAACCACGCTTCAAATTGGCTCCAATTATACGCAGGAATCCTCTGGTGTCAATCGTTATCGCATCTATACCGAAATTTACATCTTGCCAAAAATTCCCCCAAAGTATTTATTCGCCTGAAGCAGGCAGGAATAAAAAGCTTTGATTCAGTAACGTTATGAATAAAAAATTCCGATTTGTTTCCGCTCCGGCCTTATATGCCCTGGGCGTCGCGGCCATATTATTGCTATTTCTGGCGGGTTGGCGCTGGATCCTTATGACATTGGCCAATGAACTGGCCGAAACTGTCCCTTCTGCCTTTTTACTTAAATCTTTTCTCATCGGCATCAGATTCGATTTCCGAGTGGTAAGCATCATCATGATACCGCTTTTTATCCTTTCAGCCATACCGGGCCACGATTTGGTCACATCCAGGACCATGCGTAAAATCGGATTCATCTACATTTCAATCGTGACCACCATCATGTTTTTCCTGCACATGGTTGAAATAGAATTTTTCTTGTTTTTCAATACCCGCCTGAACGGTTCGGCCTTGATTTGGTTCGACAGCCCCGGAGACACATTAACCATGGTCTGGTCCAGCTTCCCGGTCTTGCCATACTTGCTTTTGTATGGTGCTATAACGACTGCCTTTATTCTGCTGATCCGGTCTTACCGTAATTGGGTCGTGCAAAATGTCGGTCCTTCCTCAAAAGTCATCACGCTGGTCTGGCTTCCGATCGTCCTGGCCGTTTTTATTCTGGGCAGTATCGGCCGCATTTACAAAGACGCTCCGATGCGCTGGGGTATCGGTTATTTCTGCGAATATAATTTTGCCAATCAGCTTTCATTGAATCCGACGGACACCTTCATGCGCGACGTTTTTTATGATACCCACAAACGCGAGCAGGTGCAGAAACTCGTCGATAAATGGCGCCAGGACGACGAGGAAGCGGTCGTTCGCCGTCTGCTGGCGGTCTCGTCGGATACGGAAAACCTCGGAACACGCCGCCTGTTGCGCCGCGTCAGATTCGACCAACCCAATCCCGACCCGCCCAATGTCCTGCTCATCATGATGGAATCGTTCGGCTCGACCAAGGTCGGTTGCCTTCTCAATGAATATCCCTATGATTTGACTCCGGGATTCGATTCTCTGGTCAAAAGCGGAGTTTTGTTTACCCGCTTTTACTCCTCGGCCACCCACACCGGCCCCGGCCTGTTCAATATCATGACCGGCACGCCACATATTTTCGGTAAAGTCATGTTCAAGCAGGTGGAAGGGCATACGTCGTACAATGCTCTGCCGGAAATATTGCGCAACTACGGCTACCGGACACTTTTTTTCACCACACAGGACCCGCATTATGACAATATGCAGGGTTTCTTGCGGGCCAACGGCATGATGGAAATATCCTCGGTCGACGATTACCATGATTCGCTGGTGTTAAGCTGGCTGGGTGTCCCGGATCACGTCATGTTTGACCACGCCCATAAACGCCTGAAAGAACTGGCGCAGTCAGATCAGAAATTTTTCGCGACCCTGCTGTCGACCTCACATCACAGTCCTTATTTGATACCTGATGCCCCGTTCGAACACATTCCCGATTCGGAACCGCGCCACCGTGATTTAAACGCCATGAAGTATTCCGACTGGGCCATGACCCGGCTGGTGCGAAGCATCATGGACGACCCGGATTTCAACAATACCCTGATTCTGGTCACCGCCGACCAGGGATTCAAATTCGAGGTCTGTCACGAACTGGATATTTCAATGATCCAGGTCCCCCTGTTTGTCTACCATACCGATGGCCATCTGCCGGCCGGCGTGAGAAACGACCGCGTCGGCAGCCAGCTTGATTTTTTACCGACCATCTTGGGACAACTTCAACTCGATTACGATAATTATTCATTCGGAAAAGACCTGTTCGACACGCTAACTCCGGTACAGGATTTTGCCTTTGCCACCAGCTGGTATAATATCGGTTATATCGAAGATGACTTCTTTTTCACCATGCACGCCGACAAGGATGTCGAATATCTTTTTAAACTCCCGGACAAGCAGACTAATCTCCTGGAACAACATCCGGACATCGCCGCCCGGCTGAAACACCGGGCCCTGTCCATTTATGGCAAAGCCTTCTACGACCAGCAGATACCAATTAATTCTCATCGCCTCCGGGACGACATTCGCGCCGCCACCAAATAATCGGGCGCCAATCGGAGTGTTGTCTTATATATTTCTTCAGGCTTATAATTAAGCCCCTCGTTTACTGACCGAAAATATATTTAGAACCGTAATATTGCCGGTTTAACCGCCATTCTCGTAGTTATTGGCAGGAGTCAGCCGTTGCCTATAGATGAACGATTAAAAATCGCACTCATAATTGTGGCGCTGGTTACATTGGAATCGGTGGCCATATCATCGGTCATGGCCCAGGGTTCTATTTTCGGAGCCGTTAAGAATTCTGACCAGACAATTCCGGCCAACGGTGAAATAAACTTCTTTGGCTATATCGGCGGCAATGACAATGAAATACGAACGGAATCGTCGATCGGGGCCGGTTATGATAACGGCAACTGGTTTGATGATTTCCAGAATTATCTCGATGAATCGGCGGATCAGCCATATCAGTACCGCTTTTTCAATATCAATAACGGCGAAGGGTTTGTACTTGACGGGTTGATCCCGAATAATTCTTTTCAGCAGGAGGACATAGAGCTGGCGACTGTCGATTGGCCGTCCACCGTCGAAAATTTATATGCCCTCGTTCCGAACAACGGCAAAGTCCTGTTGGGCTGGAATACCCTGCCAGATCATACTTATCATATTTACCGTCGTCTTGCAATATCCGCCGGATCGTTCTATCGCATTGATGATCCGTCGGGAAATCTTTCCAATCCGGGTGTCGAGTGTGGTTTTTATATCGACGATGAAGTGGATGGAACCAATAACTATGACTACCTCTTTATCGCCCAAAACGCCGCGGGAACGCTCGGGACTCATTCCGAAATTGTATCGGTCAATTCCTCGATGGTGATGGCACCCGTTATAGTCGCCATTATGCCTGCGTCCGGACCCGTCTCCGGAGGAACAGAGGTGACCATATCGGGCTCCGGCTTCGATCCCGACGGCGTCATCGTTGCTATCGGGGCAGGATATCTGTCAGATGTCGTTATCGTCTCTCCGTTCGAAATTACCGGCCGTACCCCGCCGGGGACGCAGGGCGCGGTCGATATTTATGTCACCAACACCGCCTCCGGCTTAAGTTCCAATATTTTCGTCGGCGGCTATATGTATCTCGGCAGTCAGAATGTCCCGCCCGTGCTTTATGGCACATCTGATAAAAACGGGCTCATCGAGCAGTTATTGGTATTCAAAGTATTTGCCGTCGATACCGACGGTGATGAAGTTTTCATTTCGGGCCGCAAATTTCCTGATGGAGCCGTGCTGACCTATAACGGCTATAATATCGACAACGGTTTTTATGAGGCCACCTTTGCATGGACGCCCAAAACGATACATGCCGGACTGCATGACAGCCTGGAAATCCTGGCCCATGATTTACTGGATACGACGATCGTAATAATGCCGGTTAAAATTTTCGATAACGGTTATGTGTGCGGCGACGCCGACGGCAACTGGATTTATAACGTTTTGGATATTATCTACCTTATCTCATATATATACAACGATCCGCCCGGTCCGCCCCCGGTTCCTCTGGCCGCGGGAGACGCCAACGGTGACGGAATTATAAACCTTAAGGATATTCTGCGCCTGATTGCCTTTTTGTATGATGACCCGCGTGGCCCGGCCCCGGTTTGTCCCTGAAAATTTGTAACCACGAAAGCTATTCTACTAAAATCACCGCCGCGCCATTGAAACGCCCGTGCCGCAAATCATCGAGCGCTTCATTGACCTTTTCAAGCGGGTACGGATGGACTTCGGTTTTGACTGGAACCGTCGGCGCCAGCGCCAGGAATTCTTCCCCGTCGCGACGGGTGAGATTGGCCACCGACTTGATCGAACGCTCTTCCCAAAGTATCGAATACGGAAACGACGGGATATCACTCATGTAAATTCCGGCGCAAACCACAATTCCGCCCTTCTTAACCGCTTTTAGAGCTAAAGGTAAAAGTTGTCCGACCGGGGCGAAAATTATGGCGGCGTCCAGCGGTTCCGGCGGGATTTGCTCGGATGAACCGGACCAGACGGCCCCCAGCTGTCGGGCAAAATTCTGACTTTCGACGTCCCCTTCGCGGGTAAAAGCGAAAATGTCGCGGCCTTCAAATATTGCCACTTGGATCAAAATATGTGCCGCCGCCCCGAAACCATAAAAACCGATTGTCCGAGCCGACCCGGTCATCCGATACGAGCGATAACCGATCAGCCCGGCGCATAAAAGCGGCGCCGCCTGCAAATCAGGATAACCTTCCGGTATCGGAAAACAGAAGCGCTCGTCGGCGACACAATATTCGGCAAAGCCGCCGTTGATTTGATACCCCGTATAGCGGGCAAAATCACACAAATTCTCACGGTCTGACCTGCAGAATTCGCACTCGCCACAACTGAATCCCAGCCAGGGAACGCCAACCCGGTCGCCTTTCTTGAATTTGCCGCTTGTCTGCGAAACATCTGCGACCACCCCGACAATCTGATGCCCCGGCACCAGCGGCAGCTTTGGCTCGGTCAACTCGCCGTCCACGACGTGCAAATCGGTGCGACAAATGCCGCAGGCGCGGACTTTTAAAAGAAGTTGTCCTTTGTGCGGAACGGGGACGGATATGTCGGCCGCTTCCAGCGGGCGCCCAATGCTATTTAATACCATAGCTTTCATCGAGATTTCTCCACGTGCAATTATTCGGCACAACGATAACACATTAGCCATTGATTTGATAAAAATCAACACCGTCATGATGTTTATTTTGCGCGCTCATAATATTATAAGGCGGAATAATAATACCCCAAAAGACCTTGAAAATGCCCGCCTTGCTGATTATAATCGTATAACGTTGGGTGGACTGCTCCGAAAGACTGATAAGGGGTTATGAACGACAGCACCGAAAATCTGAAATTCTTCAAAGTGATTTTAAGCTCCATCGCCGATGGTGTCTTCACGGTGGATAGCAATCGTATCATTACCAGCTTCAACCGGGCCGCTGAAAAAATCACCGGCATCCCGGCCGGCAAAGCAATCGGGCGACCGTGCAGCGATATTTTCCACTCCGATATTTGTGAAAATTGCCTGTTACAACAAACCCTTCAAACCGGCAACCAGTCCATCGACCGGCCCGTCAATATCATCACCGCCGGCGGCGAAAGAATCCCCATAAGCATTTCCACGGCCATCCTGCGTGACGACAGCGGCAAGGTTCTGGGGGCGGTCGAGACCTTTCGCGATCTTTCAGCGCTGGAGCAATTGCGCAAAGAGCTGACCAGCAAATATTCACTCGAAGACATTATCTCCAAAAGCCCGGAAATTCATAAGTTGTTCGAAATTATGCCCGACATCGCCGAGTCCGAAAGCACCGTCCTGATTCAAGGGCCGTCGGGGTCCGGCAAAGAGCTGTTTGCGCGGGCCATTCATAGTCTAAGTCCCCGTAAAAATATGCCGCACGTGGTCATCAATTGCGGCACCCTGCCGGCACAGTTGTTCGAATCGGAACTGTTTGGCTATGTCAAAGGAGCCTTCACCGATGCCAAACAGGACAAACGAGGTAAACTGGCCAACGCCGAGGGTGGGACGGTCTTTTTCGATGAAATCGGCGAACTGCCCATGTCCACGCAGGTCAAACTGCTGCGATTGTTGCAGGAGCGCGAATACGAACCGCTCGGCTCGACCAAACCCGTGAAAGTCGATATCCGGGTCGTGGCGGCAACCAATAAAGACTTAAAACAACTGGTTGCCCAAGCCAAGTTTCGCGATGATCTGTATTTTCGGCTGGCGGTGGTTAAATTCGAACTGCCCCCGTTGACCAAACGGCGCGAAGATATTCCCTATCTGGTTGACAATTTCATAAAAAAATTCAATGCCCGCACCGGCAAAAGAATTATGAGCGTGTCACCCGAGGTCATGCAGATTCTTATGCGCCATGATTTCCCCGGCAATATCCGTGAGCTGGAAAATATTATCGAATACGGTTTTGTCCTGTGCCGGGGAAGCATCATTCAAAAAGAGCATCTCCCCACCGAACTGGTTCAGACGGCCATTGATATCGCTCCCAACCAGCATCATCCCCTGACACCTATCTCGCAGGTGATGGATGAATATAATCTTCTGCTCACGGTTCTGGGGCGCAACCGGGGCAATATTTCTAAAACGGCCTCCGAACTCGGAATTCACCGCACAACGCTGTGGCGGAAACTAAAAAAATATAATATAGACTCTCCTGATATTATCGAATCCTGATGTTGCATAATTTGTAAATGCAACACTTATCATGTTGCAGATACAAATAATGTTGCATAAATCGCAACACTAACTTGTCCTGTCATTTTCGTATCTTATTATAAGATATAATATTAAATTAATATTCGCAATATGGCACAGCCGATGCTTATTGATGCAACCAAATGGGCCAAAGAATTCTTATACCTGATTTAAATGGCAACATCGCCCCCTGTTTTGAGGTGGCTTCCAAATTCGAATTAATTGTTCTTGATGATAGTAAGATTATATCCCGCAAACAAATAGCCTGTTCCGGAGAGGGTGGCTTTCGAAGAATTCGCCTTATTCGACTTCATGATATAGACACCCTTATTTGCAACGGTATTGGTGTTTTTTACCGCGATTTGCTTTACACCATGCATATCGAATTGATGTCCGATGTCAGTATGGAATTGGACGAAGCGCTCCAGGGGTATCTTGAGGGTTGGATCAGGCCGGACAGGTTTCGCCCTGTTATCAATGCCCGTACGCATAATATCCCCTTAAGAGAACTGGTTAACTGGACAAAAACCGTATTCGAAAACCATGGATTTGCGGTTCGCCCCGGACCGGGGCAGGATTCATTTCTAATCGATTTGGTGGCGGAAATAGTCTGTCCGGAGTGCGGCAAACCTATCAAGGCGGCGATATGTTGCGGGGCGCACACATACCGCGTCGACCAGGAAATCCGGGAATTCCATTTCTGCGCCAAAAACGAATATAATGCACGGGTCTATGTCTGTCCGTGCAATGAAACGGCCGCCGAACGTTGCCGGGAATACAATATCGATTATTTGAATTTTGATCCCGGACAAATAGGGATGAAAGTGCATTCCGGTCGGGGGGTGCCGTTGCTGAACCGCCCCATTGCCGGCCATGAAAAACTGAACATGTTAACGGATATTTGATACACAAGACAAAAATAATTGAGATACGACGGAGAATAAATGAAAACACGACCGATCACGCCCGAAGAACGACAGCGGGCCTTCAAACCAACCAAAAAGCCGGAGGTGGTCGAAAAACAGAAGCTGGACGTGCGCTATCATGTCGAGGATTACAATGTCATCGACCGTCCACGCCGTTTTCTCGAAGCCTTCGCGGCCATATTGAAGCATTCCAACTACCAGATGGCTCTGGATCATTTCATCCGCATGAGCGCCAAATGCTCGCGTTGCGCCACTACCTGCCAGGTATATCAGGCGACGGGCGACCCAAAAGACATCCCCTGCTACCGCTCCGAATTGCTTATGGGTGTCTATCGCCGCTATTTCACAATGGGCGGCGTCCTGCGCGGTCATATCGGCGACAATGATTATCTGACCGATGATAAAATAATGGAGATGGCGGAGAGTTTCTGGAATTGTACCGCCTGCCGCCGCTGCTCGCTGGAGTGCCCATCGGGCATAGATCATGGCCTGATCACTCATCTGGGCCGTTATATTTTAAGCGAAATCGGCATTTCCCCGCGCGCCCTGGTGGTCAGTACCCGCGAACAGCTCGAAGGGACTACCGGCAATACCTCGGCTATCCCGGTTCCGGCTTTGGCTGACACGCTGGAATTTCTACAGGACGACATGCTCGAAGAAAAGGGCGTCGTCATTAAATTCCCGATAGACGTCGAAAGTGTCGAATATGCCTTTTTCCCCGCTGTTAGCGACTTTCTGATGGAAGCCGAAACGCTCATGGGCGTCGCCGCGGTGTTCACCGCCACCGGCGATTCCTGGACCATCGGCACCGGCTATTACGACGGCATCAATTATGGTCTCTTTTACAGCGATCGGATTCTGGAGCGGGTGGTCAAAAAAATCGACGCCGAAACGCGCCGTCTTAAAGCCAGGAAAGTCCTGATCGGCGAATGCGGTCACGCCTCGCGGTCGGCCAAGTACTTCCTGCCGGCATACTGCGGCGGCAAAGACGCTTATCCCGTCATTAATATCATGGAATACACGCATCGGGCCTGGAAAGAAGGACGCCTTAAATTCGATCCCGATGTCATCACCGAAAAAGTGTCCTACCACGATCCCTGCAATATTGCCCGCCAGCGCTGGATTATCGATCAGCCGCGTGACCTGCTTAAAGCCATCTGCAAGAACTACATCGAGATGACGCCATCGGGTGAAGACAATATCTGTTGCGGCGGGGGCGGGGGCACGGTTTCCATCGACGAAATCCGGCCGTACCGTACAACCGTCGGCGGCAAGCTCAAGGCCGATCAGATCCGCAAGGCGGGATGCAAAATACTGGTGGCCCCCTGCGCCAACTGCAAAAAGCAGTTGCGCGAGCTGGTCGAGGACCAGGGTATCGACTGCGAAGTGGTCGGTCTGCACGACCTGCTGTATAAAGCCATCATATTCGATGAATCGCTTAAAGTGAAATCACCGGATGAAAACAAAGAGGAGTCGCAATAAAAATGGAGGCATATTTATCATTTGCCAAAGGGCCGCTGTTTCGCCTGTCGCTGGCGGTCCTGATACTCGGTTTGGCCCGAATTTTCCTTCTGGATATATTTGCGGCCTGGCAGGCCTGGCGCCGGGCGGGTGATAAAACCATCCCCTGGAAACTGGTTATATCACGGGGACTGGAATGGCTGTTCCCGGTCAAGCGCATTTTAAACAACCGGCCGTTTTATTCCATTTTTTCGATATTGTTTCATATCGGTCTGCTGGTCGTGCCGATATTTCTTTATGCTCACGTCCGACTATGGGAAAACGCCCTTGGCTTCGCCTGGCTGACTTTGCCCTATGAAGTTGCCTACTGGCTGACCGTAAGCACCATCGTCTTCGCCGTCTTGCTTCTTTTGGGACGCCTGTTAAGCCCGCGGTCGAGTTTCTTGAGCCGAAAGCAGGATTATCTCTGGCCGCTTTTGTTACTGGTGCCCTTCGTGACCGGATTTATCTGCGCCCATACCGCCGTTGCACCGGCCACCTATCAGTTTTTCATGCTGGTGCATATCCTTGCGGCCGAGCTGATATTCATTCTCATCCCGTTCACGAAAATCGCTCACTGCGTTCTCATGCCGCTGTCGCAGATGATTTGCACTCTGGCCTGGAAATTCCCGCCGGAAACCGATGACGCCGTCTGCACCACGCTCAACAAGAAAGGAGCCCCGGTATGAGCAAAGCTATCCTGACCGATATCACCAAGTGCATCGGCTGTCTGGAATGCGTGGCCGCCTGCAAGGTGACCAACAAGCTGGGCCTCGACGAGCCTCATACCTGGCAGAAAAACGACGGCCTCTCGGCGGTCAACTGGACTTCCATCATTCAGACCCGGGAAGGCCGGTTCGTCCGCAAACAATGCCGTCACTGTCTTGAGCCGGCCTGCGCCTCGGCCTGCCCGGTAGGAGCCCTTCACACTACCGCAACCGGAGCCGTCATATATGACAGCGACAAATGCCTCGGCTGCCGTTACTGCATGATGGCCTGTCCTTATGGTATTCCCCGTTATGATTGGGATTCCGCGGTCCCCTATATCAGAAAGTGCATCCTCTGTCACGAAAAAATAAAGGACGGACAGCAACCGGCCTGCACCGCCGTCTGCCCGACCGGGGCGACCATTTTCGGCGAACGCGACGAACTGATCGCTCTGGCCCATCAGCAGATCAAGGATAATCCCGGCAAATACATCGACAAAGTCTGGGGTGAGTATGAAGTCGGCGGCACATCGGTACTGTACCTGTCCGACGTTGACCTGGGTTTTCTGGCCTACCAGCCCAATTTGGACAAAATCGGACTTCCGGCGACAACCAGACTGGCGATGAAAGCCGTTCCGTTTGCCTTTGTGGGAATGGGGGCGGTCATGTATGGTATTAATTGGATGGTTCGCCGCCGTATGGATTTGGCCAAACCCAAGGACGACCAGGAGGAATCATCCCATGGATAGAGTGCAAAAATTCAAAACCGTCCTCTGGTCGATTGTCGGTCTGGCCGCCGCCGTCGGCATTACCCGGTTCATCTTTGGCCTGGGAGTAACCACCAATCTTACGGACGCCACCCCGTGGGGCTTGTGGATCGGCTTCGACGTCATGGGCGGTGTCGCGCTGGCCGCGGGTGGCTTTGTCCTGACCGCCATCTTCTATATTTTCAAACGCGAAGAATTTAAACCACTGGTGCGCCCGGCCGTCCTGACCGCCTTTCTGGGCTATCTGGCCGTGGTCGGTGGTCTCATGTTCGACCTGGGCCTGCCCTGGAATATCTGGCACATGATCATCTACTGGAATCCTCATTCACCGCTGTTCGAAGTCGGCTGGTGTGTCATGCTCTACACGACCGTCCTCTTATTGGAATTCAGCCCCGTGCCTTTGGAAGAGTTCAGCCGCTATGCCAGGATTCGCAATTTCCTTATGAAATTCCGCTTTCCGCTGGTCCTGCTGGGCATCATGCTTTCAACTCTGCATCAGTCTTCGCTGGGATCGCTCTTTTTAATCATGCCGTATAAACTGCCGCCGCTGTGGTACACCCCGATTCTCCCGGTGCAGTTTTTCATATCGGCCGTGGCGCTGGGACTCATGATGGTCTCTTTCGAAAGCCTCTTCTCTCACTGGCTGTACCGCCGTAAATCAGAGGGCCATCTGATCGAGAAACTCGGCAAAATTGCGATCTGGGTGCTGGGTATTTACCTGGTCGTAAAACTGGGCGATATAATCATCCGCGGCCAGTTCGGGCAGATTTTTGCCGGGACACGCGAATCCAACCTGTTTATTATCGAGCTTTTAATATCCGCTATAATACCGATGGCGATTCTGTTAACCCCCCGGCTTCGATCCCATAGCAAATGGCAATGGATCAGTTCCTTCATGGTCGTCTTTGGCATGGTTTTCAACCGCATCAATGTCGGCGGCCTGACCATGCTGTCCACAACCGGCGACAGCTATATCCCGTCATGGACGGAGGTCTTCATCAGCCTGGGAGTGGTCTCGGCGGCGGCCCTGGCCTTTTTGTTTGCTATCGAGAAATTCCATATCTGGGACAGCCGACCTCGTGATCCCCAGGCTGACCCCTATACGCAACCGGTTTTCGACGGCATCTCGCACGTCTGGCTGGGAAATCCTTCTGTGGCCGCCCGGACACGCTATTCTCTGGCTTTTGTTATTTTCTTTGCCATCGGCTTTGCCCTCATGCCTGGCGACAGGATTTATAGCCGGGGTATCAATCAGGATGCCGCTCTGCCGGCCCGCGGCGGACAGGTCCTCTTCATCGACGGCAATCGCGACAACTATGGCGTTGCTTTCAACCACCAGGGGCATATCAACCGTAATAATGGTGACAGCTCTTGTGTTTTGTGTCACCATATGAATATGCCTAAAGATAAAAACAGCCGTTGTTCCGATTGTCACAACCGGATGTATTTGGCCAGCGATATTTTTGGGCACGATTGGCACGCCGCACCGTCCGGGGCCAAAATCAAGTGTAACAACTGCCATCAACCCGGCATGCAACGTAACAGGGAATCGGCCAAGCAATGCCGGGATTGCCATCTCGACCTGGTTGTGCCCGGCTCGGCGATTGCCTTTGAGCAAACAATGGCGCCTTCCTACGTTGATGCCATGCACATTGCCTGTGTTCAGTGTCATAAGCGGATGCTCCCGGCTGTCGCCGACAAGCCGATGCTGGATAAATGCGTGACCTGTCACCACCCCGTTCCGGAGGAAAGCATAACTTCTCTGCCGGACAGCCGATGGCAACCGGCTCACGGCAATCGGGTGGTTCTGCCGGGCATCATGGTTGAGGAAGGAAAATAAACGAATGGGGAAAGCCCATAAAGTATTGATAATCGAGGATGAACCCGACGTCAGTCTTTATTTACAGACAATCCTCGAAACCAATGGCTATCGGACGGCCGTATGCGAAGCCGCCGCTGACGGTATGACCCACGTTGCCCGATTCCGACCCGACCTGATCAGCTTGGATATCATGATGCCGCATGAAACCGGGATGTCGTTTTATTTGAAGCTGAAAAAGTCACGGGAATACAAACATATTCCGGTCATTGTCATCAGCGGCGCGGTCCAGCAGAAGGAATTCCATATCAAGGACTTTGCGCCCGGCGAAACGGTTCCTCCCCCGGAAGCCTACCTGGAAAAACCGATTGACGTAGATTTGTTTCTGCTTACCGTAAATAAACTGATAAAGGCCGCTTTGGCCGGGAAAAAATGACAAAAAGCCATGGCGAAAAAGAAAACCGACAAACAAATTTTTGACGCCGGTCGGATTCATTCCGAGTTTTTCGAAATGGTCCCGCACATGGTGGCCGTCGTCGATCGGAACTACAATATTGTCGCGGCCAATCGCAATTTCGAGGATTTCTTTGGCCCCTGGCGAAATAAGAAATGTTATGCCGTCTATAAAAAACAGGACGGCCCCTGCGCCGACTGTCCCAGTTTCGAGATTTTTAAAGACGGCCAGCGACGCGTCATCGATTCGGTGGTGGTGGACAAAAATGGCCGACCGGCCCATAACGTGGTACGGGCCGTCCCGGTGTATAATACGGGTAACAAAAACGTCGAATATATCATAGAAATGTCATCACCCGTGACCGACACCAGCCGCCTGCAACAGGAAGTAAGCATCCTTTTTGACCGTGTCCCCTGCTATATAACCGTTATTGACAGCGATTATCGCATCGTCCGGGCCAACGAGAAATTCCGCGAAAGTTTCGGAAATGTTCTGGGGAGACATTGTTATGAAGTCTATAAACGCCGCAACAAAAAATGTCCCAACTGCCCGGCGTCAAAGACTTTCAAGGACGGCAAAATCCATGAGTCGGAGCAGTCGGGCATCGATAAAAAAGGTCAGGACATTAATTATATCGTCTCCACTTCCCCCCTCAAACGCGGTGGCGGAGACGTCGCACACGTCATCGAAATTTCGACCGATATCACCCGGCTGAAAGCGCTTGAAAAAGATATCATCGACGCCG
This sequence comes from uncultured Ignavibacteriaceae bacterium, assembly GCA_964459465.1. Classification (GTDB taxonomy): domain Bacteria; phylum Zixibacteria; class MSB-5A5; order GN15; family PGXB01; genus CALAMC01. The sequence goes on along the minus strand of CAYWLR010000013.1, from coordinate 33,517 downwards.
AACGCCTGGCGGCAGTCGGACAGACAGTGGCCGGACTGGCCCACAGCATTAAAAATATTTTGATGGGATTGGAAGGCGGCAAATATATGATCAGCCTCGGTCTCAAAAAGGACGACCGCGACCTGATCGACAAGGGCAGCGAGATGCTGGACCGCAATTTTAATAAAACCACGTCATTGGTGCGCGACTTTTTGAGTTTCTCAAAAGGCCGTCTGCCCCAGCTGGAAATGATCGATCCCAACCGGCTGGTCGTGGAAATTGTCGATTTGTACAAAGACATTGCGCGCCAGTCAGGGATTGAACTCAAACAGGTGCTGTCGCAGAAAATTAAAAAAGCGCCACTCGACCCCGACGCTATCCACACGTGCCTGACCAATCTCGTCTCCAATGCCATCGACGCCTGCCAGATGGCTAAACAAAAGGGCAATGAAGTTGTCGTAACTGTCCGTGACGACCGAAATACCCTGATATTCGAAGTCACCGACAACGGGGCGGGCATGGATTACGATATCAAGAAAAAGATATTTACGACCTTTTTCACGACCAAAGGTGGTAAAGGTACGGGGCTGGGTCTTTTGACCAGCCGCAAACTTGTCCAGGAACACGGTGGCCGAATCGTGGTAAAATCGCAAAAAAATAAGGGATCGCTTTTCAGATTAGAGTTTCCCCGACAGCGTTTGAATTATATATATAAAGAAGGCCGCAAAGGCGGCGATGAGGAAAAATAACAACAGCCTTTAAATAATGGGAAAACTATGAGTAAACCCGCCGACAAGAAAATCCTGGTCGTCGATGATGAAGACGATGTCCGGCAGTTTCTGGAGCTGGCTTTAAAGGAGGCCGGTTTCAATGTCATTACCGCCTGCGACGGTTTCGAAGCCATGGAGAAAGTGGAAAAAGAACACCCGGATTTGATATCGCTGGATCTGGTCATGCCCAAAAAATCCGGTGCCAAATTCTATCACGACCTGAATAAAAATAAAAAGTATAATAAAATCCCCGTACTGATTGTCACCGGCCACGCCCGTGACGATCTGGGCAGAGCCGACCTCAAAGAACTGACCATGTCGGGGCCGGGAATATATCTCGAAAAACCGGTCAGTCCGCCCAAATATGTCGCCGCCGTGAAAAGCCTTCTGGGACTTGATGCCACAGACGAAGAAAAAAACCTGGCCAATCAGGTCAATCTGCAAAGCGAGTTGAAAAATATTATTGACGCCGCCGACCCGGAGACACTGCGGAAACTCAAGAAATTAATCAACGGCAAAAAATAACGCCGTCGGTGGAGGGTAGATTATGTCCATTAAAAAGAAGATTCTAATCGTCGAAGATGAGCCCGACCTGGTGGAAACACTCGGCGTTTTTTTCCGCGAAAACGGCTATGAAACAATTGCCGCCTACGACGGTCACGATGGTTTTATCAAAGCCGAAAAGGACGAACCGGATTTGATCACGCTGGATATCTCGATGCCCGGGGAATCAGGAGTGAAAATGTACCGTAACCTGATAAACTCCGGCAAAACCAAAAATATCCCGGTTATAATCATAACCGCGGCCCCTTCGGAACTGAAGGGTTTCATCAAACGCATGAAGTCGTTTCCCGATCCGGCCGGATATTTCGAAAAGCCGGTGGACCGTGAGGAACTGCTGACAAAGGTCAAGGATTTAATCGGGGCCTGAAAATATTCCATTCATGCCGCAATTTTCGGCATTTCTTATTGGCCGCTTCTAAATAATTTTCTTTATGTTCATTCTGCCATTCCTTTCGAAATTATGCATTATAAAATCAGGAATCATTGGGACAGAAGTTGTCTTCTTTTTTCGGATGGCGCGTTAAAAACCCCAATTATTTTTAAATAGTGCAAAAGCGCCCGAATTCGCCGATAATATGATAAATGGCGATCGATTGGGACAACAGGAATACATAGATTGCAGCAATTCTCTAAAAGTCCTTTTAAATCAGCGAGCGAATACCGGGCGCGCGCCGCCGTTTTCGGTTCATTCAGAGTATTTACAATCGGCGACCGGGGTGAACTCGAGGCTCATGCCGCCGCCTGGAATGACCTTGCTTTCGAAACGGCGCAACCGATGCTTTCTTATGCCTGGATATTGTCGTTTTTCGAACACCAGCTCGAAAGTGGACAAGACTGGGTTTGCATTTTGGTTTATCGCGACGTGCGTCTGGTCGGAGTACTTCCTCTCATTTGCACCGTGCAAAAAATACTGGGCCGGGAACATTTGAGCTTATGGACCCCGTTCAACTGGCATACGCCGTGCGTCGATTTCCTCGTCAAGTCGGGTTTCGAAGACGAAGTCATACCCTTGATTCTGGAAACCTTGAATGATTTCAATCCGCACTATTCGAGCCTCAAAATAAGACGCCTACAGGAATCCGCGCCCATGTTAAAAATGGCCCGGAACTGCTTGCCGGACATGCCGATCCTGCAGCGTTTCAACGGCAAAGGTTCCTACATCGAAGTCGCTGGGTCCTTCGAAGAGTACCGTGCAACGCTTAAAGCCAGCTTTGTTCGAAACCTGAACCGGCTGGAAAGAAAACTCAAAAAACTCGGCGATTTGCACTATGAATTCATAACCGAAAACACCGACGATCCGAATTACCTGCAGACATTTCTGGAAATTGAAGCCTCATGCTGGAAGGGTCGCAACAATTCGGCTATATCAAAATGCCCGTCACAACTGGAATTCTACATGACCCTGACACGGCGCCTGGCCCGCCTGGGGTGGCTGGAATGGCATTTTCTTACTGCCGCCGGCAGAACCATCGCCGCCAACCTGGCTATCCGCGTCAACCATCGAATGATTATGCTGAAAATCGGGTATGACGAAAAATATTCTTCGTATTCTCCGGGAAGCAAACTGTTTGAAAGAATGATAAAAAGAGCCTTCGACAGCGGCGAAATCGACGAAATCGACTGCCTTAGCGAATATGCATGGAATCGCAACTGGCGGATGAAAACAAGATCATTTTATGACCTGACGATTTACCCTGATTTTCCGGTCATACTTCTCTGCCGCTACCTCCCGGCAAGGTTCTACCATTTTTTCTGCCGTCTGCCGCTTTTGAATTACGCTTGTCGCCTATGTCATCAATTAATGAATCTTTTTCTCTCGAAACCTGATCCCAAAAACAGAAAATACTGTTTGAATAAAAACTAATAGTCGGAAGGCGTCGCCGTCATTTAGATTTTTCTGACGGGAGTTTTATCGCCAGCGCAATCATCGTCGATATTAATTCTACCACGATATTCCACAATCGGGCGGCCACCGCCACCCCGATGGCGACTTTCCCGATATACGGCTCCAGCATCACCCACAACGCAAATTCGCGCACGCCTATCCCGCCGGGAGTGAAAATCGCGACATAACCGATCTGATAAGCGAAGACATACATGCCGATGGTCCCGGCCGCGGGCACGGTCGGGCTGTCCAGCACGGAATGAAGAAAAATCCAGAACGAAATTCCATACATAATCCAGCTGGCGATATAGCCGCCGTAAATTTTCAGGGCAGTCAGTCGGTCGACTTTAAACGTTATCGCCGGGCGATGAATCAACTTCAGGAAATAATTTAAAAGTGCCAGTGTCCATTTCGGAGCAAATATCAGAAGAATGGACGCCAATAGGGTCAAACCGGAAAATATATAAACCGACAGGCCGAGTTCGGCGCTGATTTTATCGGACAGAATCTGGGGATAAAAAATGACGGTTATAAAGCCGATTAAAAATCCCGTCGGCAGGGCGAATATCAGGGCAATAATCCATGACGCCATCGATTCTTCTTCTTTTATATCCAGCCTGCGCGCCAGGTAGGCCATCGCGAATATGGTCCAGAATTTGCCCGGCAAATAACGACCGAGATTGCTGATATACGATAGTTTAAATCCATGCTTGACAGAGACATTATATCCAAAGCCGGAAATGATCTGGCACCAGACCAGAGAAAACATGACAAAGGTCACAATATGCGTGATTATGGACAACCCCAGCATCCAGGGAGAGATATTCCAGTCATAATTGACAATTTCGCCCCAGTGGCGGCTTATCTGTTTGCTAACGAAATAAAGGACGACAGCCACCAATACTAGTTTGAGCAGATTCTTGATATATCGCGGCACCAACGGCCGGATTTGAGAAGGTTTATTATTCGTTTTTATTACCATCATTATTTTCGCGGCCTGAAGACCTATTTAAGGCAACCTCATTGCGTTCATATTATTACACAATAAGGATAATCGCACGCCAATTTTCCACTAAATAATCTTGTCATCTCCGATTTCATTGACAAATTTCGGAAATAACGTATAATGTTTGCGTATAGAAAATAAGAGTGTTTTTGTCATGTATAAGAAAAAGATAAATGTGATTTTTTTCGCCGCCCTGGCCCTATTAATCTTCAATTGTGGCGATTTTCACAGTTGCGATTATGACGGAGACCATGGCCCGATTTGCAGTGATTGCTCCTGTCTGATTTGCTCTTCGGGTTTGAACAGCCCGGCCATTTCCGGCCATGTTTGGGATATCACATACTGCCGGCTGGGTGATATTAAACCGGTCAATCCTTATTTCAAATTTGGCGAAATTGCCGTCGATATTGATCAGCCTCCCCGTTTCTGATTTTTAGCCAATCCGTATTCTAACCTACAATACCCATGTTTTTGGAATCACGGGTGTTCTTTCTGTAACGATAATTTTGAGGATTAGCAAAATGAGAAAAAAGACTGTTTTGGTGCCATCTATCATATTTATTTCGGCGGGGCTATGGCTGGGATGGAATTACTTTCGTCCGGCTGCGGCTGACAACCGGGCCGATGTGGCTACCCCAAAATGCGAAATTCACGGCATTTCGTTGGAACTCTGTTCCCGATGTAACCCGGAATTAATTCCGAACTTCAAAACTTCCGGCGACTGGTGTGCCGAACACAACCTGCCCGAATCACAATGTGATCTCTGCGTTAAGGTGCATAATCATGATGATGATCCGCATGATGTTAACCATCATGAACATGAACACGGAGATTATCCGGGTCAGCCCGAAAACCGAATTGTGCCTGACGCCCATTCCATTCATGAAACTCTTCCCGCCTTTACCGTATTCTTCCCGGAAAATGCGATCCATTGTGCCACCGATAATGCCGTCATACAATTCGCCTCGATTCAAACCGTCGAACGGGCCGGCCTGACGGTGCGCCCCGTTGCCATCGCGGAAAGCGCGCCGGTCATCGAAGCGCCCGCCGAAATCGTGTTCAACGAGGCCAATACCGTCGTCCTGTCGACCACCCTTCCCGCGCTGGTCTCCGAGTGGCTGGTCGAACCCGGACAAACCGTCCGTACCGGGGACATCCTGGCCCGATTGAACGTTCCCGGCCTGCCACGAATGAAGGCAGAATATCTGGAGGCTCATGCCGCCCGGCAACTGGCCGCAAAAAGATTCGAGCGCCAGAAAGAGCTGCATGGAAAAGGCCTCGTCAGCGACAGCGAATTCGAAGAAATCGCGACGGAATTTCGGTTAGCCGAGGCGCGTCTGGTCGGTCAGGCCGGAATGTTGACGTCGGCCGGGCTATCCGAGCACGACCTCGAGATTGTCAAGGAGGGCGAAAATATCACGCAGGTGCTTAATCTCTATGCTCCGCGCCACGGGGTCATTATCGATCGCATCGCCGTCCTCGGACAATTCCTGGCTGAAGGCCAGCCGCTGGCGGTTATTGGCGACCCTGATTCATTCTGGATCGAGGCCCGGATGAGGGAAAACGCCCTCGATAAAATTCGTGTCGGCGATAATGTCGAATTTTCGGCTGATGGATACGGTTTCAAACGCTGTATCGGACGGGTCATCTGGATTTCACGATTCCTCGATAAAGACACACGCTCCGCTATCGTCCGTGCCGAGGTCGTTAGTACGACCGATCGGTTGCATGCCGGTGAATACGGGCGAGTATTGATCGGCGGCGGGACATTATCGCCGGCGGTAATTGTCCCACGAGACGCCGTGCAATGGGAAGGTTGCTGCAATGTCGTTTTTGTAAAAGAAACGATTGACCGTTTCCGCCCCAGAAAGGTAAAAATCTCTCCCGGCGACAACGGATACTATCGGATTGTGGACGGCCTTGCGGCGGGCGAGGAGATTGTGGTCAACGGCAGTTACCTGCTTAAAACCGAACTGAAAAAAGGCTCTATTGGAGCCGGATGTGCCGGTCACTAAAGCGCCCGGAGTCGTCATGCTTGAAAAAATAGTAGAATTTGTAATCCGTTATCGTCTGTTTGTATTGGTTTTAACGTTGGCTCTGGTCATCATGGGCATGATCGCGGTCTGGAATCTCCCTTTCGACGCCTTCCCTGATACTACACCCGTCCTGGTACAGGTTAACGTCTCGGCTCCGGGCTGGTCGCCCGAGGACGTGGAACGTCAGGTGATCTACCCGCTCGAACAGTCGCTGTCCGGACTGGCGGGGCTTATGGACGTGAGGTCCATATCGAGGTATGGTTTGGCGCAGGTGACTTTGATTTTCGACGACGCCACCGACATTTATCTCGCCCGCCAGCAGGTATCGGAACGGCTGATCGGCATCGAACTTCCCGCCGGCGTTGACCCTCCGCAACTCGGGCCCGTCTCTTCCGGGCTTGGCGAAGTTTTTCATTATATCGTCATCGGCAAAAGTGACGATCCGACTTTGGCCCGAACCGTACAGGACTGGTATATCAAGCCCCAACTGCTGTCGGTTCCGGGCGTGGCCGAAGTCAACAGCTGGGGCGGATTTGTGCGGCAGTACCATCTGATGATCGACCCCAATCTTCTCGCCAAGTACAACCTGACGCTGTCCGGCGTGGTTGAAAAAATCGAAAGCGATATCAGAAACGTTCCCGGAGGACAAATGGTTCGCGGGGGGGAGCAAACGCTGGTGCGGGGAATCGGTATGATTACCGACCGCGGTCAGATCGAAAAGCTGATTGTCGATACCCGTAACGGAGTCCCGATTTTCGTGGAGGATATTGCCGAAGTGGTGATTGGCCATGAAATCCGTCGGGGTGCCTCCACGTACAACGGCACGGGCGAAGTCGTCCTGGGCCTCGGTTTCATGCTCATCGGACAGAACCCCCGCGAAATAACCGAACGGTTGGCTAATCGCCTTGAAGAAATTAAAACCACTCTTCCGAAAGATGTCGAAATCAGGGCGGTGTACCAACGAACCGATCTCGTGGCCAGGGTTCTCCGGACGGTTGAGCATAACCTGTTTTTCGGTGCCATTCTGGTTATAGCCATCTTGTTCATATTCATGGGCAATTTGCGCGCCGGACTGATTACGGCCTCGGCCATTCCTCTGTCCATGCTTTTTGCCTTCGACATGATGTCCCGTTTCGGCATCGCCGGATCGCTTATGAGCCTCGGTGCGATCGATTTCGGACTGGCTGTCGATAATTCCGTTATTCAGGTTGAAAACGCCGTCCGCCGTCTGGCGGAAGCCGCCCCCTCACGATCACGGCTGGAAATTATCAAAGATGCCATCATGGAAGTTCGGAAACCGACACTGTTCGGCGAATTGATTATCATAATCGTCTATCTGCCTATATTGACGCTGGAGGGTATCGAAGGCAAGTTGTTTCGGCCGATGGCCCTCACGGTCAGCTTCGTTTTGATCGGCGCTTTATTGCTTTCTTTTTCCGTCATTCCGGCCTTAATCGCCACGTTTTTTGATAAAGGAATCAAAGACAAGGAATCGCCCATTATCGCCTTTATTAAAAGATTGTACCGACCGATCCTGCAATGGTCGCTCCGACACGGCGTCATTGTCCTTATTATTACGGTCGTTCTTGTCGGGGCGGGAATACTCCGCTTTAAGCACATGGGCTCCGAATTCGTCCCGAGGTTGAGCGAAGGCACCATCGCCGTCAATCTGGTCCGGCTGGCGGGCGTATCGCTGGAACAATCGACCGCGGTGACGACTCAGGTCGAGCGCCTGCTTCGGGCGAAGTTTCCCGATGAAATCGAAGACATCTGGACCCGCACCGGCACCGCCGAGCTTTCCACCGACCCCATGGGCATTGAGGTTTCCGATCCTTTCATCACGCTCAAACCCCGCCACATGTGGAAAAAGGCCAGAACCCAGGCCGAACTGGTGGCGCTGATCGATGCTGAACTGGCCGACATCCCCGGCATGAACCGCATTTTTACACAGCCGATCGAAATGCGCATCAATGAAATGATCGCTGGAATTCGCGGAGACATCGGTATAAAATTATTCGGTGACGACCTGACCGTTCTGGAACGAAAGGCCGAGGAGATCGCCGCGCTGGCCGAATCAATTCCGGGCAGTGCCGATGTCACGTTCGAGCAGTTGACCGGACAACCCCATTTCGAGATCAGCGTCGATCGTCAGAGCATGTCCCGCTTCGGGCTCGGCGCCGACGAAGTCCTGTCCCTGATTGAAAGCTTTGGCGGCATTCCGGTCGGCCAGCTCTTCGATGGCCAGAAACGTTTCGATATACATGTCCGGCTGGATTCGATGTATCGTCAGGCACCCGAAGACATTGTTAAAATCCCGATACGTTCCAGCGGCGGCAACCTGGTAACGCTCGACCGGGTCACCACCGCCAGACTGTATGAAGGGCCGGCCGCCATCACCCGCGAATGGGGCAAACGCCGGGCGGTCGTGCAATGCAACGTCCGGGGACGGGATGTCGGTTCCTTCGTCACAGAACTGCGCGACCGCATTTCAAACGAAATAGTTTTCGAGCCGGGATATTACGTTCGTTTCGGTGGCCAGTTCGAAAACCTGGAACGGGCCCGCGCCCGGCTTGCGATTGTCGTTCCCATAACGATGCTTTTAATTTTCGGTCTTCTGTACTGGACCTATCGCTCGGCGCGCGACGCCATATTGATTTTCACCGGAGTTCCTCTGGCGGCCGTCGGCGGTATCGCCAGCCTGACACTTCGCGGCATGCCTTTTTCCATTTCGGCCGGTGTGGGTTTTATCGCTTTATCCGGACTGGCCGTTTTAAACGGCCTGGTACTTATTTCAACCATAAAAAGATTGCTTAATGACGGAGTTAATCTGAAAGACGCCGTTAAAATCGGCGCCGAAAGCCGCATCCGTCCGGTGCTGATGACGGCGTTGGTAGCGGCCTTCGGATTTGTACCCATGACGATATCGACCGGGGTGGGCGCCGAAGTGCAGCGTCCGCTGGCGACGGTTGTCGTTGGGGGGATAATCACCTCGACGGCCCTGACCCTGCTCGTCCTGCCGGTGTTATACTCCATTTTCGGCAAAGTGACAAAAGGAGAAAAATGAAAAACAATAGCGAAGAATGATTAATTTTCATCGGGAACTATAATAACAAAAATGTATATTACATATTTTCCAATTAATTTGACCTGATTTCACTTGCGGCCTGAAACACTTATGTTAAATTTTAACCTGACGCCGACAAAGAATCTCCGATATTTCGGAACCTGCTATAGATTTAGTAATTATAATTTTATAATATGGGTCATGCTTGATTAATTGGCCAACCCTCAAGATATCGACACAAAAGAGGTTACATGACTCGGTTTTTGACAACCCGCAACCACTTTCAAATCGCCATTTATTCTTTCCTTTGTATTTTTGGCTTTACATTTTTTCCGGGATGCTCCGGTAATAATGAACAAAAATCGGGCAGGGGTGGTCAAACGGCCGTTCCCGCGGTCGAAGCGGTGCAGGCCCAGTACGGCAGCCTTCCCCTGACCGAACGCTTAAACGGCTTGGTGAAGGCCAAAAACCAGGTGGAATTGTATCCGCAGATTAGCGCCACCGTGGCCGAAGTCTATGTCAACAACGGCGACCGGGTAACGGCCGGAAAGGCGCTGGTGCAGCTTCGTGATACCGAGTTTCGCGAACAGCTCAAACAGGCCGAGGCCGATTATGAAATTGCCGTCGCCCAGGCCCGTATGGCCGAGGCCGAACTGGTAAGGGTTAACGAGGAATTGCGCCGGACCATCAGCCTGTTTGAAAAAGAACTCATCAGCCCCACCGAGATGGAAAACATGCAGACGCAGGCGATAGCCGCCGATGCCGGGGCCGAGCTGGCGCGCGCGGGTAAACCAGGCCCGGGCCATCGTTGACCGGCGCAAGGAAGAACTGTCGCGCACCGTCATTCGAGCGCCCGTCGACGGTTCCGTGGGCAACCGCAACGCCGAAGTCGGTATGCTGGTCTCGCCGAACACGAGAATATTCACCCTTGGGCAACTCGATTCGGTTCGTGTCGAAATCGTTCTTACCGACCGCATGTTATCGTACATTAAAAGGGGCCAGCGCTCCGAAATATTGACCTCGGCCGCTCCCTTTGGCTCGATCAGCGCGCCCATTGCGAGGATCTCTCCGTTTTTGCATCCTGTCGCGCACAGTACTTTTGCCGAAATCGATCTGGCCAATACCGATTATGTTCTGACGCCGGGCATGTTCGTGATTGTGGATATATTCTATGGCGAAAGCGAACAGGCCACGCTTGTTCCCTTGAGCGCTATCTGGGAAAACCCGGTCTCCGCCACCGTCGGTGTTTATATAAGTAACGATTCCCTGACCGGCGAGCCGGTCGCAATGGTCGGCGGTCAGCGCGGCGGCGTTTTGACGGACCCGCTTTCATTTCGTTTCGTGCCGATCGAAATAATCGCCAAAGGTCGGATGAGCGCGGCGGTTCGTTCGGTTAATCCCGGTGACTGGGTTGTAACCCTCGGCCAGGAATTATTGGGCGCCGACTCCGGATTGGCCCGCGTGCGGCCGGTCAACTGGGACTGGGTCGAAGAATTGCAGCGACTGCAGCGCGAAGACCTGCTCAAGGAAATTATGCAGCATCAGCGAACCGACGCCCATCGATTCCTCGCTTATCGGCCTGGCGCCGAAGGACAAAAAGGGTGACTCATGAATATTTCCCGCATATCGGTCAAACGACCCATCGCCACGTCCATGGTGTTTCTCATCGTTATTGTCCTTGGCATTACGGGCTTTCGGTTTTTGCCGGTTGATCTGCTCCCCAAAATAGAATTTCCCCGACTAAGCGTTGCCACCACCTATCCCCATGTCGGGCCGGAGGAAATCGAAACTCTGATTACCGACAAAGTGGAAAACGCACTGGCCAGCGTTCCCAATGTTACCGAGGTAAGATCGGTTTCGGAAGAAGGCCGGAGCCGGGTGACGCTCGAGTTTGCCCAGGGAACCGATATTGACGCCGCCGCCAATGATGTCCGGGCGGCCCTCGACCGGATCCGTGATGGCTTTCCGCCGGAGGTGGAAGCACCCCGGCTGTTCAAATTCGACCCTGACAATTTCCCCGTCGTCATCCTCGGTGCCTACTCGGAAAGGTCCATGGATCAATTGACTCTCATTCTCGAACGGGAAATTGCCCAGCGATTTGAGCAGATACCGGGGGTCGGGTCTATCGATGTCTTCGGCGGCGTTTATCGTGAAATACAGGTGCGCCTCAAGCGCGATCGCCTGGCTTCCAGTCGTTTGTCGGCATCCGATGTTAAAGCGGCCCTTCAGCGCGAAAACCTGACCCTTCCCGGAGGCGATATGCGCGAGGGTATCAGCGATATGTATGTCCGGACCAAGGGCGAATACCAATCCCTCGATGAAATCGCCGCGACCATAATTAAGGTCGTCGATGGTTATCCTATTCGAGTCCGCGATGTGGCCGAAGTCGTGGATGGTTTCGAGGATATCAATCGCGTCGTCCAGATAGACGGTCGGCCAATGGTCAGAATGGCAATTCGCAAACAGACGGGCGCTAACACGTTCGAAGTGGCTCGCCTCTCACGCGAAGTTATGGACCGCATCAATAACGAGCGTAATGACCTCAAATTACTTCTGGTAATCGACCAGAGTGATTTTATCCAGAATTCGATTGATAACGTTAAACAGTCGGCGTTATTCGGCGGCATTCTGGCTATTTTGATTCTTTACCTTTTTTTAAGAAACGGCTCGACCACCTTCATCATTGCCCTGTCGATTCCGATCTCGATTATCGCCACTTTCGGTTTGCTGTTTTTCAATAAGTTGACGCTCAATCAGATGAGTTTCGGCGGGCTGGCGCTGGGAATAGGCCTGATAATCGACAATTCCATTGTGGTGCTGGATAATATTGTCCGCCTGCGCGAAAACGGTCACGCCCTCGAGGACAGCGCCCTGACCGGGACAAAACAAGTCACGGGCGCTATTATCGCCTCGACACTCACGACTACCGTAATCTTTCTACCCGTAGTCTTTATGCAAACCATTTCGGGAATGCTTTTCCGCGAGCTGGCGCTGGTCGTAGTCTTCGCCCTGTTTTGTTCGCTTTTGGTGGCGCTCACGGTGGTCCCGATGCTGGCCAGTCGATTTTTGACAATTTCGTCCGGGCCGGACACCAACGGTCGCAGGGCCAGAGTCAATCGGTGGTTTCAAAAGCTGGAAAACGTCTACCTCGTTCTTCTCAACAAAGCCCTGCAACACAAAAAAATCGTCTTTGGGGCGGTGGTCGTGCTGATGACAATAACCCTGCTGTTGTGGCCGCTGATTCCGGTGGAACTGATGCCGCAGACCGACGCCGATGAAATAAGCGTCGACCTGTTAATGGCGCAGGGAACGAATATTGCCGTCGTCAATCGTTATTTGAGCGAACTGGAACAAATGGTCTATACCATTGCACCGATGGATCAGATCCGCCATATTACGACCCAGATTCGCCCGGGCAACGCCGAGGTCGAAATCGCACTAAAAAACGCGAGTGAACGCACCGGCAATAGTCTCGTTTTGGCCGACCGCATTCGCCGGGAAGTGTCCGGGAAAATTACCGGGGCCGACATTCGGGTGTCGGCACAATCGGGATTGTGGATGTTGCGTCGTCTGTTCGGATCCGGCGGTTCTGAAGCCATTCAGATAGATTTGCGCGGATATGATTTGACCGTCGCTGATCGCCTGGCGGCAGAAATCAAGAGAGCCATCGAAGGCGTTCCCGAAGTGACCGACACACGTATCAGCCGTCGTGAAGGCAGGCCCGAACAAAATCTTATTGTCGACCGTGAAAAAATCGCTGATCTGGGGCTGTCGGTGAGCAACATTGCCGAAGTTATTCAAACCAATATCGGAGGCAGTCGCGCCGGGGTTTTCCGCCAGGGAGGCGAGGAATACTCTATCACGGTTCGCCTTCAGCCGGAAGACCGCCTGACCACCAGTGACTTGAGCAATGTATCAATTCGCACGCCAGCCGGAGATATTATCCCCCTCGCGGCAGTCGTGCAGACTGAACGCCGCCGCAGTCCGACCGAAATCGAGCGTATCGACGGACAACGCGTAACCTACATAACAGCCAATCTTGTAAGTGGAGCGGCACTGGTTGATGTCGTCGAAAAACTGCAGAAGGCCGTGAACTCGGTGCCGTTACCCGAGGGTTTTTCGGTTATCTTCGGCGGCGAATACGAGGAACAACAAAAGGCCCAATCCGACTTCCTTTTATCGATTCTTATGGCTGTCATCCTCATTTACATGGTAATGGCGGCGCAGTTTGAACGATTTCTTGACCCGCTTATCGTGATGGTTACCGTCCCTCTGGCCATTGTTGGCGTCGTTCCTACGCTTCTTTTAACCGGCACGACCCTTAACATCCAAAGTCTGATGGGTATCATCATGCTTCTGGGCATAGTTGTCAATAACGCCATTGTCCTTGTCGATTATATCAATTTGATGCGTCGCGAACGTGGTCTCGATGTTGCCGAGGCCGTCCTGCAATCGGCGCGATTGCGCCTGCGACCCATTCTGATGACTTCCTCGACCACCGTGCTGGGCATGCTGCCACTGGCTTTCGTGCTGGGCGCGGGCGGCGAAATCCAGGCGGCCCTGGCTCGGTCAGTGATCGGTGGCCTAACAGCTTCGACCTTCATTACTCTGATACTGATTCCTGTCACATATAGCAGCGTTTATAATCTGCTGGCTCGAATTCGGTCAAAGGACCACTCTGTGGAATCCACCCCGTTTGCACCCGACCCAACCTGATGCATTGTGGCCCAATTCTCAATATCCGATTATTGACTTAATATAATGCGAGCAGCTGGGTCATGTATTCATCTGGATTAAAATTAACGATACTTAAAAAAAGGTCGCCGGGATGCTGGACCGGCGACCTTTCATGAGGTATGCGTACCGGCACTGAATCAACAAACACAAGCCCCTGTGGTCTGCGGACTTATACGGGGATTATGACACCCCAATCGCAGAGAATGTCATATCATCCCATACCGGTTGCGCATCCATAAGCTCGAAATACAGAGGCTGACAATCAGGATTTCGTGCATAAAATTGTTCGATTTTGGGTTTTATTTTGAAAAAATGGTAGAAAATTCCGGATATTAAATGTCATGCAAATTTGAATCGAAAATCAGTCTATTGACCACATATAATATCTATCAGTGATAATATATCCAGAAGATTGATGTGACCGTCGCTGTTTATTTCGGCAGAATTCATCGGTATCGGCCGCGGCCCTTCTTCGTATATATAAGCGATCATAAATAGAATATCCAGCAGATTGACAAGCCCGTCGCCATTGGCATCACCCCTGATAACGGCGGAAATTAAAGCGAGTGCCTCCGGGCCATTGATCAATCCCGAACCTAAAAGCCCGGCATAATCCGGATTAATATCGTCTACATTAACCGCCGTTTGCTGAATTATATTGAAAACGTCTTCACGGGACAGAGTCGGATCGAGCGACAACATAAGCGCCGCTATCCCGGCCGTAAAGGGCCCGGCAAAACTGGTTCCATCCCACCAGGCAAAACCGGTGTCGGGAAAAGCCGCATAGATTTGAGTTCCGGGAGCGCTGATATCAATTTTATTGCCGTAATTGGAAAAACCAGCCTTGAGATTGGTCGAATCCAGCGCGGCCACAGCCATACAGCTTTCCCTTGAGGCAGGAAATTGAAACACCGAACTGAAATTGGTCGAATCGTTGCCGGCGGCGACAACAATCAAAATATCATTCTGGCTGGCCAGATTCAAAACGTCATCGAGGGCCGGATCGTACCCCCACATTCCCATACTTAGATTAATTACCCGGCAACCGTCAAGCATCGCCTGTATAATGGCTTCGGAAATTGAATAGGCGGAACCCACTCCGGTTGTATCCAGCACACGGTATGAATATATGTCGGCTCCGGGGGCAGTCATGCGGATAATCCCGGCCACAAATGTGCCGTGCCCGTGACAGGTTCCCCCGCTTTCATCATATGCATCGGCATCGCCATCGACATAATCCCAGCCCGATATCATCTCTCCCGGCATGGTCGCAAAAAACGGATGATTGAAATCGACACCACCATCGATGACGGCCACTCGGACATTCTCACCCGTTGAAAGCGTATGGGCACCTGCCAGATCGAGGTTTACGGCGGATGTCTGGTTATAGATATCGCCGACACATTCCACATCAAGGAACGGCTGGCTGCGCTGGTACGGTTCGGGCGCCGTCAGAAGGTGGTTGACGGTGCAATATTCCACGTCGGGCCGGGCGTCGATGATAACCGCCAGACTTTCGGCATTCTGTCCCGGGGGAGCGCTCATGAGAAAGCAGCCCGTTTGCGGCAATTGACCCCTGACACTCACACCATAGGTCGAGATAATAATGCCGACACCCTGACCATGGGCCATTTTGCAAAGCATTTCACCCGGTCTGTATCCAACCTGGCTCTCGGCGATCAATGCCGAGTTAAGGAGGATAACAACCGATAATATAATCTTTATAATAGGTTTCATAAAATGCTCGCGCTAAAAGGGCCCTCTCCTTATTTTACCCTCAAGATCATTGCCACACTCCACGATAAGCTTTCAATATTGCCGAACCCACCGAACCCCAATTTAATAATGAAATCGGCTGCAAATGATGATACTTTTAATATAATGTACGCATAAGATGGAGTTTTGGCAACACAATAGGTATCGCCGGCAAGCGCCCAAAAACGGCCTTCATTTGACCGCAAGGCCCACCCGGCCCCCTTTTGAGAGCAAAAAAAATCGGGTGAGGGTCGTTTTACCCTCACCCGTGAAATCAAGCCGCTGTAACCGGTGTATTTATGGGCGCTACCCGGTTTGGTTACGCGTTACCTGCGAGATTTACATTACGGCTCGATTTTCTCCATTTTGCAGATATTCAACACATTGGCATCACCGGTGTTATACCCCTTGACCGCCACATAATCACCGACCGCAAAATCCTCCAGCGTCAGGACTTCGCCGTCAAGACCGGTCAGGCGGGCCTTCGGGCAGACATACCCGATCCAGCCATAGCCATCGAATGTGACCAGGCGTGTTTCGTAGTCGATTGTGGCAATATAGGCATTAATTATATTGCATTCGGTACGCGACGCGGCGGCCAGTTTGATCTTTACAGCCAGAAGAGTTTCTTCATTGACAATATTGGCCTTGACTTCGACAATATCGCCCACGGCCAAATCGGTAAAATCCAGGACAACGGTCATATTATGCGATTCGCCGGTTCCCAGTCCGGGGTCCCCCAGGGATGTGGAGGAATGGGCACGCAATTCAACATTATACTGGTTGGACATCTTGTTTTGCGTCGTTATCCCCCAGATATAAGTATTTTCGTCGATTAAAATCATCTGGGTATGGTTGTTGACGGTGAATGACCCGGAAGCATAATCGATTGTGGCAATAGTATCCCGGAATGCCAGGTCATAACCATCGCAGGTTTGTTGATAAACCTGGATCTTGTTG
This sequence comes from uncultured Ignavibacteriaceae bacterium, assembly GCA_964459465.1. Lineage (GTDB taxonomy): Bacteria > Zixibacteria > MSB-5A5 > GN15 > PGXB01 > CALAMC01. The sequence continues at coordinate 16,761 of CAYWLR010000013.1, read as the reverse complement.
GCTATAACCATTCCGTTCTGCTGACGTTGCCCGAAGACATTGACGGCATCGCCCGGCCCGACATCGACAAACGGGATGGGCGTTTCCATCTCATTCTTGAACCTTACGATCAAGCAGTTATGAGCCGCCACGGTGGTATCGGGACGACCTTCGAAAGTCAGCATCCTCTGGCTCTGGTTGACCGTTTTCACCTGGGCCGAAAACTGGACCGGATCTCCGGCCGCCTGCCAGACCGGCGCATATCCATTAGACGAGAGCGGCGATTCATCGGAACATCCGATTATGAAAGCCGCCATCGTAATCAGCATCATTGTTGTCCACAAGCCCCACTTCTTCTGCATTTTTTACCTCCATGCAAAATTTCGGATTGATGGTGCTTATTGCGTTATTCACCGGTACAGAGCATTACGACATTCAATTCGTGCATCAGTCCTCGACAAATCCCCCCATAGTGCATAATATGCGCGGCTACGTCAGGTCATTGATTCTTATTAAAATAAAACGGCCGCCGGGATGCTGAACCAGCGGCCTTACAAGAGGTATGCGTACCGGTACTGCTTTTAAATACCAGCCCCCGTAATCTGCAGTCCTTGAAACGGGATTATGACATTATACTTATAATAAATGCCATTTCACCCATTCCGGGCCTGTTTCATTAATTCGAAATACAGAGCTAAGTCACGAAAACTTCGTGCATAAAATTCGCCATATTTTTAATATTTTTTATTTTAAATCAAAAAATATACAGGACAATTTTCCTCTGCTTCTACCTTTATCGGAATCGAAGAAATCCCTAGTATAAATTATCTATCAATAGCAATATATCCAGCAGATTGATCAGGCCGTCATCGTTCACTTCCGCCGCATTCATCGGGACGGGTATTGGGCCGTCTTCGTAAAGAAAAGCAATAAGATACAATATATCCAGCAGATCAATGGAGCCGTCACCGTTGGCGTCGCCATGGACAATGGATGCGATAAAACCAAGCGCGGCCGGGACATTGACCAGTCCGGCCCCCAGAAGCCCGCTATAATCGGGGTTGATATCATCGACTTTGATCGCCATTTGCTGTAGAATACTGAAGACATCGTCCCGGGTTATCGCCGGATCGAGCGAGATCATCAATGCGGCCGTTCCAACCACGAAAGGCGTGGCAAAACTGGTTCCGTCCCACCAGGCATATATGGTATCGGGAAAAGCGGAATAAATTCCGGTTCCAGGGGCACAGAGATCGATCTTTTCTCCGTAATTGGAAAAATCAGCCTTAAGATTGACCGAATCCAAAGCAGCAATAGCCATGCAACTGGCGCGCGAGGCTGGAAAGGGAAAGACGGCACTCATGTCCGTGGAGTCGTTACCGGCAGCCGCAACAATTAACACATTACTGCGAACCGCCAGACGCAAGGCTTCATCAAGAGCCGGATCGACTCCAATCATGCCCATGCTTAAATTAATCACCCGGCAGCTGTCTGCAATGGCCTGAATTATGGCTTCGGAAATATTATATGCCGACCCCTGGCCGGTCGTATCCAGAACCCGATATGAATATATCTTCGCGTCCGGTGCCGTCATATGAATAATCCCAGCGACAAAGGTGCCGTGCCCGTAGCAGTTTCCGCCACTTTCGTCATATGCATCAGCGTCACCATCGATATAGTCCCAGCCTGATATTACCGTTCCGGGCACACTCGCCAAAAGAGGATGATTAAAATTGACGCCTCCGTCAACGACGGCCACACGGACATTTTCGCCCGTTGAAAGCTCGTGGGCATCGGCCAGTTCAAGGGTCACAGCGGATGTCTGGGTATAGATATCGCCGACACATTCCACATCCAGAAACGGCTGGCTGCGCTGGAACGGTTCGGGCGCGGCCAGCAGATGGTTGACAGCGCAGTATTCTACGTCGGGCCGGGCATCGATGACAACTGCCAGACTTTCGACATCCTGCCCGGCCGGTATGGACAGAAGATAACATCCGGTTTGTGGTTGATGACCTTTGACGGTTGTACCATAAGTCGTGATAATAATGCCGATGCTGTAACCAGGCACCATCTTGCAGGTCAGTTCTCCCGGCTGATAACCATGGCTATGGCCTTGGGCAATGAGGGCTGAATTTAACAAAATGACGGATATAACCGTCAAGAGTATGGCGTGTTTAGGGTTAGTTTTCGGTTTCATTTGCGGTCTCCTTTATCACCCGCTCCGAAAAGGGAGAACGAAGCCCAGTAATATGCAGAGTTGTATTTTTCTCGAGTCTTATCCGAAGCATGCCGGAATGAATCGAGTATATCATAAGATTTGAAATAGTCTTCGTAAAATGCGCACGCCCAAAGGGCCGCCGCTTCATCGGCAATAGGCCAGTTGGCCGCCACCACATTTCGGGCACCCATTTCGATTAACGACCGAACCAATCCGGTTGCTTCGGTCCCGGGCAGAGCCATATGTTCGCCGGAACGGCAGGCGGCCAAAATAACCAAGTCCACCAAACAGTTTTTTAAACGAAAATCGGCGGCGAATAGCGGTCCATCATCTAACAAAAGGTAAGAATAAAACGGGTTCTCCGTAACAAACTCGGCATGACCGGTATAATGCCATAGCGCGGCGTTTTCATCAACCGGCCAATCTGCCCGGCGACAGGGGTCATGAATAATCACTTCGTTGCCGGCCAAAGCCGTCAAACAATCAATTTCCTTTCCGGTTTGGGTCAAGTGTTGTGTGGCCCCCTTAAAAATTTCTACCCTATCCGAATCGGCCTTATGCGAGCGAGCCGCCAGAAAGTGCCGAATACTGGGGGAAATGATAATATTGTGTCTGTGCAGGAGCGCCTCATTGTCGATGGTCACGGCCGGCCAGGCCAGATGAGTCAATTCTCCCTCGGGGATTATCAAGACATTTTTCAAAGATTTATCGATCTCGAGCGGTTTCCAGAGCCATTCGCCCAATTCCGCCCACAACAGGCTTTCTGAATCGCCTTTTGGCGTCCTGCCCAGGTAACCGGACAACATCTCCCCTTCCATAATGAACTGCCAGCGTCCCAGTGCCTGTGTTAGTCGTGTCCGACCACCCCGGATATGTTTTAGCCGCGTGTCGCCCCGGTAATGCACAAAGGCGGTGATATCGTTGCCTTGAAGATGAAACTGCACCAATGGCAGGCGTCGCGATATACGTTCAATTTGACTTTTAAGATATTCATGTGACGTGACTGATGCTTCCGGGTTTGATTCGAGTGTCAACAGATCATCACGAATCTGGCGTTGCAGGCGGTTCATGGTTTGTTTTCTGACCGACCCGGTCAGGCCGCGTTGATGGTCGGGCTGCCCGATCTGGCGAGCCAGAGCCCCCACCCGGCCGGCCAATATATCCAGCCGGTCATGCAACTGCTTTCTTCGTTTATCGTTCACGGCGGTTCTTATAAATGGCATCCAGACTCCGGCAGTACGATATCGTTCCGACCATACGGCCGCGGCGGCGGGGTCATGGTTCAGTTCGGCGGCGATTAATTTCAGATGTGGCGAACTGTGTCGTCCGCCATAGGCGCTGCGCAATTCCGGCGGAGGCAACTGGGCTTTGACAAAATCCAGGCAGTCGGCCGCCTTCCGCCAGAAATTTCGTGCCTGCATTATTTGTCCCCGGCGAAATGCCCTGTCTCCCAACGCCGTCTGCCAGCAGGTATATAAAAAGGGAACATGGCGCGCGGCCCGGTTTTCTGACAGTTTTTCAAGCGCCCGGTCGGACCGGCGGCGGTCGGCGGCTTCACGCAGATAACAGACCGCTTCCCACAGAGGCAGTTGGGCTCTAGTGAAATAACGCCGGGCATTCTTCAAGCTATTCTCTGCCGAAGTATCGCCGAAAACACCAAGGTCGGCATTCAATAAGTGTACTACACCCATGAATCCGTAGTTTTTTTCCTTTTCAAATATACGGCGCGAACGCTCGGCCGACAATCCGGCTTCCCTGGTCCGCCCCAGCGCCGCGGCCGCCTGACCGCGAAACAAGGCCGCCTTGGCCAGTTCATAAGTCAGTCCCAGTCGCGCAAATTTCTTCTCTGCCGCGATAGCCGTCAGATAGGCATCCCGGTATAATCCCAGTCCCAGATTCACCTCGGCCCGATCAAGAATGCAGAGAGCCTCGCCGCGAAGATCGCCGCTTTCTTTGTATATTTTCTCGCAATCGGCCAGCTCCAAAAAGGCCCGGTGGAATTTGCCGGTCAGCATCCACAACCACGCCAGCCCGTAACGAGCGTCACAGGCATCAAGCGTATAGCCGGCCTTTTTATAAATTTTTTCGGCGCTGTAATAGAGGTTTTCAGCCGATTCCAGTTCAAATAATTGGACCAGCGTGTTGGCGCGGTTATATTGACAGCGGGCTACAGCCAGCTCATTGTTTTCCTTTTCGAAATATTCCGCCGCCGACCGATAAAGTCTTTCCGCTTCAACATGGCGATCCTGCCGATGCAACAGGTTGGCGAAATTGACTTCGGTTTGAGCCTTGTCGGCTTTTGCCCCGAGCTTATCGAAAGCCTTGAGTGCCAAGCGGGCGGATTGACGGGATTTTTTAAAATCACCAAGATACATATAGACGTCGATTAACGCCCGGTCGATACGGGCCGTTGTCAACGGGTCATCTTAGAGCAAGCGGCGGGCCTCAAGATAAGCCCCCAACGCCTCGGCATGACGGCCGCTCATATGTGATACGCGGGCCAGACAGCGCATCGCCGCCACCCGCAAGGGATCCTTTTGATTTTGGGTCCGGGCTGAAAACCGTCGGGCCAGTGTCAGAGCCTTTTTAAGCGACCGCCTCGATTCATCGAGTATAAATCGCTGGCACAGCTCCGCCAGCGCGAATTCATCGCGGTCGGCAACAATGCCTCTTGACAGATAGTCTCGAACCGTTATTTCGTCGTTCGTCTTTTCCATATCAATTCCGGCAAGTCGATGACTTTCTGCTCCGTCACGAGCGATAATTTTTTCGGCGGCCTATTCGACGACCATTGATATATGCCTGCCCCATCAGGGACAATGGTCCGGCGGCCAATTCTGATTTTGGTCACCTCGGCTCCAGAACCGATTGCCTGTGCAACAAATGCCCATTCCGAATCGCCGTGTTCGGCATGGAGGTCAAAAATTATTTCGGGACATTCAAAGCGCAGGCGGCGATTATCGGTGACTGCCTCACCCCGAACGCCAACCGGATGCGGGACCGTCCATGAATCGAACACCAGTTCGGCCAGAATCTGAACGGTGCGCTTCGAAACAGTTTCTTTTTGTCCCAACTTCATGGCCCGCTCGATCCACGCCCTTGGGGCATTGGCCAGAGGAAGCCGATTTGAAGCGTTAAACGCCCGCAACATAAGAACATAATCCCGGCATTGAGGGCATTCTGCCAGATGCCCGGTGAATTCCTCATTGACGGCCAGAGCGGCTCTTAAAATCTCTTTTCTGGTTAAATGTCGCGTAGTTATACTCCTCTAATGTATATTACAGAGCGCATTATTTAACATTCCGTTCTTCGTCAAAACCGTTTTCCTCCAATATCTTTTTGAGCTTCTCCAAACATCGTTGGCGCAACGGCCCCAAGCTGTTAGCCGATATCCCCAGCGATCTGGCGATAATCTCGTATGATTCGCTTTCCGGGGCAAAGAACAACGCCTCCAAGACCTTGCGACAGCGATTATCAAGTTTAATCATGGCTAATTCAATCTGGGCCTGACGCTCCAGTTGTTCAAGCTCTTCATCCGGCAGGACCGATGGCATAATCAACTCCACCGCAGAATTAAGATTAACCGCTCTATCCGTCTGACGTTTGGCTTTTAGCACCTCACGTTTAGCGGTGGTTACCAGCCAGGCCGATAGGCGAACCGGATCCTTTATGCTATTGCGGGATCTATATAAAGACACCCAGGTCTGCTGGAAACAATCGGCCACGTCGGCAATCGGCAGTCCCGACCGAAGACAGACGGCATAAACCAGCGCCTGATAGCGTTCTACCAACTGGCGCCATGCCTCTGGGTCGTTGTTCAGAATTTCCTGCCAGAGTTCGCTATCGGTCATACGGTCGCAGCCATGTTATCATTGTGATCGCCCAAAATGCCATCCTTGAATTAATATAATACAAATTCGGTGCAGAATAAGTGGAAAATGATTCCCTGGAATTATACCTTTCCAAACGCGTCGGCGGCAATTTCCGGGTTTTGTCATGCCCGTCAAGGGAAACATCTCTCTGACCGATAATAAGATAAATAGCCTATTATGCCTGATAAAACGATCATATTCGGTGATATTATAGACGGGTCGAGCCGGGAAAAACTGAAACAAAAATCCGGCGGTCTGGAAAAGCATTTATCGTGGTACCAATCCCCGATTGACCTAAACATAGATTCCGGGTCGCTGATGGTCTTCGTTGACCTGGATGACCCGCGCTTCTCGGCTCCGGATTTTCTGGTGTCATTGGCGACATCCCGGGCCGATGTAACGCTGGTCGGAAAGGCCGATAATTCGTCGGTCAACGAAGCCATTAAATTTTCCAAACTCGGAATTTCAGAAATCCTTAGCGGCGAGCAATGTTTCGAAAGACTCGGGCGATTACTTGAGGAGATTGAAACAATCCCGGAAGAAAAACCTCAAAGTGCAGAACGATTCGGAATCGAGGCTCTGATAGGATCTACTCCGTCAATTCAAAATATCAAAAGCCAGATTGCCCTTCTGGCCGACGTGGATTTCCCCAGCGCCATGATTCTGGGGAAAACCGGTTCCGGAAAGGGTCTTATCGCCAAGATTTTGCACTATACCGGAGTTCGTCGGAACCATAATCTGGTCGAAGTGAACTGCTCGGCCATACCCGATGAACTGTTCGAATCGGAACTTTTCGGACACGTCAAGGGTGCTTTCACCGATGCCAAATCGGACAAAATGGGCTTATTCGAGTATGCCCAAAACGGGACGCTCTTTCTGGATGAAGTCGGCAATTTGAGCGCTTCGGCTCAATCCAAACTGCTAAAGATACTCGAAGATAAAAGGCTGCGAAAAATCGGCAGTGTCCGTGAAACGGATGTTAATGTCCGCGTGGTTGTCGCCACCAACCTGAATCTCGATAATGCTGTCCGCGAGGGAAGGTTCCGGGAAGACCTCTATTATCGCCTTAATCTGTTAACCATCGAGATACCGGAATTAAAGGAACGGCTGGAGGATATTCCTCTTCTGACAAACTATTATCTGGAGTTCTATTCCAAAATATACGGCAAACCCGGTCTTAAAATTGAGGATCAGGCTCTTTCTGAAATGCGAGAATATAGTTGGCCCGGCAATATCCGTGAGTTATGCAACGTCATTGAACGTGCTGTCCTTCTGACCAAAGGACAAACGGTTAAGGCAAAACTGGTCAGAGCCGCTTTTAAAAACAGCCGCATCAACCTGGCCGACCGGCAGATGATATCAATTAACGTCCCTCCCCAAGGGGTCAGTCTGGACAGCATCGAACAGCAGATTGTCAAACAGGTGCTGGATATGTTTTCCTGGAATAAAACCGAAGCAGCCCGGTTTCTGCAGATTTCGCGGCCCCGATTGCGGCGGATACTTCAGGATGCCACGCCGGTCCAAGACCGCCGAAAAAGCTGATTTCGGAACATAACGTTCCACCTTTTCGTCAATTCTCTTAATATAAACGTACATTTCCACTTAACGCTCAACGAATACAACGGCCCGGCATGAATTGATTCGGTTGCCCTGTTTTGCGATTCCGGTCGGCTTCTTCTCTGACGCCCATAACTCGTTGTCAAACATGGCATAACAAGTCAGTTTTGCCCTCGGCATCATTGTTGCCATGATAGTCTTCACCATGAAAAGAAATTTGGAAAAACCGCCAATATCTGAAAGGGGAATCGAAATGAAGTCTCCGAGCACCAAAAATCGGGTTTTCTTCGTTCTTGCGGCCGCCGCGCTGTTATTACTTGCGGTCGGTTGCTCGAAATCTCCGCTGGAGAGTACCGAACCGACGCAGGAAACAAAAGTCCTCGGACGTTCGGCGTCTTCTCTGGCCGCGGCCCTGCTTTCTCCGGGCGATGGTTCCGGACTTTATGTGGATCAGGTCATATCCGCAGAAACCGGCGGACGGCTGGAATTTTTTGATGTCATAATCGAGGTTCCCGCAGGAGCGATCGATAATGACACCACTTTCAGTATCCTCATTCCGGACTTGAGTGTCTTCTACAATGAATTCGGAACCAACGGCCTGGTCTTCAACGTCCCCGTCAAAGTAACTATGTCATACCGTGACGCCGACCTGACCGGCGTTGTCGAGGAATCAATCCGTATCGCCTATTTTAATAATGTCACGGGCGAATTCGAGGATATTGTCTGTCAACTCGACACGGTTAACAAGGTGGTCAAGGCGGAACTGCACCATTTCTCGGCCTACGGCCTGATTTCCGATTACGTTTTCAACCCGTTCAAGTAATCAGAGAGCAACTAATTAGAGGTAACTGATGATGAACGTGCAAACCACAAATAGAATATGGAACGATTCCTGCGCCGGGATTACCGATGGGAACGCGCTTCTGAATTTGGCACAAGGTTGGCTTCATCAAGGCAATGTCGTGGTTGCTCTGGAATTACTGAAATCGGCCATAAGTACGCCGGAAGCGATGCGGGACCACAGATTGCGCGCCCGCATCCTGAAAGAAACCGGCCGGGCAAAAATGATGGAGTCGGCATGGGAGGCGGCGGAAGGATTATATCTGGAAGCCCAGCAGATATTCCTGGGCCTCGATGATAAAAAAGGCGCCTCCGAGTGTGTCCGCAATCGCGCCAACATGGCGTTCCAGAAGGGTCATTATCGCAAAGCCGAAGAGCTTTGTGAAGTGGCCCTGGAGTGGTCGACCGAAATCAGTGACCATGAACTCCGGGCGACCATATTAAATACGCTGGGGGCCATACAGTCGGCGACCGACGAGCGCGAGGAATCGATTAAGACTTTCCGCCTCTGCCTGAATGATTTCGAAAGCTGCGGAAATACCATCAGGCAAGGCTATGTCCTTTTAAACATCGGCCTGACCGAAACGGAATTGAAACGTTATCGGGAGGCCATTATCAGCCTGAATTCAGCTCTGGCCATCGCCCTCGAAGAAAAAGACCTCAACCTGGTTGAGATCTGCTATCAGAATATATCCAAATGCTACCTGTATCAGAACGAATCCATTCTGGCCAAGTCAGTTATCGACACGGCGAGAAAGCTCCTCCCCGGCCTGAATTCGAAAGCGCTGGAATGCGAATTGAATCTTATCGACGGCATGATTCTGCGGGGAATGGGTGATCTGGCCGGGGCCGAAGAACTGCTCGAAGAAACATACCGGATGACCGTCGAGCACCAGCTTTCAGCTCTGATGGCCGACGTTCTTTATGAGCAAGGTATCATTGCCAAGGACCACGGTAATATCGACCTGGCTTATTTCAAATTCGACACGGCCGCCAAACAATACACCAAACTCGAAATCGAAAACGGCCGGCAGAAGGCGGAGCTGGCAGCCAATAACGTCCTGCGAGGCATGAATGCTTAATCCCGACAGACCTGATGACCGGATGAACTGTCTGCCGACAGGCGGTGGCGGTTTCGGGCAGTCCCCGACCGCCACCGACTGGACTATGTCCATGAACCGGTTATTGAGTCTGGCCAAACAGGCCAATGATTCCTTCGAATTCGACAAGGCGCTCGGGTATCTGGGTTCGCTGGAGGATTTGTGGAACGCCAAGGGATTGCCGGCCTTTTCCATGGAATTGCGCTTCGAACTGCACCGAGAGAAAGGGAAGGCCTATACGTCGCAGGGAAACTATTCCCGCGCCATCGAAGAATATCAGAAGATTCTCAATTTCTGCCGCGACAACCAGTATCTGGCCGTCAAATCGGAAACGTTCACGCAAATCGGGCAGTTGCTGGCCCGCCAGGGTGATCATGACCGCGCCCTGGGTTATCACCAGAGAGCCATCGGCGCCTGTCGCCGTCTGAATGACCGAAACGGCCTGTGCAAGGCCCTCCGCAACCTCGGCGTTGTTTACGTCGAGCTGGGCGACTTTGAAGAGGCCGAAACGACCTACGCCGAAGCCATCGAAGTCGCCCGTGAAATCGATAACTCTCTGGTATATGCCGACCTGGTCAATAATCTGGGCACCATCATGAACATGAAAGGCGACTGGCAAAAGGCACTGGAATTGTACCGGGAGTCACTGGACATATATGCCGAAAAAGGCGAAATCAGAAAAAGCGCTTATACCAAGAATAACATCGCCATATCGTACGCCGAAAGAAAAATGTACGATGACGCCTTCGTGTTTTTCAGGGAAGCGCTGGAAACCGCCGAAAAAATTAAAGACTCCTCGCTCATCCTCATCGTCGATCTCAACCTGGCCGAGCATTATCTAAAAAATTCCGACGTCGCCAATGCCCAAATACATTGCCAGCGGGCATTGGACCATCTGATCGAAGCCAATATCGTCAATATCCACCTGGTCGAGGCCAAAAAGATCGCCGGGATGATTGCCCATCAGTGCGGGGATTTCGACGGAGCCGTGACCCATTTTGCGGCCTCATTGGAAATCAGCCGTCAGACCGGCGCCCGTTACCAGGAAGCCGAAGTTCTTCGCGAGCGCGGCAAGTTGTACCGTGCGACCGGCGAACACCTCAATGCCCTGACCGACCTCGAACAGAGTTATCACATTTACACCTGTCTCAATGCCGACGGCAAGCGCGAGCAGGCCGAGGACGATATATACTCCATCGAGAAATTGTACCTCGAAACGTTCCATGACATGGCCATGAAAATCGATCAGAAGGACAAGTACACCAAGGGACATTCCGACCGGGTGGCGGCGCTGTCATTGCTTCTGGCGCGCGAACTGGGTCTGCAACCGTCGCTTTTGAAAACCATCGTCGCCGCTTCGCTGCTTCATGATATCGGCAAAATCAGAATTGCCGACGACGTCCTGAAAAAGGCCGGGCGTCTGACCAATGAGGAATTCGAACAGATCAAACGACACAGCGAATACAGCGTCGAGCTTCTCCGGGGGATGGAATTCCCCTGGGACATCAAGCCCCTCATGATGGCCCATCATGAAAAGCTGGACGGCACCGGCTACCCGCTGGGATTGAAAGGCGAGGATATCCCCATGGGCGCCCGGATTATCAGCATCGCCGACGTTTTCGACGCGCTCACGTCCGACCGGGTTTACCGCCCCGCCTACAGCGTCCGGAAGGCGCTCGACATAATGCAGAAAGATTCCGGAACCGCCTTCGACCCCGTGCTGCTGATGTGCTTCGTCAACGTCATCGAAAGCGGTAAGGCCGACGCCGTTGTCAACGCCCAGACCCACGACGACGAAATCTTCCAGATCTGGTCCCAGTGCATGAGCAATACCGCCGCTTGACCTTTAATGATTGATATTGATGCCACCGTTTTCCTGACCCACTTCAAGACTTGACAAAATCGATTTCAATAAAAAAAAGGCCGGACAATTACCGTCCGGCCCTTTTCATCATGACATTTGCGGTCTAAAAAGTCGTTCTTATCGTAAAGAAATGATTGTCTTCGAAGACCTCTGTCTGGTTCCAGGCATACTCGAAAAACATGTTTGTGTTACCCATTTTGAATTTCAAGCCGCCGCCGAATGTTACGCCGTACAGATAATCATTCTGGTCGGCATAGCTGTATCCGGCGCGCAGGAAATAGGTATCGTCATACGAGTATTCGGCGCCGCCGCTCCAGATATCCTGGGAGTAATTGCACGAAGTGAAATTTCCGCAGAGCTTGCCCAGGTTAGGTCCCTGGTTGTAGGCGCTGTAGGAAAGGCCGATGTCGAAAGTACTGGGAATTTCAAACGCGGCACCCTCGGCGGCACCCTGGCGGCCATCCAGTGGTCGGCTGAAGCCTATGCCGCTGAAGCGCATTTCCGGCCCGTAATTCTTGATGGCTATTCCCAGAGCCATATCGCGCCAGCCCGGTTCATATATGAACCCGATGTCAACGGCGAAACCGGTGGCCGACACGTCATGGATTTTCTCGTTGATCAGTTTGGCCGTCGCCCCGAACGATACCCGGGTCGTCAGGATACGGGCGTATGATGCTGTCAACACCATCAGGGTCGGATTGAAAAAGGCCCCGGTGCCGTCTTGATAATAATCGTCGGTCACTTCTATATCGCCGATCGACACGATCTTGGCCGAGGCCGCAAGGGTTCCGAAATCTTCAATATTTGTGGCGATACCGACGAAATTGACGTTGATATCGACAAAGTACGGCAGGTGGGTGAACATAACCTCGGTGCCCTCCGTGTAGGCCAGCCCGGCCGGATTCCATTGAATGGATTCAACCCCGGTAATGCTGGATATTACGGCGCCGCCCATGGCCGTGCCGCGCGAGCCGATCGGAATTCGAAGCTCCTGCGCTCCCGCCGTCCCGATGCGGCTGCTGTTCCCCGCATAAGTAATCGATATACTTACAGCAAGGAGAACCATTACGATTAAGGCAATTTTTTTATTCATTGCATAATTCCTTTCTTCCTTGCTAGTACTTCTCAAGGACTTCAGTTTCGACAAAAACCGCCAGCTTACCCTTCTTGACTCCGAATCCGGGCGCATCGACGACATAAATATATATGCCCGATGCCACCGGGATACCGCTGTCGTTCCGGGCGTTCCAGGTGGCCACCGAAGTGGTCGGGTCGTTTTTCTCTATCAGCCGAACCCTGTCCCCGGCCAGGTTGAAAATGCTTATTTTACATTCCGCCGGAAGATGCTGGAACTTGATCTGGTAATTGCCGACCGACGGATCATACGGCCCGTAAAGATAGAAGGGGTTGGGCACGACGTTGATGGCATCGAGATCGGCCGCTTCTGATGTTTTTTCCAGGGTTGAGGTCACGAACATGAAGGTATCGGCCGGAGTATTGATGACGTTTGGCACCAGAGTTAGAGTACACTCTTCCGATAGCATACCCAAGAGGCCAAGGTCTGCACTATTACGCATATCCAACCAGATAGTCCACATGGCATCAACCACGTATTCATCGCCGCCCCAGAAATCTATGGTGCCGCCGGTCCCGTCACCGTACATTGTCCCGGTCGCATCATAGTCGGACGTCAGAACCCAGAGATAATTGTAGCGCTGGTCGCCGTTGTTGGGCAAAAGCGGATCCGGCGGATCGGCCGCATTACTTAAATCCCACTGAAGGTTTTGATCCCGATCGCGGAAGACAACGTTAACCTGGCGCGGATTGTCGGGATCGCTGACATCCCAGGCCGTGAAAGGTATATCGTAAAACCCAAGATATGTGGCCGGGTCAAAGGTTCTATAGACAAATGCTTTCTGGGTCGAATCCGGTTCATCCACTTCATAGGGTTCACCGATGTCATACTGTGAATTGCTGTTTAAGTCGGTGTAGGATTCCATAGGGCGAAACCGTAATTCGACCGGTTTCATATCACCCAGCGCAACCGTCGTGGCACCCCAGAAATTCGGTTCCATATAGACACCGCCAAAGAGCAATTCTCCGCCGCTTTCATCGTCGCCGGTAAACCACCGGCGACCGTTCGGGTAGTCATCACCGGGGTAACCGATTTCTGATACCGCAATCGGACTGAAATTGGGCGGACTGGCGCTGGCGTAGCTGTAGCTCTTGCCAACCGGCTCGGGACCGGAAACTATAGCAATAAAGCCGTCGGTAATTTCATAATTCTTGTCACCCGATTGATTGGTCTGGTCATCAAGGATTATATCATCAAGGGTTTGATTGACAAGATCCCAGGTATACCCTCCTTCACCATCCTCTTCAAATACGACCAGGAAGGTATCACCATAAAAGAGGGTACGATCCAGCACGACCGGGACAACGCTGCCGTCGGACTCCCCTGCTATATGCTCCACCGGCAGAGTATCGTCGAACATATACGGCCAGCGATCTCCGGCCAGCGCCGCTTCCGGCGTGGCGTCAAATTGCGTAGCCGAGGTCAGCGTCTTGGGAAAGCCGGATTCATCGTATGAATATGCTTCCAGACGGAAAAACTGTTTAATATTGTTGCGCAGTTTGCGCCCGGTGACATAATCTCTTTTGACGACGAAGTGATGCTGGATACCCTCATCGGTACCTTCTTTGACCAGCCGGGTTTCAAGGGCCGAAGTGATCGGATCCTGAACTTCATCCAAAATCTTGGCCACGCCGTTGATTTCATCAAAATACGCGATTTTGGTCCAATCGGCAGAGAGGTCGGTCCTCATGAACAGGGCATAGCCCTCGAAGGGATAATCACCATGGTCCACTTCGGAAGTATCCGTCCAGTAAATAGAAATCTGTTCGTCGCCCGTCACACATGTCACGACCGGGGCGGCCGGCGTATGTGCGACGACAAAATTGTTTTCATAGGCGGCCTGGGCGAACTTATCATTGTACTTCATAACCGTAACGGAGGATAACCGGTCGGCCCCACGGCCGACAACGATGGCCGCCAGGATTTCGGTGGAATCACCGGGACGGAACGTAATCGGTCCGGTGGATAACATGAAACGTCGGTCTTCCGGGGCAAAATCAAGGTCGCCCTGACCCGTGACCGGGTCGCCCGCGACAAAGTACTTGGTGGGAATGCCGTTATACGTATAATCCGAACCATCGCGGTTTTTGCCGCTCATGTAATTATAAGTCTCGATATAGCTGTCGGGGTCGGTCCCGTTGATGTACTTATTGAATGAGGTCATGCCCATGTTGACATATCCCTCATACAACTGCCCCCACATGCGGGCGGTGTCATCGGGGTTGTCGGTAAACTCGAGGGGGCCTTGAAAGAAGTCATAACCTACGGCTGGCGGGTTGGAGCCAAACTGCTGATCGTTGTTGTCACCGTTGTAACAAAAGCCCATCGACAGAACGGTGTCGCAGCCAACCAGGTCATTGGTGTATTCACCCAGGTCCGGATCGGCCCAGAGCGATATATAACAATCCTGCAGAGTGTTACCACCCTTATTGTACACTTGAAAGCGAAGGAAGATGATATTCCCCAGCGGGTCTTCGCGGTCATAGGCAAAGGTGGTTTGCCTTATCTCAAGACCCAGCGGCAGGGTACTCCCGGCGTCGTGCACATGCTGGGTGATACTGGCATCATTATATACCGCCCAGAGCATTTGATCGCCGACCATGTCAGGGATGCTGTCAACACCGTTTTCGGCCAGCTTCCAGGGTGCTCCCTGGTCAATCGGCCAGTTTAAAAAATCTTCATTGGGATTATTCTCCAGACTGTCTTTGTAAAGCTTATAGACCTTAAACGATGGATTATCGGGCTGAAAAGTCCCGCCAACCATCGGACCAGGCACGTATTCGTCGGTGTATTCGGCGATGGCAATCCGGGTTTCACCGGTGGCCGAATCGACGCAACCAACCCATAAACCGGACGCGTAAATAATCGAAAAATCCTGTCTTCCGTCCAGAATATCCTGAATCGTGTTAAACGGATAAAAAGTCCCGTAATCGTACCCGAAAACCCCCGATAAATCCCGGCCAAAATTACCGTGATTGGTCACGAACATTAAAATATTGTTGGCATCGATATATTTTTCATTATCGATCGCCCGGGACATGGGACTATAATCTCTTGCGCCAGGTCCCATTCTCGGGGCGGCCGCAACCGACACCGCCAGCACAAGGACCAGGCCCAATATAATTGATATTCTCATTATTCCATCCTTCCCTTTAAAATGCCATTCTCAAACCGAGCAAAATCATTCTCGGCTCACCGAAGTTTTTGGGATTATTTTGAATCAGGCCATATTTGTCAAAAGCCTGCAATTCGGCGGCATGCCCGGCGTAGGCTGAATAACCCGACTCGGTAGCAAGGTACCCGGTATTATCAGGCAAACCGGAACCTTCATAGACCGAATACACGTTTTCATTGTTGAACAGGTTTTTGACCCAGACAAACGGCATTATCTTGTAATCCCCGACGGTAAAGGTACGCTCCACTCTCAAATCAACCTGGAAAGCCCATGGCATATATTCGGAATTCATGGTTGCCCGGGGTATCGGGCTGACCGCGGCCTGGCTGACGGCATCATAAGGTTGGGTCGGAGTGTATGGTGTGCCACTGGCCATATTGATTATGGCATTGGCCCGCAAAAATTCAAAGGGAAAGTAATTGCCGATTCTGGGCCCGTCTCC
Organism: uncultured Ignavibacteriaceae bacterium; assembly: GCA_964459465.1. GTDB lineage: Bacteria > Zixibacteria > MSB-5A5 > GN15 > PGXB01 > CALAMC01. Next base: position 576 of record CAYWLR010000013.1, on the reverse strand, counting down.
CTTGAACGTCTGCATGTCTATGATAGCCGAAAAATTATGTCGCTGGTCATAGTCGAGAGGCGACGTCTGTTTGGGAGGTTCCGTGGCGGCCCAGGTGATAATATAATGGGTCTGGGCATAGGATCCGGTCCCGGTCGCCCAGCTTAAAGTATAGTTGAAATTCAACTGGAGTGAGCGGCTACGCCGCATCATAAGGGACACGTCAAACCCTTTAATCGTCCCGTAATCGGTATTGGCAAAGAAATCATATTCGAAAGGACTGGCCGGTGTTTGCTTGAAAATCTGGGTCAAATCTTGCACATCCTTGTAATACGCCGCTATTTCAATGACGGTATTCTCTCCCAGCTGATGGGTAATACCGGCCTCATACTGCGTGATTTTCTCCGGCTCCAGATTAGGACTCGGGAAAGGATAATACGACCCGCCCTGCGTAATGCGTCGGGCCATAAAATCATAGCCGACATACAGCCGGACCAGATCGGGACGCTGGAAAAATTTGCCGTAGTTTATATGAAATTGTGTCCTGGGGGATATCGGGAAGCTTATTCCCAGACGCGGCGATAAACGGGTGAAGTC
>CAYWLR010000012.1:0-102717 GCA_964459465.1 uncultured Ignavibacteriaceae bacterium | reverse complement strand
GTACCGCCAGCCCCAACCTTTCATTATCGACAAACGCATAGCCCCGGCAATTGGGCCAATCATTCCAAGTTTCTTCGCAAGTTGTATCTCCATATAAGACGTCCCCAATAAACCCCGTACCCATTTTTATGGGCATGATTTTGCATGACGGCGCGATTCCATAAATGCCAGTGTTGGGATCGTTGATAAGGCATGTATCTCGATTATGAGAGGCCCCAACAATTCCCGCCATGGCTTGGCCGTGCCAGCCAATAAAAAATCTGGGGAAATCACACGGCAATGGGTCTTCGTCCATGTTCGCAAAGTCATACCCAATAATAAGTTGATCTTCAGGTATATCATGGTGCGGACCTACTCCCTGGTCAATTATTGCTACGGTAATATTGGTATCGCCAGTTGTTATTTCAAAAACCCGATGGTTCATTGAATCCGGCGAACCAGCATAAGCCCTGAATATTCTCTCCATTCCCCATTGTTCATTCCAATAATGATCATAAATGGGATAGCCCAACCATTCAAAGCCGCCTAAGAAATTGGGGTGACAGAAATCTGTTTCATCTAGTTCATAGTAAATATTGGCAATTTCAAGAGTCGAATGTTCGGCGTCATCCATAACGCTCAAAAGAAAGAGCTTGGGTGTCATTTCGTTTTCGTAGAAAATTTCAACGTCATAATAAGCATTCAGGCTGTCAATAAAATCATAAGAGACATTATCCCCGAATTTGCAGCATATTGTTCGACCAATAAATATTGCTGAATCTTTGCTGTTCTTAAAATATGGATTCACCAATGCGACGCGGTAATCCTTCAATAAGGAATCCATAAACGCGTTTAAATTGCTCCCGGAATTTATTTTGGCCACCCTGAATTGGTCTTGGGCAAAACCGGTTTCTAATGAATCGATTCTTGGATATTGCAGAAAGAACACGTCATAATTAAATTGATAATCGTTGTCAAAAAGAATCTAAACCTTTGTGGAATCAACGTACAGCGGTATTTGCCTGTTATCAGAATAATAATGCTCCGCATTGGAATTAATGCAAAAAGCCAATGCCAGAAGTCCGAGAGATAGAATTATTATTTTCATTTCATTACCTCACTGTTTAGGCTTTAGAACTATATAATGAGCAACAAATACATCATGTCTAATAAAATAGACTGGTCCGTGAACAATACTTGGCTGTGACGTTACCAATCAAGGAGCCCAAATCGTATATTCCTATAACTCGAAATTCCTTGGCGTCAATTATGCTAAACGTTGTATACTCATTCAGTATATTGTATGGTCGCGCCAATATATATTTCGAGTCCGATGAAACCACCAGCATATTGAACATATCAATGCCCTGATTCGGAATGGCAGCCACAGAATCTTCGGTTTCTGTGTTCCAGACGAAAATATGACCGCTTGGTGTGTACCAAAGTTGCTTAGGACCATAATCAGTAAAATATACATATTTTTCGTCCGGACTAACTGCCAGAGCTGTTGTCCCAAACGCGGAAAAAGATTTTAATTGTCGGAGTGTATCCGAATCAAAATCGCACACGCCAAAGAAGCTGTAGGTCGCCGCGTCGATAAATGTCTTTCTCAAACTGCCGACAGCCTGACTAACAAAAAATGTCACCCGGTTCCCATGCCAGGTCATGGCCACGTGGTCAGCAGAGCCGCCCAAGACATTGTAACGGCCAAGTTCTATCGGCTCTCCTTGAGTTACATAGTATTGGTAGGTCATGATTTCAGACTGATTACAGAAATTGGAGAAACCATGCGCGTTTGGATCGGAAAATATAAGAGTATGTTCCGGATACAGATACAATTCATATCGTCTGTTTTCGTCATCAATGCTGTTATAATAAAAATAATAGCGGGAATTTCGGCTGAAAACAGGCGCACTTGCCCTGAATGAATCAGTGATCTCCTTCGTTTTCAAGTCAACAATGTAGGTTCGTGTGCCCGCCGATACAGCAAGAAGCGAATCATCGCCAATGATATGGATTACTAATCTTTGGCTAGGCTGGTTTATAGCCGCACTGTCTATATAAATTGAGTCAATAAAGGCCTCCTGTTCGACAGAGAAGATCTTAACAAAGTGTCCTTCTTTCGGCGCAATATAAAACAGATGCTCCTCGGTCTCCGGCTCCGGGCAGACCGGGCAATCTTCGCAATCATCACAGCAAGTTGTCAAAAGGCATAAGACCGCCGCCAGAATCAAGAAAACTCTGATCATACGCATATCTCACCTCCCTTCATGAAATATAATGGTTATTTCATTTCCGCCAAGCGGTTTTGCCCCGCCGGCATTTCACTTTCACACTAATATGATGTCGGGTTTCTCATCCCCACTGCGTCGGGATTCGGAACCCGACCTACCAGAGCTAAGTGGGTTTAATTCATCATCTTAGCATAGGCATTCCCTCCAGCCTGAAATCAGGCTAATAAAGCCGGGTTGCCATCAGCGACTTTTCACGACAAACTAGTCCGATAATTCGATCTTTTGAAATCCGCGAATTATTCGATTCCTTCGGATTTCGATTTCAAAATAAATTTAAGGAGTCAAGGAAAAGGTTGCAAGGATTTTTTGCACCTTTCATGTCCCGAACCCGATAATTTTTGTAACCCTGTAAACGGCCCAATTGACGGGAAACATCGATAATCCCTTACGCCCTGAATCGTATGATCGGCCTTTTCATGCTTCCGGCGGGACAAATCAAAAACCGGATTCCCGCGCTTCATTCTTCAGTACCTTCGGCCAGGTCGGCAATGATATTAAGATTGCGGCCAGAATGGGTTCCTGCCGCCGGGGAAATATTAGCCCCACAAAGCCCGTTACTTCTTCCCCGGATACCCGCCAAAACTTGACCCGGCAAAATCCTTACGCACGGGATGAAATACGTCAACCACCTTGCATTCCGAAATGACTCTGCCCGAATGGACGACATTGGGCGGCAAAACGAGAACCTTGCCCGGAACCAGTCGAAACGGCTTACCCTCGACCATCATTTCCATCTCGCCTTCGATGACATTAACCACCTGCTCATGATAATGGGCATGTTCGGGGATAATCGCCCCGGCCTTCAAGACCACGTGCATAACCGTAACCGTGTCGGCCGTCACCGCCCGCCCGGTAATGCCCTCGGCGATGGTCAACTCCGGCAATTTTTCGAGTTCAACAAATCCCATAATTAAAATCTCCTTTTTTAAATCTTTTAAATCTAAGGTACCAGACTGCATTATATTTCAAAAGGCCTATTTTTTTAATCCGGGCCGACCGATTACGTAATATTATTGTTCCTAAAACGGGTACCCGCACGTAAAAATAATCCATTGACAACCGGGCACTTTTGGGGTTTTTTGATAGATTCTGCTGGACGTGGAATTTTTGATATAGGAGTATATTATGGGAAAGAATTTAGCCGAAAAAATCATCGCCGAGCATCTTGTTACCGGGAATATGAAACCCGGCGAAGATATCGCCATCAAAATCGACCAGACTCTGACACAGGACGCCACCGGAACCATGGCTTACCTGCAGTTCGAAGCGCTCGGTCTTAAAAAAGTCAAAACCGAGATTTCGGTTTCCTACGTTGACCACAACATGCTTCAGGCGTCGTTTGAAAACGCCGACGACCACCAGTATTTGCAGACGGTCGCGGCCAAATACGGCATCTACTTCTCCCGACCCGGCAATGGTATCTGCCACCAGGTCCATCTCGAACGTTTTGGCGCTCCCGGCAAAACCCTCCTGGGTTCCGATTCGCATACCCCGACCGGCGGCGGCCTGGGCATGCTGGCCATCGGCGCGGGCGGGCTGGATGTCGCCTGTGCAATGGGCGGCGGGCCGTTCTATATGAAAATGCCCAACATAATAAATGTTCACTTGACCGGCTCCCTTAAACCTTTTGTTACCGCCAAAGATATCATCCTTGAAGTCCTTCGAATTTTAACCGTCAAAGGCGGCGTTGGCAATATCATCGAGTACGGCGGCCCTGGAGTGGCCTCGCTGACCGTCCCGCAAAGAGCCACTATCACCAACATGGGCGCCGAGCTGGGCGCAACCACGTCGCTTTTCCCCTCCGATGAAAAAACCAAAGATTTCCTGAAATTACAAAAGCGCCCCAAGGTCTGGCGCAAAATGGAAGCCGACCCCGATGCCTCATACGCCCGTGTAGTGAAAATTCACCTCGACAAACTTGAGCCGCTTATCGCCCAGCCTCATTCCCCGGATAATGTCATCGAAGTCCGCAAACTTAAGAAGCTGCCGGTGGATCAGGTTTGCGTCGGCAGCTGCACCAATTCGTCATACAATGACTTGATGGCCACCGCCAGGCTCATGAAAGGCAAAAAGGTCTTCCCCAGCGTTTCGATGACGGTGACACCCGGCTCCAAGCAGGTCTTCGAAGCCATCGCCGCCAATGGCGCCCTGACCGATATCATCGCCTCAGGCGCCCGCGTCATCGAAAGCGCTTGCGGGCCATGTATCGGCATGGGTCAGGCGCCCAACTCCGGCGGTGTTTCCGTGCGTTCATTCAACCGCAATTTCCCCGGACGATCCGGCACCAAGGACGCCAATGTCTATCTGGCCAGCGTCGAAACCTGTGTCGCCGCCGCCTTGTTCGGAACCATAACCGACCCGCGCAAATTGGGCAAGTACCCCAAAATAACCATGCCGAAAACGTTAAAAATAGATGACTCTGGCATAATCCCGCCGTCGAAAACGCCGGCTAAAGTGGAAGTCAGGCGCGGACCCAACATCGCCCCGCTTCCGATAAACCAGCCTCTGGCCGAAAAAATCGAGGGCGAAGTTCTGCTCAAAGTCGGCGACAATATCACCACCGACCATATCATGCCCGCCGGAGCCAAGGTTTTGCCTTTGCGCTCCAATATTCCCAAAATCGCCGAGTACGTGTATTATCAGGTTGACCCGGATTTCTCCAAACGGGCCAAAGAAAAGGGCGGCGGTTTTATTGTCGGCGGCGATAACTACGGCCAGGGTTCTTCGCGCGAACACGCCGCGCTGGCGCCGATGTATCTCGGTATTAAAATGGTCGCGGTTAAGGGCTTTGCGCGCATCCACCTGGCCAATCTGATTAATTTCGGAATCATCCCGGCCGTCTTTGCCGATCCGTCCGACTATGACAAAATCGACCAGACCGACCTTCTTGAAATGCCCAACGCTAAAAGGGAATTGGCCGACAGCCCGACTTTGACACTGGTCAATAAGACCAAAGGTCAGACTTATACCATGAAAATCGATCATCTGGCCCGGCGGCATCGCGATATAATTCTGGCCGGCGGCCTGTTGAACTATACTCGCTCCGGAGGCAAGTAAATGTCAGAAACCGCATCCGAGGTAAAACTTACCCCGTTTAATGAATATCATCTGGCGATGGGTGCCAAAATGGTTCCTTTTGCCGGATACATGATGCCCATCCAGTACAGCGGCATCACCGAGGAACATCTGGCCGTGCGTAAAAATGTCGGCCTCTTTGACTTGTCACACATGGGCGAGTTTTTCGTCTCCGGCCCCGGAGCACTGGAATTCCTTCAGAAAATGACGACCAACGACGTCTCGGCCCTTGACATCGGACAGATACAATACTCCTGCATGTGTTACGAAAACGGCGGAATTGTCGACGACCTTCTGGTTTATCGCCTGCCGGATCAATATATGCTCGTGGTCAACGCCGCCAATCTGCAAAAAGACTTCGACTGGTTGCATTCCCATAAACCCGGTAATGTCAATCTGGTCAATAGGTCGGATGATTACGGCTTGCTGGCCATACAGGGGCCCAATGCACAGACGGTCATCAGCGAAATGTCCGATTATGATTTCGAATCGTTGCCGTACTATAATGTCACGACCGTTAAAATCGGTAAATATAATGTACTCCTTTCGCGCACCGGCTATACCGGCGAAGACGGTTTCGAAATGTACATTCCCAATGAACAATGCGACGATTTATGGAAAATGACTATGGACGCCGGCAAAAAACACGACATGAAACTGATCGGGCTGGGCGCCCGCGATTCGCTTCGGCTGGAAATGAAAATGACGCTCTATGGCAACGACATCGACCAGACTACAACCCCCATTGAGGCGGGGTTGGCCTGGATCGTAAAACCCGAAAAGGGTGATTTCATCGCCCGCGACGTCCTTGTCAGACAAAAAGAAGATAAACCGTCGCGGCGGCTGATCTGTCTTGAAATCGAAGGGCGTGCTTTCCCCCGCCACGGTTATGAATTAATGCACGAGGGCAAAGTTGTCGGGCAGGTGACGTCGGGTACCGTATCGCCGTCGCTCGGCAAACCGATCGCTATGGGCTATCTGAAACGGGAATTGACCAATCTCGGCAATCGGGTTGACGTGAAAATCCGCGACAGACTGTTCGGAGCCGTCGTGGTTAAACCGCCGTTTTACAAAGAGGGATCACACCGGTAATGCGTATAGAACTGTATTTAATTCCGGGCCGGGCCAAAGAGCGGCGCTTCGAAAACCGCGCCGTAGTTAACATCGATATACTGCGGGCTTCGACCACCATCTGCAAGGCGCTCAAGGAGGGCGCCCGCGCCATCATACCGGTGGAAGAGCCCCATGAGGCGGCCGAAATGCGCAGCAATATCGGCTCCGACACGACCCTTCTGGCAGGTGAGCGCGGGGGACTAAAAATCGACAATTTCGACCTCGGCAACTCGCCGATGGAATTCGTGGAAAAAGGCGTCAAAGGCAAAACTATTATTATGACCACCACCAATGGAACCAGAAGCTACCGAGCCTCCATATCATCCTCGTTCAGCCTGACCGGTGCCTTTGTTAATATCTCCATGGTAACCGATTTCATTTCACGGGCCGGATTGGATGTAGCCATCCTCTGTGCCGGAAATGATGGCGATTTCTCCCTCGAAGATACCTTATGCGGAGGGATGCTGATTCACAAATTGATACACGAAAAAAAAATGAAAGTGGAACTCAACGACGCGGCATCTCTGGCGTTGATTTTATTCGAAAATAGCCGGGCCGACCTGGCGCGCGTCATTGCCGGCGGGGAACATGGCCGTTTGCTGGCAGAACTCGGTTTTGTCGACGACGTCCGTCTATCTTCACAGCCGGATTCTTTGCCAATACTGCCATTTTATAAAAACAATCTTATCGTCGCTGGTGGCGATTGAGACGTATAAGAAATAACGTGACCATGACCAGGCTGATATTGTACACGATTATTACTCTTTGCACCGTATTCCCGGGCTTTTGGCCTCTTACGGCACAGACGGTTGACGGTCTCGAACTGGAGTTCATTGTGCGTCAAAAACCGGCCCATATCGACAAATACTTCGAGATCATCCGCGACACCGCCGAAATCGTCGCCGGGACATCACAGAATATTTTTATCGCGAATATGTGTCTGAATTTAAATGTCACGTCGGTCGACTCCATGTTTGCCGATTTCGACGTCCATTTGACCACTGTCGGCGAAAAGCCGTACAGCACCGCCGAACGGTTCCGTATCGAGTTTAATCTCCCGGCCCGCTTCGAAAACATTCCCGGCAAACAGGGCGCCCTTTATCAACTACTTGTCAGCCCGCGACAAATAATAAAAATCGACACGTCCGGCTGTTCCTATGGCTTCGCGGGCGATTTCCCTTTTAAATCCAATCCCAGCGCCAATTTCGATTTCTATTTCGTGCCTAATTCATTGGCCGATTTTCACTGGAATTCGCTGAAAACGTATTTGGAGGCAGAACTGAATCGATTTCACGACCTGTTCGGACTGTCCCTGTCCAGCCGCATCAACCTGTTTCTCTGCCCCTGCCCCATGAAAAATATAAACTGGGACAGCCGTTTTGGCTACATGATGGACCCATCTCGAAACAGTATATATACCATTTATAGCCATTCCTTCATATCGAGCGAATCGATTCTGCCGAATATGTTCAGCCTGCTGCGGTTGTGGGGCTACACGCCGCCGTTCATACTGGAGGGGCTGGCCGCGTATTTTGAATTCAATGCGTACGACATGAAAAAAATAATGGCCGAGGGCGCTCCCCCCGTAATCCGTGACCTGTTGACGTCGTCGGGGTATTATGCCGCCGACCCTCATACCGCCGAAGTCGCGGCCGGGTCTTTTGTCAAGTATCTGGCCGACCAATACGGCCCGACCAAAGTCAAACAGTGGTACATACAGTCCGATGATTTGACCGTGCTGAAAAACCTTCAGGAGATTTTCGGCCGGCCAATGGACTCCCTCCAGCAGGACTGGGTCAATTACATCGACACTATCGAATTTCACCGCGGCCTGTTCGATTTTTATGCCGGACGCGCCGGGGTCCTGATGCAGATCGATCGGCAGTTCGAGTATCTGGATCAAATGGCCCGATACGATCGATACCGAACCGACTCGCTGGACACCTGGCGGAAACTGGCCGGGTTATGTTTCCAGACCGGTCAGTACTATCGGGCCAAAGAGGCTTATGAAAAACTGGTTAGTCTGGATTCGGCCCGGGCCATCTACTTTCAGGTACTCGGCAATATCGATCTGATTAACGGTGACTACGAAACCGCTCTGGAATACTTTGACCGGGTCATCGATATCGACACGACCTACGTCACTAGTCAACTTCAAAAGGCAGAAATCATGGCCATAAAAGGCGATACTGCCGCGGCCATTGAACTGGCCGAAAACTATTACAGCCTGGAAAAATCAATTCCCGGGAAAATCAGTTTTCTGCTGTTTCTGGGCAGGATGAAAAAATCCCCGGGACCGTGGCATGATTCATCGGCCGCCGACGCCTATTTCGGCGATGCCCATTACTGGGCGGAAGAGTTAATCTCCCGGAGCCATGACGATCCGACCCCGCGATACTGGACTGGAATGGCCCTGTTCGGCATGGGCGACTTGGACGAGGCCATCAACCTTTTGGAAACGGCTTTATTTTTGGAAACGCGGTCGTTTTATCTGGGCGACATTCTGATAACTCTCGGTAAAATTTACGACCTCCGGGGCAACCGGGAACGGGCGCTGTCGTATTACCGGGAAGCCTTGAACGCGCCTATTTCCGTTCATAACCATGAACTCTGCACCAGATACACAAAACAACCATATACCGAATAGCAAAATCTGGCATCGATCATGTTTAATTTTTTGAACTCGGCTGTATTACTCGCCGCGGTGGCGGCCATAATCCCCCTTCTGATTCACCTGTTTTCCAAAAGACGGGTCAAAATCGTCGAATTCTCGTCGCTACGCCATCTCAAACAGATGCAGAAACGCCAGGTCCGACGACTGAAAATCCGGCAATTGCTCCTGCTGCTGTTACGCATGCTGATAATCTTCACGGCCGTGCTGGCTTTCGCCCGTCCCGCCACAAAGGGCGGATACATCGGCTCCCACGCCGGGGTTTCGGCGGCCATCCTGCTGGACAAATCGGCCTCCATGAACCGGCAGGTCAAAGACGGACAGCTTTTTGATCTGGCAATCAAGAAATCGGAAGACATCCTTCAAAGCTTCGGCGAAGCCGACAACGTAATTTTAATTCCCTTTGAGCGGACGCCGGATTATCCGGCCGGACAGCGGTTGTTCAGCCGCGACGTCGCCGAAGAGATCCTGAAAAAAACTTCGGTCGGATATGACCGTGAAAATCTGGCCGAAGCCATAAACGACGCCGTGAATTTCCTGCATCAAGCCAAAAGCCTTAACAAAGAAATTTATCTGATCACCGACCGTCAGAAAATAAACCTGGACCAGCCGGTCGATTCCGTCCCTGACAATTTCTCCATGTACCTCGCGGAGTTGCCCGTCGAAACCGACGGCAATTGCGGACTGGTTGGAATCGATATGGGCGGTCAGTTGATCGAGGTTGGCTCACCATTCAATATCCGGGCCGAAATAAAAAATTATGATAATTTCGACAAATCCGAACTCCTGGCGTCCCTGTTCCTGGACGGCGTCCGCGTCAGCCAATCAGAATACAGAATAAACTCCGGGGCTAACGCGACGTTATTGTTCACTCATACGGTGCCCGCTCCCGGTCATCACACGGGTCGAATTGAGCTGTCCGACGACGGCTACTCTCCCGACAACAAATTCTTTTTCAGCTTCTATATCCCGGCTATGTTTAATGTCTTGATTTTCGACGGTGATGGTTCCGGCGAACTGATCCGCATGGCGCTGGTACCCGAGGAAACATTGGCCCGATACTGGATGGTCAAATCGATGGGAGTCGATATGGCTGCTACGGTCAGGTGGTCGGACTATGATGCCGTGGTTCTGGCCGGAGTTGATACACTCGATGCCGCCATGTTTCAGCAGATAAGCCGTTTCGTCGATGCCGGAGGCGGAGTCTTCTTCGTTCCTGGGGCACAAACCGATGTCGCCTCATTCAACCGGTCGATCGGCTTGAAAGTCGACCTGAAATTCGCGTCGCCCATCCCGCGTTCATTCAACCGGGCGGGATATTTTACTCTGGAACGATTCGATTTCACACACCCGATATTTCAGCCGTTCGGAAGGGACGGCGCTGATTCCGGGCCGACCCTGAAATACTACGCCTTGCCGGATATTACCTCCGGTGACAATAACCGCACCCTGGCCCGGTTTTCGAACGGGAAAGCGGCCTTGGTGGAAGCACCGTCGGGGTTGGGCCGATATATCGTCATGGCCGCCCCGCTCTCCCCCGCCTACACCGACCTGGCCAGCCACTCCTTTTTCGTCCCGATGGTCATAAGAGCCATGGAGTACCTGGCCGGCGACCCCTCACAGTCGGACCGCAGTTTCACGGTTGGCTCTTCGGTCCAGCGGACTCTGTCCGGTCGCACCCTGGCCGATAATCAAGTCATCATGTTCACCCCGGATGAACGCAGCTATGTCCTGACCGGAGTGGAACAATCCGGGCAAGTGTTGTTCGACTGCCAACCCATCGACCGGCCCGGCATATATCAATTGAAAGCGAACGACCGGGTTCTGGATATTTTTGCCGTCAACGTCTCTGCCGATGAAAGCGACCTGGCGGCAGTGGATGCCGACCACTTGGAGAAAATACTGGAACTGGAAAATCTCAAGGTTCTGCCGTATGACAAACCGGCCGGGCCAGTCATTACCGAATCACGTTACGGCCGCGAGTTATGGAAAGTCGTGCTCTGGGCGGTGGTCGTCCTGCTGGCCGTTGAAATGCTTCTGGCGCGCGATAAAAACATTGAAATTGACGAATCATGACCCTCATATCCGGCGAAAATATTACCCTTAAAATTGAGGACCGTTATTTATTCCGGGAGCTGTCGTTTTCATTGAACGCCGATGACCGGGTCGGGCTGGTTGGCCCCAATGGAATCGGCAAAACCACCCTGTTTGAAATCATGGCTGGGCATATTTTGCCGGAATCCGGCCAGGTGTTGAAAGCCAAAAACTGTGCTATTGCCTACATTCGCCAGGAACTGGACGAAGAATTGGGGCAAACGCTGATGGAATACGCCCTCGGCGCCCGCCCCGACCTGCTGGCCGCCCGCGACGAAATCGACCGCCTCGGTCACGAACTGGAACTGGCCCCGGAAAATGAAAAATTGCTGGATCGAATGGGACAATTGCAGAACCGCTTTGAAATTGACGGCGGGTATGATTTCGAGGCCGAAGTCAAAATGATTCTGGTCGGACTGGGGTTTCCTGAAAACCGTTTTCATAACCGGCTGTCGGTTTTTTCCGGGGGGGAAAAAAGCAGAGCTTCCCTGGCCCGCATTCTGGCCGGGCAAAGCAACCTGCTTTTGCTCGATGAACCGACCAACCATCTCGATATACAGTCCACCGTGTGGCTCGAAGAATACTTGAGCGGACTGCAAAAAGCTTATATCGTGGTTTCGCATGACCGCACATTCCTGGCCAATACCGTAAATAAAGTCTGGGAAATCAACACGCAAAGGATCGATCAGTACTTCAACGGTTTTGACAAATATCTCCTGGAACGGGAGGAAAGGCGGCGCCTTCTGGAGCATCGCTATCGCCATCAGCAGGAGGAAATCAAGCGCATTGAGGAATTCATCCGGCGTAACATGGCTGGACAAAAAACCAAACAGGCCCAGTCGCGGCAGAAATACCTGGCCCGCATGAAACGAATCGAACTGCCCGACGCCGACCGGGCTTCTCATAACATTTCCATCGATTCCAGCGGACGTTCATATAACCTGGTCCTGTCATGCGAAAAAGCCGCCTTCGGTTATGGGCATCACCGTCTGATCGAAGACGTCGACCTGAATCTCTACCGGGGCGAAACGATCGGGCTGATCGGCCCCAACGGTTGCGGCAAGTCAACCATAATCAAAACCATCCTGGGGGAAATTGAGCCGCTCGACGGCCAGGTGGCGATTGGCAATAAAGTCGAACCGGCCTATTTCGACCAGGAACTATCGGATTTGAATGACAACAACATTGTTCTCGATGAAATCTGGGAGCTGGACAATCTGGCCGAACCGGCCCGATTGCGGACATATCTGGCAAGATTCGGATTCAGCGGCGAGGATGTCTTCAAAAAAGTTCAGTTTCTTTCCGGCGGTGAAAAGACCAAGCTGGCTCTGGCCAAAATTCTCTACCGCCCCGCGAATTTTTTGATATTCGATGAACCGACCAATCACCTCGATATCGATTCGCGCCAGGCATTGGAGGAAGCTTTGATCGAGTACGACGGCAGTTGTCTTCTGGTCAGCCATGACCGGTATTTCCTGGACAGGGTGGTCGACAAAATCGCCGCCGTCGAAAACGGGCGACTCAAAGTGTTCGCCGGCGGCTACTCGTATTACAGGGAAAAGGCCCTGCTGACGCAGGAAATACCGAAGAAGAGATCGGCCGACCCGGATAAAAAGCGGGCCTACGAAGAATTTAAAAAATCATCCCAGCAAAAAGGCCGCATCAGAAAAGAACTGCAGTCGGTCCGATCCAAAATAACCGCCCATGAAAAAATCCTCGATAACCTGGCCGCCGACCTGGATCACAATATTCCCAAATGGGACTGGGAAAAACTTGAAGCCGCCTCTAAAGAAAAGCTCCGTATCGAGGAGGTGTTAATCGACCTCTATGAAAAACTGGAGCAACTGGAAATAATGGACAGTGAAAATACTGACGCTTAACGCCAGCCCGGTTAAGGGAAGTTCCACCGAAATTCTGCTGGGCAAAATCGCCGAGGGAATCGAAAACACCGGCCCGACTCCGGTGGAAAATAGGACTATTCACTTAAATGACTATGCTATTAGGCCCTGTCAGGCTTGCGGGATAAACCCGGAGCCGGATTGGTGCATTTATCACGATGATATATACTCCGTCTATGACCTTCTGGTCAATAGCGATATTGTCCTGTTCGGTTCGCCGATATATTTCGACACTGTATCCGCCCAGGCCAAACTTTTCATCGACCGCTGCAATTGCCTGCGACCCGTGGACTTCGAAACAATGCAATTTCGTCGCCGCATAACGAGAAAACGATGGGGGGCGATAGTCTTGGTGGGCGGTGAGCGCCAGAAATTCGAATGCGCCCGAACCGTTATTGCCGGATTTTTCAAATGGGTCAATATCGAAAATGTCGGGTGTATCGCCTGCGCCAGTCAAAGCTTCACGCCCGGCGCCGCCAAGGACAATTCGCAGGCCCAAAATGAAGCACTAAGCCTGGGATCAAAGCTGTTTCAGGCAACACACGGTAAATAACCTGATTCCCATAGGCTATTACAATATAACCGAATCATCCGCTCCCCGAAATGCGCAATATTTGAGCAATATGCCGCCATGCGACTATTGCTTTGTCCCGATAGTATGCGCCGAATTTCAACTGCCTCCGATAAAATGAATAGTCATGAAGACGAAAAATAAAAATGGGTCAGGGGGTTTGGATATCCTGTTGGAAAAGCCGACCCCGTTCGAAATGTCTTTGCCCTGGGGTGACGATCAATTTTCCCGCCGCTTCTTTGAAGTGGTTAATTATTGGGGCATTCCCACCGACAGGGAAGTTGGCTTTATTACCCAGTATCTAAGGGATGGCGCCAAAGTGCTGGATCTGGCCTGTGGCGGGGGCCGTCATGCCCTGGCCCTGGCCGAGCTTGGTTATCGGGTGACCGGGGTGGAGATCGGCAGTTATCCATTGAAACTGGCCCGGGAACGCGCCGGAGCCAGGGGCCTGTCCATCGACTTTGTTAATGAAGATATCCTCAAACTCGAATATAATAATCAATTCGACCTCGCCTTTTTAATCAGCGGGCAGATTGGCCATTGTGATCCCCGGCAGGTTCAAACAATATTCAAGAAGGTATCCCGGGCCCTGGTTGACGGCGGAATTTTCATTACTCACGGGTGGCAGTTTTCCCGCGAGGACAGGGCCAATTACGTTCGTTGGTACAGCGAGAAAAAACCGTTCTATCTGGAGAATCCGTCCATTGTCCATCGCGAACAATATTATTTTGAGAAAGAACGGGTCAAACTGATACGGGATTTGGCCATCGATACCGTCACCCGCGAGGGTCATCTTTACAGTGTCAGCGAAAAAGAGTATACAACCGAGGAATTGACCGAATTTGCCGAAGAAGTGGGAATGGAAATAGTCAAAACCTGCGGATCCTATGACGGCGAACCGTTGACAGATACGTCGGACAACCGAATCCACGTTTTCAGGATGGCCCAAAGGAAAATACCGAATATTTTGCCTATCGGGAACTTATATATTCCGCTTGCCTTTTTAAAGTTATATGCTATATTTGAATTTCTTGTTTGAAGGCTTTAGAAAGGTTTGAGGAAAAAAGTGAAAGAGAAAATTCATCCGGAATATTACGAGACGACCATCTCATGCGCGTGCGGCAATAAAATTGAGACGCGGTCGACCGTGAAAAATATCCGTGTGGAAATCTGCTCCAATTGTCATCCCTTTTTCACCGGTCGCCAGAAGCTGATTGATACGGCCGGTCGCGTCGATCGTTTCCGCCGGAAATACGGTCTCGACAAAAAGGACGATAAGAAAAAATAATCGCTGCAGATCAATTTATTCCCTTAATTTAAAGGACGATTCGTATATTTTAACGTTGATATGAATCGTCCTTGTTGTTGGTGTCAGGAAAGGAATAACACATGCCGGATATGTCGGTCGGCGGCCAGGCCGTAATCGAGGGGGTTATGATGCGCTCCAAAGATCGCATCTCGACGGCCGTGCGCGTTCCCTCCGGTGAAATACTGGTCAAAACGGAAGATTATATTTCCTATAGCCGCCGTCATAAATTTTTCGGTCTGCCGATTATTCGGGGTATTATTACCTTCTTCGAAATGATGTTTATAGGCATCAGATCGCTTAATTTTTCGGCCGATATTTCCCTCAAAGAAATCGAGAAAAAAGAAGCTCTGGATAAGGGCGAGGAATATATCCCGAAAGAAAAGAAATCGTCGAGTTTGATGCTCGGCCTGACCGTAGCCATCGCTCTGGCGGTAGGAATCGCATTGTTTTTCTTTCTGCCGCTGGCCATTGCCGAATTGATCGGGTCCAAAAAAGATGCCCTTGCCTTTAATCTTATCGCCGGGGCCATCCGGGTAACCATCTTCCTCGGCTACATGTGGCTGATTTCTCTATTCGGAGAATTCAAAAAGGTGTTCCAGTATCACGGCGCCGAGCATAAGTCCATTTTCGCCTATGAAAACGGCGATACCCTGACGACGGAAAATGTCGGCCGCTACACGACTTTTCATCCCCGCTGCGGAACCAGTTTCATTCTGATCGTGGTGCTGTCGGCCATTTTGATCTATGCCGTTTCCGATTCGATTTTCGCCCTGATCACCGGGGCTCCCCCTACCCTGTTGGAACGCTTCGCGACCCATTTTTCACTTTTGCCGCTTGTGGCGGGAGGCTCTTATGAGCTTCTAAAGTTATCCGGCCGGACTTGCCGCAATCCGGTTACACGATTTTTGATTAAGCCGGGGTTGTGGCTGCAGCGCATCACCACCCGTGAGCCCTCGCCGGATCAAATGGAAGTCGCCATCGTGGCTTTGGAGGCGGCACTGGGTCAAACCGAATCGCACCTGTCCGTCAAAAAAACTTGCCTTTAGCGTCTTTTTATCCATTATATTCTGTCTTTTTCAAATGAAAGTGTGAGGCCATGCTGGAGATAGTCCAAAAATACGAAAAGAAACTGCAGGAACTCGACAACGCCCTGTCCGACCCTGCGATATTAAGCAGCCCCTCGAAAATGAAAGACATCTCGCGCGAGCGCCGCGAGGTGGTGGAAATTCTCGAGGCCGGACGTAAATATAAAAAACTCATGGATTCGATCGCCGAGGCCCGCGATCTGATTAAATTGTCCGATGATCCGGAACTGGTCGATATGGCACGCGATGAGCTGGCCGCCGCCGAAGAGCAGCTCGATGAGGCCGAACAGGCGTTTAATTATCTTCTGACGCCGAAAGACCCTAATGATGTCAAAAACGCCATTATGGAAATTCGCGCCGGTACGGGGGGCGAAGAGGCCGCCATCTTCGCCGCCGACCTGTTTCGCATGTACTCCCGCTTTGCGGAACGACAGGGCTGGAAAATCGAAATCCTGTCTTCCAACCCGACCGGCATCGGCGGCCTCAAGGAAATCATCTTTTTGGTCAATGGCGACAACGCCTATGGCCATCTCAAATTCGAATCGGGTGTGCACCGGGTTCAGCGGGTTCCCCTGACGGAATCATCGGGCCGCATTCATACCTCGGCGGCCACCGTGGCCGTCCTTCTGGAAGCCGAAGAAATCGATATTGTCATCAAAGACGAGGACCTCAAAATCGACGTTTATCGCTCCACCGGGCCGGGCGGGCAGTCGGTCAACACCACCGATTCGGCAGTACGCATCACACATATCCCCAGTGGCACCGTGGTCACCTGTCAGGATGAAAAATCCCAGCATAAAAACAAGGCCAAGGCTCTCAAAGTCCTTCGGGCGCGACTTCTGGACAAGGCCCAGGCCGAGTATGATAACGAAATCGCCAGCGAACGGCGGGCCATGGTTGGAACCGGCGACCGTTCTGCCAAGATACGTACATATAATTTCCCCCAGTCCCGCGTGACCGACCATCGCATTAAGCTGACGGTCCATAATTTAAACGAAATCCTCGACGGTGAATTGGATGAAATAGTCGAATCCCTGCGACAAAACGACCGGGAGCAACGCCTGGCGCTAAAAACCGAAAGCGGCCGGGTATAAAGGTGATCGCATGACGCCGGCATTCGATAAGGGCCACCGTGTCAATGAATATATAATCCTTGAAAAAATCCATCACGGCGGAAAATCGGACGTCTATTTCGCCGACGATCCCCGGAACCGACGACGCGTGGCACTTAAAATTTTTCACGGCGAGCTCTTCAGCCCCGACACGGTGACAAGCTTCCTGTCCCATGCTGCCAATCTTATGCGGCTGAATCATGCCGGGCTGGTGAAAATTCATGAAGCTTTCTTGTTCGAAAGTCATCCCATACTGGTCATGGATTTTTGCGAGGGACAATCTCTCACGGAAATGCTTAAGAACTTTGAGGCGACCCCGCAGAAAGCGACGGATATTATGATCCAGGTCCTGGAAACCCTCGATTATGTCCATCGCGAGAATATAATACATGGGCCGATAGCACCATCACAGGTCATTATCGGTCTGGATGGCTCCGCCAGAGTCATCGGTTTTGATGAATTATATAATGATTCACGGGCCGTGGCCATGCACCGGCCTGAATATGCCGCTCCGGAATTAGCGGAAGACTCACCGCCGGATAGACGTTCCGATTTATTCAGTGTCGGCGTTATTCTTTATGAACTTCTGGCAGGAGAATCGCCCTTTAGAGGCAATAATCGCGTAGAATCACTGGAGCTGGTTAAGGCACACACGCCGACCGCCCTCTCAAAAATCAGGCCGAAATTGCCACACCGACTGGATAATATTCTCCAGCGTTTGTTGAGCAAGGATCCGGATCATCGGTATCAAAATGCGGCCGACGTCATCCATGATTTGCGGGGATTAACATTCGGCGATAATGCCGCATCCGATATAAGGCCCGGCGTGGACTGGTGGAATCGTTATGTCGTCCCGGCCGCGGTGCTGGTTTTAATTGTCATTGCCCTGCTGTGGATACTAAGATAATCGCCGCCTTCTATATGCTGTAAACCCGAAAATGCGCGGTCCCGTCGAAGTTATCGAATGTCACCGTGATTGTCCAGCTTCCCGGAATACCGATGGCACTTTCCTCGGTGCCACTTTCCAAAAGGTCGCTGACATAAACTTCGACATTGCCCCCGTCCTTAATCCTGATTATCGCGGTACCGTCGTCACGGTCGCTCATATGGTCGATGGCGGCCCGGGCTTCGGTATTGGTCCAGGTGTAACTCAAAACGGCATTGGCGTCAAAGGTATCCGTCAGGGTGAACTCGAAGTTACCCAGAGAATTCGTGACAGTCGGATTGAGACTGTCAACCGGGTTGTCATGACAACCGGCTATAAGCATTATAAATGCCAAAACCGATAATAATCGGGAATGCTCCATTTTCATACTCATTATACCGCCTGATCGCAAAATATCTTGACAATTTTTCAAATGTCAATAAAATAGGGGCAAGACACTGAAGCAATATTACCCTGTTTTGGAGGGTTATTCATGACCATTGGCACGGTGACAATAATTTAAAGTGCCATGC
Source organism: uncultured Ignavibacteriaceae bacterium (assembly GCA_964459465.1). Lineage (GTDB taxonomy): Bacteria > Zixibacteria > MSB-5A5 > GN15 > PGXB01 > CALAMC01. Next base: position 84,058 of record CAYWLR010000012.1, on the reverse strand, counting down.
CCGACGGCAGTCGTCATGACCGCCGTTAAAATGTTTCCTTAAGACCAAATCGCCGCCTCGGGCGGGGTTTGATTATTCTTTTGGCGCGGGCGTGGAAAACGTTCGCGGCTGTAATATTCCCATACATAGGCCGCGGTGAGTTGCGGATTTTAATTTCTATTGGAGAAATACAATGGATATTTACCAGTTGGGTTGGAATAAATTCTTCGAAGATAATTTTGCCGCCCTCGAAGGGCACGAAAACTTTCGCCCGGCACGCGTCTCCCGCCAATACCGTAATTTGTATCATGTGTTCGGTGCCGATGGCGAATACCCGGCGGAAGCATCCGGGAAATTCCTGTTCCAGGTTCAGGGCATGGACGACTCGCCGACCGTCGGCGACTGGGTGGCCGTCATATATATCGAAAGCGAAAAGAAAGGCATTATTCAACATCTGCTTCCCCGGCGCAGTTACTTTGCGCGTAAGGCGGTTTTGGCCGGGGGACCGAAATACGGTGACGGCCGGATCGAACGCCAGGGCCTGGCGGCCAATATCGACACCGTCTTTCTGGTCACCGGGCTGGATAATAATTTCAATATCCGCCGCATCGAACGTTATGTCACGGTGGCCCATGACAGCGGTGCCGCGCCGGTGATAGTCCTAAACAAGGCCGATCTCCGCGGTGACCTCGACACCGTTATAACCGAGGTTGAAAAAGCCGCCTGCGGGCTACCCGTGCTGGCCATAAGCGCGGCGCAAAATCAGGCCCTGGGATTATTACAGCAATATCTCCGGGCCGGTCAAACGGTGGCCTTTTTGGGTTCATCGGGTGTTGGCAAATCGACCATTATCAATCGCCTTCTGGGTGAAGATCGCCTTACAATCGGCGACGTGCGTTCCGAGGATAACCGCGGCAGGCACACCACGACCCACCGCGAGTTGATCCTTCTTCCCGATGGCGGCATGGTCATCGACACCCCCGGTCTGCGGGAAATCCAGGCCTGGGGTGACAACAACGACCTGTCACATACCTTCGAAGATATCTATGCCATCGCAGCCCAGTGCCGTTTCTCCGACTGCCGTCATAACGGTGAACCGGGTTGCGCGATCGCCTCGGCATTGAATGACGGCACCCTCGACCCCGGACGGTACAAGAATTACCTTAAGTTGCGTCGCGAAATTAAACACCTCGATATATGCAAAAACGTGAAGGAGCGCCGAAAATCCGAACGGGAGTTTGATAAAAAAATAGCCCAATATCACCGCCAGGTCAAAGAAATGAGAAAAAAAGGATTGCTGTAATACTGTTTTAATCATATAAAACGGACTGCCTGTAGTCACAACCGATAAGGAATAAAAACATGCAATATCGAAAATACAACGCTAAAAAAGACAAAGAAGCCGTGCATCAGATATGGTATGACTGCGGCTGGATTCAGCAGGGGTACCCCGACCCGATGGATATTCTGATCGAAAAGGCGCGCACCATCGTCGCCAACGTCAACGGTCATCCCGAGTGTCTGGTGGTCAGCTATTTCGGCGATATTCGCCATTTCGACGAAGAATTGAAATTTTCGGCCATCGCCGGAGTAACCACGTCGCTCTTGGCCCGCAAGCAAAAACTGGCGGCGGCTCTCACCGCCGCCAAACTGGCCGAGGACGTCCGCGATGGGGCGATGGTTTCAGGCCTGGGCATGTTCGAGCAGGGCTATTATGACAAACTTGGTTTCGGGACGGGGCAGTACGACCATATTTTAACCTTCTCGCCCGCGTCTCTCAATGTGACCGTCCGTCCCCGAGTTCCACTCCGTCTGGGCTTCCCGGACTGGAAGCGGATTCATAAAGCCCGCCTGAATCGTCGGCGGCGGCATGGTTCCGTCAATATGCATATTCCCGAAAGCACCCGCTGGGAAATGGTCAAGGATAAAAGCTCGTTCGGTTTGGGATACACCGACGATAACGGCACTCTGACGCATCTGGTATGGATATCCGGTCGCGGCAAAGAACGCGGGCCGTTCTGGATACCGTGTATGGTTTATCAAAACTTCGAGCAATTTCATGAACTGATGGCCCTCTTGAAAAGTTTCGGGGAACAGATTATCACCATAAGAATCATCGAGCCGCCCGACGTTCAGTTCCAGGACCTTCTCGACCGGCCAATCCGCCACCGCAATATTACTTACAAAGGCGATGAGGAAAATCGTAATCTCGCCGTTGCCTGGTGGCAAATTCGGATTTGCGATTTATTGGGCTGTCTGGAAAAAACGCATTTCGACGGAAAAGAAATCAAATTCAATCTGGAACTATATGACCCGATTGAAAAATACCTGGATGAGGGCTCCACGTGGCGCGGTATCTCGGGCGACTACACGGTCGTGCTGGGTCCGAAGTCGTCGGCCAAAAAGGGCTTGACCAGAGGACTGCCGACTCTGAAAACTACGGTCAACGCTTTTTCGCGCCTTTGGCTGGGGTGCCGAAGTGCCGCGGCTTTGACCGCGACCGACAATTTCAACGCCCCCGCCAAACTCATAGCCGGGCTGGATACACTTATAAAAACGCCGGCCCCGCACGTCGACTGGCCGTTTTAAATGGGAAACAAATGATATGAGCAACAGTAATAACAATCTGCCCTGCCATCACGGCCCGGCCGAACAACGGGGTGAACGCCACGAAAACGAGACGATTCGGCTGTTGTACGAACGCGGCAGTTGCCGCAGTTTCGAGTCCGGAAATATTCCCGACGAAGTGCTGAACTCGATTCTCAAAGCCGGCATTCACGCCCCGACCGGCGGCAATCTGCAGCCATACTCGATTATTAAAATTCGTGACGAGGCGACACGCAAAAAGCTGGGCCAAATGTGCGAACAGGAATTTATCGGCGAGGCGCCCGTCAATTTACTCTTTTGCCTGGATTGGCACCGCCTTCAACGCTGGGCTATACTTGAGGGCGCTCCGTTCACGGCCCACGATGCCTTCCGGCATTTCTGGATCGGTTTTCAGGACGTCATCATCGCCGCCCAGAACATCTGCACCGCCGCCGATGCGATGGGCCTGGGATCGGTTTATATCGGAACCATCATGGAATTTATAAAAGAATCCCGGAAAATGTTCGAATTGCCCGACGGTGTCCTGCCGGTAGTATTATTATGCCTGGGATACCCCAAACATCGCCCCGAACCGCGTAAAAAACTGGGCCTTGATATTATCGTCCATGATGAGAAATATCATGAACCCGATGACCGCACTTTACTGGATGCATTCGACGCCAAATATCCGCTCAAGCCCGAAATAACAAAAGACCGGCTGGATAAAATTTATGATGTGGTTCGGCTTGTGCAGGGTCGCGACGCCGCCGATAAATGCCTCGATGAGATAAAAAAACGCGGGTATATTAACTTCGCACTGCGTTATTTCGCCTTGCATTATGCGGCCGACCAAATGCCCCTGCACAATACGGAATTCATGAAGGCAATCGAAGAAGCCGGCTTCGGTTTTTTTAAACCATACCGGCTCAAGGAAGGCTAATTGCCGCCGTTCTCGAGTTTGGTATAATCGATTTCCGACCCCAGTACGCTGTGGGGAATCAAATAAACCACAAACGTTGCGATGGCGGCGGTGATTACCCAGCCGCGTCCGGCGTTCTTTCTGGATTTCCAGAGCGCCATGGCCCAGAAAAAAAAGGCGACAATGGTCTTGTTGTCGGTCAGGTCATGGCCGAACGGCCAGCCGGTCCAGAAAGCGTTAAAGGCAAACTTTTGTACCGTAGGCCCGAAAACCAGCCCCCCACCGGCCAGCAATACGGTGGTTACAAGGGTGTATTTATATAACGACGGGCCTTTCACAAACGCTTGCAGACCGGTTCGTGTCGACATAAACATCCATGTTAGCATAAAGAATACATGCGGCCACAAAATATATGGCGGCACCGGACCTTTGAAGCGCATAACAACCGGCTCCTCGGTCAGGACATGGGCGACCCCATCTTTACCCATAAGAGCAATCTGATAGCTGACCTTTCCGGCCATGGGCTGTTTGGGGATAAAAAAACTTAAATACTCGCCCTCACGGCTTAAATCTCTTACCGTCCAGTCGTCATGGCTTTTAAAACGACGATACTTTATTTGACCGGTTATATTCGCATCGGGCGCTTTTATTTTTATCTCGGCGTCAGTGGTTGTATCGTGCGTTCTGATCAGCCTGAAATTGATGGTTTGACCGTCGATGGCCACCGAGCCGCGCTCCGGGTGCGTCGGGCCCGTCAGGCGCTGATAAACGACCGAGGCCATTGTCAGGACGATGGCGATTATCCACAAAACGGTTGCTCTCATCATAATAATAGACCTTCGGAGTCCTTAATCTTAATTTCGTGCCAGTATAATATAATTCAAAAATTTCGGCAATCTTTCATTTCAATTAGATTGACAGTTTTATAACAAGCCGGCTATATTAAAGTTCTCATGCTGGAAGCGCTGGATAAAAAGAAACTGGCCCGCCTGGCCCTCGACGACGCCCGCAAATTCGGCGTGACTTATGCCGATGTCCGCATCGAGGCCATCGAAGACCAGAACCTGTCCCTTGCCAACGGCACCGTGGAGCCGATTGACAGCGCCCTGTCAATCGGGATCGGCATCCGGGTCATAAAAAACGGCGCCTGGGGATTTGCCGCAACCGATGATTTGCGCGAAGCGGTTATTCGCGAAAAAACCCGACTGGCGGCCAAAATCGCCGAGGCCTCGGCCAAAATCAACAAGACGACCATCGATCTGGCGCCGGTTAAACCGGTCAGCGCCGAATATACGTCGTCTTATGAAATAGACCCTTTCTTGGTCCCTATGGACGAAAAAATCGCCTTTCTGCAGGATATTGACAAAGCCATTATCGATGTCAGCTTTGACGGCATGAACAGCCGCAATGTTTTCGCCTCTTTTCGGCGCCGGGATAAATATTTCGCTTCCAGCGAAGGAGCCGATATTTCCCAGCTTCTGATTCAAACCGGAAGCGGACTTTCTATGGGCCTGGCCAAATCGCACCGGGAACGCTACGAACGCTCCTTTCCGTCGTCCTCCGGCCAGTACGAATGCAAGGGGTATGAGCTACTCGAAGAACTCAAGCTAAAGGATAATATCCCCCGCCTGGCCGAGGAATTAAAAATGCTCCTGGCCGCAGAAAACTGCCCACAGAAGAAATCAACATTGCTCTTATCCGGCGACCAGGTTTCACTTCAAATGCATGAATCGATCGGTCACCCGCTTGAGTTGGACAGGGTCTTCGGAGCCGAACGCGACTTTTCGGGAACATCGTTCGCCACCCCCGACAAGCTGGGAAACCTGAAGTACGCCTCGGATATCGTTACTGTCGTCTGCGACTCCACCGCACCTCATGGATTGGCCACATATGGCTACGACGATGAAGGCGTTCCGGCCCGACCGGTGCCGCTCATCAAAGATGGGATACTGGTCGATTACCTTTCCTCGCGAGAGACGGCGGCAAGAATCGGCCATGAATCGACCGCTTGCATGCGGGCCAACAGCTGGATAAACGTCCCCATCGTGCGCATCGCCGGAATCAACCTAATCCCCGGAAACACGAGTTTCGAGCAATTATTATCGGAAATTGACGACGGAATATTCATGGACACGGTGCGCTCGTGGTCAATTGATGACGAACGGCGCTATTTCCAGTTCGGCTGTGAAATCGGCTGGCTGATCAAAGGCGGCAAATTGACCACGCCGATAAAGAACCCGACCTATTCGGGTTGTACCACCGAATTCTGGAACAGCTGCTCCGGAATAGCCGATAAAGATTCCTGGCGCATCTGGGGCACCCCCAACTGCGGCAAAGGCCAACCCGGTCAAAACGCCCGCACCGCCCAGGGAGCTTCCCCCTGCCGCTTCGATAATGTGGAGATCGGAACCGGATCATGATATTAAATAAAGAAACGGCTCAAACGATCCTTCAGGCGGCATTGTCACACGCCACCGCCGACATGGCCGAAGCCGTCATCGAACAGGACCGCCTGGCCCTGACCCGTTTTGCCGAACGCCGTATAACCGATCATATCGATCAGGATGAAACGACGCTCTATATTCGGTGCGTCCGGGATAAGAAAATAAGCGTCATCGCCACCGGGAACCTATCACCGGATGGCATAAAAAGGGCCGTCGTTGACTGCGAAGCAATGCTGGCGTATATGGTTCCCGATGATAACTTCATATCAATGGCCAAACCCGATAATTCCTTGGTTGTGGAAAACCGCATCTCGGAAAACACCGCCGACTTCGGTCCCGATAAACGAGCCGAGGCCATCGCCAGAATATTCGGTGTCGCCAAAAAGGGATTATGCGAGTCATCGGGAGCACTGCGCCTCGAGCAGAAAACCCTCGCCGTAGCTAATTCCCTGGGCCTATCCCGATATTTCACCGGCAATCAGGCCCAGATTAGCATGACTCTGGCCGGGACGCAAAACAATTCCGGCTGGAGTATGGGTTATCATCACGATGCTTCTCAAATCGCCATCGATAGACTCGCCCTGACAGCTCTTCAGAAATCAATGACCTCGCGCGATCCGATAACACTCGATGACGGCAAATATACCGTCATACTGGAGCCGGCGGCGGTAGGTCAACTTTTGATTTTATTATCCTTCATGGGCTTCGGATGTGCCACTCTCTATCAACGACGTTCTTTCATGGCCGGAAAAATCGGCGAAAAAATCGCCGGCGAGAACTTCACAGTCTTCGAAGATCCGCTCGATATGGACTTTGCCACCCCTTTGATCGATTACGAAGGCGTTCCGAAAAAAAAGGTCGCCCTGATCGAAAACGGCATCGCCCGGGGCGTCGTTTACAACACCTACTATGCCAATCTGATGAATACCGAGTCGACCGGTCATGCTCTCGCGCCCAATAACAGCTACGGCCCTTATCCCAAAAACATGGTCGTCGCCGCCGGAGATTCGTCGCTCGACGATATGATTAAAAGCACTGAAAGGGGCATCTTGATTACCCATTTCTGGTATCTGAACTTCCTTAATCCCATGCTGACTATGGTTACCGGAACGACCCGCGATGGCACTTTCCTGATCGAAAACGGACAGGTTTCATCGCCCGTCAGAAATATGCGCACCAACCAGTCAATCCTTGAAGCTTTTTCCAACATCACTGCCATATCAAAGGAGAGAATAGTATATCCGCAATATTCGGTGCTCATGAAAGTCCCTGCCATGAAAATCGACAATTTCAATCTGGCCGCGGAATCAGAGGATAATGCCAAATGTTAAGAAGAGATTTTATTAAAGCCGGGTCGATATTTATCGGCGGGATGGTATTGCTTCGGGAAATTCCGCTGGCCGACAGCGATATTCAAAGAGGCCACCCGTCCTCTAACCGTCCCCCGCACATATGGCATCACGGCCAGCGCCGCTGTGGATGCGCCACACCCCCGGAAAAACAGGCCTTGATGGAATGGGGCCTTTACGGAACCTTGCCGGATTGATATGGACCGACGACTATTCCACCAGCTAATCAAAGACGCCGAAGAGCGTTTGCGTCAGGCCGGAATCGAATCCCCCGCCGCCGAAGTAGAACTGGTCCTGCTCCACTTGCTCGAGGTCGAAAGGATAGACCTGTACTTGTACGGCGATCGGCTGATAAACGACAATATCCTCGCAAAATTCCAAAAGATTATCGAAAAACGCGCCACGCGTTACCCTCTCCAGTTTATTCTTAAAGAAGCCTGGTTTTATGGGCGCAGGTTTTTTGTCAGCCCGGATGTCATGATCCCGACGCCGGAGACCGAACTCTTATGCGTCACGGCTCTCAATTTCTTGAAATATGGCAAACTTGACGCAGCCAAAGTTCTTGACCTGGGGGTTGGGTCGGGAGTGATATCGGTCACCGTCGCCGCCGAATATGATAATGTCGATATCACGGCTGTAGATATATCCGAAAATGCTCTTAAAGTCGCCCAAAAAAATGCGGCAATCTTCGGCGTAACAAAAAAAATCTCTTTTATTTGTTCCGACCTTTTCGACGCTCTCGATACCAAACACAAATTCCACCTGATTTTATCCAACCCGCCGTATATATCCGACGGTGAATATGACGGCCTTCCCCCAGAAGTGTTGGCCGACCCGAAAATATCGCTGGTCTCGGGAAGCGAAGGCATGGATATAATCAATCGCATCATAAAACAGGCACCGGATTATCTCGTTGAGGGTGGCGCGCTCATGTTCGAAATCGGCTATGACCAGGCCGAAAAAGTGGCGAAAGCAGTTGAACAGGACGAGCGATATAAATCATACTCCATCTTGAAAGACTTGAATAATATCGACCGAATCGCCTTTTTGAAATTCTGATTATTATGTCGGCAAAAAACAACCGTAGCCGGGTCACAGTAACTAAAACGGCACTCCGGGTCCGGGCGAAAAAAATCATTGCAATCCTTAAAAAAACTTACCCTGACTCGAAATGCTCCCTGACATACAAAACGCCGCATCAGCTTCTGGTGGCGACCATTCTTTCCGCCCAGTGTACCGACCGACGCGTCAACATGGTAACCCCGGGCCTATTTGGCAAATATAAACAGATCGAAGATTTTGCCGGAGCCGATCTCAAACAACTCGAAGACGACATTCGCTCGACCGGGTTTTTTCACAACAAAGCCAAGGCCATTATGGGTTCGGCGAAAATAATTCTCGAAAAATATAACGGACAAATGCCGCGCACGCTGGGTGAAATGGTGGCCCTTCCCGGAGTCGGCCGCAAAACCGGCTCCGCGGTTTTGGGCGAGGCCTTCGGGATTGCCGAAGGCATTGTCGTGGATACCCATGTCAAACGAATATCGAATAAGCTTGGCTTCACCAAACAATCCGACCCGGCGAAAATCGAGCGTGACCTCATGGAAATTATACCTCGTAACGACTGGATCAAATTCACCCATTTCATGATCGACCACGGCCGCGCCGTATGCATTGCCCGGCGTCCCAACTGCAAATTCTGCCCTCTGGCAAAATTATGCCCCTCGGCGGAAACAAAATAGCAACTACGATCATATAAATTTCGTCCGATATTGATAGGAGAACCATGTTTGCGACCATTTTTATCATACTGGTATTGTTAGTCGCCATTTTGCTGGCGTCTTCGCTAAGGTTGCGCTTTAAATTCAATGATGAGGTCAGATTCGTGGCGGCCGGCTATTTATTCGCCGCGGTTTTCTTTGATATTTCAAATTGGCGGTTAACATTTAGACTGGCCGGTATCCCGTTAAAAAGATTGCCCGTTGGAAAAACGACCAGAGCCGCCTCCGAAATGGCAGTCAAAAAACGTGGAGTCGCAAAAAGATGGTTTCGACGGCCGCAATTGAAATGGGACTATGCGAAATGGATACTGCAACTGCTCGGCAAAGTTCGCGTGCGCTATCTCAAGCTGGATATCTCCGGCGGGTTCGAAGACCCCTATCATACCGGCAACGCCACCGCCGTTTACTGGACGGCTAAAGGGATGGCTCCGAAAATCATGTCACATGTTAACTTTTCACCGGATTTTGGCGCCAATCGGATGAATTACAAAGGAAATGGTTTGATTACCTTGCGGATGTATTATATTATAAAATTAGTGGTTCGGTTACTTGCCGACTTGATTAAAACGAAAATTAGCAGTCTATCTATATTGAGAAAGAAAGGAGTCAGCTATGGCTGATAACAAGGTTTCGGAAATTTTAAAAGACATTGTCGGGGAGTTAAAAGAAATCGCCCGCTCCCAGTCGGTGGTCGGTGACCCGATCACGGTCGGCGGCAAAACAGTAGTTCCGGTGGTTAAAATCTCGGTCGGTTTCGGCGCCGGCGGTGGCCAGGGCGAACAAAGCGGCAAAGGCTCCGGCTTTGGCGGCGGCGGCGGCGGCGCGGCCCGAATCGAACCGGCGGCATTCATTATTATGGATGACAAAAAAATCTCCCTGCTTTCGGCCAAACCGGGCAAACTCGACGCGCTGGTGGAAGCAATTCCGGATTTATTTGGCAAAATCAAAGAGCTTAAAGGCAAAATGTCCAAAGAGAAGGGCGTTGACAACACCGGCCCCGAAGTCACCGAAAGCGGCTTCGAAACCGGAGACGATACCCCGCCTAAGTATTAAAATATTGGCGAAATTTATTTATCAACCGCCGCAACTTCGCGGCGGTTTTTTTATAAAAGGCTGGATTCAAGGCCAGGTTATGAAATCGCCAATGCTTTACACATATCACCACCTTTTTTAACAAAAAGTATCTCTTTGACTTACACCCCCGATTTAACTGCTTGGTATTTTTACCGGAATTATGTATATTTTGACGCGATAAACTGCAAAACGGCTGTTCAGTTTTTGAGCAGTCTTGACGATAAAAATAGGAGAAACTGTGGACTATCCTTTGTTGTTATTATGGATGGCGGGAGGAGCCGAGGGATCGGCTGGAAGTGGTGGTTTTTTGGCCACTTGGGGTATGATGATCCCGCTGTTTCTGATCATGTATTTACTGTTGATCAGACCCCAGAGAAAAAGACAGAAAGAACATGAAAAGCTGCTGACGGAGTTGAAAAAAGGCGACAGAGTCGTGACAAACAGCGGTATGTATGCCACCATTTTCGCCATAAACGAGGACAAAGGCACGATCGTTTTGAAACTCAATGATGAAGTTAAGGTCGAGTTTTTGAAATCCTCCATAGCGGCACGAGTGGATAAATAAATATACTTTAGGAGCATTTCCGGGCTGTGAGACAAATCGTTACATACGGCAACGATGTGTTGCGTAAAAAAGCCGCACCGGTACAAGAGATCGATCAGGAAATAAAAGATTTGGTGGCGGATATGATTGCCACCCTTAAGGACGCCAACGGATTGGGTTTGGCGGCGCCCCAGGTGGGCGAAGCAAAAAGAATTTTTATTGTGGATCTTTCTCCGGTGGACCTGACCGAAGATGTCAGGGTTTTTATTAATCCGGAGATTATTGAGGCTTCCGGCGAAATTACCATGGAAGAAGGTTGTTTATCATTTCCCGGCATATTTCAAAAGCTGACTCGCCCGCAACGGATTCGGGTTAAAGCTACGGATTTGACCGGCAGTGAATTCGAACTGGAGGCCGATGGCATTCTGGCACGAGCCATATTGCATGAATACGATCATCTCGATGGAAAGCTTTTTATCGATTATCTCTCATCGCTTTCACGCGCCATGCTAAGCGGCCGACTGCGCCGACTCGCCGCCGCGTCGTAGCGATCCGTCATCCCATGCCCGGATGACATGTCTTTTATGAAGATGGTTTTCATGGGGACGCCGGAATTTGCCCGGCGGCCGCTGGAGTATTTGCATCGAAATTCGCGCCACAAAATCCTGGCGGTGGTAACCGGCCCGGATAAACAGGCCGGACGAGGCCGCAAAATTGCGGCCACACCGGTCAAAGAGGCCGCCGAGGCCTTGGGTCTTCCCGTTTTGACCCCGGAATCACTCAAAGATGATTCTTTTGCCGCCCGCCTGGCCGAATTCCATGCCGATATTTTTGTAGTCGTGGCTTTCAGAATACTACCACCACGAATATTCGAGATGCCCCGGCATGGGTCGATTAACCTCCATGGTTCGCTTTTGCCCAGATACCGCGGCGCCGCCCCGGTACAATGGGCCCTGATAACCGGCGACACCGAAACCGGTCTGACGACCTTCTTCCTGAAAAAACAGGTCGATACCGGTTCCATAATCCATCAGGAAAAAATCGCCATCGAACCGGAGGAAATTTTCGACGAGCTCTACGAACGTATGTCTCGACTGGCCGGCCCGGTTATTGAAAAAACTCTGGACCGGGTCGAATCGGGCGACTGTCGCCCGATTGAGCAGGATAATGTTCTGGCCACGGCCGCCCCCAAAATTATGCCCGATGACGGTCTTATCGACTGGAATATGGACTCCCACCGCATTGTGAATCTGATTCGAGGATTATCGACAGTCCCCGGAGCGTTCACCTTCTTCCGCGGCCGGAAAGTCAAAATATTCAGGGCATCATGCTGCCTGGACTCTCCCTCATCCCGTCTGCAACCGGGGCAAATTATCCCCGACAAACACCGCCTGCTGGTATCGACCACCGACGGCGTTGTGGAAATACGGGAGCTTCTGGTTGAAGGTAAATCGAAAATGACCGGAGAAGCCTTCTTGCGCGGCTACAAACCATCTTCCGAAGACGCATTTGCACACGATTGAACGGAGAAACTATTGAGATGAAAAAGGAAATTCTGATTAACGCCACCGAATACGAAACCCGCGTTGCCATTCTTGAAGACGACCGTCTGGTGGAACTCTATATCGAACAGCCGCAAAGTCAGCGGCTGGTCGGTAACATTTACAAAGGTAAAATCAAGACCGTCCTACCCGGTATGCAGGCGGCCTTTATCGACATCGGCATGGAAAAAGCCTCTTTTCTGCACGCCTCGGATATCGGCGATGTCACCCAGCATGATCATTATGACCCCGAATATGTCGACGACGAGCCCCCTGCGGAAATAGTGAGAAAACGCCGCCGGGAGGGCATCGAAAACGTCCTCAAAGAAGGTCAGGACGTACTAATTCAGGTCATCAAGGAGCCCATTTCGACCAAGGGGCCGCGGGTAACGACCGAAGTGTCGCTGCCGGGACGATACCTGGTGCTGGTTCCGGATGACGACCATGTTCGCGTTTCGCGACGCATTTCCAGCTGGAACGAAAAACGCCGGCTCAAAAAAATCATCTCGCCCCTGCGTCCCGAAGGCTTCGGTTTTATCGCCCGCACCGAAGCCGAGGGCAGAAGCGAGCTGGATTTTAAAAATGACGTTAAACGACTGATGAAACTATGGTCGCGCATGATGAAACGGGCCGAGACGATGAAAGCCCCGGCGCTGATTCATAAGGAAGTGGAAATTACTACGTCCATTATCCGCGATATTTTCACCGACGATGTCGATCGACTTTTGGTCGATAATCGGGAAGAATACCGGGCCATCATGGCTTACGTCCGGCAGGTCATGCCGCATTTGAAAAACCGGGTTCAGTTGTATAAAGGCGACACCCAGCTGTTCGACCTGTATCGCACCGAACAGGAAATCGAAAAAATGCTTGACCGACGTGTCTGGATAAAGAAGGGCTCGTATCTGATTATCGACCAGACCGAGGCGATGGTCACCATCGATGTCAATACCGGGCGTTTTGTCGGCAAAGGCGATCAGGAATCAACTATCCTGCGCACCAACATGGAAGCCGCCAAGGAAATTGCGCGCCAGATTCGACTGCGCGATATCGGCGGTTTGATCGTATGTGATTTTATCGACATGTATAGCCGTGAAAACCGGCGCCGCTTATTTGAAGAATTTCGCAACGCTTTTCGCAACGATCACGCCAAACGAGCCATTAATCCGGTCACCGATTTCGGCCTGATCGAAATGACCAGAGAAAGAATACGACCATCGCTTCTTCATGCCATGTCGGAGCCCTGCCCGCACTGTAACGGTTCCGGCCGCATCCTTTCCAGGGCGACGGTGGCCATGAAAATCGAACGGTGGTTCAAACGGGCTAAAATCGACGGTGTCCATAAACGCTATGACCTCGCTGTCAACCCCCTTCTGGCCGAAGAGCTTCTCAATTCGGGGCAGAATCGCATTCACCGCCTGATGAAACAGCATGGCTTTAAAATCAATCTGGTCCGGGATACGACTATCCCGGTGCAGGAATTCAAAGTGTTTGACTCGGCCGAGAACACCGAACTGACAGAGCAGTACATCAGTAAATAGATTTAACATATACGGTCCATCCCCGGCAAATATATCGGATGACGAAACCGACGGATAAAAATTCGCTTATTTTCGCGGGCCTGATCGGCCTGTATATTCTCGCCCAGGTATTTATCGGAACCTATGATTCCGATTCCGGGCGGTTTTTTTTCGATAAACCGGCCGACGGGGATTTTCTGTACTACGCCGCCATAATTAACACCGTCACCGATCATTTTCCGCCGGAGAATCCGGCTTTTGCCGGAGTGAAACTGACGCAATCATTCCTGCAATATTATCCGGCGGCATTTCTGGCCAAGTTGATTAACCCATACAATGCCATCAGGGTATTGAACGTCGCCTATCTGATTTTACTCGGGCTCGTGTTAAAAAAATATTCCGCCCGGACTTATGGTCTGGCGCTATTACTTATTTTCGCCGCATCCGCGTTTGCCGCGTCTATTAATGCCTCTGGAGTCGATTTGATTGCGCGTGGCTTTACCCATACCCCGTTTTTCATATTATTCGCCCTCGCCTTGTTGGCCGAAGATATTCGCATCAGAGGCCTCTCCATCGCGGCCGCCGCCTTCGTTAACGGCTATTTGATGCTCTTGGTAATACCCTATTTGCTTATTATTGCCCTGATTCAACGAAAACGAAATGATATCATTTTACTGGTTTGCGCCGGATTGGCGACAATTTCGGCGGCCTGGCTGGTATCATCGGAGGCCGTCGCCAAACCATTTTACTTTATATTCACCGAATCCTTCGCGTTCAAACCGATCGAAATAATTCTCCATGCAATTCCCATTATAATTATGTCTATTGTTTATTATCACCGGCAAATGCGCCTGTTAATTGCCGTTACGATAATCTTCGGCAGCTTCATTCACTATAATCCTTTCTTCCCCGTCTTCATGCTGTATTTCGCCGGAGCCATGACTGTCGCCGCTGGCCGGTTCATAGAACATATCGCTTATATTAAAATAATAAGAAATGCCATCTTGGTTATTCTTATCGCCGGATTTGTATATTCCGCCTTCGACAAATATAATCCAAAACACGGTATCTATTTTCCGCGATACGATTCCCGCCAGCTTGACGCGCTGGAATGGGTGAAACAAAACACATCGGAAGATGACGTCTTTCTGGCTCTTACCGCCGACACCAAAGACATGGCCTATATCATGGAGTATCGTCCGGTTTATATGGGCTATATCGGGCATGTGGCTCATCTTGGGCTGGACTGGCAAAGCCGCTATAACGCCACGATGGAAGCCTGGGCGGGCAAAGCGCTCCCGGAAGAGGTTGACTACATTTATTACGGCCCGGTTGAAAAGAAATATTTCCCTGATTTTGTGGCTCATATTCCGCAAGTTTACCGGGATTCCTTTGCCTTAATATATCGTGCCCCTTAGAAACCTCGCCGCCAATACCATCGGGAAAAAACGGTACCGACGGAGTGATATGGCCTGCGGGACGGGTTTTTTATTGTATAATAGGGGTCGTTTTAATATAATCCCTTCTGGCAATTGAAACTGCCCGGCGGCAGCGTCGTAAATTAAACATTAGAGGAAGGTTGCAGGACAAGGACAAGGCATTGATCGAAAGCGCGCTGGGCGGCAATCAGGGCGCTTATAAGGAGCTGATGGAGCGCCATCGCTCGGCGATTTACCACATTGTATTGAAAATCGTCCGGGACCGTGAAGCCGTGGAAGACCTGGTCCAGGAGACATTTATGAAGGCATTTGCATCCCTGGCAACCTATCGTAGCGAATACAAATTTTCGACCTGGCTTTATCGCATTGCGGCCAACGCCGCCATCGATTATTTGCGCAAAAAACGGCTGAAAACGCTCTCGCTGGATGCCCCGGTGCATGGTTCCGACGACATGGGCAGTATTGATATTCCCGACTATTCTTACAGCCCCGAAAAAGAAATCGAAGAACGGGAAAAACGCATATCGATCAACGACGCTATCGATTCCCTTCCCGAAAAATATCGGCTGGTCATTGTTTATCGCCATAAGGACGATAAATCATACGAAGAGATTGCCGAAGCCCTGGATATACCGATAGGCACGGTTAAGGCCCGGATTTTTCGCGCCCGGGAGCTTTTAAAAAAGAAATTAAGGCCCCTGTAGTTCGGGCGGGATATACGGCATGAAGAACATCATTACTGCATATTTACTGGTTGCATGGCTGACCGTTTCGGCTTCCGCCGAAACATTTCAATTCAACTATAAGAAAAATATCGCTATCGGCGAGCATCCCGAATTGATCCTGAAAAATAAAATTGGGTCGGTCGAAATCATGGGCGGGCCCGTCGATAACATCGAAATATCGGCCATAAAAAACATCCGGGCCGCCGATCAGGTCGAGGCCGAAAAAATGGCCGAATTTATAGAAATCAAAGTTGTCAAGGGCGGAGACCGTCTGACCGTTGAAACCGTGTACCTTGAGAATCTGGAAGGCAATCAATCGTTCTGGAACCGTCTGCTGGGCAAAAGCAAAGATGTCCTGGGATCGGTGGATTTCATAATCACCATACCATTCGATTGCGCCGTCAATCTTGACAACCCCAAAGGCGACGCCAAAATCACTAACGTCGAGAATGAAGTATATATCGTCAATTCCGAAGGCCGGCTGGTTTTTACCCACATCAAAGGACCGGTTTTTATCGAAACCATATCCGCGGACATAAACCTGTCTGACATAGACGGAGATATCAGTCTGATCTCGTCGGGGTCGCAGGCCCGAATCGAATCGGTGTCCGGACGAACCCGAATCAAAGCGACATCCGGGTCCATCAAGGCACGGCTAATCGACGGCCCCGTGGATATCTCAAGCACGTCGGCGACGATTGATGTGGCGCAGTTGACCGGGGATATAAAAATAAAAGCCACTTCGGGCTCAATAAAAATAAATCAGGAAATGGGCGGCCTCGATATATCCACTCACGACGGGGATGTAGTCATTGCCTCCTCACTCGATTCCGACCGCGGGTATTTCGTATCGACCCGCAAGGGTAATATTACCTTCAGCGTCCCCGAAACGGCCTCCGGCTCGGTAAAATTGGAAACCGGAAGCGGCGGCATCAACACCGAATTGCCGTTGATAATCCGCTCTTTCGAGAAAAATAAACTGGTCGGCGATTTCGGATCCTCCGGACCCAAAATCAATCTTGTCACCGAATCCGGCGATATAACTCTGGGGTTATATTAGTATAGATATGTTGTATGGATTTATCAAATATATGGCTGCCGGGGTATTGGCCGCGGCCCTGTCGACCACATTGGCCGGGGCGGTCGATGAACCACCCATAATCATACTTGATTCAAGCCGGATTATAATTCCTGCCCCGCCATCGACCCCTCGCGAACAGGGAGAAGTCCCGGCATTGGTCGAAGTGCATCTTTCTCCCGATGGTGTCTATGGACTGGATTCATCGGGCCGGGAATGGGATTTTGATTTCAGCCAGGATTCTTTCGTAACCAAGAGCAAGGGTCAATCGACCACCGTCACCATATTCGGACGCAGTCGGGATAAAAACGAAGGCGTGACAAGGATTGACGTTGGAATCGGTGAAGACGCCGATTCAAGCCTGAAAATTACTACGTACCGGGGACTGATAGTCGGATCGGTGCAGGTCGCGCCCGATGAAAAAGTTCAGGGGTCGATTGTGGCGACCGGACCGGTCACGGTCGAAGGAATAGTTACCGGTGACGTCACTTCGTACTCGAAAATAACCATTACCGCCGAAGGTAAAATTCTCGGCGATGCCCGGGCACCCCAAATCGTCAAGATGCGCGGCGGACGCATTTACGGTGACCGCAGTGAAACCGACATCCCCAATATTCCGGGTATTTCATTGTTTGGCAAAACATCCAACACCCAGTTGATTGTCAACTCGATTATTCTGGGAATCCTTTTATTTTGCACGTTGATATTAATTACGGTCGCTCCGATGCCGATCGACCGCATCAGGATGTGCCTGCAAACATGCTTTATTAAATCTTTTTTCACGGGATTGTTAATCTGGGTATTAATCGCTCCCGTTATGGCCCTATTGATACTGACCATCATCGGCATTCCCGTGGCGGTGATAATTCTGCCGCTGGCCCTGGTTGGCGCCTTCATCATGGGTGTCATCGGTTTAAGTCAGCTGGTCGGCGGAAAAGTCGGGCGAATCATCATCAACAGCAAAGGGACCCAGTTGCTGGCTGCAGTGGCCGGCCTTATTATTTTTTCTGCGCCATGGTTATTGGCCGGATTTCTGGAGATGTCCTCGTCCCCATTTCTTGGCGGTTTGGCAACTTTCTTCAATGTTATTTCGATTATTATCTGGTCAATCGGTGTGACAGCCGGTCTCGGCGCCGTCTTCATGACCCGCTTCGGAAGCCGCGACTGCCGCAAAATTCAACTCCAGCGTATGCAGCAGGACTGGACGGTTATCAGACCGGCGCCGCCCCCACCGACGCCGCCGCCTCTGCAAAGTGACAATTAACTGCTTTGATTTATTTTATCAAAATCCCTCCGTACCGTATTCTCATAGCGAACAAACGCGTGCCTGAATCGTTTAAGTAAATACTTGTTTGAGCAATAAAACCTTTATATCCTGCGCTAATTACGATTAAGCAGCGGAGAAACTTTTGATGAAAAAGATCTTGATATCATTAATCGGACTTGTGGTAATCTGGAGTGCCGCCCGCAGTTCCATACTGGCCACGTCGCAGGCCGATGTCTACTATGCTCGTGACCGTGTCCTGCCGGCCCTGGTGCACATACAACCGGTCGTAACGGATTTCCGCACCGGCCGCGAAATGAAGCAGTCGGTGGTCGGTTCGGGAGTCATTTTTCATGATTCGGGCTATGTCGTAACCAATTATCACGTGGCCGGAAAAGCCGAAAGAATTATCTGCACCCTGTTTGACAAAGAGCAGGTCAAGGCCGAGCTGATCGGCGGTGACCCGCTGACCGATATTGCCATTATCAAGCTCGACCTGTCCGAATATCACGGCTCTCTGGCAATGGCCGAACTCGGAGATTCCGATTCACTTCAGGTCGGGCAATTCGTCCTGGCCATGGGTTCACCTCTGGCTTTGTCGCGTTCGGTTTCCTGCGGTGTTGTCTCCACCACCGACCGCTATTTCAGCGACGAGGCCCGTTTGCCGTCGGGTGAAAAAACCGGACGGTACAATACCTGGATACAGACCGACGCCGCCATCAACCCCGGTAATTCCGGCGGACCGCTGGTAAACCTCGACGGTCGGGTGGTCGGCATCAATTCCCGGGCGACCATTTTCGCCAACAATATCGGCTTTGCCATTCCCATAAATATCGTCAAACAGGTGATCGATCAGATCCTCGACCACGGCAAAGTGGTTCGGAGCTGGATTGGGGTTCAGGCCCAGGCGATGCAGGATATGGAAGGGTGGTTTGGAACCGATCGCGACCGGGGCGTTCTCGTGGCCTCGGTCGACCCTCACTCCCCGGTCGAAGCGGCGGGATTGCAGGCGGGAGACGTCATATTGAAGATTAACAGACGCGACGTCTCGGCTCGTTTCGAGGAACAATTGCCGCACTTCTATAAATTGATCGCGGATTATGCCGTCGGCTCGCACCTCGACCTCGAAGTACAGCGCGGCGAAAATGTGATATACATCGAAGTCATTACCCGGGAATTGGGTGACCTGATGGGACAGGACCTGGCCTGCGATGAGTGGGGTTTCACGGTTAAAGCCATAACCAAGCAAATGGCGGTGGAAAATCAACTCGAGGATACTCTGGGTGTATTCGTCTCCGGCGTCAAACGGGTCGGGCCGGCAGCCGAGGGCGGCCTGCGGCGCGGCGACGTAATCCGGGAAGTGAACGAAATCCCCACCCCGCTCTACGACGACTTTTATGGCAAATACAATGAACTGATGGCCGTTCCGGCTGATAAGGTCCTGCTGACCGTAAAAAGATTCGGTAACGTTAAGTACGTTCTTCTTAAAATAAAAAAGGAAACGGATCATTCCGGAGAGCGCTAAAAGGAGTACATCGTGAAAAAGGCATTTTTATCTATAGTTCTGGCATTTATTATGTCGCCACTTTTATCGGCCCAGCATTTCGATTTCGCCAAAATGATGAAAAAGGCCGACGATTATACGGTCGCGTTGAACGTCACCATTGAGGTCTCCTTCGGCATGGAATCGACTGATTTCAAATTCCGTGGAATCGGCACCGTTGTATCGGATGACGGATTGATTGTATTCGACGGTTCCACTATCGAAAATGATGACCCTTTTTCACAGATGGCCGGACTTAGCGTGGATGCGGTCCCGAAAAGCATCGAAGTGCGGACAATGGACGGAAAAACATACCCCGCCGATTTCATCGGGATAGACCGTTTTACCCGCCTTGGTTTTTGTCGAATACGGACAAATATGAAGAATAAGTTCAAATTCCTTGCCTTTAAATCCCGAACATCATTGAAAGTCGGCGACTGGACGGCCATTTTTGCCCTGCTACCGGATTTCGTTAAACCGTCGCTGGCGGCTGACATTGGCATGGTGTCGGCCATTGTCACCGAACCGGAAAGATTCGTGCTCATGGTCGGATACAACGATCTTGAAATCGGGTCGGTCCTGTACGATTCCACGGGCGAAGCCATCGGTATATTGGGACGTCTCCAGAACCCCGCCAATGCCGGATTAAGCCCGGCCCAGATGATGGAATCTTTTTCACAGGTCGAGGATTTTATGCCCCTTCTCGGATTGATCGACGCCGGGAAAATCAACAGGTTGATCGAAAATCCGCCGACAAAAGGTAAAGTTGACCGCGGCTGGCTGGGCATTTATCTGCAGGCCCTGACGACCGACATCGCCGAATTCTGGGGTCTCAAGCTGAATGGCGGCATAATCATAAATGAGGTCGTCAAAGACTCGCCCGCTGATTCGGCCGGACTGGAAACCGGTGATATAATCATCAGGCTTAACGGCGGAAATATCCTGGTGGACCGCGAGGAAAACCTGGCCTTGTTCCAGAGGGAAATATCAGAATCGGGCGCCGGAACGCAGGTTGAATTCACGATACTGCGACGTACAGACGGTCGCGTCGATACCCTGGATATTCGGGCAACGCTGGCCCGTTCACCATTGACTCCTTCCGAAGCTCCCGACTACAACGACGATAATTTCGATATCAAAATTCGTGATATGGTCTTCGCCGACTATAACATCTATAATCTGGACCGACAATCCTTCAAGGGTGTGGTTGTCAAGGAAGTCGAGTCGGGAAGCTGGGCCGAGGTCGGCGGTATGCAACCGGGCGATATTATTCAGTCAATCGGTTCGCGAAAAGTGACATCGGTCGATGAAGCCAGAACGCAACTGGAAAAAATCGGGGTGGATAAACCCAGAGAAGTCGTCTTCTTTGTCTGGCGTGAAAACAAGACCCTGTTTATTAATATCAAAACACACTGGCAATAAGAGTTATCTTATTCCGAGATACTTCTCGAGCCCGAAATAAAATTCATTTTCTTCGTTGGAACCGTGGACCAGATACCCGGTTCCGGCGGCGCCCATCAGGTCGTTGTACTTCAAATAAAAATCATAGATGCCGGCGGCGGCCCGGATTTCGGAGGCGATATATTTATCCAGCATCACGGCCATATCCCCCGTCGCGAGAGTGCCTTCGGAATATGATTTATAAAAGTCCTCCAATCCGGCCTTGACCGTGCGACGATGATCAAATACGCCAGGGAGTATATCCAAACAAGCCAAAAATTCATATAATCTGGTTTGGACCTTTTCGGCTACCGCGAATCGCAAACTGTCTTTGGCATACTCCAGCGATTCCATTTCGTACCGAAGCGCCCTGCCCTCATTTCTGCTTTTGCCCCATAAATGCAACGGCCAGCGCAATAAACCGCCGATGCTCCAGATCGTGTGCGGGTCATCGGGATCATCGAAAAATTGCTCTCCCGTTGACAGCCCGGCCCGGAGCGAAACCTCCGGCCAGAACCACCCTTTATTTGCGGCAATGCGATCCCTTTGAGATTCAAGGCGTAACGAATACTGCTCCAACCCGATCGATTTGCCCGTCGCGGCCCGCACAAAATAGTCTTCCAGCGCCCGTTTCAGACGCGCGTCGCTTATGTAGCTTTCATATTTATTCGTCATCAGCACCATGACATCGGCTGCGAACTCGGACTTGTCCAGAATTATGTTGTCGTGATCCGGCCTGTTTAACAGCGTGCCCAGAATGATACGGGCGATATCACGGTCCATCCGGGCGCGGCGACAATCCAATTCCGTGCCGATGAAGTATGATTCAAAGATATAGACGTCGGAAGTATCCCTGCCCCTCATGAAGGCATCGAGTCGGGCATTCTCACGGTACTGTCGAATCCGGTTAAGCAATTCCTCGAGACGACTTATTTTTTCTTCGGCGGCCAGAACCGCCAGATATGCGGAGACGACGGCCTGCTTGAGTTTTAGTCGTTCCTGCCCGGCGTCCAGTCTGGACAATTCAATATCCTTTTTGGCGGCCCCGACGGTTTTCAAAGCCGAATATGAGAACAACGTCTGTTCCAGGTCGATCGCGGCGAAATACTTACGATTCAATATCGGGTTATACAAGGCGGCCGGATAATTCTCGTCGGCCGCTGCCATTCCGGCGCTGATTTCGAGTTCGGGCCAATAGACATTATGGGCATTTCGTGCCGATGCGGCGGCTTGATCAAAACGCCTCAATATCGCCTGATGCCCGGAATTATCATGCAACGCCGCCTCGATTGCCTGCGATAATGTATAAACAAGCATGGTATCGGCCGCCGGCGCTCGGACAATTGCGGCATCTTTCATTATCCGGCGCGGCAATTCCCGGTTCAAACGATTGAGGGTCGTTTCGTTGAGACAAATTTGCTCGCCCGGCTCATATATGGTCGGAAGATCGGCCGGAGTGGCTCCATTAATAATTTTCAGCGTCTTATGCGCCGCAAATCGGGCCAGCTGAATATAGGCGCGTTGCTGGCCGGAAGCGGCAATCCCTTTTTCCACGGTCAGAAAGCCTTCGGCCGTTACGGTTGGCAGACGATCATAGCGGGTATTCTCGATGAACTGATTCATCTGATCCAGGTGCATGCTGTACATTGGCGGAAGATACAACGCATCGACCCGGCGCACGACCTGGGTGTACGAACCAAAATGGCTGAACATGCCGGAGGCGGTGGTATCATATGGCGCGATCAATTCGGCTCCGTATTGGGCGACAGCTTTCTCGGCCCGGCTCTTGACTTTCTCGAATTCGTCGCCAGATGGGAAATAAAACATGCCCACTTTTTTTGGCGAAAACAAGCGGCCTAAAAGCTGCAAATCTTTGTCTATTTGAAGCGGCTGGACATTGATGGTCAGGTTGTCCGCAATGGGTCGCCCCGCCTTATCAACCAGGCCGCGCTCCCATACGGCATATTGTTCCAGGGCGATTATCGGACGGTCAAAATCGGCGGCAAGCAGGTCTTCGACCACCCACGGCCCGACCGCCAACACCATATCGATATTTTTCATACGAGCCAGATCCCGCGCCATCACTCGACAACGTTGACGATCCCATTCGGCCGATTGATAACCATAGGGCTCAAAGATAATTTCGAGACTGTCGGGTTTCAACAGACGCAGTTGCTCCTTGAATTCGCGCGAAAAAACCTTGTTGAGATAATAATCCCCCGCTTCGAAATAGGCGAATCGAATAGTCTTCTCCCCGGCTCCGGCGGCGGCAACTCCAATTACAAATATTATCAGCAAACAACAAATTATGATCTTTTTCATGTCAATTATTTCCTTCTTCATGCGTTTCAAACCGTTAAAATACATAATCGGTCACGTTATGGCAACCCGCGCTCGAATAATTGTTTATACATCCCTTTAAAAAACGGCGATGATTCAAATCAGTTTAAATTCAAGATACGTCGGAAACAGCCATATCAAAGAAATGCCCAGACCCAACGCGATAAACGTCGCTTTTAGCCACCGGGGCCGTGACGATACGCCTACTATCATATAAATGGGGAATATCGCGAGAAAATGCCGATAGATAGACATGGTCGTCCCGGTGCCGGGGGAAAACAAATACAGTGCGATGGCCAGAACCCAAAGTTCGATTTTTATTTTGTACGGCGCAAATATAATGAGCGCCAGGCCATACCAGATTAAAACCAGGTTTTCCGGCGATGTAACCGGGTAATTTATCAGGCTTTTATAAATAACGGTCAGTGGGAAAGACCATACCCTTTGATACCTCGCCTGAAAATCCATCTGCACAAAAAAATTGTCGAAACGAAAATAAAAGTACACCCAAAGCGCCAAAAGCCCGAATACGAACGGCAGAACTCCGATAATAATGGCTTTGCCAACTGTTTTCACATTAAATGACAGCCTTTTTGACCCCATATGCCCGGCGATTGATGATGTAAATGGGATTAATGCAAACAAAACACCGGTCGGATAAGTCAGGGTCAGGGCGACGGCGATGATTACCAGGGCGGCATCGCGGATAGAACCGTTTCCGTAATAGAATAAATGTATGTACAGCATAAATAAAAACAGGTGGAGCGCATAGGGAAAACCGGTCAGAAGATAGAATCCGGCCGGCGAGCCGGCCAACGCCGCCGTGGCAAATATGGCCGCCGTGCGGCCCGACATCTTCTCCACAAAACGATGCAATAAAATAAATCCAGCCAATGCAAACAACGCGGCCAGGACAATATAAGTCGCTTTCGTTGACCCTCCGAACAGGGGGCGAAAAATCTTCATGACCAGCGGCCAGCCGGGATACCAGCCGACATTGCCGCACACTTCGCCGGGGGGATAGTCATGGGGCGTGCAGGGATGAACTTCATAACCGGTTTCCGAAATATTTACATAATGCTGAATATCCCAGACCGGTTTGAAAAAGGCATTATCCCCCGAAAGCAGAGCGATACCGTAATAGAGCCCGGCAAAACATAAGAATATCACGACCGGGATGGCAATCTTCTTCATGGTATTATCGCGTTCTTTCAACATACCAGACATCGGCATCGAAATTGCCCTCGGCGTCCCGCAGAACATGCACGAAATACATGAGTTGCCCATCGGCGGTCAGAGATGGTTCCCCGACAATACCCCTGATTACCAGTTCCGGCGTCCCCCAATTATCGCCGGCTCGGACACTGCGATAAATGGCCATACCCACCACGGGGTTGCGGTCCGAAGCATAATACATGGTGTCACCGTCGGGCGTAAAAGTGGGTTGCAGATCGGAGAAAATTGAATTGATCGGGCTCCCGAGATTGACCGGGTCGCTCCATGATGAACCGTTATAGACCGACTTCCATATATCCGGGTAGTTGGCGTTGTTGTATCTCCGTGAGGCAAAATACAATGTCTGGCCGTCGGGATGAATGGCGTGCTCGCCGTCGGCATAAATGGAATTGACCGGCGGCCCCAGGTTTACACCCGCCTGTGGCTCACCATTGACAATGTCGGCAACATATATATCAAGAAAATCCTCCACAAACGGGTCGGCCTGATATCCCATATTGGCCGCCCGGTTAGAGTGAAAATACACTTTCGAACCATCGGCCGTGAAACTCAATTCTCCATCAAGGGAACCGTTGGTCCCTTTGCCCAGATCATAAAAAACCGGCGTGTCAAAATCCCCCGGACCGCCAATGCGTCGGGCGCGATAAGTGTTATTCGATTTGGCCAGAATTTCGGCGGGAGTCATATTCTCGAGAATATCGGTCGTGAACATCATATAAAGATACTGCCCGTCGGCCGAAATTTCGATGGCATCGGCCGGGCAATAGGTGTTAATCGGGTCACCGATACGAACCGGCGTTCCCCAATCGGCAACCATGACTTCAGGAGTATTCAAATCGATCCGGGTTTGATTTTCCTTGGTGCAAATCGCCTCCGGGATATCCTCACTCGCATGGTGGTCACGGTCACACTTCGATAGCAAGCTCAAAGTTATTGCGGCCGACAATAATATGTATATTGTCTTCATGATTTATATAAATTAAATAAAAACTTATACTAAGTCAATTTCCTTAAGGCTGTGAAAATCATGGCGGCAGCCGGTCAGCATTTGTTGTTGACTTTGGCGCCCCCCTCTGATAAAATGCTGAAAATCTGGTTTTAAACCGGGGATGACTGGTACCTATGAGGATTATTATTGTTGGCGGCGGGGTAGTCGGGTTCAGTTTGGCCGAGCAACTGCGCCATGAAAACCACGACATCGTCTTAATCGAAAAAGAAACAGCCACTTACGAACAAATCCGCAATCGCACCGATATTCAGATTCTGTGCGGTAACGGCACTTCGCCGGCTCTTTTGGAAACGGCCGGTATTAAAGACGCCGACATGGTTGTCGCCGTAACCTCTTTCGACGAGCATAATATAGTCATTTGTGCCATTGCCCAGCAATACGGTGTGGAACGTCGTATCGCGAGAATTCGTTCGAGCGAATTTCGAGAGGGAGCCGGGATTTTTGATTTAAAAAAACTGGGCGTGACGCTCGTGACCGACCCTGAAGCGGTTCTCGTGGACGCCATTACCCAGTTTGTTGAAACACCCGGCGCCACCGATGCCGTCAATTTTCATGAGGGCAACGTCCTTATGCGCGGCTATCGCGTGCGCAGGGATATGCCCCTGGTTGGCAAAACTCTTAGAGACATTCGCAAGGAAACCGCCCAGCACCCCCTGTTGTTCATTGCCGCCATCCGCAAAGGTGAAGCCATTATCCCCGACGGCGATTATATTATCGAACCGGAAGACGATATGTTCGGAATTTTCCCGCGGTCCTCGCTTGAGGCCTTCCTTAATTTATTCGGAAGATCCCGAAAAGAGGCCCGCAATGTGATAATTGCCGGGACAAGCCTGACCGCCATTCAACTCGCCAGCCAAGTCAAAGACATGGTCGAAAAAGTCGTCCTGATTGACCCTGATTATGAACATGGCCGGCAGGCGGCGGATATTTTAAACGACGTCGATATTATTCACGGCGATGCCACCGATGCCGCCATTTTACAGGAAGTCTATATCCGCAACGCCGACTTTTTTATCGCCGCCGACAAGGAAACCGACAGTAATGTCATGTCGTCGCTTCTGGCCAAGGCCGAGGGGGCCCGCGAAGTGATCGCCGTCATTAGCGACGTCCGTCATGACCGGCTGTTCAAATCCATCGGCATCGACCACGTCATTCATCCCCGGCTGGCCATCGCTAATAATATCCTCGAAAAAATCCACCGGGGACAAATCGGACGAATCGTCCGCATCCGAAATCTCGATATCGAGGCTTTGCGCCTGACCGTCGATACAGACAGCCCCATCACTGGCAAACCGCTTCAACATATCCGAAGCAAAATGCAAAAGGGAACGATTGTCGGGACACTCCTCCGAGGCGACGAGATGATTATTCCCGATGGCAATACTGTGGTTGAACCGGGCGATAAAATGATCGTCATCACGCACTCTAAAAACGCCGCCCGTGTCCGCAAACTATTCAAGGCTCGCTGAAAAACCCGCCTATGGATAAAAAAGTCGTATTCTATGTCACCGGACGGCTGATGATGGTCATGGCCGTAATCATGCTCATTCCCCTGACTATCGCGATTGTCTATGACCTTCCTGAATCTATTCTGGATTTATTCCAAAAACCAGAAACGGTCGGATTTATTGTGGCCATCCTGATATCATTAACTTCAGGATTCATTTTAACCCGTCGTTTCAAGTCTAATCGCCCATTGGAGGGTATCAGAGAAGGCTTTGCCATCGTTTCCGTGGGCTGGGTGACACTGGCATTCATCGGAAGCCTGCCTCTTTTTATTTATTTTATTTTCAATAATGACCATGGCAGTATGAATCTATTGCGGGCTTTCACCGACGCTTATTTCGAAATATGCAGCGGCTTTACAACGACCGGTGCGACAATTTTCAATGACATTGAGATTATGCCTAAAGGTATTTTGTTCTGGAGAAGTCTCACCCATTGGCTGGGCGGCATGGGCATTATTACTTTGGCCATCGCCATCTTCCCCGCCATGGGGATTTCAGGATACCATATGTTTCGCGGCGAAGTACCGGGACCGTCGCCCGAACGTATTCAACCCCGCCTGACGCAAACGGCGGCCATCTTGTGGGGTGTCTATGTCCTTTTGTCAGGCATCGAGGCCATCTTGCTGATGTTAGGCGGCATGGATTGGTTCGACGCCCTTTGTCACACTTTCGCCACTATGGCTACCGGCGGGTTCTCGACCAAAAACGCCTCGGTGGGCCATTATAACAGCCATTTCATCGATTGGATTATAACCATTTTCATGTTCCTGGCCGGCGTGAATTTTATGGTACACTACCGCGTTCTGCGTAAAAATTTCGTCGACTTCAAAAACAACCGTGAATTGCACTTTTACACCGGGACGATAATCATAACCATAATCGTGGCGACCGGCATTTTGTACCTGGCCGGAACCAAACCGGCCTATCAGGCAACCGATCACTTCCGCCATAACCCTGCTTCATATGAAGAATTTGACCGGCATGTGCAAAATGAAGCCGATAAAGTTTCGACGCTTTACGGGGCCTTTCGGCGGTCCGCTTTCCAGGTCGTCTCGATTACCACAACCACCGGCTTCGGCACCGCCGATTTCGACATCTGGCCGGATTTGTTACGCTTCACTCTCCTTATTTTAATGTTCTGGGGAGGGTGTGCCGGGTCAACCGGCGGCGGGATGAAAATGATCCGTATCATGGTTATCCTTAAAACCGGATGGCGGGAGCTTAAAACGATGATTTCCCCTCATGCCATCGCCCCCCTGAAAGTCGGCGGCATGAGTATGGAAGAAAAACAGGTGATCAGTATCGGAGCCTTTTTCATGCTCTTCATGGTAACCTTTGTCGTCGGAACCTGCCTTCTTACTCTTTTCATTCCCGACCTGCTCACGGCGGCCTCGGCTTCGGTGGCGGCCCTTGGCAATATCGGTCCGGGTTTATCCGGCGTCGGCTCCACCCAGACTTACGCCTGGATACCGATTCCCGGCAAATGGGTGCTGGTGATTCTTATGCTACTGGGTCGCCTGGAGCTTTTTACCATTTTACTCGCACTTCGACCGTCTTTCTGGAAACGCTGATTTTGTGCAATCTTTTAATATTGCTTCACTTATAGAGGAAAAGTATATTTTTGAGGTTATGGAAGAAAAAATCGGAAACTATAAGATTTTAAAAAAGATCGGCGCCGGCGGCATGGCCCGCGTTTTTCTGGGTGTGCACGAGGATGTCCCCAATCTCAAAGTCGTCTTGAAAATTCTCGACGACCCCAGTCTGGTGGACCGTTTCCGCCAGGAGGCCGATAAACTAGCTCTTCTGGACGGCCACCCCAACATCTGCCGCATAAAGCATTTTTTCAACCACGGCGAGAACATTGTTATCGCTATGGAATACATCGACGGCTTCACGCTCGATGAAAAAATAAAAAGGGATGGCAAACTGCCACTGGCCGACGCCATGAATATCGCCTGCAAAGTCCTCGATATCTTGTCCTTCGCCCATGAAAAAGGTATTTATCACCGAGACATAAAGCCCAGCAATATAATGATCGACCATAACGGCAATGTCAAAATCATCGACTTCGGCATTGCCAAAGCCAAAACCGACCCCAATTTGACCCGTGCCGGAACCGCCTGTGGAACCCCGGCCTACATGGCCCCGGAGCAATTCAATCCGTCCGAAGACACCGACTACGCCAAAGCCGATATTTATGCCGTCGGCACCACCCTCTTTTATTCCTTAACCGGCGAACTGCCATTCAAGGGCGACAATGAGTTCGCCATTCGCGATGCCAAATTATTCAGCGATCCGCCCAAACCAAGCTCTATATCATCGGATTTGCCCAGGAACGTGGACCAGTTGATATTGAAGGCCATCGACAAGGAGCCGACCAAAAGGTTTGCCACCGCCAAAGCCATGCAACGGACCATTGAAGGGTTGGGTTGCGTGGAATCCGACAAAACACATATTGCGGCTCCTGCGGGGCGTGACACTTCCGGTCCAAAGAAAAAAAAACCACTGGCCGCCATTATTGGGTTTATCATTATTATCGCCGCCGGCATTATAGGTTATTTCATGTTCGTCGGCAAAGAACAACCCGCAACACTCCTCCCGCCCAAACTTATGGAACCTGCCCACAATATCCAGTTAGCCGGTGCTTCGCCCTCATTCAAATGGGAAGCCTCGGCCGGCGAGAAAGGCTTTTATAATCTCGAATATTCCCGCAATCCTAATTTTACGGACAAAACATTCATGCCCCGCCTGCGGCAGACGTCATATGTTGATACTTCCAATCTGCCCGATGGCCAATACTACTGGCGGGTGGAGGCGATCAGCGCCGAGGGCATATCCAGTGGATATTCGCAAGTGAATTCGTTTACAATCCGCACCGCCCCAGTCATTACAACTGGCTATCTTGATATATCAAGCACGATGGCGGCCGATTTGTATCTTAACGATTCTTTAATCGCCCGACAGACGACCCGCGCTTTTTTGACACTCGATTCCGGGCCTTATACGATCAGAGCCGCCAGCCCGGCCAGCAGTCAGGGAAATTTGAATGAACGTATCATTATCAACCCGCAGGATACAGCCACAATCAATTTCGCCTTCAGCCCAAAACCGGTGGTTGTCTCGCTTCCCATCGACGAACCTGTTAGGCCCAAACTACCCGATTCGGCCTGGTTTCGAATTGCCACCCCGGCCTACACCAATGTCCAGGTTTACATAGACGACGTTTTGCAAAACCGAACCGCCCCGGGCCGATTCTGGACTTCTGTCGGACAACATGAAATAAAAGTCCTGTTAGACAAAGAGGGACAAACGGTTACAAAGACGGATCGGGTCGATGTTAAAGCCGGAACAGAAGTCAAAATTACCTTTGATTTTTCCGAATAGGTCGATTTATGATTGACTGAATTCGTATAAGAATATATGTGTCAACTAACTTCATAAATAAACCGGGAGTGATACCATGACAATTCACAAAATCACATTTGTCCGTGTCGTGGCCGCAGCCATGATAGTCTTGGCGATGGCCACTCCGCTGGGTTTTGCCCAGAATCAGATGAAGCCGGTGGCCGAACAACTGGCTACGGCCTTTGACCATTACACACAGGCCGATTTCGAAAAGGGCATCGACCTTGCCAATCAGCTGTTACAGCGTCAGGACCTGTTGGCCAAAGACAGCGCCGCCATATTCTCGATTTTGAGTATGTGCAACTATGCCCTGGGACAGGATTTTATCAACAAATCTATCTCTTATCTCGAACACATCGTCAGAATCGATCCTTGCATCATCCACCTGCCCCATGAGTTCTGGCCGCAGGAGCTTCGCGACCGCTGGTTCCGGATTCTCCAGGCCAACGCCATGCTGACCTGTCCCGAAGGCGAGAAAATCAGAACCATCGCTATCATGGAATTCGACAATTTTTCGGTCGGCGAATATCAGGAACAACTCGGTTATATCAGCAAAGGGCTGGCCGATTTTTTCGCCAGCGATTTTGCCAAGTTCTCGGCCATTAAAGTGGTTGAACGCGACAAAATCAACGCCATATTAAGCGAACTGGAATTGCAGAAATCGGATAAGGTCGATCAGGCAACAGCCGTTAAGGCCGGGAAAATGCTGGGCGCCACCATCATGGTTTTCGGCAGTATCACCCAGCTTGACGCCCGCAGTATGCGCATGGTTGTCCGGGCGGTCGATGTCGAAACGTCCGAAATAATTACTTCGGTTGACCGCGAAGGCAAACCGGATTATTTCAAAATGGAAAAAGAATTGGTCGAGGAATTGGCCAAAAAGCTCGATGTCAAATTCGATGAATCGACCAAAGACCTTCTAAAAGCAGGCGGAACCGAATCGGTCGACGCCACGACACTGTATTCCCGCGGACTCGATTTTGCCGACAAGTATGATTACAAAAACGCCTATGAGTCGTTTAGAAAGGCCTTCGACCTGGACAACAGCTTCGCCGAAGCCAAACGAAAAATGGAAATATACAAACCTCTGGCAGGTTAATAGGAACGGGAAGAAAAACCATATCATGAGGATAATATGATCCGAAAATTTCTGCTGCTGTCGGTCGTTTTGCTGATCGGGTGTTCGCAGAGCCTGTTCATGCAGGGGCGCTCGCTTTCGGAACGCGGCGAATACGACCGGGCCATCGAAATATTTTATGATGAAATTCGGGCCAATCCGCAAAACGCCGAGGCCTGGCGGGAACTGGGCATCGCCCTGTTCCGCAAAGGCGAACTGGATAAAGCCGAGGATGCCCTCAAACAGGCCAATAATATGAAACCGGACGCACGCACCCATGTCTATCTCGGACTGGTTAACGAAAAGCGCGAAGACTATGACCAGGCCGTCAATTCATATTCTGCCGCCATCGGTATGGACCCCAACAAAGAGACCCGGGACATGCTTCGCATTCACCTTGACCGGTTGCTCGAAAAGAAATTCCGCAAAGAAGCCGCCGAAGTGGCGGCCCGTGAAAACGAAATCAACGCCTCCGAAATCCCGGCCAATACCGTCGGGGTGGTCGATTTCGATGCTTCGACCCTGTCTCCGGAACTGGCTCCCATCGGCATCGGCCTGGCCGAATTGACTTCGATCGATTTGGCCAAAGTCAAATCGTTACGGGTCATGGAGCGGCTTAAAATAAAGGCGGTTCTGGAAGAACTGGAATTGGCCAAAGGCGACTACGTTGATAAATCTACCGCCCCGCGGCTGGGGAAAATTGTCGGCAGTAGCCGCATCATCACCGGCTCGGTTCTCGGCTCTGAAGATAACCTTCGACTGGACGGCGCCATTGTGCATACGGTCGATGAATCGGCTAAACTCACCGGAACAACCGAGGGTGAACTGCAACGCTTTTTCCGCATGGAAAAGGATTTCGTGTTTAAAATCATCGATGAGTTGGGCATCACCCTCACGGCTGAAGAACGTGATTCGATCATGAAAGTCCCGACCGAATCGTACCTGGCTTTCATGTCATACTGCCGGGGTCTGGATTATAAAAATCGCGGGATGTACAAAGCCGCCGAAACGGAATTCCGCCAGGCGGCCGGTCATGACGCCGGCTTCGGACAGGCCGGACAACAGGCCGCGGCCATGTCACAAATGGCCGCACTGGGGGGAACCGGTGGTTACTCCGATGTGGCCTTTGAACAGACCATCTACCAGCGGACGCTTTCCGAGAGCCCCGGAGTCGGGCTCGACGGCCGAATCAATTCGGTCTTAAACAGCACGGGAACGATTCCCGGCGGAGGCGTCACGCCGCCGCCTTTGAATCCGCCCGTTGTTGGTGCCGATGGACTCATTATCATAAGGGGGGACTTTCGATGACCGGTAACAAAATTCTTATGATAATGACGGCGGCACTTCTCGCCGCCGGTTCCGGGGCCATGGCCCAGATCATCTATGGCTCCCCCGCCGCAGGCGGTGTACAATTCTATTATACCGACTGGACCATCGATACCGGCGAAGAAGAAGCCTCGATTTCGCAGACGACCGTGCCCGTCACGGGATTCGTCCCCCTGCAGGATAATCTCGAGGCGCTCTTTTATGCCGCCATGTCGTCCAACAGCCTTACCCAGAGAGGCAATGATTTCTCGATGTCGGGCCTGACCGATATACGTGTCATGCTGAATCGTTCTTTCTCCAATGACCGACTGCTGGCCAGTGTCGGGCTTAATTTGCCCATCGGCAAAAAGAAACTTGACCTCGCCGAAGAATGGATAATCGTGGAGTACCTGTCGCAAAACTTCCTCTCCTTCCCGGTGCGCCGTCTGGGCGAAGGATTGGGAATCAGTCTCATGCTCGGCGGTGTCGGCATGCTGGGCGAACTGAAATGTGGCGGCGGGATTATGTATCAGGTTAACGGGTCATACGAACCCTATGACGGTTTCGAGGATTACAATCCCGGCGACATGTTTTCGATCAATGGCGGGACCGAATACAACATGAACAATTTTGCCTTGAGTACGAACCTGATATATTCGACCTACGGCACCGACAATGTCGACGGCGACAAAGTGTTCGAGCAGGGCGATGAAGTCAATATGGCTGTCAGCGGTTTTCTCGACAATGAATCCTATGACGGCGCGGTTTCCGTACGCTATGTCTGGCGCGGACGTAATGCTACCTACGACACAACCGGAAGCGTTATCGAACGCCTGAAATTTTACGGCAATGAATTCTCAATAGCAACCATGGTTACATGGTATCCCGTTAAGGACTGGTCAATTTCCCCCGGAATAGATTATAAAATGATCGCCTCCAACGAAAACGGTTTCGGCGATTCCAAAATATTCGGATTCGGCGCCCGTTTCGGCCGTCAATTGAACGAAAAAACCGACATCGGTCTGGGCGTGAAATTTTACACGGGCAACGCCGACGACAGCAATCTGGATTTGTCGGGCTTACAGATAACCGCCGGAATTTCGGCCAAATTATAGAAAGGAGATAATATGAAATCATTCAAAACATATCGTCTTCTTTTAACGGTCGTCGCGGCGGGATTTCTGCTGTTCGCCTGTTCGGAGAAGATTGTCAACGAAAATGGCCCGACTGCAAAAGCCGTTTTTCGTGCCTATGTCGGCCAGAGTTCCGGATTCGAGGAAATAGACCTGTTTATCCTGACCGTTACCGGCCCGGATTTTGACCCCATCACGGCTAATCTCGTGCTTGTTGACGGGTACCTTATGTACTATAGCGTCGGCAATGATGTTTTGGACAGCACCCTGAAAATCCCGGTGGGTCGCAATCGCTTATTTACTATTGAAGCTTATGATACACCCGCCACCGGAGGTCCCGGACAAAGGCTGATATACCGGGGACAACAGCGCGCCGACGTCTATCCGGGACTCCCCATTGCCATTTCTGTGGTCCTCGAACCAATGGTGCCGATGATTCGACTTTCTCCGCGCATGCAAACCAGACTGCCACTGGAATCATTCCCCGTTGCGGTTGAAGCATACCATCTGCCTGACATCGGCAGCGCCAGCATATATCTTGGTTTTTCATCTAATTACCTGGCCATAGACAGTGTCAATCCCGGGGCAGGATTGGAAAACAGAGTTCCGGATTTATCCTTTGATGAAGGAGGCGGCGAAGGTTATCATTATATATATGCCGCATCCGGCAATTCCAACCGCTCACTGACCAACGCCGATGGCTACGCCCAACTGGCCGTCATCTATTTCACCGGGGCATACACGGGACCGACCATGAATATTATCACCGATATCTATTATCTTGGTGAAGGTGAAGGCGGAATAGATGGAACCGATGGCCAGGACATTGAGGACGTATACTGGGACGGCGCCCAGGCCAGAATCGCCGTCGATTTCATTACCCACGATCCGCTATTGCAATTCCCTGACTACGATCTGGAAACGGCAATCATGGAATACAGCGGCGCGGAAAGAGGTAATATTCACCTGTCCGATGTCTTTGGAATCATGAACTTGACCTGGAATGAACACGAAATTCAGGATTTAACCGGCCTGAATCAACTGCCCAACCTGAAATTATTTTCGGCCAGTTACTGCGGCGAAACCTGCTTGAGCGATATCAGTGGCATCGCCGGCTGTCCGAAGCTGGAATATTTGAATCTGGGTTGGAATGATATTTCGGACATTTCGGTTCTGGCCGGGTTGAAAACGCTCCGGCATCTTGACTTATCCATGAATGACGGCATCGTTAATATTTCGGCCTTGTCCGGCTTGACCAATCTTTCCTACGTTGATTTAAGCTGGACCGGCATTACGACTCTTCAACCGCTGATCGACAACCACGGAATCGGCGCCGGTGACACATTGTTCATATCATGCACGGCCATTGAAGGCGGCCCGCAGGTGGAATTGCTCGAAAGCCGCGGTGTTTGGGTAGCATGGGGATGTAAATAATAACCTCTTTATAAAAAACCGCCCGATTGAAACCGGGCGGTTTTTTATGGACTCTATTTTTATTCCGTTAACGAATCAATATCATGCGTTTGGTGAGCGCCAGGCTCTCCGTCTCCAGTCGATAAAAATATATTCCGCTGGCCACCGGTTTACCGAAATTATCAACCCCGTACCAGGTGACGCTTCCGAAACCCTCGGGGGCAAACCCGTTATATAAATCATACACCTTCTGCCCGATAATATTATAAACCCCGATGGTCAACTGCGCCGGTTCCGGCAAATAGTACTCGATTATGGTTTCCAGGTTAAAAGGGTTGGGATAATTCTGAAAAAGAGAATACTCCCCGGGCAGATTATCATGATCATCAAATAACAACGACTCCAGTATAGTCATGGCAGACCTGCGACCGTCGCCATCAGGGCAATTGATAACCGCCGTGTAAAGGTCCTTCAAAACGGTTTGATCCGAACGGGCCAGCAACTTTTCGGGCGCAACCGATGGCCCGTATTTGCCGAGAGTATGGCGCCCTGTTTTTTTCCCCCAGTTGGCAATGATACCACAGACGTCGCCGCCGTCTACGATACCATCGCCGTTGACGTCGGCAAAACCGGCCATAAATTCATCCCAGCTATGAGCCGGTTGCGCGCTCCACTCCAGTTCCTGCGAAACCGTCCGAGTCGGCCCGGAATACCCCCAGTATCGTGCCAGCGGGATAAGATCATTTTTATCCACGATCCCGTCATCGTTGGCGTCACCGGGATAAACCACCGGCCCGGTCGTGAAAATCAGTCGATGCGGCCGCAAAATGGGATACCCGGCCAGATCAAGCAGATTCGAAGTTATATTAACCGTTATGGTATCCCTTGAAGGCAACCGACGATTTGGGTTGTCTATGATCAGGGCGTTTTCTCCGGGAGTATAATAAAAATCGAATTTTTCTCCCCTGATATCACTTATTATAACGCCATTTTCTATGGAGCGTGGGTCAATCGGCTCGTTGAATTCAAGCCTAATCGGTCTTTCACTTACGAGAATCTCGGATGAAACATCAGGGATAATCGAGACGATTTCCAGGGGGCGGTTCGCCACCGAAACGATCACGGTATCCAGCGCATTGATGCGTCCATGGCGCGCCGAAAAAATAAAAAGAAAGGTGCTGTCAACCATGGTATGATCGGCCGTCAAATAGAAAAAGGCCCGCCCGCCGCCCATATCGATCACGGCGTCATCTGCGTTATAACCGTCCACAAGAGCTATTTTTAGGGAATCGGAAAAGATATATTGAACGGAGAACTCGCGATAATAATACTCCCCTTCGGTCAAAACGACTCTGGTCGGCAAGTTATGGAAAGACGGTTGCGAAGCGACACGAGAGGAAGAAAGAACGCTAGAATAGTGCGACCCGTCCGACGAACTCCCGGCGTACAATTCATAATCGCCTTCAGAATTATTATCACCCGCCGCCTGCACCTGCCCGCAGGCAACACATACCGCCAAACAGACGGACACAATCAAAAAGAATGTCCGGCGGTCAATAAAGAAACTATATCTTTTCAAACGGATCCCTTATCCAATATTCTAATAGGCCAATATCCCCTGTTTATTCGCTCTTGCAGAAACTATTATTGGTTGGCATCGAAAGTAAATCAACAAAAATAATCAGGTTAAACAAAAAAGGCCGGCTTTCAAAAAACCGGCCCGGAATTTATTATTGAGTTGTCTTAATCGACGACAATCATAACGTCATTTTTAACCTTGGCCGTAACGATATGTCCCGCCGGAATTACGCCGTCCGACCCTTTGATAAACAGACCAAAAATGAATATGTAGGACATGGTTTTCTTGCTTTTACCCTTGGCAATAATCGGCCCACCGGTAGCCTCAAGCTGGATCTTGCCTCCATCCACGGTCTTATACGCACCCTCGGATTCAATTTCCACCAATTGTATTTCCAATGACCCGGGTTTGCCGGGTTTGCCGGCCTTTTCCACTTTCGCCACCCGGGCAGTCCCCATCGCGCCCGCCTTAACCAGCGTTATCCCGCCAACACCGATATCCTCGACCAGCTTAATTGGAGCCAGATCTCCCGGCTTGACATATTTTGATGACACATCCTGAATGAATTCAACCTTTATCTCCATGCCGGCCGGCAATTGCACAGCCGCTTGAGCCGACGGTAGCAACATCACGCTCACAAATATCGCCAATATCCCGAGAATCGATAGCCCTTGAACCGTTTTCATTTTTAACTCCTTTAAATATTTTTCCTATTTTATTACCGGCAAACGGTCAGTCAAATCTTCTTCCAGATCAAATGTCGCTTTCAATCCGGAATTAAACGTCACCGTCCCCTTTAAATCGAAAATTGCGCTGTATTTGTCAAGTTTAATCAGTTCTTTGGGGCTTTTCCCCCAGGTTTCATCACCGCTGGCCAGATGTTTGGCGTCCAGAGCAATCAAAATCTCGTCGCGCATTTTCCATTCGATAGTAAATTTCTCGCCTTGATATAGCTGACTTCCGACTTTCCAATCGGCCTCGCCGCCGCGCTTTTTGACGGCTATATGCAGGTGATGATCGGGCGGAATGCTTACAATACTGACTTTGTAAGTTCGCGGGGTAGTAAACCAGTTAACCTGTTCGATATACCTGTCAATCCGCTGGATATCATCTCTTTTATCCGGATTTCCAAGAAGCTTGTCTTTTAATGTCCGCAATTTGCTGACGGCATCTTTCAGGCGATATTCCGGGTCGCCATTATCATTAATCTGGCCGGCTATTTGGTCCAGTTCGTTGGCCGCCTCGCGCGCCACCTCCACGACCTTTTTAACCACCTCCTGCTTGCCCAGAGCCGCATGAAGTAGTCGCTCGGCTTCACTCAATTTAACCGTCCGGCTTTCCGTATCCTGTTTAATCCTGTCGCGAATCAAGGTCCACAACTCCGGGCTTTCAGGATTGAACAGCACTTCCCGAAACTTATTATAGTACCATTGCACCCGCTCACTCCGCAAAAACAGATCGCTGGTCTTGTCGGCCGATTGGACAAAAGTTTCAAACACGGCTCCAAACTCGAGAAATCGCCGCTTTTCGTCGTTATCGATCAGGACGGTATCGCCCACTTTGGCTCCCGGCCAGCCGGAGCGCACCGCCACCATGTCCGAAAATCGCTGAATAGTCATCTCAAGCTCTTCCAAAGCTTTGCCCGTATTCGCCGTCTGATACTTGGCCATAATGCTGTTGGCCACGAGAGGATAATTGGGATACAACAGGCGCACCAGCCTCGCATAACGGTAATCTCCATAGGCTTTAAGAATATCATTCAGCTTGGATTGATCCATGGTATAAATGCTGCCCCTATGCCGCTCTAATATTGCATCTTCGACATTCGTCGCCTTGGGCAGATAATACCACAAGTGCGCCATAAACGGCAGGGAATATAATAAGGCCCAGATCAGGCTGAATAAAGCCACATACTTGGCGACCGCCCGCAAACCGGAAATACGACGATTCAAAAGTACTGCCTTCAAAAGCCAGTGAAATGGCGCCCGGACGCCAACCGGACGAATCCGCTTGGGCGGAAGGTAAATTGACCGACCCACATCGGAACCAACCTTTTCAGGAGAATCGCCGGTATTGCTGATAAAAAATATCTGGAAATTCAGCGTTCGACCAACTACGACTCTTAGGAAATCACGCATTTTCACCAGGATTTTGCGGACCGATCCGGCCCAGACGGAATCGCCGGCGATATTATTGCTGGCCAGAACCTTTTCCAGAAATAACTCAAAATCCTCGGAAAAATAACTTTCGTGTTCATCGCCCACCAGCACGACTTTTTCTTCTCCGTTGAAACCGTCCAGTATATCGGATTTGGTAATTACCAACCCAACCGGTATCGGTAATCTGCCTTCAAGGGGCGCGATCGATTCCAGCATATTTACAAATGAAGCCACGTGGGCCTGACTTTGAAGCTCCGAAGCCAGCGTTTTGGGATCGAAGAAAAACAGTATGCCATTGCAACCTTTCATGAATTCGGCAACTTTATCATGAACCGGGCTGGTTTCTGATATCGATACCGCTTTTCCGGGATAATCATAGGTTACTATAGATAGTGTTTTATTGCGATCGACGATGGCATTGAATTGCAGAACCCGATCTTCCTCGGTCGGTTCCGGGAACTTTTGTTCTCCGCGCTGGTCGACAACCGTTCCTTCGGTGGTCGATGTCCCCAGCCCCCAGATGTTCCGCCGATTGGCCAGGAACTCGGCCGACGTTGGGTTGTCGGTGACGGAAATCTGTAAATCCTTGGCGACTTTGCTTTCTTCGTTCAGGACGGTGAAATAAACCGTCTTCCCGGAATTGTGATGTCCATAAATTCCGATCCTGGTGCCGCTTGGCCATTTGGTCGCCCCGGCGGCATCTTTGCCCTTTTTCTTGGCAGTAGCCTTGGAGCCCTTTTTGAAGATTTTTAATATCTTGCCCAAACCCACTTTATTTCAATGCCTGCCTTTCGTCCTTTATTTGCCATCCGTGCCGCGGACATTTTCGGCCCGCTTAAGGAATTGATCGTATTGTTGCTGGTTGTAGTCATTCCAGGCGATCGGAATATAAATGGCCAGCCATATAAAAAATAAAATAAGCAGAGTATATAAAAAATACGCCGGTTTGCGCTGGGTCATAACCAGCCTGAAATAGCGCCAGTTGGAAAACACCCCGACCAGTTTGCCGCGGGCTTCCCGGAAAAAACCCGCCACCCGGGACCAGAAGGACGACTTCTGGAGATACCCCCAGTGCATCAAGTAATATTCCGCCAATCGGCCCGACCGGCTCATTTTCTCGAATGCGTTTATCCGGCCAAGATGAAACTCCAGAGATCCATGGTCCTTCAATAAATCATTACCGAGAATAATGCGACGCCGCATCAATTCCAAAAATTTATGCGGCTCTGACAAACTTTCGAATTCCTCCGGAGACATATTGGCATTTATATTGCGCCCGAATTTGTTCAAATAGCGGGCGATTTCATTGAGAAAAAATCGATTCAGTTCGTAATTCTGGTTCAACGCCCCTTCCCGAAACATCATCGGAACCAGATGTTCGGTAAAAAACGGTGCATCCTGACCGGTCGGGCGCAGGCTGCGAATATAATGATAAGATTGATCGGTCTGACCATCGGTATCTGCTTCCGACTCGAAAAAGGCAATCAATAGTTGAAGTGTTATCTGGCGCAAGTCGGATGAATTTATCGGAACGGCTTTGATTTTCTTCAAAAAGTAATTATCGACCTGGACGGCCTGGTCGCGCTGCTCCCGAAGGGCGTGAAAGACGGCATAAATGCCATTGTACGTCTGGAAAAATGCCTCGCTGTCGAATTCGGCGTATTTCTGTTCATAGGTCTCAATGTAGCGAAACAGGTCTTTAATATATGTTTCCATAGCGTATATCCGCCTTAACCCCTATACGGAGTAAATCATTAAATCCATTTTGCCGAGATTCTTGAAACTTTCGGCACCACCCGCGCCGCGGAAAATCAGCGTAATCTGACGGACCGAGGACGACCTTAACATATCCTGCGGTCGCAAAGCAACCTTGTTATTAAAGGTTTTGGTATCTACTTCGACCGGGTCGGTTTCGCCCAGACCCCGGGCGTCATTGATACCCAACCGCACCTGCATATTCCGCCACTGACTTTCCTGAAAGCGGTCTTTGGCGATCAGGGCGACCGTATCGGCAACCGGCCGCGGTTCGGACATTTCAATCATTAGATAACACAGCTCCCCGACCTTTTCAACCCGATTACTGCTGTACGTGAACAGCTTGTATGTCCGGCCCTGATAGGTTAAACTATCTTCGGGAGTAGCGTATTCGCCAAGGTCCTCGGACTTGCTTTCGGCAAAAAAGCCCATCAAACCGCGCAATGTGCCGAGAATGGCATCGATGGCCACCAGATGACTGCCGATATTCTTGTGGTCGTACTCCGAAACCAAAAAGCTTTCGACACTCTGAATAAAGCGATCGACGTTTGACTCGGTCTGGCGGGTGAAGAATTTCTCATTGAGAAAATCCTTGAGACCCGGCTTAAGGTTAAGTATCGTCGTAATGACTCGGAAAATTTTCTTGTACTCTATGATGAAATCAAGCGGGTGCAGAGAGTTGCGCCCGATAACCAGATTATCCATGGATGAGGCCAATCGTATGGCGAACTGGTATACCGTATCCTTGAACGCTTCCTGCAGGGCCGTCTTTTCTCCGGAAAGCGCCCCGCCCGCCGTCACGGCTTTGTATGCCCGCGACGACAACGATAGCAGGTGCTCCAGGTTATTCTTGAAATCG
Organism: uncultured Ignavibacteriaceae bacterium; assembly: GCA_964459465.1. Taxonomy (GTDB): domain Bacteria; phylum Zixibacteria; class MSB-5A5; order GN15; family PGXB01; genus CALAMC01. The sequence continues at coordinate 42,014 of CAYWLR010000012.1, read as the reverse complement.
GCCGTCTTCTGGGCCAACCGGTCGTCAGCAGCGATACTCACACAGGGCGGGAAATAGTTCTCTGCCAAACGAACATGACCTTCTTCGACCACCACACCCGCAATCTGAATGAATTGCCCGGCGGGAAGATTTGGCGGATTGACGATACCGAGAACATAGCTGTTTAACAGATATGGGTTGCGAGGCAGGTCCTCGCCCGGGTCCGGATCACCGACCTGTTTTTTGGAGGAATAATCAATACCAAGATAAATCGGAATAAACGGCTCGGTAAATGTGTTCTCGCCGACAACCATCGCCTGATTGGATTCATTGATCTCGATATAGGTGCCGTCGGGAGTTATCGCCTGACAGCGCACGACCTCGACCCGGAGACGTTTGCCGCTAACCGACAGGTTCAACGACAGCGATGGCTTGCCGGAGTGCGACTTTTTCACCAACCCGTAACAATCCGAGATACTCTGGGCATGCCATTTGACAAGCTCTTCGAAATAGGTTTCCTGATCTTTAAGATGCTTCTGCGAGATGAGCATCCCGTCCAGCCAGTTTACCGAATATAACCGCAAGTCACTCATTATGTTGCCTCAATGTTTGGTATCGAATTTAACTTCCTCAAATTACCTTGTCAAGTCTATAACAATTAATACCGTCTATATTTAATATAAATGCCTATAAATACGACCCATACCCCAGAAAAGTTTTATTCTGTCTGTCACCCAGGACCAGCTTTTGACGCCGTCCCGAAACTCGGATAACCGGAATCAGACTGCCCGGCATACAAAACGATAAAATCCAATCGAGTTTCTTTCGCAATGAGCGACCCGGCAATAACTCCATCAATTGTTCGCGTGGCAGATTCCTTATAAGTATCTCACAGCCGGAATCAAATTCCGTAAAGCTCTTCCCCATTATGGTATCCCGCCCCAGTGCCGCTCGGGGCGATCCGAGCCTATAATGCAAATCGTGCGGGATCTCATAAGTATTGGGTGTGTTTTCCAGAATTTTCACATCGCAATCGAAAATTAAACCGATAATTCGGGATACCAGTTCGGCGTTTCCCGCCCAGAAATTAAAGGAAGGCATCAGCCCGACCCACACTATAAGTTCATCCAGCGGCATGGATTTTGCATCGGGTGGGACGAATCCGAATAGCCCCAGAAAATCAAGAATCTGAGAACGGTCGGCAACGCTGAAACGATACTTAAGAGTCAAATAATGGGCCAGCGCCTCATACTTGACGACCGCGCCTTCGAACGGGGCCATCAGCTCACGAGCCCGCTTCTCCCATTCATCGCCACCGCGGTCAGTAATGCCCTTGAACCCGTAAAAAAACTGATATGGAAATAAATCCACGGCGCTGGAGTAGCCGACGTGCAGAGTTATACGGGTATCGGGACGGAGAACCGTGCCGGCGTCGGGTGATTGATCATGCACCTGCCCCCGGTAATTCTCGTATTCGCCCTCGGCCAGAATTTGCACCGTAAACAGGTCAATATCCATCTTCATCAAAAGATTCAAGGCCGTGACATAATGAAACGGCAGACGCCGGGAACAGAAATCCGGCATGATTTTATCTTCGGGGCGCGACATCAGGCGGTTATCTCCACATCGTACTGGGTATTGACCGATGAGCACGATTTCAAAAACATTTCCAGGCGGACTTTCAGAAGCCGCAATTCGTCGTCGCTGTAAAAATCGTCTTTGCTGACCGTGACGGCCACTTTGATGCACCGAAATACGCCGAAAGCACCCTTCTTGACACCGCTGCGACAAGCCGCCTTTTTAATACGCCGGTCGTACGTCATGGCCCAGTTGGCCACGTCCTGGAAACTTATGGCCCGGTCGCGACCGCGAAGTCGGTTGGATACTTCAAGCATAATCTGCTCCGGCGATTTGGCCGGAATGGCCCCGGCCGACATCGTTATATTTTCGGCCGTGACTATTCCCGGATGGCTTTCATACAACTCGTTTATCAGCCCGGCGTCGATTCCATTGGCGCGCGTACCGGCGGTGGTCGAATAGACCACCGTAATATTATCGGGAACCGGTTCCAGGCGGGTCGAAAAATCGAACCATAACACCAGACGGCCGTTTTCTTCCTCGACCGAATACACGCGCTGATTCGGGTCGGTCCGAACTTCATACGACGGGATATATCCGTTGCCGCGGGCATCGGTGACTTCGACGATATCGACGATATTATCGATATTTTCGGGAATTTCGATTTCCAGAATTTTGTTGCCGCCGGTATGCTTGAACAATTTCATCTCTGATTTATTGACGGCCAGGAAGGCATCAAAATACACGCCGGTCAAACCGGTCAGGGAAGAACGCGTTCCGCCTGCGGGCAGGTCGATACGAATCCAGTAAAACCGGTCGCCCTCCTCCAGCACGATCGACTTCTGGGCAAGCTTGTCAGCCAGCTTATGGTCCGGCGGGCCAAGTTCCCAGGTCGCGGCGAAAGATTCGGGCAGGACGATAAAATTATCGTTCAATGTGGAAAAAACGTCGCCGCTGGAGCGAAGCCCACCCCAGTTGATCGGCTTCCCATCTTTATAAAAAATTTCTTCGATATTGCAATCCAATCCCGGACAGAACGAGATGTCGGTATAGAATTCACCGAAATTCGTTCCGGGATACCAATGTCCCCAGCGCAACTGGCGCACGGCGTCGGGTAATCCATTTATGAACAAGACCGAATCGACAAACTCCGCAGGATTGCCGGTAAAATCGACCGCCAGATAAAATCGAGCCTGTGCCCCGGCCGGAATTTTCGGCGGTTCGGCATATGCGTCGCTCTCTTTCACCTTATCTTTGGGCGAAAGGTCGAATAGTTCATGGTCAACCAGCAAAAACATGTGTTTGGTTTCGGCCGCAACCAGCTTCTCGTGGCGCAGAGCTGAAAAGAAAAAAGTATGGCCGTCTTCGCGCTTTTCTTTATAGAAAAAGCGACTATGCGGATCAATTTCCACGACCGGGTCCCGTGGCTTGCAGCGTATTACGGTATGCGCCGGGATCGGCCAGCGACGGCTTTCCGGACAAAGGGCCCGGATAAGTGACGAAACAGTGTTGTCCCAGGTATGGTCGATCCGCCTGTCAATCCTTTCCAATTGATGCGCATAAAGGCTAAGCATGATCTTCAAAATGGGATCGAGCCGCTCCGGAGATTCGGACACTTCAGGGTTCCAGATACGCATCTCGCGGTGCATCTGTTCAAAGATCTGCTCTCGGGTTCGTGATTTTTCCATAAGTTAATTATTATCCCAGGTTGTACGCGGCTTCAAATTTTTGTTCCTCCTTGCCGTCCATGTAGAGACCCGAAACCTTGACCACAATGCCCAGGTTCTGGGCCGATTTACGGTCGGCCACGGAGAAATTAACGGATACATCATACAGTCTTTTTTCATACTTGCCGATGGCATTGCGCAACCCGGCGCGAATTTCACCCTTGTCAGTCGAATATATATCGGAATACTCCTTTTCCCAAATGGCACACCCGTAGTCCGGGTCAAAAGGCATCTGGCCCGTATGCGTGGATAAAATCAAAGCGATCGAATACGTTATGGAATCGTGCAGTGAAGCCCGTCGGAAATATCCGTCGCGCAGGACCAATGGCAGTGCTAAATACTCCATGATCGGCTAATTCAAAGCTATGGGGTTACCACTGACCGTCACCTTGGCGCCGGAAATCTTATTTTCAGCGGCGGCTTTATTCTCAACGTTGGCGCCACCTTCCAGCTTCAGATTGGCCCCGGCCTTTATTTGTATATCGTTGTCGGCTTCCAGCTTGAAATTGTTCGATTTGAAGGAAATATCGCCGCCATCGCTTTTTATCGATATTTTCGGACCGTCCAGCGTCAGGACAATGGAATTCTTCCCCTGCGTTATGGTAATCGTCTGGGATCCGTCGGCGTCGGAAAAAATAATGGCGTTACCGCCCTTGGTGACAAACAGCTTCTTATTATTCTTGTCGTCCTTGTGGTCATCATGCGGAGCATTGTCTTTGTTGTACAACGAGTCGATCACGATCGGCCACTCAGGGTCACCCTGATCGAAACCGACCAGGACTTCATCGCCTATTTCCGGAGTACTGATCCACCCGCGCCCGCCGCCGGCGTGGGGCGTTCCAACCCTGATCCAGACCGTTTCATCCGAATCCAGCCAGGGAAATTTCACCTTGACCCGGCCCAGGCCTTCGGGATCGTTATTATCGACTACCACCGCGCTTTGAATCTCCGTACTAAAGTTCCTTTCGACCGGATAGGGCGGAAAAGCGGTATCCAGAGGTATGCACGTAAAACTGTTATAGTACTTGCCGGCTTCATCGAAATGATGGCTCACCTCGACCACCCAGTATACGGCATCGAGCTTACCCATCCCGATTATCTTTACACAATGACCGACCGCCACCTTGGGGACAATCGACTCTCCGGTGCAACGGATCATCTGACCCAGGGCTCCTTGCTTTTCCTGCTTTAAAACATTATCCAGATCTCCGGGGGCTTCAACGGCCGAAACAATTTTAGCCGTCGACTTCCCGTAAATATTTTTGGACGCTTCCGGCGCCAGGTTCGATAATTCCGACAGAGCCGAATCCGGTTGGATGGATTTGCTGTCGGATGAAAACGTCTTGGATTTTTCATAATTGAAGACGGCCGCGGAATAATTGTACGGGTATGTTCCCATGCTCAAATTGAATGACCTTAATGTGTCGCGCCAGGCCAGCTCCTCCAAATCGGAGCTGGAGGCTTTGACCGCCCGAAATTCCTTGCCGTCATAAAAGGCAAATAAACCTTTGTCCGCCGCCAGACGCATTATGTACGCGTAGTCGGTTTCCTGATATTGGACACTGAACTTGTAATGCCCGCTGGTACTGTCGATTTTGCCGACCGTGATCGGATAAGAATTGACGATAGCGCCGATTATATCACTGGCGCTCTGATCGAAATGGAAGGAATTAACTATCGCACCATCCATGCTTATCGTCGGACTGGCTGCTTGTACTTCGAAAACATTGATGCCATTGATATCGTTAATGATGTCCACCGCCGTCACTATGCCGATGAATTCCAGCTGGCGCTTTTCGTCGACGTCGCCGCCGGTCGGCTTAATCTTCACCGCAACCGATTTGCCCAGAAATTTAAGATAGGGCATAGGGTCTTCAATATCCTGCTTTGACGAAACCTCCCCGACGCCGCGAATTTTCAATTTCAACTTATGATGCTTGTCGATGAACTGATCAAGCTCCAGACCGGATATGTCGAACTTTGTTTCCTTGTTGTCGACGAGGATGGTACATTCCGCCGTGGTTCCCACGATACTCATGGCATTAATCCATTTTAATAATTACATATTAACGGGGCGAGGCATTGGCCCCGCCCCGATTTCTTCGCAAGGCTATTCTTCCCAGCGGTTATCTAACTCAACCCCGCCGACCGTAAGCTTATGACAGGAAATTTCGAAATGCTCGTAAACCTGATCGTCCGGGTTGTTCTTGATGTGGGGAATGGTTTCCTCATATTTCGTGATGAAACCCTCCTCCCAGGCCAATTCCTTCATCGTGGAATCATCCGGGGTTTTGAATATGACCTTGCCCGACTTCCAGTTGGGTTTACTGGAATCGGTCGCCCAGCGATAAATATCCGTGTTTTCATCGGATTCGCGAGTGATTTTGACGGTTCCGGCGTGAGCGCGGTCGGAAGGACGGCCGGTTTCATCCTTGGCCGTATAGAGCTCATAAGAGACTTCATAGACGTTCTTATAAACGACGCCGTCTATTTCTAAAACTGGTCTCCGTGCCATTGCATTTCTCCCTGGTTAATTGGTTATACGGTTATTGTTTAAATTATCTTATGCATCGGGGAAACCTCATGCCGGAGGTTGCCCCGCGTTCGATTCCGTTTATTTGTCCTTTACGCTCGTCTGGTTTTCTTCGTTCCAGGCGGTGAATTCGATGTTGAAGGTTCGCGCCGGATACTTCGGATTCAAGGCCACCTTGATATCGACTTCCTGACGCTTACGCATTTCGTCATCGGCGAAAATCTCGATCTTGTAATCCTGGAGGATATTATCGCCGCCCGAAATGGCCTTCATGAATTTATCGATATCCTTGCGCATGGTGTCGATAAATTTCTGGTCGATGACTGAAAACGTCTGCTTGTTGAGATAATTGCGCAACGTCTTGTAAACGTAATCGTACGTCCGCCGAATCGAATAAACGTTGAACGTTTCCTTGTTATAGAGCGTGGCCGCCCCCATCGACACCGCCGACCCTTCGAAGCTGACCATCGGATTGACGCCCTTTTCGTTGATCTTGCTGGCGTCGGGCTGATTGGCTTTGAAACGGATGTACTTGGCGTCGGCGACTTTGCCGTACTTGAAACCGGCCGAAGGCTGTTGCATGCCAACGGTCGTATCGCCCTTGTACATCAGGCCGGCCACGACCGATGACGGCGGAATCCACATATCCTCGTCTTCGAATTGATTGGCTGTCCGGGCCTGAAGGTAATTGGCGAATACCGATACGTATTGCTTATAGGCATCCGAACCCATCAAGTTGGCATAATTGGGGTCTTCAAGCATTTCCATGACTTCTTCGTAGGATTCGAAATTGGGCAGATCGGTCATGATGTGAAGCTTGTTGGCGAACCCGAGTTGACGGGCAAAATTGTCGATGTTTTCGACGCTTCCCAGATAGCCGGGAATGACCGCCAGGGAAAAACACTCCTTGATGCTCCACTCGCGATAAAGGTCGGCCACCGCCTTGCAGAGTTCTTCGAATTTCGCCTTATCATCCGGGTCGGTCAGGCGATCGATGCCGACATTGGCAAAATAGGCATTGACCTTTTCATCCGGCTCCTGTTGGGCATTCGTGAAGAATTTATCGATGGCCCGGTAGGTCGTCTCCAATTCGCGACTGGCCCGATGAACCTTCTTCATGTTTTTTTCGAGATTGGTTTCCAGCTTGGTGGCTTCGGCGTTGATGTGCTTGCGGACTTCATCCAGATTATTGCTCTTGGACAAGCTGTCCACCCACATTTTCAGCCGCTGTCCCAAAAGCTGACGCTGCTTGGCGTATTCCCCCTTGGTCAGGAACTCCTTCCGCTGAAAGTCCTTTTTGGGGTCGAGCCATTCCACGCCGCGCACCAGGTCGCCATCGCTGGTCTTGAACGATGGTAAAAGCGACGCCAGCTTTTTGAAATCCCCGAAAGTCTCGCCCATAAGAGATGAAAATTCTTCGTCGGAAATCTTTTCGGCCACCGGGGCCGCGGACTCGGCGGCGGGGGTTCGCTCCGGCTGCAACTGCTTTTCTTCTTCACCCATATGTCAATTCCTCACTTTTATTCCGTCAAAAGGTCAATATAATAACTGGCCACTTTCAACAATGCTTCCTTCTTTTCCTTGTCATTAAGGGTCTTAATCAGGGCATTGTTTTTCTTCAACTGCTTGTCGAGATCCGACAGAATCTCCTTACCGTAATACACCGAAGACAGGTAGTCGTTTTTCTCGATCAATTCCTTGGACGTGAAATCCTTCATAGCCCTGATTTCGAATTGAGCGTTAACCGGTTCGCCGTCGGTCGATTCCAGCTCGACGTCGAACGACGGCCGGAATTTCTCGAACACTTCCTTGAGATTGTTGCACCGAACCGGCGTCGCGTCGGCATCTTCCTCATTGTTCAACTTGGCGGCGTACAATAGTTTGTTGGAAGGCAATAGCTCGACCGGGATCGAATCGTCGCGCTTGACCTTCTCGGTGGCGCCGAGGATGAATTTCGCCATGCAATCCTCCCTGGGGTTTATATTGTTAGTTTACTTTTTCCCGATAACGGTAAATACGTAGCTGTCATCTTTTACGTCGATCGATACCTTATCGCCGGATTTAACCTGACCGGTTATAATATCGACCGACAGCTTGTTTATAATATCGCGCTCGATTGTCCTTTGAATCGGCCGGGCTCCCAGTTCCATGGTATAACCGTCGGCCGCGATTTTCTTGCGGGCCGCCTCACTCAACTCCGCCTCGATATTCTGGTCTTTCAACATGGCCACGACACCCTTGAATTCGAGGCCCGCGATGACCTCGACCTGTTCCTGGGTGAATGAATGATATACGATAATATCGTTGAGACGGTTGAGAAATTCCGGTCGGAACTTGGTGAATATAAACGACCGGACCTCTTCCATGTTGACGTCGCGTCCCTCGCGGTCGGCGTCGAGAATCTTGTCGGCCGCATAATTGGAGGTCAGCACGACCATGGTATTCGAAAAATCGACCGTCCGACCCTGGCCGTCGGTCAGACGACCGTCGTCGAGAAGCTGCAACAGAACATTGAAGACATCGGGGTGAGCTTTCTCGACTTCATCGAAAAGAATTATCGAAAATGGTTTGCGCCGGACGGCTTCGGTCAGAAGTCCCCCCGCTTCATAACCGACATACCCCGGTGGCGCCCCGATCATCTTGGCCACCGAATGCGATTCCATGAACTCCGACATGTCCAGCCGCACCATCGCGTTCTTGTCGTCGAACAAAAATTCCGCCAGAAGTTTCGGCAAATACGTCTTCCCGGTTCCGGTTGGCCCCAGGAATAAAAACGAACCCATCGGCCGATGCGCCAGCTTCAGACCCGCACGCGACTTGCGCACGGCATTGGCGATGGCCTTGATGGCCTTTTCCTGCCCGACAATTTTCTTTGACAAAAATTCTTCCATGTGAATCAGCCGGTCCTTTTCGGCTGTCATCATCTTCGAAACGGGAATGCCCGTTCTCCGGGCAATCACCGACGCGATATCGGCGTCATCGATAACTGGTTGCATATTGGCCACGACGCCTTTAATCGCCGAAAATTTGCTCTTGTATTCGCCGAATTTATCCTTTATATCTTTGAATTTTGGTCGATCCATTATTCATTCCCCCCCTTGGCCATTGTTTCCACCCGATAACCCCAGTACTCATCGAGCATGTCCATGCTCAAAGAAAAGGCCTCATACCGGTCATACAACCTTCCGAAAACCTCTCGGTCCTTTTCCGGGTCTTTGCCTTCGCAATCGGCCAAAAGCTTTTCCAATTCTTTGATGTGTTCCTCGACGGCCGGGAAGTTGGCCTCGGTGTACTCCTTCTTGGTGGCAAACTGCGAAGCCGCCTCATCGACCACATCGAGTGCCACGTCCGGCAGATTGCGTTCGCTCAAATAGCGCATGGCGAATTTGACCGACCCGGCGATGGCATCCTCGGTGAATTTTATCTTATGATGCTCCTCATATTTGGGGGCGACACCCTTGACTATCCGGACGCAGGATTCGTAACTGGGTTGCTCTATCTTCACCTTCTCGAATCGACGGTCAAGGGCCTTATCCTTTTCGAGATATTTAATATACTCCTCTTCGGTTGTCGCTCCAATCAAGCGCAGTTGACCGCGCGCCAGCGCCGGCTTAATCAGGTTGGCGGCGTCCATCCCACCCCCGGTCGAACCGGCCGCGGTTATGGTATGAATCTCGTCTATGAATAAAATAACTTTGCCGCCGCTTTTAACCACTTCGCCGACCAGCGCCTTGAATCTTTCTTCAAATTCACCCTTGTATTTGGCCCCGGCCACCATGGCCCCCATATCCAATTCGAGAACACGCACGTCCTGAAGCGACTTGGGCACCTGCTTGTTGACAACCGCCATGGCGAAGCCCTCGACAATTGCCGTCTTGCCAACGCCGGCGCCCCCAACCAATACCGGAGAATTTTTACGGCGTCGTAATAAGATTTGAATGGTCTGCTGGATTTCGCGGTCTCGTCCGATGCAGGGGTCGAACTGCCCGGCCGCCGCCTGATTGGTCAAATCAATACAATAGCGCAATGATCCGGCCACCTCGCGGCCCGATTTTTCATCCGCATCCACGTCACCGGCCGCCTTTTTCTTGTCCACCGCGGCAGTAATCTCCTCGACCGTCTTGGATTCGGCAATGGCTCGGTAAATCCCCTCTTTGGTCAGGTCGATTTTGTCGCGCACGTAGGGCGCCAGTTTGGATTTGGGATCGAAAATGGCTATAAAAATATGTTCCGGCTCGACCAGCGGGTCATAAAGCCGGGTTTTTTCTTCTATCGCCTGCGTCAGGACTTCTTCCACGCCGGGAGATATGGTCAGATTTTCCCTCGGTTTGGAGCGCGAGGAACGATCCTTCAGGTATGTTTCGATTATGTGTTCGATGAAAGCCGGGCTTTTATCAACCTGGTTTAATATCGATTCGACGGCAGTGCCCTCATGCCGAATAACCGCAATAAGCAGATGCTCGACATCGATTTCCGGATGACGAAAAGTCGTTGCCACTTCCCGCGCGACTTTGATTACCGCTCTGGAATCGGCTGAATAATTGGCTATGTCCATAATTTATTATATTACTCCCTGTACGCGTTGCTTGTTTGTCGAACCCACGCCACGATTGCCATTCCCAGAAGCCTTATATTAACACAGAAACATAGTTTCGACTGTTTTTAAAGTCAAGTTTTATATCTGCCGTTTATACAACGGTTTTTGCCAAATTGAATATTGCCCGAGGGCCTATTTCGTGTTATCGGGCTCGTTCGATATCGACGTTCTGCATCGTCTTGTCATACTGCCCGCGTCCGCTGAAATTCCCTTTCTGTTTGACCGTTCTTTCCAGTGACTGGCGGCGGCCCATAAAGTCGCGGCCGCTGTACTGCAGTGTTACTTTATAGTCGTAGTTAAATTTATAATCGTACGAATTTCTCGGGATTAACTTCTTATAGTTTTTATGATCGCGCGTCCATGTGTGCGTTATCAGAGATACTCGTCCGTTTTGGTCTTTCTCAACCACACACCCCGCCCCCTGAAAAGGCAAAACCAGATTGTCATGCTTGAGATACAGGTCATTCCAGATATTATAGGCATCGACCTGAAGACTGACGATAAACTTGCAGGTGTCCTGGTCAAACAGACCGGGCGTAATCTTAATGCGAAAGCCATTGGATTCATAAGTATTGTAGGGGAGCCCCGGACGCTCCAGCACAGCCGTCACCACTTCGACGTTGAACATGATAATCAAATCGTAAAGAGCCGCAATCTGTTGCATGTATGAGCCTTTGCCCCCGAATTTAACCGAGGACCAGTCGGGGTGAATCTCGTCGCCATAATCATCGCCCAGAAAACAATGCTCCGCGAATTCCTGATATTTCGAACGGGAAAGCCACGCCACCAGAAGACTCCCGGCCAGCATCAGAACCACCCCGATAATGCCGGCGACCGTGCCCAGAGTCATGCCACACACGATAGCCTCACTGAAAAGCGCTCCGCCGCTCAAAGCCTTGACAAGGACTATCCCGCCCGCGAAAGCGGTCGTGGCCGCCCCGACGGCGCTGATGCCCATCCCCACCGCTTTGCCATAATCCTTGGTTTTCATGGCCGAGTGGACCGATTTTTCCATCCGCTCCAGCATATCGATCACGCCGGATACTGCACTGGCGGCGCCTCCGAGCATACCCAATGCCTTGGCCGCTTTCAACGCGGTTCGTTTTTGCATATAAGCTTCGGCAACGCCGCTGGCCAGAGCAAAAATATCGCTCCCGGCCCCGATTACCGATAATAACTTTTGATCCTTCGTATCCGGATATGAGTTCCAGAAGTCTTCAATGGCGGAAATGAAATTCGCGGTATATAGTATAAAGCCAATCGATTTGCCAATATAATCGATATTTGTCTTGGCCCCGTGGTATTTCTGCGCCAGATCCAGTTGCTTTTTGGCCTGAATTGTATAATCGGGCATAACGGCATCGGCTTTTTTCACCAGTTTTTTAAAGGAATTTATAACTTTGGCACGCTTTCCCTTTTTCAAACCGGCCGTCATCCTCTGGCCTTTTTCCAGCCGTTCGTGGATTAGTCGGGAATCCCCCTGAAGAGTCGTTTCTATGCTCAAATTCTTGAGATACATCTGAACTTTTTGCGTCGATGAAAAAGTCCCGGACTTGGCTGCGTCCATAAGTTTCTTGATTTTGGCCGGCAGCAATTCCCCAACCACTTCCAGCGAAGCCGCCCAGGTATCGGCAAAATCGCCAAAAATCATGCCCCAGTCTTTGGGCTGTTCCGGGAATATGACCGTCGACAGAAAATTATTTTTATCGGACACGAGATTATAAGCCAGAGCCCTCCCCGGCGCGGTGTGGCACATTCCCTCGCTGCAGATGCCCCAAAGGATCATCAACATCGCGATACCGTAATTCCCACCGTCCAGCGCCGATTGCTCAACCGCCTCAAATTCGGGATAAGAAACCTCATAGGCAAAGTGTTCCATCGCCCGTTCGGCCGCTGTCCGATGCGTCTTCTCCGAATTGATATAGCTGTTTATTTCCCGATCCGGCTCACCCTTTTTAAGCATGCGTTTTAGATCGGCCGGGTCCTTGCCGTCGTCGCCGATCCAGTTTTTCAGGGTGGAGGCGATAAACAGCCGCGCCTGGCGTTTTTCGTCACCGATAAATGCCTCCCACGCGTCGAGCTTGCCCAGGTAATCGGCATGGACATCGACCGCCACATCGAATGGGTCCTTCACTTCAAAAATAACCGGGGGGTCGTTTTTATAATCATTGACAACGTGATCGCCGAGATTATAAAGAATTGTCCGCTTTTCCATCAATTTGTCCAGCGCCTTTTTGGTCATGGCTACCGGACTGGCAACGAAATAATAACCGCCGCCCTGACGGCGACCCTCGGATTCATCGAGGTCAATATAACCCTTGTTCGTAATAACCTTTTGGCGCCGCTCCGCACGGGCTTTGCTCATATTGGGATCATAAACGACTTCATAACTGGTACCGCTGTTGATGAATACCTCTGCGTGGAGGATGTATTCGTCCTTGCTTCGGACATAATAGGCATAAACCCACTTCTTGCTGAAATCGGCCAGATTTTTGCCGTCCAGCGGCGTGACAATCAGCGACCGCTGATTATAGAAACTATAAGCCTTGAACGACACTTTAATCGTGCCGTAGCTTTTCAGAAATTGCACTCCTCCGGAGGGGATTACTGCTTTCTTATTGGCGGGATCGCCCATTTAATACGACCTCATCGTTATTCCGTCCGTTTGCCCCCTATTGCGTCCCGGAACCGGAGCCGCCTTCTTGTCCCTCTGCCGCCGATGAATCAGCTGATTCCTGCGGCTCACCCCCGGAGCCGCCTTTTGCCGTTTCCTCCGGTTTAGGGCTTTTATCGTCTGCGGCGGACAGGACACCGCCCTTCCGATTGGGGAATTCCACGCTTATTTTGCCCGGAGGGATACCCTTTTCAACCGCCCGCCCCTTTTTATCGAGTTTGCCCTTTTTCTCCGTACCATCGGGCAGGGTTAAAACATAATCTTCATCCGGGACCGGGCGGCCCATATTATCGTTAAGAACGATCTCCACCCAATCCTTAAATTTCAAAAGCCCCGACTCCTGCTTTTTCCCCAGAACGAATTCCCCTATTTTCACCGTGAAGAAATACTCCGGCGGATTGTAGTTGCCACCGTAACGTTTCTTCTCCTCATCGGTCGGGATTTCATCGGTGTCTTCGTGATGTTCATACTCCCAGTCAACCTGAATCTTTTTGCCCTCGACCTTGACATCCATCTCGGCAATTTTGTCATGGGCTTTGTCCTCATCATACTCATATATGGTCAGGACGGCATCGGCGCCATCGTCGACTTTTTCAAATTCGGTCGTGAGCGTAAGAACTTCGCCGCGACGGGCCTCGTCTTTGGACCATTTCATTTTTTTCAAAACCGGCGCGGGATAGACCGGGATTGAATCGGATTTACCCTTGATGCCGTTCTTGGATAAATCATACTCGAAATATATTTCATCTCCCTCATCGGTATCGTCGGGGATCTCAAATTCGCCCTTAAATGAGTTGCCCCGAACTTCACCGTTAATCTTGCCGAGTCTTTTGCCGTCCTTGCTCTTGCCCGTAACCTTGATCGCGGCTCCCTCGCCGACAAATGCTGTCTCGACATGAAACCCGGCCGTTCCGCCCGCAAAGGCCCCGGTATTGTCCCAGCTTGCCGAGATCAGCGAGGATTCCAGCTTGATTTCATGCTCCCGGTCGGTCCCCTTGGTGTACTTCAGGTCCGGCATTATTCCTCTTCAATTGGCTGATAAGTCCCCGGCACCAGCGCTTCGACCACTTCGTTCATCTGGTGCCCGAGCAGTTTGTAGGTCATCTTAGTAAAACGGCAGGAAAAAGTAAATCCCACGTTGTCTCTTATGACAAAAATGTACTTATGATAATAAGCGAGATTTTCCGCCATTATCCACTTGTAGACGAATTCATGGCAGGGATTGCAGCCCTCAAGAGTGACGTCCTCGTCCTTGAGAACCTCCACCCCCGAAAGATTATCGACGATCGGCCCGGTTTGCGACCTGGCGAAACTTTCCAGATCGGCATTCTGAAGATGACGATTGAGATACAACACCAGCCGGTGCTCGGTCTCACCCTCCTTCGGCCCTTCAAAAATATATACCGTCTGGTCCTCCCAGCCTTTCGGGAGGTCGAATAGAAAACGGTTATTTTTCATTCTGATTTCCTCCCAGTGAATTTAAAAATTCCTTGGCCAGGTCGATTTCATCGTCGGAATAGATCTTGATTTCGTAGGTTTGAAAACCCAAATCCTTCTTGTACCACTTGGCCAGCAAGTTTATGGCCGCGTCACAGATGCGTCCCTCTCTCGGATTATCCGGGGTTCCGCATATATATGCCACCGTCCTGTCATCCAGCGCCGGCCCCAGACGCAACGCATAGCCTTTATCGTTGATGTATCGCAGATCATCCATGGCCTTCAGGCGGATATCGACTAATTCTGATTTCAGCCCAGACGCGAATTTTTCCTTCAATTCCGTATTGCCCAGCTTGGCCAATGCCAGCTCAATGTCCCGGGCGATACCCTTATTTTCATCGCCACCGAGGCTTTCCCTAAGAGGCGCCACCGCTTTTTGATGGCCCAAATCCCCCAAAATCAAGGCGATTCCGCCGCGTATTTCGAAGTCCGGATTCTTGAGATTATCTATCAAACCGCGCAATATTGATTCATTGTAATTCGACCTCAAATACTGGATGGCAACCGTTCGTACTTCCCGGTCGGTGTCCTTTAACGCGGGCATGATTTTGCCGGGAATCTCCGGGTTGTTGATTATGGTCAGGCCGTTAACCCCCAATTCCCGGATTTCCTCATCACTGTTTTTCAAAGCGTCCTCCAGTATCGGTACGAATACCATCGGGTCCTTGGCAGCGCTGACAATATTGAGGGCCTCCCAGTTCCGGGACTTGATCATATCTTCGAATTCTTTCAATTCCATTGCGTCCGCCTTATACGCCTTATTATTGCGATCATCATGGGACTGGCAATTGCACAGGACACTCGACGAGAGAATTGCCAGACAACACCAACAACATATATATAAATAATTGTTCTTTCCATGACCCCGTGACATCATCGTTCCCTGTAAAAATTCCTTTTCACGGCATGCTCTCGGAGTCTGCGACATTCATCATCAAGCGGGTCACCGTCAATCTTCCTCAAAGTTACCAAAAATCCGCGTCTTCGATTTCCATAACCGGTATTGAAGTCGACCAAATGCGGGTTATATGAATACATGAGCTTCCCTACGGTCCACAGGTCATTTTTATAATCGTCCGAGGGATAGTCATCGGCATGCCCCCGCGGAGGCCTCAACCTTATTCCGGATAAAGTCAGGAAATGACCCAGTTCATGGGCCAGGTCATTGCCCGCGGCCAGAATTCCGGCCGCGTTTTTCTCAAGAATAATCCCCACATAGGGCCATGCGTTTCTCGTATCGTAACATAGGCCGATCGAACCGCCGTCGATGTCATGCACGAAAAATACGTTGATTACGGTATCCGAACACGCCGTCCGCGAGGGATCGGTCGGCTGTATCAGTTCGGCGAATCCCGCCTCCGTCAGAACCCCGGCATTGGGCTGGGTCAACTGAACATCCCGAGCCGCCAGAAAAATAAAATCGATACCGTATTGCCGCCAGAGCGATTTCGTGATGCCGATAACCTGGTCGATATCCCTTCTGTATCCGGCCATGGCGGCGGTATCGGCGGCCGATGATGATCCGGCCGGCGTCCCGGCCGGCGTAATGTTCGCCGCTCCGGGACCGGAACCTTGTATCGATACAAAATAGGGCTGAATCCGGCGCGTAATCTTCGAAACGACGAATACGGTTATCGAACCGATTTCGATGTCTTCCGAATCATGCCTCCAGCATATCGAAATAACCGCCTTTTCGACACCATCCACCCGTCTTTTTGATTCCATTTCAAGAATCATATTGGCCGTATTGGGCAACGCTTCCGTTACAACCCGAACCACCTCTTCATCACTGCTTTTGGCGACCAATGTGGCCGTATTCGATATATTCAGCCGGGTGACTTTTACCCGGAACGTGCGGTCTCTTAAGATAGATATAGCCGGCCCATATTCCCTCTCACCCATCGTCCGGACTTTTTTATAACCGCGATTATCGGGTTCGGGCGCGACACTCCGCGGCCAGCCGAAAGTCGCCTCGGGGTCGGTCCGGCTGGGGGCACGTGAAAACCGAACCATGGTCCTTCTTACGATAAACGTCTCGTGAGGAGCCCGCCCCGTTTTATTACGCTCATCCGCCACATCCAGTAATTTTCGTTTGGTATTGGTTCCGATAATGCAATCATCCAATAAGTCTTTATCGGCCTGGAAAGCCAGAATGGCGTGGGCCGTGACGGCTCCCCGTTGCTGGTCCACCAGCCCGGGATAATACCCCAGCAATTGCAACCGCCTTTGGACGGCTCCAAGATTGGCATCGGTGAATAAACTGCCCGCCGTTTCCTGTCCCGTAATGGAACCCAGCGTTTGCCAGGCAGACAAAAATTTATGCGAGTCGGGAGAAAACCGGACGCGGAGCGGTGCCAGATTGGTATCTTCCAGCTCGAGATTATCCTGATACTTCAAAACATAATCGGTATCGAATAACCTGAACCTGACATATCTTCCGGGAGTGATATTGAAGGTATAAATACCCCTGCGGCTGGGCCTGATCGCCCGGTTACCGCCGTCCATATAAAGCGTGGCATTCCCGGCATTGATGATATCATCTGAATCAAGACCCGGGCGCTTTTGAAACGACACCAAAATATCGGCGGTTGTGGCTTCGGCTTCCTGTGTCATAGTTTATTCGGGGATCTTTTTGGCCTTCGCCTGGTTGGGAAAATCGACCTGGTTCTTTTGCACCGGAACGTCTTTTATCGTGGCCTTGCCGTCTTTGTCGGTTTTCCCTTTTTTGACCTGGCCATTGGCCAGTTTAACACTGTAATCCTCATCCTTTTTGGGGTCACCGTTTTCATCGGTCAAAGTCAATTTCAGTTCGTCGGTCAGCTTTATAAAATCCGATCGCGCCTGCATTCCATCGACCTTCAACACAAAATAAAACATGGGATTGGAGTATCGCGATGATTTGGCCTTGCCGAGGCCGGGATCGCCCTCATCATTCTTATACTTGAATTCCCATTGGGCTTCGATTTCATTATTGGATACTTCGGCCGCCACTAAAGCATAAGCTTCATCGGGCACGCCGATGTCTTTTCTGAATATATGAAATTCCGCCTTTTCACCCGATTCGACCCCGGCCAATTTGGCTTTCATTTTAATATCGTCGCCGACTTTTGCCTTCTTGGTTGACCAGGCCACTTCCGTTATGGCTTTGAGTGTTATCTCGTGATTGCCTTCTTTCACCCCGCCATTTTTAATATGACCGGTCAGAATTCCCGTAATTATATTTCCGTCAGGGTCTTTTATTTCATACTTGGCCCCGCCGACCAGCTTGCCACCCTTGTCCACGAACTTTACATCCAGCCAATGTCTTTCTCCTGCTTCAACGCTTTCCACACTGGCCGAGGCTTCACTGCCACCGCCACTGCCGCCGCCACTGCCGCCCCCGCCGTTGCCTATCATAACATCGAAGCTCCCCATCATGATTTCGGCCCTGTTGGAGGGCGGGCTTTGAAACGCCGTCCCCGGAGGCGTCGGGAAATGGGATGGCTGATTCGTCGCCGTACTACCCTTATAGGCGGCCGGCTTGCCCATTATCTTTACCGATGATGAAACGTTGTTATCGATCTTTCCGCAGTACGGATGTGGAAGAGGCGTCGGCACCGGCCCACCCGGCGACGGAACCATGACGATATGTATATCGACGCCGACTATCATGTCGTCTTTGGTGGCCGCAGGCATATTATTTATAAGCACCATGGCCGCCGTTCCGATTACTGTGCCCACCGGCATATCGGCCGGGTCATTGCAGGTCTTGGCCGTATCGCCCATACGGGCCGCAGGATTTCCCATTTAAATCCTCGATAACTTGATGGAGGTGCTAAATTATTACGCTTGAATAATTATAATCTGTCAACCTTTTTAATGTCAACCTTTACTTTTTAACATATCGGCCAAAAAAAAGACAGCCTCGAAGGGCTGTCTTGATTTTCCCGGACCGGTGTGATTATGGACAAGTTGGCTCCGGTCCCTCGTTATATATGAAATCTATCAGCGTCAGGACATCCAGCAGGTTCAATCCCCCCGAACCATCGACATCGGCCGCTTCAAAATTGGCCGGCTCCTGACCCTCGTTATAAACATATTCAATTATCACCAGAACATCCAGAAGGTTGATATCCCCGGAATCATCGGCGTCACCGCATATCCAGGGCGGTTCAGTACCCACGGTTAATTGTGCGGTTAAAAGGTAACTGCTCTTTCCCGGTGTGGGGTCATTACTGGTTATGCAGACATTGGTAACATACACCCCGGTGTCGAGCCCCTCGGTGGAAATATGATATTGAATCGTGTCCGCTTCGCCGGGCGCCACAAAACCGTCGGTGACATCAAGCGTCAGCCACTGCGACGGGCAGTAGAACTGAAGGGCCAGGTTGGCATGAACATAATTGGTCAAATACGCCACTTCCAGTCCGTCGGTACCGTCAGCGTTCTCAATACCGATCGTGGCCGAAGCCGCATCGAAGCCGCTGGCGAAATCAAGATATTGTATCTTTATCGAACCATCCGGCATCAGGATAACTTCGGCATTGATAACGTCCCCGGCCATTGCCCCATACTCCGGATAATTATGGAACATGATAACACACTGGCCGCCGGTCGTATCCATATAGACGCGGGCTTCGGGAACGTCGGCGTCGACCGGATTGAGGTCGTCCCACAACCAGCAAATCATATTGTTGGGCACGGAGTCGGTTGGAATCGGTTTTTTAAGCCTTGTCTTCAACCCGGTCGAATCGAACCCGATCATACCATTGGAGGCGACATAAATCTTGTCATACGTCAAGCCATAATACGGAAATTCAAAACCGAGCTCAAACGGACCGATATAATTGTCATCCTTTAACCCGGCCGTGATATCGATGCCGGAAGACGATATATCAATCCAGTCGAAAGTCGGGCCTCCCGGGGCATCGGAATCAACCCAGAAATAACCAAACTGGTCGGGACCTCCGGCATCTCGGGTCACAGGATGTCCCTGACGGGGGTCATCGCCTCCCTTGACATCATCGTAGGCCAGAAATTCCTCGCTGTATTCGCGGCGCGCCGGTTCGACGTCGCCCAGACTGTTTAGCAGGTCATAATTAAAACCGCGGTTGAAAACAGGCATAGTCTTAAGCCAGTATTCCAGCGTCCCGGGCCCGGCATTGCTGATGATCAGATCGTCGTCGGCACTCTGCCCGACCAAAAGCCAATGATTCAACCCGGTCGGCGTTACCGACATATTGGGCGCATAGTCCAAACGAATATTATCTATAAACCAGTCGTCCAGATTCTCACCTGCACCCGATGAAATCAGCCGTATCTGAAAGTTGGCATGGATGGCATCCAGCGGCAGGCCGAAAGAAACACGCTCGAACGTATTCATGTCACCCTGCGCCCCGGCATGCGTGTTCAGATTTACCCAGGCACCATAGGCATTTTTATATTCCAGAACCAGATTATCCCCTATACCGGGCGTCGCCCCTCCGCCACCGCACTGATAATAATAGGCGATGGTTGCCCCACCGGCCGCCGACAGATTAATAATTTGCGAAACCAGTGTGTCGCAACCGCCGTCGAGATTCAAAGCATACGGCGGACTGGGCGGGTTGATACCATCGGTAGAAACGGTCGCTCCTTTGTTTATCAACCAGCGCGGTGCTCCGAGCGTGAGTTCCTCGAAAAGGTCCGCCCACGGGAATTCACCGGCCGGTCCGGCCGATATCGATTTAATCCCGACGTCATAAGAAACCAGAGGATCGCCTTGCGAAGAAACAACCAGGACGGCATTGTCTTCGTTATGCATAATTGAAGTCGGCGGAATATCCACTTTGACAACGACGGATGCCGAATCCCCGGCCGCAATCAAACCGGTTGAGGTAATTTCGCTAACCCCGGTTTCATCGTAAAATGCGGCATCCCAGGCATTGCCGGTGGCGGCCAAATCGTATGAATCATCCAGCCGTCCGCGATTTATAATTTTAATCTGATAGGCGATCTGTTCGCCCGATGCGCCATACTGGGTTTGCGCGTAAGGCGAAACCATAAGTTCGAAATCGGGCGGATAGCCGACATAAATATCATCCACAAACCAATCATCAAAATCCCCGGATGACGCGATATTATACATGCGCACCCGGAATTCGGCGTGATGAGCTTCAACCGGCAAATATATCTCGACCTGCTCGAATTCGGTCATATCGGGACCGCTGCCATAGAGGCGTCCAATCTCATGCCAGACACCCAAAGCATCCAGATATTCCACGACCAGGTCATCTCCTGTTTCGGGAGAATCGGCGGGGCCGGTCCTTTCATATTTAAAACGAACCATACAACCGGTTTTATCCCGAAGATTTATTTTTTCGGAAACCAGCTGGTCGCCGGCCGATGGAGCTCCGTCAAAATTCAAACAATACGGCGGAGTAGGAATGTTCAGTCCCTGCGTGGTTATTGTCACCCCCGACGTGGATTCCCATTTATGGATATCGAAGGTGGTCGAAGGAAAATCATCCGAAAACGGAATCGGCAGAGGTTGCCCCGCCGACACGGTTTTGATCGCCGCCGTCGCGAAATAACTTGCATCACCCTGCGACGTTGCCGTCACCGTTATCGAATCGAAATCATCCTCCCAGCTTTCGGGTATGATAACCCTTAGCCTAAACTCGAACTCATCGTTCCCGTTCAAACTCGACGTCGCCGTTATTTCAAACGTCCCCGTTTCGTCAAACAGTGCAGTCACCCAGCTATTGCCGGAGAAGGTCAGGTCATAAACATCCGCCAGAACACCGTCATTGGTAACCGCCATATTATACCAGACCGTGTCATAAACCGGGGCCGCTTGCGTGGCGAAGGCCGGCGCCAGGATAAGTCCGTAATCAATGACCTTGAACGTGAATGTATCGGTCGAATCGACAAAATCGGCGGTATTGGTCGCATACAGGTAATAGCTCACTTCGGTTCCCGCCGGCTGGGCCGGAATCATACCGTAATATGTACCTTGTGTCAAACCTTCGGAAAGAACGACCGATGTCCAGACGGAGTTGACTTCATATTTCAACAGTAATTCGTCTTCGTTCAGCGGCGCCGACGTATAAATCTCGCAATCAACCCGATACGCGTTAAGAGTATCCTTCGTGTCCTGCAAAGGGTTGCGATGAATGATGGCCAGGTCGGACGTGGTCGTAACCGTATCGATGACGGTTACGAGATTGTAACCCGTCACGGTCAGGAGGATATCGTCGGCAACCGGCAGTTCCTGCACAATCGGGATAACCGCGATACCGTTGCTCCCGGAATAGGCTGAACCGTAAAGAACGCCGTCGCCATAAAGGGCACACAAAGCGCCTTCGACACCGACGTCAACGGTATATTCATCGGCAACGAAAAACACCGTGCCGGGATGATCAACCGTTATCGTCTGCGGGTCAAGAGAGCGAACCTGAAGCGAAGGGTCGCCGAATATATGCCAGGTATTGTACATATCGATGCCGCTCGAACCGTTAATTTCAATCATGCGCGAGGAACCGTGAAAACACAGCCCGCCGTATGTGGTTTTGGCTTCGGCGCACAGCAAGTCGATGTATTCGTCCTGGCTGTCCATCGGTTCATCCCAGTACTGGTTAATCGAGGACATATAAGCCCCGATCGCACCGCTGGGGCTACTCCCATTGGTCGCCCGCAACCAGGCTTCTCCGAAACAGGTGGAACTCGTGAAATTGCCGTTGACACAGGCCACCGAATGTATGAACGGCAGCATATTATTATTGGTCAAAGCGTTGACATGAGTATTGGAAAAGCCGGTCGTCGACCAGGCCGTGGTCGAACCATGACCGATATAATTGATTATTCCGCGACCGGCATTGACCGCGGCGCTCACCGCCGAGGCCGTCGCACCCGGATCGTAAATCTGGTCCACCAGCGTGTAATTATAGGCCAGCAGGTCATTACGAATATAGTTCATGTGGGTAATGTCATACTCGCCAAAATGGCCCGGCCCTTCGGCCGAGGCGATGCCGGTACCACGGGTATACCACCCGCTGCCGGGGTGATCACGTTCATACGTTATCGTGCGGTCGACCTGGGTTTGCACCTGGGTCGTGTTTTCCGCCGAAAAACGGCCGATAAACAGATCCGGATAGCTGTCGGTACCCGACACCAAAGCATATTTGGGATCGGCCCCGCCGCCGCCCGATGAACCCGTCGCCACCTGCGCCGCATCACCGACCAGAAGCACCCAGGCCAGATTGGTGGAATCGTAGAATGCATCGATGAAATTGTATATCGAAGTATAATTATTACCGATCGTGGAAACGTTGACGACCGTGGTTTTGATACCCTTTTGCTTTTTCCACTCCGCCAGAGGAGCCACCGTCGCGTTGAATGACGCGTACGTGATAATCAGCATGTCCCCGGTTTCGGGCACGTCGGGATACACTTTGGATTGGAAGTCATAATTAATGAAGCGCCTTTTATATATCGTTTCGAAATCGCCAACACGGGCAGACTTTTTCTTGTCCGCCGTCAAAACGTTTATCTGACCCGGGCCGACATTGACGACTTCCAGAATGACGGATTTATAAACGCGCAGTGTCCGGGAGGCCGGGTTGTAATGGAACGGATAGATTTCCACCACTGTGCCGCGATAATCTCGCTGAATGAATGGCTCCCGCAATTGGGCCGCCGCTCCCGGGAAAAAACCGTCCCGATTATAAACGTCCGAAAACTCATACTTGACCAATTTAGGGTCGACCGTCCTCAATATCGAACCCTTGGACGGAGCCACCGGAGTCTCTTCATAATCGACATATTCGGCGTCGAGGATATTCACTTTCATCTCGGCGTCGTCGGGTATGATTATACTGCGGCAGACACGCGGAACAGCCGGGTTGCCACGCTCGCGCAAGACCCCCTCGTCTCCGGCCGTCAGCTGAAAATATGGCTGACCGTCGATATCAATCAGATTACGCTCGAACGCCCCCAAATCGAAACGAATCACCGTCCGGCTGTCATTCGATTCGAGGACATTGACGCGGACGGGGTCCGCGACATTTCCCAAATCCACGATTTCGGCCGAAACCGAAACCGCCATCAGCATCCCTCCTAAAAGCACCGTGAGCATCTTGTGTAGCATCGCATCCTCTTTCTATCAATATTCCCATTATTGTCAGGCCACTACGGTTCCTGAGGCAGACGACGAATCCGTCAATACCGGCATGGTTCCGGTCCGCCATTGTACAAATGCCCGATTAGACATAATATATCCAGCAGGTCGCACGAACGCGAACAGTCGCAATCGCCGGCTTTTTCACTGACCGGATCCGGTCCTCCATTATAAAGAAAATCTATCAGGTAAAGTATATCCAGCAAATTTAAATCTCCGGTGCAATCGGCGTCGCCATTTTGAACCGGTTCGACCTTCAACATGAAATCATCGAAGAAATATGACGGCGGGTAGGAGCCGTCATTAACGCGTATGGTAAAAGTATAATTCCCTTCCTGACTGCAATCGCCGTACAAATGGCCGTCGCTTCCCAAACTGATTCCGGGGGGAAGAGTGCCGCCGAGCAAAGTCCATTCATAGCCCGCCGTGCCGCCGACACCGGCGAATTGATAGCTGTACGTATGACAGAAATCGGCCGCCGGAAGATTGCGGTCCGCGGCAATATTCAACAGGGTGTCGATTTGAAGCAGAGCCGCCGAACCCCCGAAATTGCAACAGTCATATTTGATCCAGAAATAGCCGTCATCACCCCACCACGAACCCCAGCTGTTCTTGCAACGCCAGGCGCCTTGACCGCCGCACATATTGTCGTCCCAGCCGACCAGTAAAACGGCATGATTGATTTCGGGCGTCGTCCCGTTGAAATAACAGCCTTCGTCATAATAATAAAAATCCGGGAAAACATAAAAAGTCAACGCCACCGGGGCGATCATGACCGCCGTTTTCAACTTGGTCCGATTGTTGGGAATGGCGGTCCAACCCTTTATAGCCACCAGAACGGGGCAATCGGCGCCACTGCTGCAGGGAACCATATCATTGGCACGATAGGGCATGCAGGATTCGGCCACGGCTCCATGATAGTAAAAATTATCATAAGCGTCATTCATATGTCCGCCGTCACAGCCGACGCCCTGGGTCACGCAGGACAGAACATACTGCTCGGAAAGGTCCAGTTGCTTTCCCCGGTATATGCTGTAAATCGCTTCCAATGACGCCGTCGCCGCAAAATCCCAGCAGGAACCGCATCCGCCCTGATTTCTGACGCCGGTCAACAGGCCGCTGTCTTCCCAGTTGAAATAGGCCGGCAGATCGCGGTCCGCCTTGGCCGCAAAATCGGGATCCAGATGGGCTTCCCATATCTCCTGCCAGTTTTCGGGCAGTTTCAGACCGAGAAGATTCTGCCTTTCTTCGGGAGAATATTCAAGAACGACCGGATTTAAGCCAGCCGTCCAATCCAAATTTTCTCTGGCGATTGTTTCCTGAATCGCTCTTAATTCCATCTCGGCCGAGAGATTTTCAGCCGCCTTTATCAGGGGATTTATGAAAAACAAAAGGACACTACACAGCAGGAAAAACTTGGTCATTCTTTCACCCGGGGCAGAAACAATGCTAAAAAACATACCTCTATAACGGAATAATAGCTCAATTTTTATTTTTGTCAACATAACTTTTGAAACATCAACAGGATATCCTCCTCCACCGCAGCTCTATTTTCAACCCCCCAATAAATAAAAAAGGCCCCGCCCAAAGCGGAGCCCTTTACAGTCAATTTTATATATTACCAGCTGGCCGGACAGTCCGGGGCATTTCCCGGAGGACTATCATACAGGTAGGAAATAAGCACCAAAATATCCAGCAGGTTAATGGCCATATCACTATTGACGTCGCCGGCCATCATGATTGCGGGCGGATCTCCCGGAGGCGTGTCATACTTGTAGGAAATCAAAAAGAGAATATCCAGAAGATTGACATTACCGTCGCCGGTTACATCGCCGCAGACCCAGTCGCAGGCATCACCGACACCATTGCTGTTGGCGTCTTCCTGACCGGGATTATAGACGTCGGGACAGTTATCGCAGATATCCCCGACACCATCGGCATCGCCGTCCTCCTGCAACGGATTGGAATCGCTTATGCAATTGTCACAGGCGTCGCCGACCAGATCACCGTCAATGTCGGACTGATTCTCGTTAGCCACGTACGGGCAGTTATCGCAGGCGTCGCCGTGACTGTCGCTATCGTTGTTGGTTTGATCCGGATTGTAGGTATTGGGGCAGTTATCGACGTCATCGGCGATACCATCTTCGTCCGCATCCTGAATCTCGATTATGTTCAATTCCACCAGTCTCAAATAGACGCCGCCGGCATAATCCTTGGTCGATTCGACTTCATAGGAATAAATCAATTTGACATTACTGCCGTCGGATTCACCCAGGTCAAAGGCATGATATTCAACCACGACATTATCGCCGGGAATACTGGCCAGAACCGGTGTACTCCAGGTTGTGCCGAAGTCTTCGGTGACACTGTAATACAACGAATCGCCTTTATGATAGACAACAACATATGTCTGGTTGGCCACATGCTGAATTTTGGGGAACCTTTCATCTTCGGTAGTAGAGGCCACGGTGACAACGTTCATATCGTCATCCATGGTTTCGCTGTTGGAGTAGAAACAGACGATGTCATGGTCACTTGGCGCGGCCGTTTCCCAGTGTTCTGAGACCACCAGTAAGCGGCCGTCATAAGCGTCGGAAGACGGAAACATCACGTTGCCGGTGGCCGTGCCGAAACCCCACATACCGCCCCAGCCCAAAGCATCGTCCCAGTCGTCCGACGGTTCCTGGCGAACCAGTAATATCCACTGGCTTTCGTCGGTATCATAAAAATCATAAGTGGCGTAGGCCCTCAAAGTTACTGGGTCAATCGTGGCGGTAGTCGTACTGCAACCGATCTGGCCATAGGCGCTCATCGTAGCGTAACCTTCGGCATCGGTCGGATAGAAAATGAAATCTATATCCGGGTACTGTCCGGTGCTTTGATAAACCAGATCGCCGCAAATCGACATGAAGCCCCATTCCCAATCTTCGCGGCCGTTATTCGTTGCTATTTCGACGTGTTCCATATTCTTGAAATCGAACGGAGCCCCGCCGAAATTCCAGGACGACAGACCCCAGTTGGTGTTATCAGAAACATCGGGAATGTCAAGCAAATAAATGACTGAACCATTGTTGCGTCCCGGTTGTGTGAAGGTGCCATAAAAATAACCGCCATCGCCCCAATAGGCAACCGACGGATATTTCGGAAAACCGGGTGTCAGATCCCAATAGACAGGACTGTCAAAGTTATAACCATCATCCAGAGACGCCGTCCAGAACAGCAGAGAATCATACTCCCGATAGCTGTAACCGAGGAAAAGATTGCCGTTGCCGGCATCGCCCAGCGACGGTTCAATCCGAAGCGTATCGACTGGCTCGCGGGCGGTAATCACGATTTCATAATTACCATACGGGCCCGGCGATCCGGAAAAACCATCGACCACTATATAATATGTATTCGGGGGCGACATGGAAATGTCCTCTATCCCGGCATGCATTGGATCGACACATCCTTCATAATACTGGTTGCACGCCAGTAAATTGGATTCATCGTTCCGATAAACCAGCAATCTTGTCCAATACGACGAATTACAGGTTGTAATCGTAGCCAGAATACCCACACTGGGAGTAAATGAATAGACCGCATCCGGAGCATAAGTCTGCGTCGGACAATAACCGGATAAAGTCGGGTCGTAATCATCGTTCATGCCCGTCGTGGAACCGTTATCGGTATAAGGAACCGAGGGGATAACGGTGGCAGTGGCAAAGGTTTCTCCACCCCCCCTGGGACCTTTAACAAAGTCCCTTTGCGGCAGATTCTGGGATGGTATGGCGGTAATTTTTTCGGAATTAACGGTGATATTGATTTTGGGAGCATTAATCTTTTCACCCTTAACCTGTTCCGCTTTGAAATCTGCGGCACCGGCTGTCAGGCAAAAGAGCAAAAACCCCAAAATCGCCATCAACGTTGCACTTTTGATGTTCCTCATGGTTTACTCCATGCTGTTATTGAGTTTAGCTTCATTGTTTTTTATATCTATCCGAGGCAATGACTCACCCCCGGCAGGTATTCCAACGAACGCTGAAATCAGGGCCGGAAGTATGGCCGTCTTTTAAGGCAAGTGCGGTCTTCTGTCCATCCCTCCTTTTGGTTTGAGCAGTTTATACGTCATCTGTTACTTAAAATCGGGATATCCCAGGATTTTATTAATGCAATATCCCTAAATTTATTAAAAATACCAATTCCCCGAGCTGCTCACTTCTTCCGTTGCCAATAAAGAAGTTATCTCGTTTTCCTTAATGAATTTTCCCAATTTTCCGCCACTCGAACGGCTAAATATGACAGCATCAAAATTTCCCTTCAGGGCCGAAAAGTAAAAGCGGTATGAAAACGTAGAGAGGTTAGCGCCCTTAAAGCCGGTTACCCTACTTAATCCAATATAATGGCCTTTCCATTTGGGGTCAAGCAATTATTCGGCATAGGCTTATAAAAAGGCATAAGTTATTTTCCACTCCCCTGTAATAACCCTGATTAAGACATTCAAAATAAATGACGATTAATATGATATTATTGACTAAAAGAAAAATGAGGAATATTCTATGTCCCTGTTAATCGAAGTAATCGAATGGATTGACCCGTCCGGGGAAGAAATGATTCACCGCCTCCCGCAGGAGGGTTCCGCCGACTTCAAACTCGGCGCCCAACTTATTGTCCGCGATAGTCAGACCGCTATATTTTTTAAAGACGGCCACGCCGCCGATACTTTTACCACCGGCCGCCATACCCTGACTTCCATGAACGTGCCGATTCTTACCCGACTTCTGGCCTTTCCGTTCGGTTTTAATTCGCCTTTCAGAGCCGAAGTCTATTTTTGTAACCTTAAAACATTCACCGACTTGAAATGGGGTACCACCCATCCGGTCACCTTCCGGGACTACAAACTGGGACTCATCCGCCTCCGCGGCCATGGCGCCTTCACAATGCGCATCGACAACCCCATCCTTTTCCTGAACTCAATCGTCGGACGCCAATCACGTTTTACAACCGCCGACATACAAAGTTATTTGCGCGACGTTATCATCGCCCGCCTTAACGACCTGCTCGGCGAACGACTGGATACCATTCTTGACCTCCCCGCCATTTACACCGAGCTGGCCGGTGATTTCAAAAATATTGTGAAGGGCGAATTTGAAAAATACGGTTTGCAATTGATCGATTTCTACATTTCATCGATCACCCCGCCCGAAGAAGTCTCCAAAATGATCGACCAGCGCTCCGGGCTGGAAGCGGTGGGCGATCTCGACAAATTCCTTAAATTCGAGCTGGCCAAAGGCCTGGGCTCTCCCGGTGGTCCGGCCGGAACCGGCGCCGGTATGGGCATGGCCGCCGGAGTCGGGCTGATGCTTCCCGGCGTTATGAGTAGTGTCTTTAAACCGGAACAGACCGATCTTCGTCGCGAACCGGTGGCCACGGTCACCTGCCCCAAATGCCATGCCGATACTCCCGAACAATCGCGCTACTGCTATCGTTGCGGGCATATTATGGTCGTCATGAATAAATGCCCTTCGTGCAATCAGGAACTGCCGACCGAAGCCAACTTCTGTCTGTATTGCGGACATAAACTCGATGCCAAAACATACTGCCCGCATTGTTCCGCCGAAGTCATTCCGGGTTCGAAATTCTGCGGCGAATGCGGACAGCGAATCGATGACAAACCCGACGTGTAGTTGACATATCCCATGCGGGTTCGCGAGCAAACAGCCATAAAGACCCATAAATCCGGTTTTTATATCGGGGTCACCTGCCCCGGATGCGGGGGACCGCTCGAACTCGAGAAGGATTTCTTTGTCCTGACCTGCGAGCATTGCGGTTCCGTTCTGCGCATCAGAATGCCCGATATTCCTCCGGCCTATCTGGTTAAAAGCCGAAAAAACGAGCGCGAAATCCGCTTCAGTCTTGACCGGTATTTAAAGGAAAGCAATCGGCCCTTGACCGGATCCGATATAAAATTCACCTGGTATTACTACCCGTTCTGGAAAATCGACGGGATCCTTCTTAAACTGCGCAACGAAATCGTCGAAAGATCGGTCGGCGACAGTGCCTCTTATGACAGTTCCGGCTTTGGCGGTTATCAGGCGGCCCCGGAATCCGCCACTCGTCAGGATAAAATGACGAATATCTCTCTTCCGTCATATAGCAGCACTTTCCGGGCCGGGCCGGATATGAATGACATCCCGCCTTCATTGGGGATGCGGAGCGATTATCTGCGTCTTTTGCCCTATTCGCGCGAGAATATCGAAGCGGGATTCATCAACATTCCCGTCCTTAAACCCTGGGAGACAGTCCGTATGTCCATCGAAAAAAGACTCGGCCTGTGGGATGCGATGAACATGGGGGACTTCGGAAAAAATCAGACCCGCCTTTTCCATCCCCAGGGCTCCGTCATATATTTCCCTTATTGTCGCGTTCAATGCCGTATTGCAGGGGTCTTCCGGACATTTACCATCGATGGCATCACGGGGCGAATTGAAATTGAAGACGAAGACACAAAGCCTTTTGAAGATTGGCAATTTGACGATGGACCGCTTATAAATTTCGGACACCTGTCCGTGTTCCTGCACCGCTGCGCTAACTGCGGCGTCGATCTGCCGGGACAGCAGTCCTGCGTGTACGTCTGCCGCAATTGCCACGAGCTTAGTTTTCTTGATGATAACCCGATTATCACGCGGAGCCTGAAAGCCGTCATATCTCCCGAAAATAATCCGCGGGACAGATATTTCCCGTTTTGGGCCCTTAAAGTCAATGCCTCCAATATGGCTTGCTTGAAAACCCTCTTCGGAGGCATTTATGATTCAGACCGGATAGTGATCCCGGGCTTTCGCACCCGCAACTTCGAGGCCATATTCCGGCTGTCCAAACGGATGTCGGCGGCCTTCCCCCGGTTTCGCCCGGAATCGATCGATATCCTTAACAGCAATTTTCAGCCGGTAACCGTCGGTCTGGATGAGGCCCTGACCTTCGCCGAGGTGGCGATTGGCCGGGAACAGACCGGGCGTAAAAAGAATATCTCGACGGAATCGACCGAGTTCATCCCGGAAGCCGTCGAACTCTTTTACTTGCCCTTCCATCAGGAAAGCTATTTTTACGTCGATTCCGTTCTGGGAGCGGTTACTTTCGAAAAAAACCTCGCCCTATCATAATATAAAATGACTCAAAAAAAAAGGACGACCCGTGGTCGTCCTTTTGCAGATGGGTCATAGTCTCGGGTGCAAAACTAAGAACCAAACCCATCTAGCGATCCGTGGAGATCGCGGAAAAATCTTTACGGGCATTCCAACGCCGGCCCGCCTCCATAATGGAAATTGACAAAACGTAACACATCCTTTAGGTCAAGCTGGCCATCCCCGTTGACGTCTACGGCATCAAAATCATAGGGAGCCGGACCGCCATTATATATATACCCGACCAAATGCAGTAAATCAACCAGATTAGAAATGCCGTCGGAGTCAAAATCCCCGCAGACAAAATCACAATCGATGCATTCCTCACCGGGTGTGTTGGCCAGAGTGTATCCGACCGGCTGGGTCGTAGCTCCTATATAGATGTAGCCTCCGACATTATCCCCGCCCTTGTTGACCGTCACCAGGAAATTATTATAAGCCGTCGAATCAGGAGTATCTTCGGCTTCATACCAGTACCTCAAAGCCTTGCTGAATTTCCCGGCCCGGTTGGTAAATCCGGAGCCGACCACTCTGCCGTATCGATTACTGACGGATACCTTGGCGTTGGGAACCGGCAGGCCGTTGTTACCGATGACGGTTATATTGAGAGTCTTTTCCAGCCAGAACTGGTTGTTTCCGTTTTGGCAGGTGGTCCAGACAATATTGGTATCACTGGCGCCATTTTCGAAAACGCAATCGACGGCGGCGTTGCTTAAAGATGCCCCGTCATAACGGCCGACCTGCCACGTCGCCTTCTGGTATGTAGTATTATTTCGAAAAGCAAGGGTATCGTTTCTCATGACGACGTTATTGCCGGGCAGATTGAAATCCCCGATTTTTACTATGGTTCCCCCGCTTTCGATGCGATTAAAGCGATACTCGTTTCCCGGAACCGATGCCGCCGAAGGCGTTCTTTCCACGACAAAAGCTTTACAATCGGCATTGCCGTCGAGCGCTTCGGCGATAAACCGATTGGATTCGACAATCACATATCCGGCGTCACCCGATTGCACCGAATGATAAAACAAGCGCATTTCACTGCCGATCGAACGCGTCCCCGAATTGCTATCCACCGTGCCGATAATCGTGTTATTGTAAATACTAATATATCCATGGGTGCCCCCGTCTATGGACCTGATACGGAAAGCCTGGAGCGATCCATGGGCATCCTCGCCATTGGGCCCTTCATGAACATTGATATAATTGCCATAAACTTCAATCGGATTACCCGGTTCCCCCAGACAATTCTCCAGCATGATGCCGCGGCATCCGGCGTATTGACTGCCGCTGGTGATATGATTGTTGTAAATTTTACTGCCGGGAGCCAGAACACATAGCAGTAATTGATATGGATTGGAGTTCGACAGGCAGGTCTCGCATCCCCCCGGCTGACAGGGGTACATTTCATTGCGCGAATCGGCCCACATGGTGCACCCCGAAATGTGGGTCAGCGCGGCGTTACCGTTGTTGCGCCCATACACGACAATCGACTGGGCCGGACCGCCGTGGATGTTCAAGTTCTGCAGATTGTAATGATACGAGCCATAACCCTTATATGTGGCATTGGTCAGCTTTATCACCGACCCGTCGTAATAACACCGGCTGTTGAAACGGCTGACATAGCTGGTGTAGTCGCCCCCGATGATATCGATATTGTACTGCCCCGGCGGACCGATCGACGGCGTGGCGATACAATGGCCGTCTATACCGCCGATGACCATATTGGTGCCGAGTATCTTGACGTCATGCGTCATCTCCAGAAACAGGCAGACATTGTCACTGCCCGACAGACCGGCATGCAAAATGGTCCCCCCGATAATTTTGACGTTATAAGCGCCATAACCCAGCTCAATGCCGACGTTACCGTTGCCCCCGCCCGCCCCGAAGGCAACCGTATCGCTGCCGAGATTCAGAACCACGCCCTGGGCCCTGATGATAATGCCGTTGGTGGCGGACGTAAGCTTCGTCCCCGCGACGGTTAAAGTGTCATTGCTGATCGAAGCCGTGTACGGCAGGCTCGTTATGGTATGATTCGCCCCGTGCGCAAGTCCCGCCAAAAACACCAGACTCAACACTAAAATGAATCTCTGCATTGGACTTCCTCTCCTACCTGATGAAGCACACGCGGACCGAATCGGTCACCCGATCGACCCGACAGATGCATTTGCGCGGAGTTCGACCAGTTTCCTCCCGCTCCGCATTTCCGTTTTAAATCCTTTTAACAATTTGCAGACGGCGTGTACCTTGCAGTAGTCAAAAGTGTCAAGCCTTCAACCCGCCGCTTCAGGGGCGACTTTCGGCGAGCCTTGATATTTCAAAGTTTCCCGTTCCCTCTTGTCCAACCGGTTGCCATGAGAAACTTCTCACGCCCAGTCTATATCCCAACCAACCTTATGTCAAGTTTTAAGTCTGAAAGCGCAGAATTTGACGCCGCTTACGAATATATTCCCTATCGGATTTATGCAATTGCCGACATATTTTTCCGCACTGACCCGCTTTATCATTGTATAAAAAAATGCCGGCCAGTAAATTAGGTTACTTTAAATTAATAAACAGAGGGAGAAAATATATGAGCAACGGCAATTCGTCCCCTTCACCGACCAAATACAACCTGGTCGCTTTCGGTGTCATTATCGCCGTGGCCTTAATCGTCTGCACCTTTATTGGCCGCGCCACCCTGATCAAGGTCAAAAGCTTCGGCAACACCATCTCCGTAACCGGCGCCGCCAACAAACCGATTGAATCCGACCTGGCAATATGGGAAGCCGAAATCTCAACCTCCGCAGCCACCGTCGAAACCGGCTACGCCAAAATCAGAAGCGATATTGTCAAGGTCACCGAATTCATGCGAAAGCAGGGACTGGCGCCCGATGAGTACAACCTGTCCGGCGTCAACGTGATGAAAAACTATAACCGCGAGGGAGTTGTTACCGGGCTGACTTTGAATCAGAGAATCAAAATCGAAATGAATGACGTCGAGAGGGTGACCAAATTGTATCGTGAGTCGTCCGCCCTCCTGGAACAGGGGGTCCAGATAAACTCCTATGACCCGCGATACCTGTTCACCGGTCTGGACAACCTGAAATTGGAGATGATTAAAGTCGCCACCGAAAACGCCCAGCTTCGCGCCCAACAACTGGTCGAAACGACCGGCCGCAAAGTCGGCGCCCCGATATCGGCCCGCTTGGGCGTCTTCCAGATTCGACCCCTGCATTCGCAGGAAGTCTCCAATTACGGCATGAGCGACGTCTCCTCGATTTCCAAAGAAATCGTCTGCACCGTCAACATCAGCTTTTTAATCGAATGAAAGCGATACTGGAATTGGCAAAGTCCAATATCATTTGAATTTAAGGCCGGGATTTCAATCGAAATTCCGGCTTTCTATTTATTGCATTTACGGCATTTTTATGCCATAATTGACTTATGATAATTGCCGTCGATCAAAGAAGAATCTATAACATAAAGCCGGGGGCACCGTCACCAGGCCCGGTGCTGTACTGGATGAGTCGCGACCAGCGCCTCGCCGACAACTGGGCGCTTCTTTATGCGCGCCAGCTGGCCGAACGATATAAATCGCCGCTGGGCGTCGTCTTCTGTCTGGTCCCAAAATTCCTTGAAGCCTCATGGCGGCAATATCACTTCATGATTGAGGGTCTCAAGGAAATCGAATCCGGTCTGAACAAGTTGAATATTCCTTTTTTCCTGCTTTTGGGCAGTGCCCCGGAAGTCCTCCCCGCATTCATAAAGAAACACGGTGTCGCCCAACTGATAACCGATCTCTCCCCGCTCAAAATCAAGCAATCATGGGATGCAAAGCTGGCTAAAAAAATCGACATCCCAGTTTCCGAAATAGATGCCCATAATATCATTCCCGTCCGATACATATCGGACAAAAAGGAATTCGCGGCCTATACCATTCGCCCCAAAATCCACCAGGCCCTCGGAGAATTCCTGACCGAATTCCCAAAACTTGAAACCAACAAAATTGACTGGCCGGGGAAATTATTAAAAATCGACTGGCCCAATGCCGCCCAATCATTGAAACTCAATATGTCGGTTCAACCGGTGTCCGGCTTCCAACCCGGCGAAAAAGCCGCCCGAGCGGCCTTGAATAGATTCCTGCGTGACGGCCTTAAAAAATACGAAGCCGACCGCAACGACCCGACCCGCGATGGTCAGTCGGGCCTGTCACCTTATCTGCATTTCGGCCAGATTTCGGCGCAACGAGTCGCTCTGGAAGTGAATAAAACCAGGGGTCATGAAAAATCATCGAACGCCTTTCTGGAAGAACTCATTGTCCGGCGAGAACTGGCCGACAATTTCTGCCTGTATGAACCGGACTACGATTCATTCGACGGTTTCCATGACTGGGCCAGGACCACCCTCAATAACCATCGCCATGATAAAAGAACCCATACCTATACCCGGTCGCAACTGGAACAGGCCAAAACGCATGACGACCTCTGGAACGCCGCCCAGACGGAAATGGTCATTGCCGGCAAAATGCACGGCTTCATGAGAATGTACTGGGCCAAAAAAATCCTGGAGTGGACCGCCTCGCCCGAACAGGCTCTGGATATCGCCATTTACCTGAATGACAAATACGAACTCGACGGGCGCGACCCCAATGGCTACGCCGGGATCGCCTGGGCAATCGGCGGCGTGCATGACCGCGCCTGGTCACAACGACCGGTATTCGGTAAAATCCGATACATGAATTACGCCGGGTGTCAAAGAAAATTCGACGTCAAAAAATATATCGAAATGATTACCCGACTCGAATAAAAAACTATTTCTGTCGAACCACCCGCAGGGCATCGACCATCATTCTGTACGGCGATTTCTCGGAATTGGCCCGTATGGCCGTGAAACACAATTCACAGGTGTTGTTTTGGCTGAATTTTTCGACAAGGTCCTTTCGGGAGTCATACTGCTCGCGAAACATCCCGCACGGCGTCAGTTTGGCCCAGGGATTGACAATCATGAAACGCGACCCGGCCCGGCAGTCTTTCTGACGACCGGTTTTGAAAAACTCGATCATCTGTCGTAGCGTCCATTCCGAGGTCATGATGGGATACCCCTCACGTTGCATCTGCACCAGTTGCGTGACGATTTTTTCCAGGTCTTTCTGGTCTTCGGGCTTTGAAATGAGATAGTCGGTGTCATGAGTCCGAAGAGAATTATAGGTGCTGAAATTGCACCCCACACCCCAGTCTTTGGCCAGTTGCGCGATTTTGGGCAGGTCGCGGAAATTATCGCTTTGCACAACGCACGCCAGCAAAATGTCGTTGTTACCGTGTTTCGATAACGTTTGACACAAATCGCGTATATGCTCGAAATTATTTTTAAGACTGCGAAACTCGTTGTGACGTTCATCGGGATAATCCAGCGAAAACGACCATTGGTCAATCCCGGCCTCGCGCAACTTAAGGTACTTCTCTTCGTTGAGAAGCTGGACATTGGTCGTGACCACGAACACGGCGACGGGGTCTTTGGCGCGCATGGCCCGGACAATATCAGCCAGGTCCTTGCGCAACAGCGGCTCGCCGCCGGAAATCTGCGCCACTACCGGCTTTAAATCCGCAATCCAGTCGGCAAAAGCGGCCGGCTCCGTGCGCGGTTCCTTGATATAATTGCCGCGACCCAGATCGCAATGTTTACAATCGGCATTACAATTATAGGTGATTTCAAACGAGACGGTAATCGGCCGCCCCACAGCCATATTCTTTATGGTCCGGGCGGCGATTTTGGCCTGCCGGGCGCCTGACAGTTTCGGCATACATGCCTCCCCGCGGGAGTTTTTCGGGATATTGGCGTTTTCCTATCCCGTGTCATCCGTGAACGTCCGATTTCCGGGCTTTTGTATTTTGCCCGAAAAACGGATTTGATAATATACGGCCGCCGCCGTCATATCAAAGCCGCCAAGATACAATCATTTAAAAATTCCGCAAGCGGGAAATTGAAAGTGATTGATAGCAAACAGGACTCTTTCCATCGCGAATCAGGAGCAAAGTATTTTTTTGGCCGGACAATATCGTATGATTGCCAATTGCTTGTGTCTTTTATTCACACGAAAATTTGACTCCTTATTTTCCGTAAAGCCCTAAAAGTAAAATATAAATTCCCATATTTTACTTTTAGACTCTTCCACGACAGCCGCAAAAACCGCGTAATGACATGGATTTCATGCGCTTATGAGGACCGGGGCAATCGGGGATTGATCGTCGGCTTATCGATTACTTTATCCGGGCTTCTTTCACGGCCATATATAAAAACCATAATCCGACCAGAAACGGAATGATCGATAAAAGCTGACCCATCGACAGGAAGGCATCGTCAATGGCCGACTGCCGCTCTTTGAAATATTCGACAATAAACCGCCCCAGCGAATACAGCGCCATAAATATCCCCGCCAATAAACCCGTCGGGCGTTTCTCCTTTCCGGCCCATTTATCGGCCAGATATAGTACCAGCAAAATCACCAGGCCCATCAGGAATTCATATATCTGCGATGGATGCCGCGCCACCATGCCGCCGTCATAGCGGATAAAGCGTACCCCCCATGGCATATCCGTGGGCCGCCCGACAATCTCGGAATTGAGAAAATTGCCGAATCTGACCGCCGCCGCCCCGAACGCCGCCGAAAACGAAAAACGATCGAGCGTCTCCATGACGCCCATTTTATATTTTCTGGCAAACCAGACCAGCGCGATAATCAACCCGATCATCGCCCCGTGCGAGGCCAACCCCCCCTCGCGGGTGTAAAGAATTTTCAGCGGGTTGGACAGATAGTAGGCCGGATCATAAAAAAGACAGTGTCCCAGTCTTGCCCCGGCGATGACGGCAATAATGCCCCAGATAAAAAAATTCTGGGCGATATCGAGTGTACGGCCGCCACGCAAAATCTGCCACCGCCAGAACCGGTAGCCGACCAGAAAGACAATGACAAATATCAGGCCGTACCAGCGCACCTCGAACGACCCGATCGAAAACATGGCCGGGTCGAAATCCCATACGAACCCGCGATTCATATTCATAATGAATACGACTTTAAAGAATTAAACGTGAAAACGCAAATCGGATTAAAATCCCGACCGGCATGATTTAAGATTTTCAACATGATTCGCAAGAATAAGTCCCGCCTTCCGGGCAAAATCGTATTCGATGCAAAGCCTGTTTTCAACCGCCTCCAATATTATGCGCTTTAAACATTCGGAGGTCAACTCTGCCATCTTATACGCCTCTCCATCCCCCATCAATTCCCCCGCCCCGACATAATGTGATAATATCACCGGCGTTCCGCATTGCACCGACTCCACTGCCGCCAACCCGAACGGCTCATATTGCGACGGCATAAGCGTTGCATCGGCGGCGGCATAAAGGCGCGGCATATCGGTCACATAACCAAGGTATTTAACTCGGTCATCGTTGATTGCCATATCAGGCCGACTTCCGGCTATAGCCAGTTGAAAATCCTCTGGAGGCAACATACGGACGGCTTCGAGCACCATTTCCAGCCCCTTACGCTTATGGCCGGTCGAAACAAACAACAAGACGAATTTGCTTTTATCCAGCCCGAACTCCCCCCTGAAATTCGCCCGGTCGTTTTTCAACGCCGGATAAAACTTATCCTCATCGAGCGGAGGATAAATGACCTTTATTCTGGCCGAGTCAATACCATACAAAGTCTCCAGTTCATTTTGCATCATTCTGGAATGCGCCACCATGACCGGCGTCGTGTCATAACAATTCCTCTCAAGACTTATTTCCAGTCGATCCAAAAGTCCCGGCTTCCGGTTGATATGCTTCAAATACCCGATATGCGTCCCGCCGCAGATAACCATATCCTGCCCGATTGAACGCGTGACCGACAGACTCAAATCGCATTTAAGCCTCTCCAGTATTCGCGACAGCTTCCCGGAGAAAAATACTTTGCGCAGTGGTTTGGGTACAAGCGAGACATTATTCCGCACCACCCGGCAACGGCCCAAATACGGCGTCTTTGGATCCACCTTCGATGTTAGCAGTATGACTTCATCACCGGCTTCGGAAAAACCCTTGACCAGATCGACCAGGTATCTTTCCATGCCGCCACGGCTGACATACTGATGATGTATCAGGGCAATTTTCATTTGTTTTCCGTAAATGGCGATGCTCAATAATGGCGATGCTCAATAATTGAACAATACCGCCATATAATAATAACAATTTATCTCAATTCAAACATGGCATTTCTTTTGCGCTTTATAACCGCGAATAAATAGATAATTTGCCTGTAACTGAATAATTATTCGGCACTTGGGCCGTATAAAAAGGCAGGAAAAAATGAAAAAAACGATATTTGTTTTCACACTTGGTATCATTATCTGCAGTATTGCTCCCGCTTGGGCGGAATCGCCATCTTACGGCGGGAAAATTATTATCGAAAATAAAACCGTATCCCCCGGGCAGTCGTTTATTCTCCGGGTCTGGCTCGATGATAACAATTATGGCATTACCGGCCTGAAAATCCCGCTTAGAATCAGCAGCCCCAAGATCACCTGCAGCTATATCGGTTTCGGCGGTTCCATAAAAAATGCCGACATGTCAAGCCATTATCGAATCGACGGCCAGAATATCGATATCGCCTATATTCCCGCCGTCGTCTCCCCTCTGGCCGCTATCAGTACCGATTCCG
Source organism: uncultured Ignavibacteriaceae bacterium (assembly GCA_964459465.1). GTDB lineage: Bacteria > Zixibacteria > MSB-5A5 > GN15 > PGXB01 > CALAMC01. The sequence goes on along the minus strand of CAYWLR010000012.1, from coordinate 2,456 downwards.
GCCTTATTGCCACCATCTATCTGACCGTCGCCGCCGGGGCCCTCGATGAAAACGTCACCATCGCACCCGTCAATGAACTGACACCGGTTTCATTTGCCGGACAGACTATGTATAAAACCCGACGAGCGGAATTTACCGACGCCACCGGCCTGTACATTCTTGCCCCCCAGTCCGAGGGTGGAAGTGTCAAAATACGGCTCTCTTCCGGCGTCGATGACGAGGACCACGATATGGTCCCGACGGAATTTGCCCTGCATCAGAATTACCCCAATCCCTTCAATCCTTCAACCCATATCGCCTTCGACCTGCCCGCCCGGAGTTTCGTCAGTCTCGAAATATACGACTTGCTGGGACGACGGGTGGCGACGCTGGCCGATGGCGTGATGGAACCGGGTCGCCATGAACTGAATTGGGACGCCTCCGGTTATGCCAGCGGCATGTATCTGTATCGCCTCAAAACCGAAACCGCCGTTCAGACCAGAAAGATGGTTCTCATGAAATAAAGGTCTGGCGACATTGTGCCGATTATTGGAAGAAAGGCCCCAAAATGGCCCTTTTTCTAATATGGATGATATGGCACAGGCAGTTAAGACCACCGATTTACCGCAAATACCGGATTATGAGATAACCGATAAAATCGGGGAAGGCGGTATTGCCGAAATCTTCAGGGCACGTCAGATATCATTGAATCGCGACGTCGCCATTAAAGTTCTTTTTGCCGACCTGACCGGTGACGATGACATCGTCCGCCGCTTCGATCGAGAATCATATACCATCGCCCGCCTTAATCACCCCAACATCGTTCATATCATCGACCGCGGTAAGGATAATAATCGATATTATTTTATCATGGAATTCGTCGACGGGGCTTCCTTCAAGGACGTGATACGATCCGACCAATACACTCTGCAAAACAAACTGAAAATAATAATCGGCGTTCTTAAAGGCCTCGATTATGCCCACAAAAACGGCGTCATCCATCGCGATATCAAGCCGGCCAATATCCTGATCGACCGCGAAGGCAATCCGCTTGTGGCCGATTTCGGCATCGCCCAGATTGTCAACAAAACCGAGCAAGAGATGACTTCCACCGACGTCATCATGGGCACTCTGGCTTATATGTCCCCCGAACAAAAATTATCTTCGGCCAATGTAACCTTAACCACCGACATTTATTCGGTCGGCGTCATGATCTACGAAATACTTACCGGCAACAAACCGCAGGGTCGTTTTAAACTGCCCTCCGAAATAAACTCCCGGCTTAATCGCGCCTTTGATGAAATCATCATCCGCAGCCTGGCCCAGAATCCGAACGAGCGCTACCAGAGCGCCGTCGAGCTGAAAGACGCCTTGTTAAACGCCATGTCCTTGCCCGGCCCCTGTGAACCGCCCGTGCCCAATCATCGGGCTTCGGATACTTTCATCGGCAAATGCCAGTACCTCGATACCCTCAAAGACACCAAGTACAGCTCAACCATGCTGGTGGAAAACAAGGAAACCCACCAGCTTTATATCATCAAAAAAAAGGAGCGCTCCACCGACGGTCTTCGGGAAGCGCGCATGCTGTCCAGCCTGAAACACAAAAATATCATAGATATTCTTGGAGCCGGCGGTGATATCAGAAAAACGGTCATCATGATGGAATACGCTCCGGGTGGTTCGCTGGCCGACCGCATGGTGCGTAAGTACGAATACGACCAGGCCATGCATATTATCACCGAACTGGCCGAAGGCCTCGCTTTCGCCCATAAAAACGGCATCATCCACGGCGATATCAGACCCTCCAATGTCCTGTTTGCCAAAAACGATCAGGTCAAACTGGCCGACTTCGGTTTGCCGCCGCATTATAACTTGAAAGACAAAAACTGGTACGCCCCGCCCGAGAAAAAAGTCTCCCGGCAGGGCGACATATATGCCCTGGGTGTGATTCTTTACCAGCTTCTTACCACCGGTAATCCGGCCTATGACCGCAGCGGCAAACTATATACAACCCCGCTCAACGGCAAAGTCCCGGAAGACTTCAAAAGAATTATCTCCAAAATGCTGGCGATACGAGTCTCCCGGCGTTATGCCGAAGTCGAGGAATTTCTCAAAGACTGGGCCAATTTGCAGGAATTTTTGAATCGCCAGAACCGCCCCCGCGTATCAGAGGAAAGCCGGCACCAGCCGGGCGGCGTCAATAAAAAGCAAGTCTTGATTTTTTCCGGCATCTCCCTGGCCGTCATCGTCATCACGGCCCTTCTGATATATTTCCTGAAATAGTTAAAGAATTTTCATTCCGCATGAGTCGAACATGCGTTGTCGGGCCCCAAGTATTGTGTGCGACAAATCCCTCGAAAACTCGGGAGACCCGTCCACAGCCCTCGTAGGTCAAATCTCCTTAGAGATTTGACATCTATATTTATTCGGGACAAATAAGAACCGGGTCCCCAATCGGTTCATCATATAGGTTATTT
>CAYWLR010000011.1:0-104713 GCA_964459465.1 uncultured Ignavibacteriaceae bacterium | reverse complement strand
TTCGCCCTTTAGGAGCTCTGGTTTCAATGATAAATTTCCTGTTGGAAATCCAATGGTCAAGTCACCATATAGTGCATTTCTTATTTGATGCGGCCCCAAATAAATAAAGTCTTCGGTCATTTTTTGAAATAATCCAACAACAAGCGGCATGTTCGCTGCAATTTCATCATATTTCCTTAATTTTTGCTCAATCTCCATCACGATGCGATGCACTTGATCGATTGGCTGAGTAATAATGGGCAATTTTTCCGTTGGTACCCCATTGACTACAAGTCTTATTTTCCCACCATCATTAATTATCTCATTTTTCGTGTGTGGTTGATCATTATGAACCAATGTAATTTCGCAGATGAATGATCCGGATTTATTTCGAGTATTTGGTTTGGGCAAAATCAAGAAGTCGGGTCTTTTCCCATCAATGTTTGGATCTTTAATAAAGTCCCATTTTAAGTGCCCCCAAAATGCGCAAAATGCGATTTCCGCTATTGCGCTTAAGTAACCATTGTCATTGGGTGCTCCCAAATTATTAAGCAGTGCATCTTGATTTCGTCTAGGCAATGCACTGATTACTTTACAAATCCAATTATGATATAACCTCCAGGATTCACTGCACTTGGAGGCATATATTAGGTTCTTTAACTTATTGTTCATTTTGGGGTATTTAGCGAATAGACTGCTATCGAGCATGTTATCCTCAATTTGCCCGACTTATTAAAGAATGCAGTAATTTAGGTACTGCATTCTTTTAATTATTATTGAAAGGAAACCAAAGAAATCTATATATCCAGATTCCTTACGTACGTCGCGTTTTTCTGGATGAACTCTCGCCGCGGTTCGACTTCGTCGCCCATCAGCTTCGAAAAAAGCTTGTCCGCCTCGGCCGCATCCTCGATTGTCACCAACTGAAGCGTCCGCGTGTCGGGGTCCATAGTGGTGCGCCACAACTGCTCCGGATTCATCTCGCCGAGACCTTTGTAGCGCTGGACGAAAATCCCCTCGCTGCCCAACTGGGCCACCGCCCGTTCGCGTTCCTCGTCGCTGAAACAATAAATCTCTTTCTTGCCCTTGCGTACCAAAAACAGCGGTGGCTGGGCGATATATATATGCCCGGATGTAATCAGTTCCTGCATGTGGCGGAAAAAGAAAGTCAATATCAGCGTCCTGATATGCGCGCCGTCGATGTCCGCGTCGGTCATGATAATCACTTTGCCGTAGCGAAGCCCCGCGACGTTGAAATCCTCGTGGCCGATACCGGTACCCAGCGCCGTGATCATGGTGCGGATTTCTTCGTTGCTTAAAATACGGTCCAGGCGCGCCTTTTCGACATTGAGAATTTTACCCTTGAGCGGCAGGATCGCCTGCGAACGACGGTCGCGGCCCTGCTTGGCCGAGCCGCCGGCCGAATCACCCTCGACAATGAACAGTTCACACATATCGGGGTCGGTTAATGAGCAGTCGGCCAGTTTGCCGGGAAGCGAGGCGTTATCCAGTGCCGATTTGCGGCGGGTCAGTTCGCGGGCTTTGCGGGCGGCCTCGCGCGAGCGCGCCGCCGAAATGATTTTCTCCGCAATCTTTTTGGCGACCGGCGGGTTTTCCTCGAAATATTCCGACAGCGCTTCGTTGACAATCGACTCGACAATCCCGCGCGTTTCCGAATTCCCCAGCTTGGTCTTGGTCTGGCCCTCGAATTGCGGATCGGGCACCTTGACCGAAATCACCGCCGTCAATCCCTCGCGGGCATCGTCGCCCAAAAGAGCCGTCCCGCCGCCGTTTTTGCTTTTCCCGTTTTTAAGCAGGTTGTTTTTGGCGATGTAATAGTTGATCGTGCGCGTCAGAGCCGTCCGAAATCCGGTAAGATGCGAGCCGCCCTCGATAGTGCAGATGTTGTTGACGTAGGAAAAGACGTTTTCCACGTAGGAGTCGTTGTACTGGATGGCTATTTCGACCGCGGTGTTTTCCTTTTCTCTTTGAATGTAAATGGGCTTTTTGAACAGCGGGGTTTTATCTTCGTTGATATATTCGACAAACGACGCCAGTCCGCCTTTGTACATGAATTCGTCTTTTTTGTCGGAGCGATGATCTATGAGAGAAATTTTCAGGCCGCTGTTCAGAAAGGCCAGCTCACGCATGCGGTTGGCCAGCGTATCATACTTGAATTCGATGCTCTTGAAAATTTCGCGGTCGGGCAAAAAGCAGGTTTTGGTTCCGGTTTGCTTGCGGCTTCCGATTTTTTTGACATCGCCGGTGGCGACGCCACGGGCATACTCCTGACGATACACGTCGCCGTCGCGGCTGGATTCCACCCAGCACCATTCGGCCAAAGCGTTGACCACCGAGACGCCGACCCCGTGCAAACCGCCGGAAACTTTATACGTCGTATGGTCGAACTTGCCGCCGGCGTGAAGCATGGTCATGACCACTTCCAGAGCCGACTTTTTCTGCGTGGGGTGCATGTCGGTCGGAATGCCGCGCCCGTTGTCGGTTACGGTGATCGAATTATCGGTGCCGACTTCGACCTTGATGGCCGTGCAGATTCCGGCCATGGCCTCGTCGATGGAGTTGTCCACGACTTCATAAACCAGATGGTGCAGGCCGCGGGAACCAGTGTCGCCGATGTACATGGCCGGACGGCGGCGAACCGCCTCCAGGCCTTTCAAAACCTGTATCGCATTGGCGTCGTAACTGCTTTTCTTTGTCTCTTTTTTTTCTTCCAGAGTCGCTACTCCCTCGTCCATATGCTGTCCTATCTTTTGTCTATGCCGTGAAGCGGATTTTTTTAACCACCTTGCCGCCTGGTATCTCGTGAATCTTTTCCAGGATCATGTCAATCTGGAGGTGTAATTCCTGGCGCCAGCCTGCGTCCGGAACCGACACCAGCAGCGTATTGTCTTCGTAGCGTATCGGTTTGGTCACCGCAGCGACTTTCTCGCCGACGATGTCCGGCCAGGCGTTGACAATTCTCCATCCGGCAAGCGTCGAGGCCAGCCCCATGCGGCTCAACAAACCGTCTATCACGTTTCCCAGCCGTTTGGGAGCCGACCGCGGGCGGCCTTCCGGTAGGTTTTCCATAACCCTTCAATATAACATTATTTATAGCCCGCGCAAGGGAAAAGTGGAGCATTATCCGATTGTCGTACAATAAATTACGTCAAATGTGAGACTGTTTTTGGATATAAAAAATTAAAAAGAAATTACCAGCTTTTATCGACCGATTTGAGCCGTTTACGGTGCGGAAATTTCGGATTGGGAACACAAAAATCCACGCCCTCGCTGCGTATCATGCGCACCGTCAGATCCTGACAGGCCTGGCAACGGCGGATCAAACCGACGTGCTCTTTCTTGACCAGACGGCGGCGGCGATGGTTCGGCGCGAATACCTGCTTGTCGATTATTTCATAACCCAGCGAGGGATCGTTTTCGTCGATGAACTTGACGCCGCTGACAATCTGACGCGTCTCCGGATCATAGATAGTGGCGCCGGGACACTCGATGAAGACTCTTCCTTCGGATTCCTCGTCATCGTCGAAGGGCGTTTCCAGGTCGGCCGCGTCGGGCCGCACCTGCAGACGCTCCAGTTTGTTTTCTTCGTCGTTTTTCTTGCCGTTGAGCTTTTTAGTCATCAGGACACCGAAATGTTTATTGTTATCCCTTGATCATAAGTACAACCGAAAAGAACGAAACCGTCACCGGTAAAATATAGCCGAAGGAATAGGGCAAAAAGTAGGTGGCGATGAAGGTCACGACCACCGAAGGCAACACAACGTAGCGGACGATGTTGAAGCCGGCCTTGAGGACTTTGGACAAAAGCAGGGCGATAATGCTCACGCAGAAAATAACCGCGGCGATGACGCCGGCCGTCCCGAAATGCTCCTGGATGAGTTCCTTCACGGCTTCCAGCGAATCCGGCACCAGTTTCAAAAATCCCGTCAGGTAATCGAGGAGTTGTTCCATGACGCTTTGCGACTCCTAAAAATCTTCCATGGGTTCGATGGTCAGCGAGGATTCCCCGACACGAGACAGACCGGTCATGCGCTGGGTCAGGAAATTCTGCGACGTGATCCAGTTGTGCGAAACTTTGAGCACGTCGTTGTACTCCATTTCCGAAATCCAGTCGAGAATGATGGTGTCGATCTGCTTGCCTTCGACCGTGACATCATCCATTGTCAGCGTAAACTTGACTCTCACTTTTCAAACCTGCCTTGGTTCGGGTTTCTCAAATTCTTTGATATCATTGATTTGCAAGCCGGATGCCACAGGGAATAGTCGCCGCAGGTGCGGTTGTATCGTATTGCGGGACAATGTGTTATAATATAAAATGTGCAGAATTTGGACAATTTCGGGCTTTTGAATAGACCCGGATTCGTGATTTATTATGGGACTTTGCCCACAAAGGCAGGCGTATAAACAAAAGCCCCGGCCATTGAAGCCGGGGCCGATCGTATCGCGGACATTTCGCCCCCGATATGGCGCCTCCGGATTTTATCCCTTCGGCGCCGTAACCCCGCAACTTCGGAAAAAAGAGGATGACAGGTGCGGAGATTTATCTTCCCCTTTCCGGACCACACCGACCGCCGACCAATTAGGCCTAATCGAGGGGCAAACGCGGCGGCGCGACCATGCAACTGCGGGGCAAAAAACGGCTGAGCTGCATACCCGACAATGTTTTTTGCCGGTGTCAAAGCGGCCTCTACCTCACCATAGGCAAATTACCTCCATGTTAAATGGTTCCATGGTTTCGGCACAGGGTGATAGGGTATTACGTTTTTAGCGAAGATGTCTTTAATCGAAGATGCACTTACACCACGAGAAACACTATAAGGGACTTGAGGGTGGAGGTATTGGTCGAGTGAGGCTCAACCTATAATCAATATAGGCCCGATGGTGCATTGTGTCAAGGAATAATTATATCCGGAATTGAATATATTAATACGATTGGGCGCCCCACCCCCTTCAGGAGTGGGATCCTTTAATTTTATGAATGTTCTGTCATGTCTTGTCCCGACATAGTCGGGATGTGACATGACGGATTATTAATCGTTTCAATTGCTTACAAGGCTGTCAGGTCACACGTCCCGATTTATCGGGACGCAAGACCTGACAGAACAAAGCAAAATGTCACAACAATGTCATTCCCGCGCAGGCGGGAATCCAGTATTTTCTTAAATTGAGGGGCCACTCCAAACTTCGTTTGGAGTGGAAGAATCAACCCCTCCAAATAAATTTGGAGGGGCCACACGAACCGTGCAATGGAATAATTACGGATTCGATGAGAAATAGTCAACGTCAGTAATTACATTGACATTAATTTAACGGCGAGCTATGTTTTATTGATGTCTGTGATTGAATAAAAATCAGATTGTCATATAAGGCGAATTTCAATGGCAGATCAGGATTATAAAAAGTATACAGAAAATGCGCGCCGTGGTATAAAGGGAGAGGCCTTCTTCGAATCTTTGATTGTAGACTATGCAATTCCCCATCGGATCGCGCGTCAAAACGATCTCGGAGTGGATTTCCTTTGTGAATGGATTGCCGGGTACCGCCCCACCGGTATTCTCTTTCTGGCGCAGGTCAAATCAACGACTGACGGCAGTGTTAAGGTAGAACCCTTAGGTTCGTTGGACTATAATAACTGTGAGATTTATGAACTTAAAGGGGCTACCGGAATTGCCAAAGTAGATGAACGAACTCTGAAATACTGGAAAGGCATTGGTTTGCCGGCTTACATGTTTATCATAATCGAATCCAAAGCCAATGGTGCAAGCAACCTTGATTGTTATTATAAACGTTATACCCCGTTGCTTGCGGGGCACGAAAGCGACGATGATAAGGATGCAACAAAGATGTTCCATAAGGCAAATGATGGAGCAAGATTTTTGCCTTTTTCGGATTTAAAAAACAAGATTGGCGGGTTCGCCCGCGACCTGATCATTGATTATGTAAGGCTCTCTTACTCAAAGGGGCATATTATCCCTCTAATACCAGATCAATTGGGTTTTTGGCCGTTTCCGAAAAAATATATGCCCAATGCAATGTTTGTTTTCAGCGATATTGCCGAATGGCACAAAGATAAAATCAAGGCAACCTGTGATTTGACTAATGAACTCCTTAGCAATATAAACAAACGACAATCGCCGTAATCCACGGAGGTCAAATCTCCTTAGAGATTTGACTTAATTTAATCGAAGATGTCAAGCCTCTTAAGGAGGCTTGACCTACATGAATCAAAAACTCAATCCTGCCGAAAAATACCATTTGTCGTCCCCGTGTTCGGCGCGGCCATAACCGAAGTCGATCGGCCCGATCATGCTGTCATACGACACCGCAACCCCGTAACCATGCCGCAGATTCTGTAACTTGATATCCTTGCGTTCATTGTACATCTGGCCGATATCATAGCGCCCGGTCAGATAAAACCTGTACGGCAGTTTGAACCGAAATTCCAGATTGCCGAGAAAAACATTATCGCCCACAAGTTCATCCGTATGATACCCGGCGAACGAATACTGGCCGCCCATATAGAATTTTTCCGGGACAGGAATGCCGGATTCCTTGGCCGTCCAGCCAATCGCCACCTTGGGGTGAAAATTGAATGTCGATGTAATCGGGAAGTACGATTCAATCGAACTGAAAAATTTGGTATAGCTGGCTTCACCGCCCAGGATGTCGGCGGCGAATTCGACATAGAACAGGTGCTTTTTGCCCTCCGTCGGGAAGGGGTAGCGATTGATGGTTTCGACCAGCGAGCGGAGCGTGATGGTTCGCAGGCGGACGTCATCGACGTCGCCCGTGACCGAATTACGGTTGTCGATTTCATCCCATTTGATTTCGCCGGTGACCGTTCCGAATCGGGCTATCTGCTGACCGAGAATAAACTGAAGGCCATAGCGGTCTTCTTCATTGCGGAATATCCTTTCGCCTTCACCGCCGTATATTTGCCGTTCCAGATATTTGTAGTACATTTCTGCTTTGTATGTCAAATAGGTCGAGAAGAAGCGATCGGCTTTCAAATGCAGACTGTAAATTTGCCGCCGGGGAGCGTACTGGGCATGAAGCAAAAACTCCTGTCCGGCCCCCATCAGATTGCTTTTGAGGATTTCGCCGAATTCCTGGCTGTGATATTCATCGTCCCAATTCCACCCGAAGCGCATCTGTGTGTCGTTGCGCTCTTCAACGTTGATATGCACGACCGCGCCGCTGTCGCCGGGAAGCACATTCAGCGTGACCCGACGAAACAGGTCGGTGCTGTACAGGTTGCCGACCCCGCGCCGAACGTCGCCCAGGTTGAGCGGCCGCCCGACCGCAAGCGGAAAATTGGACATGATAAGCCATTCCTTGGTCCGGCGGTTGCCATAAATCTCTATTCGCTCAACCGTACCCTCGTCGATATCGATTACCAGGCTATTGGTGGCGGCGACATAATCGATAGTTCTGAAACGTACCATGTCCAGCCCGAGGGCATTATACCGGGCGATAATGCTGTCCCGGATAAGACGCATATTCTCGGAACATAAATATTCCCCGGTATTCCTGACAATTCCCAGTATTACCGAATCGGCCAGGGCGGCGTTGCCGGAGAGGTTTATCTTCAGCGCTGACATCTCCGGGCAGACCACCCCGGAGATAACCAGAGAAATCACCCGGGCACCGGCGGTTTCACCGCCGTCCTCGATATATTCGACATTCAGCAGAAACAGCCTGTTTGCGGCATGCACGGCATGGAGCGCCCGTTGCAGTTGGGCCCGCGATATTTTCACATTCAGGAGCGATTCGATGGCATTGACATTGAAAGTCGCCGGCCCGGCAAGGTGGATTGATGTCACCAGCAAAGAATCCTGCGATGCCGCCTGGTCCAGCTTGGCTTTAATTTCCTCGGCCGCGGCCAGCCCGGCTTCATACCCGATTTGCACCAGCTCCCGGAACTTTTCGAAGTCGGTCGATTGATAATTTTTTATCGGAGGGCTAATGGCCACGTCGGTTTCTTCCAGCGCGGCATCTTTCTTGTCCATTGTCATGATGGTCGTGACTTGATTGGCCACGTCGATGGGGTTGTTGATCCTATTTCCGGGCAACAGTTCGCTGGTGGTGTTGACCGCGACGATAATATCGACATTGGGCTCGATGCGGCGGACGGCACTGACCGGAACCGGGTTGAGCATGCCGCCGTCCATGAGAAGCATGTCGCCGTACTCGACACCGGTGAAAGCCAGCGGGAAAGCCATCGTGGCCCGCATGGCGTCGGCCAGATTACCCTCCTGCAAGATGATTTCGCGGCCGGATATGATATCGGTTGTGACCGGGCAGAAGGGGATAGGCAGGCGCCCAAATTGCCCGCCCGATATATAATTCGGCTTGAGTGTCAGTCCCAGCAGCAAATCCGAAAGTTTCTGCCCGGCCGTGAGGGCTTGCGGAATGGTAGGTTTGATACCGTCGAAACCGACCGAGATGATATAGCGTTCCTTTTCCGGCCGCTGGGTGAGAAACATCGATTTGCGCTCCGGGCGATTGGAAAAAAGCTCGTTGAAATTGATGCGTGAGACGATGCTGTCAAGCTCATCGGCGCTATATCCCGAAGCGTAGAGCCCGCCGATAATACCGCCTATCGATGTCCCGGCAATAGCGCTGATTTGCAGACCGGATTTTTCAAACGCCTTTAATATGCCGATTTGCGAAAAGCCCCGGGCCCCACCGCCGGAAAGCGCCAGCCCGATGGTGCCGGTCGTGCTAAACGAATGATAATGACTGCCGTCCCAGCCGATCATGTCGGTCCGGGCCGATATCGACGAGGCCGCAGTTAAAATGACGGCCAGTAATGTCAGAATGCGCCGTATTATGGACGGAGTTTTCACTTGCTATTCGACTTTTTTGTAATGTTTTTTACATATTAAACTTTAAAGCAGGGAATGCAAGGGCAAATGTCTTCGTTAAGCAGGGTTGCGCACAAAAAGCTGAAGGCGTTGCTGACCTTAAAAGGACGTCAAAAACACGGGTTATTTCTGGCCGAGGGGATTCGTGTCCTCGAAGAATCATGCAAATTCCGATTCTGGCCGCAGAGTGTCTATATTGACGAAAACGGGGTTGGCGAGCGGGGAGAAAGGCTGGTTGCCGCCTTTGCTCGCTCCGGCTGTGAAATTGTCGCCATCACCGGCCGCGAATTATATCAACTGGCCGAAAGCGTAACCCCTCAGGGCATAATCGCCGTCTACAAAATTCCCGCTCTTGAAGTGGAGCATCAATTATCCCAAAAAGACCGGCTGATTCTGTACCTTGATAATATATCCGACCCGGGTAATGTCGGAACCCTTATCCGCTCGGCTTTGGCTTTCGAAGTTGACCTGGTGGTGCTTTCGCCGGCGACGGTTGACCCGTTCAACGGCAAGGTTATCCGCTCGTCGGCGGGGACGATTTTCGGCCAGAAAACCGCCGTCGGCGATATTGATGAATTACTGAAAATATCCGCAAAAAATTCTGTTTTGCTCGGCGCTCAAAGGGGCGGCGAGGTTGTCGGTCGGGCGCTGAAAAATGTGAAATCCGGTCAGCGCCTGATTTTCGCCGTCGGCTCCGAAGCCCGGGGTTTAAGCAAAGAATGTCTGGCACGGGTCAGGCAACTGGTCGGCATCGAACATAATGATAAAGTCGAGTCTCTGAATGCGGCCGTGGCGGGGTCGATCATTTTGAAAGATATTCACGATTTTCTTCACGGGGTTAGACATGAATAATTCTTTTCTGCGATTTATGGCCGTTGTGACCATCACCGTTTTGACACCATCTCTTGGCGCCGAAGAACTTATTGCGCGCGGCGATGGACGGTATATCAGCTCTCGCTCGAAAGCGGTTGCCGTGGCCGAAGAAAATGTTAAGGTCCAAATACAGTCGGTCTCGGGGTTGTCCGGAAGAATCGAAATCGCGGCCGACAGGGTCAGCGAAGCCGGTTTTGAATTTCGAAAACTGATCAAAGCCGCCGATGAAAAAACCGCCGAGCAGTATGCCGGGCTGGTAAGTGTGGTTATTGAAAGCCAGCCGGGTGTCGTGAGGCTTTTGCTTAAGGCGCCCAACCCCGGACCATGGGGCGGAACAGATAATGCCGTCCAGATTGAAGGCAAACTCATCGTTCCTCTCCACAGCCGACTCGATATCGATTGTCAGTATTATGATTTCGCCATCACCGGACCGCTGGCGGAAGTCTCCGCGAAACCCTCGTTCGGGCGCTATCAATTATCGGATATATCCGAAAAAGTCAACTTGATTACGACCGGCGGAAACATCAGCGCCCGGGACCTTAAAGGTGATATAATCATAAAAGGCGAAAAGGCGGACCTGCGGGTCAGTGGGATAACGGCCGATAAACAGGCCCGCATTGCCAACAAAGGCGGTGATATTACAATGTCCGATATTTCCGGGAATATCGAAGTGCAAAACGATTATGGCAAAATTAAAATCGACCGGGCCCGGGCCGATGAGGGCCAATTGAAAATATTCGGCGAATTTTGCCCGATTGACCTCGAGTTTGCCTCCCTCGACAATGCCAGAATCATAATCAACAATAAAAACGATAATATAAAGATCACTCTTCCGGATATCAGTTCGGTGACTTTTAATTTATCGGTCGGAGCCGATTCCGAGATCCATGTGAGTAAAATTCCGGTGCTCCCGTGCCGAATTAAGCCCAAGTACATGGAATTGACGGCGGGTGATGGACGAAGCGTCATCAGTGCCGATATAAAAGGAGTGGGCGATATAATTATTTCAGGAGCAAAATGAAGAGAATATACTGGAAATCCGTCATTATTGGCAATTTTTTCGCCTTATTTTTAATATTCGCCATATGCGCCGGCCCGGCCGTTGCCGAAAACCGCCTGATTCGTCCGGGCGGTGTTTACTACCACCGGTTCGTATCGAATGTCGATGCCGCCGAAGGACTCTGGATTAACCCGGCCGCGATCGGTCAGGCCGGGCCAATTCGATTTCTATTGATTGGTGAATACGCCGATGACAAACTGATGCAAAGCTGGGGTGGCGCGGTCAGCGGCGATCGGATCGGTATCGGTTACCGCCGTCTGGATGATTATAGTGGCGGCAAATATGAAGAATACACCTTTGGCACGGGCATGGGCCTCGGCCATTATACATTCCTGGGCGGGTCCTATACGTATGTAAAACATGCCGAAGATATATTCAATAAAAAGCACTTTTGGAATATCGGGCTTATGATTGGCACCAGCCCCCAGATGAAACTGGGCGCGGTTTTATCCAATTTGAATCGAAGCCGCATCGACGGAGAAAAAAGCGATATCGAACAGCTGTACTCTATATCCTATCGACCCCAGAAACTACCGGTCTGGATATCGATTGAAATGAGCCTTTCCGGCGGCCAACGCTTGTCCTCGGCCGATTATACTTATGGAATTGAAGGTTCGCCGACGAATCGCCTCCAGATCTATGCCGGCTACAGAGATGGCGGGCAGTTTGAGGTCGGTCTGACCTATCATTTCGATGCATATTTCGGCGGAGCCCAGACACGAATCAGCGAAGGCCGGAACCATCTGGGAACTTCCCTTTACGGTGGATATTTATTGCATCCGCCCGACAAAAGGTAGCGGCATCGCCGGATCAGGCTATAGCCCCCGGCAACATAAGTTTCCCGCAACAATCAGGCAATTATAACGTTGATTATAATGGTATTTGGCCTGACTCATTTTGAGTTGAAATAAGGATTTTGATTGCTTATATAGTGACTATGCAGCGAATTCTATTCAAGGCAAGTCCGATATTGTTTCCCCTTCTTTCTCTGCTTCTATGTGTCCCGGCCCTGCCACAGGACAAGGTAACCGAAACCGTGCTCGCCAACGGCCTGACGGTCATTATGTACGAGGATCATTCCATCCCGCTGATAGCAATGAACCTTACTTTTAAAGCCGGCACCAAATACGAAAAACCCGGATATACCGGCATTACCGGCGTATGTGCCGAGATTTTCCAGGCCGGCACGGCCCGATTCGAAACCGGCGAGTATGAAAGAATCATTCGCTCCGGCGGCGGGACGACCAAATTCTCGACCGGTATGGACTTCAGCTCTTTTGCCGCCACGGTGCCATCCCGCATGCTCGATACCCTGCTTAAAATGGAATCGGATCGCCTTGCCAATACACAGATAACTTTTGAAAAGGTCGTGGCCGCCCGCCAAACCGTCAATAAAAACCGCATCACTGAATTGGAAAATTTGCTGTACGCCAAAATCAACCAGGAATTGAGGACTCTAAGTTTCCAGAGTCATCCCTACCGAATACCTCGCCACGGGTGGCCGGCGGATTTATCGGCCCTGACCGTCGATGACGTGACCGCATATTTCCGCTCGTATTTTGCACCCAACAATGCCGTCATGGCCCTGGCCGGGGATTTCGATGCCGATAAGATCATATTCGACCTGCAGAAGTATTTCGAATCGATACCCGCTTCGCAATCCAAGATTCCGCGAATACCCGAGGAACCGGCCCAGGACGGTGAAAGGAGATCCTTATTAAAAGGAGCCAGCGACCTCGGAGCCATAATAATCGCCTATCATGTACCGGGACTGGCGCAAGAAGAATGTTACGCTGTCGGGGTTTTGACCGAACTTCTTGCGGGCGGAGAATCCTCGAGGATATACAAAAAAATGGTCAGCGAAACCGACCTCGCCGTTATTGCGGGGGGATTTTATTTCGGGCTCTCCGACCCGTCGCTTCTTGCGGTCTGGGCGGTCATGAATTACGGCGTTTCCAGCGATGAAGTCGAAGCGGTCATCCTGAAAGAATTGAATGATCTCAAGCATGAACCGGTATCGCCCGCCGAACTTGAAAAGGCCAAGAATATCATCGAGGCCGACTTCTACCGGAGCTTAAGCGGATATGAAAGCGCCGCCGCCAACCTGGCCGCGTATCAGGTTGTCCGGGGCAGCTGGAGACGGCTGTTCGATAATGTCGAAAAAACAAGGGCGGTGACCGCCAACGATATTATGGACCTTGCCCGATCGTACTTTGACCGAACCAACAGAACCGTCCTTATTCTGGAGCCACCCGACATATTCGATAAGGCGGAATAGATTATGAAAATTTCACGTCATAAAAAGCATCTTTACCTGACACTTGCCCTGTTACTGACAACAGTATCATTGTCCTCGGCCGGCTCTTTTCTTCCTGGGTATTCGGAATTCAAACTCAAAAACGGCCTGAAAGTAATTGCCGTCGAGGATCATCGCCTGCCCATGCTGTATTTCCGCATGAATATTCTGACCGGTACGGCCTGTGACTCGGCCTTACCCGGTTTGACGGCCATGACGATGGAGATACTCCGGGAAAACACGCAAAACTATCCCGACGGGTTGATGTCCGTGGTGGTCGATTCGGTCGGAGGCATACTCACGACCAACGTGACGCGCGATGCCTGTCAGATTGACGGAGATTTTTTATCGCGGGACCTGGAAACGGGACTCAATTGCCTCGGTGACATGGTCATGCGCGCGGAGTTCCGTGACAGCGATGTCAACCGCATACGGCGACGGCTGGTATCGATTCTGACCCAGGCTGAAGCGGTATATTTCGGCATCCTCTGGAGTGAATTGTACAGCCGCTATTACGGAGCCTATGGCTATGGTTCATATCCCTATGGAACCCCCGGCGGGCTGCAGGATGTGACAAGGCAGGATATTTCTTCGTTCTATTCCAAAAATTACCGGCCCGACAATGCGCAGCTTATAATCGGCGGCGATTTTGAATTGGGCAAACTAAAGAAGGTGGTCGAGAAAATTTTCGGCTCCTGGCAATCGGGAAAAGACATTTGCCGTCCCGTGGTTAACCCGCAGTATCCCGATTCCCTGGAAATATTCCTGATCAGTCGACCGGGCGTGACCACCTCGGAATTCATTATCGGTCGGCCGGGTGTAGTTCCCGGCGACAAGGATTATGCCAAACTGCTGGTCCTTGATTATGTGCTTGGCGGCGGCGGGAGAATTTCACGGTTGTATCGGGAGCTGGTACGGGATGCCGCGACCTGCACGTTCATTGGTTCCGCGACCGAATGTTCCCGCCTGGGCGGTTTGTTTTTCGTTCATGGCGGGGCCTATGTCGAATCTTCGGTCGACGCCCTTCTGGCGGTGCTGGAAAACATGAAAATGCTCGGGAATGTCAAAATATCAGTGGCCGAGTTGCAGGAGGCCAAAAATTATTTTACGGGGAGTCAGATTCGGAATTACGCGTCATTTGTCGACGCCGTCGGCAATATCGCCGCCAGTACCGTCTGCGGGCAAACCGTCGAATTTCCGGAACGGGTCATCGAAGAAATCGGGAAATTGACTCCGGATCAACTGCGCGATTTCGCCCGTGTATATTTTGATCCCTCAAAAATGACCATATTTATTGCCGGGCCTCCCGAAAAGCTCCGGCGACCCTTAAACGATATCGCCCCGGTGAAAATGAAATCAGGCATAACGGAATAAAAGTCGTTGTTTATTTTAAAATAGAAAACCCCGGCGAAAACCGGGGTTTTTGTCTTTCAACGCTTCCGCGTCACTTGTTAGCTCTGTCTTCCGACGTTGAGGGCCTCTAATTACCGACGTAACTGACGTGAGACTGTTGCCATCCGGTTCTCTGGAAAATTCGCACCATCGGTGTTTCCGGCGGCAGTTTATTGGGATCATCGAGATCGGTGTCATACGACCACTCACGAATCGGCGGGCTGTAATACGTGCCGTTCCAGTTGCCGGTGGCCTTCTGGGAATTCCACAGGTTGACCAATGAACCCTTATAAATGAATTTCACGCCGGTCCATTTTTCCAGAAACCGCGGCAGGTTTTCCAGACCGCCGTTATAGTTCGATGACGTCGTATTGGTATTGCCGGTTAAAATCGACGCATTCACCGTCGTCTGGGTGGCCACTCGAGAGTCCTTCGACCAGGTCGATTTGGAATCATCCCAGTTGCCCGACAAAAACGTGATGGCATCCCCGGCAATCGAGCACGGCTGTTTGTTGACCGAATTATAGTCACCCTTGACATAAACCGGGTTTTCCGAATAGAAGGACAACGGCCGGCCCAAATCGGATCCGTTGACCAGTCTTAAAGCATTAAAACCGGTCCGCTTATCCGAAAAATATGCAACGCCGCTGGACGGCCAGTAGGTCGTGGTTTTCAATTTTGACATATCCACTTCGGTCGCCGTGACAGTTTTGCCCTCGCGCTGGTCATAGAAGGATTTGGTCGTTACTGTTCCGGCAGGGAGCGCGGCCGTAACGTTAACCCAGGTCCCCGCCACCTTGGCCTCGACCACGCCGTCGATTATTCGCAAACCGGCATAATTCTCATAGGAATCGGGATTTCCGGAGGCCCGCTCAATCAACTTGTGCGGATCACCGCTATTGGCCAGAGGCAGATTCAATTCACCCTGCCCGAAAGAGGCGTCCTGAACCCGGCCGCCCCAACGTGCCGAAGCCGAATCATACCAATGAGCGTCCGTTGCCTCAAGGAATGAGCCGTCGGAATTCTTCATGTTCTGGTGCACTCCGGTCTCATCCTTGATCAGAACGTTACCGTTATCGGTTGACCCGGGCCCTTTTCGTCCGTGCAGAATATCACCCGAACAGGTAACATAGCTGTCCATATAAAGGTTTGCGGCCGCTTGAAGCCACATATTACCGTTGGAGTGTACCCGCCCGATAAGGGTCATGTCGGCACCGGGAGCGATTTCCAGATCATTACCGTAAAATACGGCAAATTGAAACAGGGGAACCAAATTGCATTGCCAGTTTTGAACCAGGGTCACCGAAGCATTGTCGATGGTGGATGTGGCGGTTGACGCAACCGTGAACCTTTTAATCAGGGCGTGCAATCCGGCCAGTGCCCCGAGCGTCAGGACCTCCTGCGAGGCCGCTCCGCCGTCTGAAGTTTGATAGGCGACGATACAATCGTTAACGGTGATGGTGCCCGAGGGCAGTATGGTCGGCGGCACGCCGGTCGCCTCGTACTGCGTTTGCATGGCGGCGGAGGCGGTTTCAAGGCCGGCCTCGGCCGCGTAAAATGACGACATTTCATTCATTTCATTGCCGGCGATGGAAATTTCATCGTCGGCCAGCTTAAGGGCGGCCAGACCCACCACGGTCAGCATGATCATGACCATCAGCGCGATAAATGTCGCCACCCCGCGCGAATTCTTGATAACGTTCAGGTATTTCATATTGTCACCTGCTTTCCGATGAATTTAAAATACTCTATACATCAAGATTGCGAACGTTCACGGCCGAGCTGATCACCCGCGTCCGGTAGGGCTGACCGGGCAGGTCGATTTCCCGATTGTTGGTACGAGCCGTAAGATTGATTAACACCTGCCGGATATCTTCCGGTATCGCCGGAACGTCCACGACCGCTCCGTTTTTCATGACGTACCGGAATTGCAGGTCCACTATATTTTCCGCATAGACCTGGGGGTTCTGACCCGGCAGTTCAATCATCAGATTGGGATGCAATGTGTCCGTATTATCGATATAAAATTTAACCCGTGTCAAAGCCAGCAATATAGCCCCGGCGTCATAGGCTTTGGACAGATCCATAGTATTATGCTGAATATGAGATGAACCGGTTTGCACGTGTGATATTTCAAAAAATTCACCCCCGCCCGAATCCGGATCGAAAATAAATATCCATTGACCGTCCCAGAAACAGGATACGTCGTGCCCGTCGCAACGCAATTCAGATGACGGATTAGGCATTTTGTGCTCGATCGTCACCTGGCAGTTGCCGTCGGCGTAATTTAATATGATAGTATCGGGATTGGTATTATAAGCCTCGATTCCGTCGAGCTGCAACGGCAGGCCGAAACCGGCCATGCGTATTTGACGAGTCAACTCATCGATCGCGGCGCGGGCGTTCTGCTGCATATCAATGATTTCTTCCTGCTGATTCCAGCTTTTATGCTGGTTGACATATACTTTAAACACGGCCGTAATCACGACTCCGGCCAGAATTATGGCAACCAGAGCTTCCAAAAGCGAGAATCCCGCCGACCCCGTTATTTTATGTTTTAATTTTTTCATGGCATACCTCTCTAAAGGCTATCGGTTCTAATAAAAGCCGTCATCGAGTTGTTGAGTATATCACCGCGGCGATTCTGCCACGAAGCGATGATATCAACCCGCCGCAAGTGACTGGACGAGTTGGACACGGTCCAGGTACGGGCGATATTATCAACCGTATCGACACCGTTGGTCAAAAGCATTCCCGTCCGAAGCTCTTCCAGCTTTTCCTGCAAGAGCTGGGTGGAACGAGTCGCCTGGTTGGACCAGTCGTTGCCATCGATAGCAATCATGGCCATATGCAATAACATAAGTAGTGACACCGATAAAATAATGATGGCAACCATGACTTCAAGGATCGTGAAGCCTTCTTCGGATCGTATTTTTTTCATATTATAAACCTCTCATAGTATTCGCTGGCTCGATATGTTGAAAATGCCCTGCCAATTTGAAACAATTGTCATCGGTCTTGCCTTTTTCATGTAAAATTCGACCCCGTAGTTTTGTAACTACTTGGAAATCAATAGACTGCCAATGAGCAAAGAAAGCCATGAAAAACTTTGCGGGGGAGTTGGGCCGGCCAAAAATCGGCCGGAATTAAATTAACTTATGGGATTTGCCCCATATAGAATAGCTGAAATTCTAAGGCAAAAATGAGGGCCCGGAATAGTTAAATGGTTGGTTGCCGCAACGCGGTTTTATAACTATAATATGAACCCAGCCCTATGGCCGGGGTTTGTTCTGATTAAGGAAAGGAAAAAAATTAATGCCTCTTGGTTCACATATGTCGATTGCCGGCGGCGTCTTCAACGCCGTTAAATATGGGGCATCGGCCGGGTGCGATGTCGTCCAGATTTTCACCAAACAGCCCAATCAATGGCGCGCCAAACCCCTGACCGATGAAGAAATTGAGCTCTTCTTCGCGGCCCAGAAGGAAACCGGAGTCAAAGCCGTTTGCGCCCACAACAGCTATCTGGTCAATTTTGCTTCCCCCGATGATGATCTCCGGGAAAAATCGTACAGCTCGATGAAGGAAGAATATGAGCGGTGCGCCATTCTCAAAATACCCAATATCGTTATGCATCCCGGCTCCCACGTCGGCTCCGGTGAAGAGGTCGGCCTGAAGAGAATCGCCCGCGCCCTGAATCGATTGTTATCAGAATTGCCCGATATTAAAACCGTCGTCTGTCTGGAAATAACCGCCGGGCAGGGAACCAACCTGGGCTACAAATTCGAACATCTGGCCGCGATTATCGATATGGTTGAAGACAAAAATCGTATCGGAGTCTGCCTGGATTCCTGTCACTTGTTCGGCGCCGGGTACGCCATGCAATCAGAAAAAGAGTACAAGGCGACCATGAAGGAATTCAACGAACGGATCGGTTATAAATATCTCAAAGTGTATCATCTCAACGACTCCCTGAAACCGTTTGGCAAGCGCAAGGATCGTCACGAGCATATCGGCAAGGGGCAAATGGGTCTCGAACCGTTTCGGTTTATAATGAACGACAGCCGCCTTCGACGCGTCCCCAAAATACTGGAAACCCCCAAGGGCGAAGATTTGAAAGAAGACATCGAAAACCTGCAGACATTGCGATCATTGATTGAAGTGAAGGAAACACAGGATTCTGTGATATAATACTATGAAACTGGGAATAATCGGATTGCCCCAGTCGGGCAAAACCTCGCTTTTCAGCGCCGCCTCGGGGATGGCTGTGGAAGTCGGCGACTTTTCGCAAAAAGAGCACCGGGCCATTATCAAAGTCCCCGACAGCCGTCTCGATAATCTGGTAACCATCGTTGCAACCCGCAAGAAAACCTATGCCGAGGTCGAATTTCTCGATGCCGCCGCTTTCACCGGTAAGGGCAAACAGTCGGGCGGCGATTTGAGTATTCCGGCCGAACTGCGGCTGATGGATGCTTTTATTATCGTGCTGGATAATTTCAGCGGCGAACGCAACCCCGAAAAGGACTTACGGACCATTGTCGAAGAAATGATTCTGGCCGATTTGGCCATCATCGAAAATAATATCGAAAAAATAGCCCGGCTGATCAAAGTCACCGGCAAAAGAGAACGAGCCCGGGAACTGGAACTGCTGGAAAAATGCCGGGAAATTCTCAACGAAGAAAAGATGGTCGGCGAGCTTGATTTAAGCGACGAGGACTGGAAAACATTGCGAGGATATGCCTTTTTGACCCGGAAGCCACAGCTTCTGGTTTTCAATATTTCCGAAGATAAACTGGCCGATTTTGATAAGTTATACGCCTATTACTCCAAATACAAGGCCGAAGGACGTCGTGATATCGCCGTCGTCTGCGCCCGCATCGAAATGGAATTGGCGGCTCTTTCGTCGGATGACCGCCGGGCTTTCCTCGATGATCTGGGTATCGAAAAACCGGTCATCGATAAAGTCATTCAGCGTTCCTATACCCTGCTGGGGTTAATTTCATTTTTCACCGTCGGGGAGCCGGAGTGTCGGGCCTGGACTATCAAGAAAGGCTCGCCGGCACCCAAAGCGGCCGGGGCCATTCATACCGATTTCGAACGCGGTTTCATCAAGGCGGAAGTGGCCACTTATGACGATTATATGATATATAAAACATTACCGGCGCTGAAAGCCGCCGCCAAACTTCACATTGAGGGCAAGGATTATATTGTTCAGGATGGCGATGTCATCCTGTTCAGATTTAACGTATAAGTCCGAAAATTATAAAAAGGGTTAATGTGAATACCATAGCCAAAAAAGAAAACCAGCCAGCCATCACGATTTTGCCGGTCCTGCCGGTTCGGGGAACAACCGTATTTCCGTCGCTTATAGTTCCGCTCATGGTCAACGAACAAAAACAGGCCAAGCTCATCGATGAGGCCTTGATGCGGGGCAATACTATCGGCCTGTTTGGACAGCGCGACCAGGACAATACGGACCCCGGCAAGGGAGATTTATATCGTATCGGGACCTCCGGCAACATTCTCAAGATGCTTCGTTTTCCCGACGGTTCCACACGGTTTCTGGTGCAGGGACTGAAAAGAATTCGCGTCAGAAAATTCCTTCAGGATAAACCGTACATCACCGCCGAAGTCGAGGAAATAATCGAGACGACCGCCAGCGATGTCAAAATGGAAGCGGTTCAAAGAAACCTGCTGGAGCGCCTCAAAGCCGTAATCGACCTGGCGCCCAATCTATCGGAAGAACTCTATGTTTCCGCGGTCAATCAGGAGACGCCGTCCAAGCTGGCCGACCTGGTCGCCTCCAGCCTGAATATCGCCCTGCAGGAAAAGCAGAAAATCCTCGAAGAAGCCGATGTCTATCGGCGTATGGAAAAACTGCTGGCTCTGATTATCAAGGAAATCGAAGTCCTGGAATTGTCCAAAAAGATTCAAAACGAAGCCCAGTCGGAACTGGGGAAACTGCAGCGCGAATATATTTTAAAAGAGCAATTGAAAGTCATCAAGAAGGAACTGGGCGAAAAGGATGACCGCGCCGAAATCGACGAATTCGCCAAGTTGATCGAAGAAGCCGGCATGCCCGAAACGGCCGAAACGGCCGCCAAAAAGGAACTGGATCGCCTGTCCCGCATGAATCCGGCCTCGGCCGAATATACCGTATCCCGCAGTTATCTGGACTGGCTGGTCAACCTGCCGTGGCAAAAATCGACCGATGACGTTCTGAATATCAAACGGGCCAAGAAGATTCTCGACGAAGACCATTATGATCTCGAGAAAGTCAAGGATCGCATCCTGGAATATCTGGCCGTTCGCAAACTGAAAAGCGACGTGAAAGGCCCCATTCTGTGCTTTGTCGGCCCTCCCGGCGTGGGCAAGACCTCGCTGGGTCGCTCCATCGCGCGGGCCATGGGCCGCAAATTCGAGCGCATTGCGCTGGGCGGCATGCGCGATGAAGCCGAAATCCGCGGCCACCGCCGCACTTATATCGGCGCCCTGCCGGGACGAATCATCCAGAGCATCAAACGCACCGGTTCCAATAACCCCATCATCATGCTCGATGAAGTCGATAAAATCGGCAGCGATTTTCGCGGCGACCCGGCCAGCGCCCTTCTGGAAGTCCTCGATCCGGAACAGAATAATACTTTTTCGGATCATTATCTCGAAGTCCCCTTCGACTTATCGAAAGTTATGTTTATCACTACCGCCAATCTTCTCGATCCGATTCCGCCGGTCCTGCTCGACCGCATGGAAATTGTCCGCATTCCGGGCTACACCGACCTGGAAAAACTGCAGATTGCCAAACGCCATCTGGTGGACAAGCAGTACGAAAACCACGGTATCAAAAAAAGCAATCTCGATCTGACCGATGCGGCGTTGACTAAAATCATCCGCAGTTACACCCGCGAATCGGGCGTCCGTAATCTGGAACGAGAGATGGCGGCCGTAATTCGCAAAGTGGCCCGCAAAGTCGCCGCCGGCTCCAAATCCAAATTCGTCATCACCGACAAAAACCTCGATAAGTACCTCGGGCCGGAGAGGTTTAGCGATGAACTTCTCGGGCGCACCGGACAGGTCGGTGTCGTGGCCGGATTGGCCTGGACCGCCTACGGCGGCGAAATCCTGTACATCGAGGCGACCGCTATGCCGGGCAAACCCAAATTAACCCTGACCGGTCATCTGGGCGACGTCATGAAAGAATCGGCCATGGCGGCTTTGTCGTACGTTCGCACCAATTGTACCGATCTGGGCATCAGCCCGGACTTCTGCGATAAGCACGAAATTCATATCCACGTTCCTTCCGGGGCGACCCCCAAGGACGGTCCCTCGGCGGGTATTACGATGGCCACCGCGCTGGCCTCGCTTCTGTCGGGACGGCCGGTGAAACCGCTCATCGCCATGACCGGCGAGATTACCCTTCGCGGCGAAGTTCTGCCCATCGGCGGGCTCAAGGAAAAACTTCTGGCGGCGTACCGGGCCGGGGCCAAAATGGTCATTTTACCGCGTGAAAATCAAAAAGACATGCTTGATATCCCGGCCGAAATTAAAAAAGGCATAACCTTCAAATTCATTGATAACGTCGGGCAGGTCCTGAAACTGGCGCTCGATGGCCCCAACGGCAAAATTTTGAAGGGTCGCAAAAAATGAAGCTGGTAACGGCCGAACAGATGCGCGCTGTGGACCGCGAGGCCATCGATAACCGCGGAATTCCCGGGCCGGAATTGATGGAAAACGCCGGGCGGGGTATCGCCGAGCGCATTCGTGATGATATTCTGCTCAAAGCGGACGGTCAAAGAGTCGCCATCTTCTGCGGCAAAGGAAACAACGGCGGCGATGGTTTCGTGGTCGGGCGGTATCTTCATGAGTACGGCGCCAAAGTTTCGATCTATTTCCCCGGCCCTCCGGAGAACCTTTCGCACGACGCAAAATTGAATTATGACCGGGCTTTCCAGAAAGGCGTGGAGATTGTCGAGATTCTCAAACCCGAGGAATTGCCGAAAACCTTGTCCGCCGACCTCGTCGTCGACGCCGTCTTCGGCACCGGTTTTTCCGGTGCTCCCCACGGCCTTCCGGCCGATTTCATCGAGGGCATCAATAAATGCAATCTCCCCGTGGTCGCCGTCGATTGCCCGTCGGGCCTCGACGTCGATACCGGCAAGTTCGGTGGTCCCGTCACCGATGCCGATTATACCTATACGCTGGCTCTTCCCAAAATTGGTTTGTACTATTCGCCGGGAAGGGAAAAAGCCGGAATTGTTGAAGTGGTCCCGATCGGTGTCCCCGACGATATTATCGATGGCTTTCGTTTCACCGAAAATTTGATCACCCCGGAGATGGTGGCCAAGAAACTGCCGCATAGAAAGCCCGATGGCCACAAAGGCGATTTCGGAAGGCTGTTCATTCTGGCGGGTTCCACCGGGCTGACCGGGGCGGCGACCTTGTCGGCTATGGCGGCGGCGCGCTCCGGTACCGGACTGGTGACGGTCGGTTGTCCCAAAAGCCTTAATCCGATTCTGGAAGTCAAACTGACCGAAGCTATGACGTACCCCTTGCCCGACGTCGGCCAGAAGGGGTGCCTGGCCCTGCGCGGTCTGGGTGAAATCAGAAATTGGCTGAATAAAACCGATGCCGCCGTGATCGGCCCGGGATTGGGCGGACACCGCGACACGGTCATGCTGATGCACCGTCTGATCGAAAAACTGGATAAACCGGTCATTATCGATGCCGACGGCCTTAATGCCTTCGCCAAAAACCGGGAGCCGCTCAAAGGCTGTCACCCCGAACTGGTTTTGACGCCTCATCCGGGCGAATTTCGGCGTTTGATCGACGAGGAAATCCCCGATGCGCTGTTCCAATTGTACGGTCTATTGAGAAATTATGCCCATAAGTACAACGCCGTGATCGTTTTCAAGGGCTCCCCGACCGTCATTGTCGAACCGGGCGGACAACTGTATCTCAACCCGACCGGCAATAACGGCATGGCCACCGGCGGTACGGGCGACGTGTTGTCCGGGATGATTGGCGCGTTTCTGGCGCAGGGACTGTCACCGCTCGACAGCGCCGTCTGCGCCGTGTACTTGCACGGTTTGTCGGGTGATTTGGCCGCCGCCGAACTGGGCCATCGCTCGCTTATCGCCGGAGACCTGATCGATTTTCTTCATGAAGCGTTCTGGCTGGTCGAATCGGCGGATTACTATTAAACATTTTCCCAAGCAGCGCGTAATATCGAAAAAGCATAAGGGAATATTTAGTGGAAATTCTCATTATCGGCGGAACCCGTTTTCTGGGACGATATCTGGTCGAATCCGCGCGCGCGCGTGGTCACGTCCTTACCCTATTCAACCGGGGTCAAAGCAATCCTGATCTTTTCCAGGATATTAAAAGCTATCATGGCCATCGTGACGGCGGCCTTGGCGTCCTGTCCGACGGACGTTGGGATGCCGTTATCGATACCTGCGGGTACTTTCCAAGAATCGTACAGCAGGCGGCCGATTTCCTGAAAAATCGGGCCGGGCAATACACATTTATCTCGACCATATCGGTGTATAAAGATTTAAGCCGTCCCGGTTTCGATGAATCCTCCCCGGTCGGAACCATTAATGATACGACTAAAGAAGAAATCACCGAGGAAACCTACGGGCCTTACAAAGCCATCTGCGAATCCATAATCCAGAAAGCTTTCCCCGGCAAAGCCCTGATTATCCGTCCGGGACTGATTGTCGGGCCGCATGACCTGTCGGATCGGTTCACGTACTGGGTGACCCGCTGTGCCCGTGGGGGAGATATGCTCCTGCCGAAACCGGAAGACCGCGAATTTCAGTATATCGACGTGCGCGACCTGGCCGACTGGACCATAACCATGATCGAAAACGGTGCCGATGGCATCTTCAACGCCACCGGACCTGACTTCGCTTTGACCATGAAAAAATTTATCGGCGTCTGCAAAACCGTTACCGGCTCGCGCCCGGAAACATACTGGGTGGACGAACAATTCCTCCTTGACCATGACATTGCGCCCTGGACGGAATTACCGCTCTGGATTACCGATGAAAAATTTCTGGGGATGCTGCAAGTCGATGTCTCCAAAGCTCAAAAGGCCGGGTTGACATACCGTCCGTTGATTGATACCATCAAAGATACCTATGAATGGGCCCGGACACGCCCCGTCGATTATAAACCGCGTGCCGGCCTTGCCCCCGATAAAGAAGCCGGAGTGCTGGAAGCCTGGTTCAAAAGGGGAGATGTCAAAGCCTGACGGCCGATCAGGCGAGGTGCCGGGCCAGCCAGTCCCGCCGGTGTATATCGATCTGTTTGTACGTCCCGTCTTTGAGCGCCACATGCGTCCCGCCTTCGATCCTGATGTACTTATGCGGAACGTCGTGCTCCTTTAACTTTTCCACCAGCAGTTCGGATTGCTCGATCGGCACCACATTGTCCCGGTCACCGTGCATGATGAGAATCGGGCAGCTTTTGGAGTATTTATGAACCAGATGAGTCGCGGAGAGCTCCTCCAGCCGGGAGTTTCTTTCCGCATCCGAAAGCCGACCGAAATGGCGATCGATAATTTTGCCGAAATCCGGCCTGACCTGCACGAGGTGCTTTAAATCCGTAATCCCGGCGTGAACCATGGCGCATTTGAAATCATGTTTGCACGCCAGCGCCCGATAGGTGTTCATGCCGCCCCGGCTGGGACCCTCGATGGCCGTTCGCCTCACGTCACTTTCGGGCAGGTTTCCGGCGACATGCACCATATTCATGATATCATGCAAATCGTCGCCGCCCCAGTCTTCAAGGCCTTCGCTGTGACGATTGCCGCGGTACTGCGTCGCCAGGACCACATAGCCCCATACGGCCGTCGAAGCCAGAATCAAATACGCCGTCAGGTCGCTTAACGCCCCGTTTTCGCCATAGCCGCCCCGGTTCCAGATCAGGGCCGGATAGATTCCCTCCGTCACGGGCCGTGCCATATACCCGCGTACCAGCAGTCCGTCGGAAAGATAGCCGATTCTTTCCACGATGGTTTTATCAAACAGACTTTTATCATACAATTTCCCGACAATATTGCAGGCGTGGCCCTTGAGCACCACCCTTTCGCGCAACCTGATTATTCCGTCGGTGATTGGCATGAGAATTTAAAGAGGAATACCCAGTTCAAGACCGATACGATACGCCAGACTGCGGACATCGTGCGGCAGGCCGGAAAGGGAATCGCCGGTGTCGTCATAACCTTCCGAAGCCGGGTCATCGCCGTACCATTTTTGTGTCTGATTGCCGGAGGCCTTGAAATAGTGCACGTCGGCCGTGACTTCTATGTACGGTCGTTCAAAATTATGGGAATTACCGAGATAGCGGCGAATGCTGAAATCGGCTTTGAGACCGAACCCGGTCCCGTTGGCGGTGGCCCTTTTGAGGCGAAGGACATGGTCGTCATCGTCGGAGAAGAACACCGCCCCGGCTCCGGCGCTGAACTCCACCCGCCAGTCGCCGCCCGGTTGCCATCGTTCAATTTGCATGGCGGCGTGCGGAAAACAATAATTTATTACATAAATTATACCCGTTTCCGTCCCACGGAAATAATGAGGCACTCCTCCCACAAGTTGCCAGCCCGCATAATCTATGATTTCAAAATCGTAATGATAATAATCGAATCCAAGCTGGAAATAAATATCAATCGCGCCGGCGTGGAGTTTTTTGGATACCGATGTTTCCAGCCCCAGCGACGACAGTTTCGAATTCGATTCGGTGTAACTGAATTTGGTCAGAGGTTCATTGTATACTGCTTCCCAATCGTGGTCGTACATCTTGCCCGAGGGATCATTCATGTTGGTCACAAGCATGGCGTCGATTTTCCAGTCCTCCACGTAATCATGACTGCCTGCCAGCGTCGCCTTCAAACCCAAAAACGAAGTCCCCAGCGGGAATTCGAGAAGACTGCGAACCCGATAAGGCACCCCTTCATTGACATACCGCAAATCCATTTCATATTCGGTATATCCGAAATTAATCCCGCCCGCAGGGGCAATTTCCAGAGATATTCCATCCTGTGCCGGTGCGCTTCCGATTATCAGGCAAAGAGCCAAAAACAAAGGAGTATATATTCTCATTGGCTGTAATAATACAAAAAATGCCGCCGAAGTTCCAGCCCCGGCGGCATCTTTTTTCTTCCTGGTTTGTTATTCTATATCCATGGACACTTTCGTAACCGGACCGAAACTGCTCATCGGCTGATCGAACAACGCTTCGTTACCCGTAATCACGATTACCATATGTTCGGGGTCGAGATACTGCTTTGCCACCCGGCGGCAATCCTCAAGCGTCACCGCCTGATAAGCCGCCATATCGCGTTCGAGCTGATCGGGCGGAAAACCCTGAAGTTCCAGCAAGGCGCGGGCGTTGGCGATTTCATCGGGCCGGTCATAATTGAACACGAAGGAATTGATTATCGACTCCTTGGCCATGTTCATCTCATCCTCGCTGATGCCGTTCCGCTTGACCTCTTTGATGATGTCCGTGATTTTGATCAGGGCCTGACCCATCGCGTCAGCCCGGGTCTGGCAATATGCAAACAGGCTGCCGGTCAGGGGACGGTTATAAAGATAAGTCCCGACATTGTACGCCAGCCCGGCGTTGGTCCGCACTTCCAGCATGATGCGCGATGTGAACCCGCCGCCGCCCAAAGCGAAATTGAGTACCTCCATGGCGAAGCGGTCGGGATTGTGGTCATCGAGACATAGATGTCCCAGCCGCAGTTGCGCCTGATTGATATCCCGTTCGGCGTAATAGACGCCCGGCTTGAATTGAGGCGCGGCCTTGGCAATCGGTTCTATTTTACTCCCGGTTTTTTTCCAGCCCGAGAAATTCGCCTTCAACAGCGCTTTGACTTCTTTGAGCGTCATATCCCCGGCGATAGCCATGATACAATTATCGGGGGCATAAAATCTGGCATAGTGACTTCCAATATCATTTTCCGTAATATTGTCGATAGTTTTCAACGAGGGGAAATAGCCGTAGGGATGTCCGCTGTACACCTGCTGGTAAAACACCCGTCGGGTAACGTTTCCCGGATTATCATTCTGCCGTCTGATTTGCTCTTTGCGGTTGGAAACTTCCAGTGCCATCTTGGAACTGTCGAACCGCGGTTTGGTGATGATGTCGGAATATATTGCGAATCCTGCCGCCACGTCCTTCTTGAGCGAAGAATAGCCGACATTCAAATAGTCCGAACCGGATGAGCTGGATATCGAGGCGGCCATGAAGTCGAGGTCAAAATCGACCTGGTCGGGAGGGCGCGTTCCTGCTCCGCCGGAGCGCATCAACGCCGCCGTAAGCGATGCCAGGCCGATTTTATCGGCCGGGTCATAAATATCGCCGCCGTGGAAATACGCCGTCGCCATAACCACCGGCAATTCATGATATTCATAAAAATAAACGACCATGCCGTTGTCGGTTTCAAACCGCACCGGATCGGTCGGCTTGAATTCCAGCGGCAAGAATTCCATATCGCGCGGATTGACCGCGAAAATCGAGGCCGCCAGCAAGGTCAGCCCAACCATGATCAATAAACGCTTTCTCACAATTCACCCCCTTGCTCTTTGGGGACCAGGGTGGCGACCGTTCGATTTTCCTTCGTGAAATAATGCCTGGCCACCCGCATGATATCTTCGGATGTGACACTATTCAGGCTGTTGCGGAAGTTATCTATAAATTCCCAGCTTCCGGACAGACGGTGCGCCTCGGAAATATATCCAGCCAGACCGATATTGGAGTACGAGGCCCAGATGAAATCGGCCTCGATATTATTCTTAATCTTTTTCAATTCCACCGAATCGACCGGGACGGTTGCGAGTCTGTTCAATTCGGCGTAAATAGCTTGTTCCACCTGTACCGTTGTCACGCCATCGTTGGGGTAGGCGTAAATATTAAAGACGCTGGCATGCACGTCGCCGAGATCATTTCCGGGGAAGACGTCGACGCTGATATCCAGACACAGTTGCTGGTCGATTACCAGCGCTTTATACAACCTCGATGTTCGGCCTTCCGCCAGAAGGCGTCGCAAGATGCCGAAGACCGGTTCATCGGGATGGTCGAAAGGAGTTTTGTGATAGGCAATAAATACCGCCGGATTGGCCTCATAAACCTGTTCCACCCGCCGCTCACCCTGCTGTTCCGGTTCTCGCGTATAAATCGGCTCCGGTTTTGGACGAACGGGCATGGGGCCGAAATACTTCTCCGCCATTTTTTTCACTTCGTCCAGCTTGACGTCACCCACGATGGCCACCGTGATATTCTCCGGCGTGTAGTACGTCCAGTGAAATTTTTCCAGATCCCCGCGCGACAGGTTGTTTTCTTCGGACTGCCATTCCCAGAATATCTGGTAAGGATGCGCTATGAAAGCCGTTCCGATCAACTGCTCGAACAACTTGCTGTCGGCGTTGTTTTCCACCGATAGGCGCCGTTCTTCGCTGACCACGTCGCGCTCCGGGAAAAACTCCCGCAACACCGGGTGAATCAGACGGTCGGCCTCCATCGCGAACCACAGTTCCAGACGATTGGACGGAAGCGATACGAAATAGTGCGTGAAATCATAACCGGTTGTGGCATTGAACTCGGCCGCACCGTTTCTGGTATATAGACCATCGAATTCGTTTTGTATGACATACTCGGAACTGGCCGCGGCCAGGGAGTCGAGTATGATTTGAAGATCCTCAAGATACTTTTGTTGCGCCTCGACTCTGTCCGGCTCATTGATTCTCATATAACGCAGTTCCTGCCGGGCATCGTCGATTCTTGCCCAGATTGAATCTTCGCTGGCCATGATTTTCGTCTCGGCCTCATAATCACTGGTTCCGACCAGACGCGACCCCTTGAACATCATGTGCTCGAACAGGTGGGCCGTGCCGATGTCGCCGATTTTTTCATTGGCCGACCCCGCTCCGACCGTGATGTAGCCGGAAAAGACCGGAGCCGTGGAACGCTCCACCACGAGAAACGTCAGGCCGTTGGCCAGTTTGAATTCCTGCACCGGGATTTTAAGCTCACACTGCGCCGAGAAGGTCGCGACCGCCGACAACAAGATCAGGCCCGACGCAAAAAACGCTTTCATTATTCTCATATTACTCCCTGAAATTAAAACTGATAGTTATTGTCAATTATTGTTTTCTTTAAGCTGGAATATCTCTGAAAGATTTTTGATATAATAGTCGGCTTCATGTTTGAAATGGCCGTTTCGGTTAATCAAAGCCGATTTTATTTTCATTTTTCGGGCCGTCTGCATATCCACTTCCGTATCGCCCACCAGCAGGATGCCGTCTTTCGGCTCCCGGCAGTGTTTCAACGCCTCCGCGACCGTTTTATCCGACGGTTTGTAAGCCTGAACCATGTTGGAAATAATAGTCGCCTCAAAATATCTCATCAAACCGTATAATTCCAGCTGCTCCAGAAGGACGTCAGCATCGGCGTCGCTTATCAATATTATCTTTACGTTATCAGAACGCAATTTGTTCAGGGTGGGAAGGGTATCGTCAAAAATATAGTCATTGTCGAAATGATTCCTCCGGTAAATTTCCACCGCCCGGCCGCTGATATCGGAAGTTTGGAAATGCTCGGCCGCCATCTTGGCCGTCAGGGCCAGAAGTTCCTTGATTGAGTAAAAACGCCGGGGCGAGCGGTCAAGATAAATTTTCATGAATTCATCGACCAGATAACGGAAAATTTCGCCCTCGCGCGAGCCATCCATCTCGCGGGCGATGACTTTAAGCGATGATTCGCCGGCGATTAGCGTTCCGCCGACGTCGAAAAACACGGTGTGAAACATCAGGTCTTAATTAGCTCTTCATAAATTCTGCCCGCAGCACTTCTTGTACTTTTTCCCGCTGCCGCAGGGGCAGGGGTCATTGCGGCCCACTTTGGGCGTTTCCCTGCGAATCGGCTGGGCTTTGCCGCGCCGTGCCGCCTCCATCGTCGGATTGGGTTCTTCCACCACCGGCGACCCGGACAAACCCAACCCGGTGGCATCCTGATGCGACGCCACCATCGCCGGTTGCATCCGGCGGCGCCGCTCGGCCAGCTCCGCGTCGGGAATATTGACCTGCAGCTTGTACACCATCGCCACCGCATCACGGTCCACGTTTTCGATCATTTCCGCAAACATACGGTAGGATTCTTTCTTATACTCGATGAGCGGGTCGCGCTGGCCATACGCTCGCAGGCCGATGCCGGTTTTGAGCTGATCCATCTCGTACATATGGTCACGCCAGTGTTTGTCGATGGTGTGCAGGACCGCGAACTTCTCCAGCTTGCGCATGATCTCCTCGCCGTACAACTGCTCTTTATGATTATAATATGCCATCACGGCGTTTTTGAGCTTCTCCAGCAGGCTTTCCTGCGTCAGGCCCGGAATCTCCTCGTCCTTGATTCTGAAATCGAGCAGGTATATCCGCCGCAGTTCCGATTTGAGTGTGTCCCAGTCCCAGTTTTCGGGATACTCCTTGGGCGGGCAGGACTGCTGTATCAGTGAATCGAGGACAGATTCGATCAACTCCAGAATCTCATCCTTTATGGATTCCTTTTCCAGAGCCGCCAGACGCCGGTCATAAATGACTTCGCGCTGGGAATTCATGACGTTGTCGTATTCAAGAGTATGTTTACGAATGGAGAAGTTTTGCGCCTCGACCCGTTTTTGCGCCCTTTCGATTGCTTTTGTGACCATTCTGTGGGTGATAACCTCGCCTTCCTTGACGCCCATGCTGTCCATGATTTTGGCGATGCGGTCGGAACCGAACATGCGCATCAGGTTGTCTTCGAGCGATAAGAAAAAGCGTGAGGAACCCGGATCGCCCTGACGACCGGCGCGACCGCGCAACTGACGGTCGATACGCCGCGATTCATGCCGCTCCGTGCCGGTAATATGCAGACCGCCCAGTTCGACCACGCCCGGCCCCAGTTTGATGTCGGTGCCGCGCCCGGCCATGTTGGTGGCGATGGTGACCGTGCCCTTGTGTCCGGCCCGGGCCACGATTTCAGCTTCCTGCTGATGAAACTTGGCGTTCAGGACGCTGTGCGGAACCCCGACGCGCTTGAGCATGCGCGACAACGTCTCCGAAACTTCAACCGATACCGTGCCGACCAGAACCGGCTGCCCCCGCTTGTGGCAGTCGGTTATTTCATCGATAATGGCGTTGTATTTCTCCCGGCGGGTGCGATATATGACATCCTCGTGGTCCGTCCGATAGACCGGCTCGTTGGTCGGAATACAGACCACGTCAAGCTTGTATATATCCCAGAATTCCTGGGCTTCGGTTTCGGCGGTACCCGTCATCCCGGCCAGCTTTTCATACATGCGGAAATAATTTTGGAGCGTAATCGTCGCCAGCGTCTGTGATTCACCCTCGATTTTGACCTTTTCCTTGGCTTCGATAGCCTGATGCAATCCGTCGGAGTAGCGCCGTCCCGGCATGAGACGGCCGGTGAATTCATCAACGATTAAAATTTTGCCGTCCTGCACCACATATTCCACGTCCTTTTCGAACAGCACGTAGGCTTTGAGCAATTGGCTGATGGAATGAACCTTCTCCGAGCGTTCCGAGTGCAGGCGGTAGATTTCATCGACTTTTTTGGTCTTTTCTTCCGGCGACAGCGATTCATCGCCTTCGATTTCCGAAAGGGTTGTGGAGATGTCCGGAATCTCGAACAATTCCTGCTCCTCTTTGGAAAATTGGGCGCGGCCATTGTCGGTCAGATTGATCGAATTTTCACGCTCGTTTATGACATAGTACAAAGTCTCATCGATTTCATGCAGCTTCTTGTCGCGTAAATAATCGGATTCGACCGATTGAATCAGCGACATGACGCCCGGCTCTTTGGACAGTTTCAAATATTTTTTGTTTTTGGGCGCCCCGCGGCTGACCGCCAGAAGCAGTTCCCCGGCCTCATAACTGTTGCCGCCTTCCGAATTGAGAATTTTTTCCGCCTTAGCCAGTTTATCGTTGATCAACATGGTTTGCTTGCGGACCAGCATGCTGACCGTCGGCTGCATTTCTTCGTAGCGCTTGTGGATAGTGCTCTCGACCTGGCCGGATATGATGAGTGGCGTGCGCGCCTCGTCGATTAAAACGGAGTCAACCTCGTCCACGATGGCATAGTTGAATCCGCGCTGAACCCGCTCTGATGCCGTCGGGGCCATATTATCGCGCAAATAATCGAACCCGAATTCGTTGTTGGTGCCGTAGGTGATGTCGCAGTTGTACATCTCCCGCCGCTGGGGGCTGTCCATATCGTGCTGGATAACGCCGACCGTCAGCCCCAGAAACTTGAATATCCGACCCATCCATTCGGAGTCGCGGCGGGCAAGGTAGTCGTTGACCGTTACCAGATGAGCCCCTTTGCCGGTCAGGGCGTTGAGATACAACGGCAGCGTCGCGACCAGAGTCTTGCCCTCACCGGTGGCCATTTCGGCAATCTTGCCCTGGTGCAGAACAATTCCGCCCAGAAGCTGGACGTCATAGGGAACCATTTGCCACTCCATCTCGATGCCGCAGACGTCCCATGATTGCCCGACCAGGCGGCGGCAGGTTTCCTTGACAACCGCAAAGGCTTCGGGGAGGATATCGTCAAGAGTTTCGCCCTCGGCCAGCCGGTTTTTAAACTCGTCGGTTTTGGCCCGAAGCTGGTCGTCGGAGAGAGAAGCCAGGCCCGCAAAAATTCTATTTATTTCAGCCACAAGGGGCTGGATTTTTTTGATATCGCGTTCGTGTTTGGTGCCGAAAATCTTCGTTATCAGGTTTTTCATTACCCGGTCCTTTCCCAATGGTATGCGGAAATATATATGATTATAGAGCCGCTTTCAACCGTATAGTTTTTATAACGCCGGTTTATAATTTTGTTGCGGAAAATTCATCTCCCGTGTAGATTTATAGCGCGAAGTTCCGAAAATTATTTGAAAGGGTAGAAATTTCCAAAAACGGCCAGGGGCCGCTGGCATGAGTTGAATAATTATTGAAGGCTCACCTTATCGGGACTATTTCACCTATACATAATCATCAGGAGGCTTAATTCAGGTGCTTAAGAAACGCAAGAAATCCAAAAAGCATTATGAATTTGATGAAAGTGACAAAGGATTTCGAGACAAAAAACAATATCGCCAGAAACCGGACAAAGGCAATATTGTCGTCGGCAAAAAAGGCGGCAAAACCGACTGGCGCGATCTGATTGAAGACGAGGAGGAGGAACAGAATCAGGAATTTGTTCAGGATGAGGAGTAACAAGGATCTGACGGCATGATCCAATCCGGTATTGTCGTCAGGGCTCTCGGAAAATATTTCATCGTCAGAGCGGATAACACCGAATACGAATGCGAAATTCGCGGCCGGGTTAAACGCGCGGCCGACGCTGCCACTCCAGTGGCTGTCGGCGACCACGTCAAAATTGATATTTCCGATAAAACCACGGGCATGATCCGCGAGGTCGAACCACGTCGGTCGATGTTTTTCAGGCCGGCCAAAGGCTCGGCCCAAAAAAAACAGATTATCGCGGCCAATCTCGACCAGCTGGCCATTGTCGCCTCGGTTAAAAGCCCGGAACTAAAACCCGGTCTTATCGACCGCTTTCTGATCGCGGCCAGTCTGGGCAATCTGCAACCGCTGATTATTATTAATAAATGCGACTTGGGGCGTCCCGAAATTCTTGATGAACTCATCGCCGGTTATAATTCGCTGAAGATACCAATTCATATTATTTCCGCCGCCGGCGATCGCGATATGGACCTGCTGGAGAAGACGCTCGCCGGACATATAACCATATTTGCCGGACATAGCGGCGTCGGCAAATCGACCATCCTTAATCGGCTGTTGCCCGGTGTCAATATTCGCGTAGCCGATATTTCAGAATCGACCGACAAGGGCGTCCATACCACGACCTCCGTCCAACTCTATGAATTGCCTAAAGGCGGCTATGTCGTCGATACACCCGGTCTCAAAGTTCTCGGATTGTGGGAAGTCGAAAAAGATGACGTCGCTGGCTTTTACCCGGAATTCTCGGAATTCGAGGAGCATTGCCGTTTCACCCGATGCAGCCATATCCCCGAACCGGATTGCGCCGTCAAAGAGGCGGTCAAAAACGGAAAAATATTCCGCTTCCGCTACGATAGTTACGTTTCAATTTACAATTCTCTCTAACAAATCACTTTCTCGGTTGTTTAAATCTGTCGGGAAGATAAATTGTTGGATAATATTGTCGAATAATTGAACAGAGAGCAATTTTATGGCGGCCAAAAACATAGAAATACGGGTCGGACTGATTATCATTGCCAGCCTGATTATTTTCGTCGGAACGGTACTTTGGATCCAGGGCTATCGTTATGGGCAGGAAAACATCGATGTTTACGCCATATTCGATGAAGTCGGCTCGTTGTCCAAAGGCGACCCGGTCATGATTTCCGGCCTGCGTAAAGGTAAAGTCCAGCAGTTGACTCTTAACGAACGGGGGGTCCTTGTCGAGTTTACTATTTCCAGTGATGTCCGTCTTAAAGAGGACGCCACCGCCACCGTCAAAAATATCGGCTTGATGGGCGAGCGCTTTCTGGCCGTCACTCCCGGCAAAAGCGAAACCGACCTGGACCTGATAAACCCGATTGTCGGCTCCTATGATACCGGCATTCCCGAAGTGATGGGGATGATGGGGGAGATGATTACCGAGTTGCGTAATCTGGTTTTATCGATCAAACACTCTATCGCCTCCGAAGACAACCTCACCAAACTGTCGGGAACTATTTCCAACATGGAGCGCGTCACCGAATCGCTGGCCGATTATATGGAACGAAACGGGGATAAACTTGACCAGAGCGCCCAGAATTTCCTGACCGCCTCGCAGGCTTTCCGCAAAATCGCCGTAAACAATGAAAAAAGAATCGATACTCTCATGGGCGATTTGAGCAAATCCGTCGCCGGTATCGATTCGGTCGTGGCCGACCTCGCCCAAGTGGCCGCCACCGCTCGCGCTTTCGCCGACAACCTCGAAAACGGCGACGGGACACTGCAACTATTGGTCGATGACCGCCGCCTTTACGATGACCTGCGGCGGGCCGCCTCCAATATCGACGACCTGATTAAAGATATTCGCTCCAACCCGCGTAAATATATCAACTTCACCGTGGAGCTGTTTTAATGGCAAAATTCAAACTGGCCCTGGGCCTGCATAACCATCAACCGGTCGGTAATTTCGATTCGGTGTTCGAGGACGCCCACCGTCAGGCCTACCGCCCCTTTCTGGAACTGGTCGGCAAATATCCGTCTATAAAACTATCCCTCCATCAATCCGGCATTCTCTGGGACTGGCAGGAACGCCACCATCCCGAACACATGGATCTGGTCCGAGAACTGGTGCAAAGCGGCCAGATCGAGCTTATGACCGGCGGTTTTTATGAACCGATTCTGCCGTCGATTCCCAACGGCGATAAATCCGGCCAGATTGCCATGCTCACCGAATACCTGCGGGCAAAATTCGCCTGCGAACCCGAGGGACTCTGGCTGACCGAACGCGTCTGGGAACCGCAATTGCCCAAAATTCTGAATATGGCGGGCGTGAAATACGTCCCCATCGACGATACTCATTTCCTGTACGCCGGTTTCGAACCGGACGACCTTCGCGGCGCTTTTGTCACCGAGGATGAGGGATATTCGCTGGTGCTTTTACCGATACTGAAAAAACTGCGCTACCTGATACCGTTTGGAACCGTGAAAAAAGTCATGGCCGAGCTTCGCGCCCGGGCGGAACGTTACCCCGACGGATTGGCCATTTATGCCGATGACGGCGAAAAATTCGGCGTCTGGCCGGATACATACAAGCATTGCTATGACGACG
The DNA here is from genome assembly GCA_964459465.1 of uncultured Ignavibacteriaceae bacterium. GTDB lineage: Bacteria > Zixibacteria > MSB-5A5 > GN15 > PGXB01 > CALAMC01. The sequence continues at coordinate 68,376 of CAYWLR010000011.1, read as the reverse complement.
GCTGGCTGGATGATTTCTTTGAAGCTTTATCCCAAAATACCGACTGGCTGGAAGTGTGCACTCTGGGTGAGGCCGCTCGGACCGTCTCGATGGGTCAGGCCTATTTGCCCACCGCCTCATACGCCGAAATGCTCCACTGGTCGCTTCCCGCCAGAGCCTTTGTCGAATACGAAGAATTCGAAAGTCACCTTAAAGCGGGCGGTCTTCTGGAACGCTTCGGGCGCTTTGTCCGCGGCGGCCACTGGCGCGGTTTCCTGGCCAAATATGACGAAAGCAATCAAATGCACAAACGCATGCTGACCGTCTCGCGCCTGCTCGAAAAATATTGCGCCGAACATCCTTCCGATAAAAAAACCATTTCCGAGGCCCGCCGATACCTCTACGCCGGACAATGCAACTGCCCGTACTGGCACGGTGTTTTCGGCGGATTATATTTGCCGCATATCCGTCAGGCCATTTTTGAAAACCTTATCAAAGCCGAAAAACTGCTTTTTGACGCCAATGACCGGGTTCATATGATTCTAACCGATTATGACTGCGATGGCCACGATGAAATAATCGCCCGCACCGACAAATTCGCCGCCTTCTTCAAACCCTCGCGGGGAGGGGCTCTCGTCGAATTGGACAGTTATGATCTGGACTTTAACCTGACCGATACCCTGCGCCGGCGAATCGAGGGCTACCATGGCAAACTGGCCCGGGCCCGCAAAGCCAGCGACATTAAACCCGCCGAATCGGGTGAAACCAATTCGATTCATGATTTAATTTTGACCAAGGAAGACGGTCTCGATAAACTGCTGGTCAACGACTGGTATCCCCGCCGTTGCTTTGTCGACCATTTCCTGTCGGGCGATTCCAATTTGCCCGGATTCGCCGCCGGGCAATTCCACGACGAAGGCGATTTTGTCCTCGAACCATACCAATACTCAACCCGCTCCGATATAAATTCACTGACCCTGGTGCGCGACGGCAATATCTGGCGCTTTGGCCGGCCGCTGAAACTTCAGCTGGAAAAAAGATTTTTCCTTTCGCCGAAATCGGATGTTATCTCGGCCAACTACCGCCTGACCGCCCTTAATGAAGATATCCCGCACCTTCGTCTGGCCATAGAAAACAATTTCAATTTTCAGGCCGGGCACGCCGACGACCGATACCTTCTGTTCAACGGCGAAAAAAAGAGCGAAAATTATCTTGATTCAGTCGGCCGTTATAGCGAGTGTCGGAGCGTAATCATGCGCGACGACTGGCGTGGTCTGACCGTGGCGCTGGCCTTCGAAAAAGACGTGGAATTATGGCAGGCGCCGATATTCACCGTGTCTTTGTCCGAAGGCGGTTTTGAAAAGGTTTATCAGGGGACATCGCTGGTATCAATCGTTCCCATCGATTTGAAAGCCGGCCTGTCGTTTGAAATGACCATCCTGCTTTTCGCCGGGAAAACCGCCGCCATGCCGCCCAGATTTCTGACTCACGTCCAACGCGAAGCCATGAAATAAATTTATTTCATCAGAAAGTTTTCACGAATGGCGTCGAACAACGCCTGGGCTATCAGTCGGTGTCCCTCGCGCGTTGGATGACAATGGTCCACAAACAGGCTGTCGCCCCCGCTTTTTTCGAATATCGCGGGCAGGTCGATTATGACCACGTTGTCCGATCCATTCAATGAATCGATGGCTTTCCAATAATCCCTCTTGACACGCAGCGAAAAATAATCCGCCTGAAGCGCCGAGTCCAGCATGATGTCGGCCATATTAGTATCGCCCTTTGAAAGATAATTGACGCCCATATTGAATAAAAATGGCGATCCGGCGGCAATCGCCGCATAGCCGGGGGTATCGCCGCCTTTGCGAATATAACTGTCACGGGCTCGGTGCAAATACACGTCGGCGCTGTCGAATTGAGCGTTTTCCCAGAAAGAGACCGCCAGATTATTAAGCACAAGCGGATTGTTCGCATCATTGTTCAGGGCATCCCGCAGGCTTTTTATATCTTCGACGTCGGATGTGCCATAGTCGAATGCCGATTCATACACGGCTTTTTTGAACGGATCAATCTCCTTTCCGTAAAGATGCAATTGTTCGGGACTAAGGCAGTATTTTATTTCACGTCCCAGAATTTCCGCCAGCGCTTCCGGAAAAATAGGCCGCCCGTCCTCTCCGGTAATGTGCCGGAAAATCTTGAACTGCAGACCCGCCGGCCACAGGCGCGCCACCGGCGGTTTGAGAAAAATCACCGGGCAATCATGATCACCGCAGATATCCGCGATCGCCCGAAGATTCTGATAGTACTGCTCCGGCGTTACCCGAACCGTTAAAACACCCGGATCGCCGGATGAACCCCGTGAACCGGATGACAACGCCGCTTTCAGCATTCGATAAACGGCCAGTTTGCCCAACAGCTCACGAAGTCCTGCCGCCGCCTGTTTTTCAAGCAGTTGCCGATCCGTTAACGGTCCGGAAATGGAGGCGTCGTTACTGCCGCAATGCACGATTACCATATCGGGTTCATATGACCAGCCGCAAAACTCAAAAAAACGCCGCAGCTGTTCGCTGGTGTAACCGCTGACGGCGGCATTGACCAGTTCAACCTTGCGATTGCCGCCGAAAAATTGATTCAGCAGATAGCGAAGCTGTTCTCCGAAAGCCTCATTGCGCCGGGTCAAGCCCAGTCCGACCGGCGAGGAATCGCCCAAAAGCAATATTCTGAATTCCGAAGCGCCTTTGGGCTTGGCTATCTCTTGGCCCAACCGACCTTCCGAATTGGTCAAAATAAGGGGATTGTGGAGATTGGGTCGATGCCGCCACAAAAGCCGCGCATCACTTTCATGAAAATCCATACGATGACGAAAAAACTCGGCCTGCCATCCCGGTTGGTCATCGGTTGAAGCCTCCGCCGGAGTCATTGCCTTTTCCATTATTATGGCAATAGTTTCTAAAAGGACCAGGGCCAGAAAAAAGCCCAGAAACAGAAACAGTATCTTTTTGAACGTCATAAAGTAAATATAATATTATCAGAGAAAAACAAATAACTGTTTCCGGTAACGCCGATTTTTCATATTTTAGCCTTGCTATGTATGAATTATCCGAGGAATTCGTCCGCGTGCTCAAAAGGGCCGCCCATGTGGCCGTTTTGACCGGGGCCGGCATTTCCGCCGAGTCGGGCGTACCGACTTTCCGCGGAAAAGACGGCCTCTGGAAAAAATTCCGCGCCGAGGAACTGGCCACCGTCGATGCGTTCATGGATAATCCCACGCTGGTCTGGGAATGGTACCTGCACCGCCGCGAACTCATGAACGACGTCAGGCCCAATGCCGGCCACTACAGCCTGGTCGAAATGGAAAAACACTTCCCCGATTTCACGCTCATAACCCAGAACGTGGATGGTTTGCACTACCGGGCCGGATCGCGAATGGTGTTGGAGCTTCATGGCAATATCTCAAGCAACAAATGTTTCAGTTGCAATCGCCCCTTTGACGGCCCGATCTCTTTGGAGACAGGCCAGCTGCCGCGTTGCGACTGCGGGGGAAAAATCCGCCCGGACGTCGTCTGGTTCGGCGAAATGCTGCCGGACGCGGCCCTCAACGGAGCCTTCGACGCCGCTTGTCGGGCCGAATTGTTCTTTTCGATCGGCACCTCGGCGCTGGTGCATCCGGCCGCCTCGATGCCGCTGGTCGCCAAACGAAACGGGGCTTTTCTGGTCGAGATAAATCTGGAACCGACCCCACTGACAGAATATTGCGATTTCAGTCTGCATGGACCTTCGGGAGAAATTCTTCCGGTTATTCTGGATGTACTCAAGAAATGACGAAAAAATCCCCCGAACAAATTTCGCAACTGGGACGGCGGCTGTATGATTCCATGCACTCGTGCGCGCTCTGTCCGCATGAATGTCTTGTGGACCGTTTTGAAAGCCCGACCGGTATGTGCAAAAGTCCGGCCGAGCTTCAAATCGCCAGCATCAACCTCCATTTCGGTGAAGAGCCGCCTTTGTCCGGTGGGGGAGGATCGGGAACCGTTTTTTTATCCGGCTGTTCTTTGTTCTGCAAATATTGCCAGAACTACCCCATTTCCCAGCTCAATAGCGGCAGTCCCTATACCGTGGAAAGGCTGGCCGAACGGATGCTGGAGCTTCAGAAACGCGGCGCCGACAACATTAATTTCGTGACGCCCGACCATATGTTGCCGATGATTCTTCTGGCCGTCGGGCAGGCCCAGAATGGCGGCCTGACAATTCCTTTAGTTTATAATTGCTCCGGGTATCAGAAATTGGAGATATTGAAGGAGCTTGATGGTATAATAGATATATATCTGGCGGATATGCGCTATAACGACGACCATGTGGCAAAAAAATATTCCGGGTGTGAAAATTACGTCGCCACCAATCGCGCCGCCATCGCCGAAATGTTCCGCCAGGTCGGCCTGCTGGAAATGGACGAACGCGGTATGGCCCAAAAAGGTTTGATCGTGAGGCATCTGGTTTTGCCCGGAGGGTTATCCGGTTCTGAAGGTATTTTTGGTTTTCTGGCGCGCGAACTGTCGCCGGAAGTTTACGTATCTCTGATGAGCCAGTATTTTCCGGCCTATAAGGCTCCGGAAGACACCGTCATCAAGCGCCGGATAACACCCGATGAATTTCGGACGGCCAGAGAGGCCTTTGAACGAGCCGGTCTGGAAAATGGATTTATTCAATACCTTGAAAATGAAACGGTTTAAAGCAGTTATCGCCTTGCTGGTTGTTCTGACCGCCGTCTCCGGCTGTGTCTATTACAACATGTTTTACAACGCGCGTAAAAACTTCAATGAAGCCGAATCCCGGAGAAAGCAACTCGAACGGGGTCAGTCGGCGCGGGGCCTGGCCACCTACTATAATACGGCCATCGAAAAATCCAACAAGGTCATTGATCGCCACCCCAATTCCAAATGGTACGATGATGCCCTGTTTATCAACGGTGTTTCGAATTATTACACCGAGAATTACGTCCGTGCCGAAAGGCGTTTCCGGGAAATACTGGCCAATTTCCCCAACTCCAAATATTACAAGGAGTCCCGGGTATATTTGGCTAAAACCAAACTGAAGCTGGATGAAATTGGCGCGGCCATGGATTTGTTTTCGGAATTGTACTACGAAAGCAAAGAAAAAGAGGTCAAGGCCGAAGCCGCCCTCGCCCTGGGAGAGTACTATTTCGAACAGAAGAAATACGATGAAGCGGAAAAATATTTTCGGGCCCTGGTCGATTCCCTTGGAGACAATACTATCAGGCCCGAGGCCCAGATATATATCGCCGATGCGCAGATGAACCGGTTCAATTATGCCCGCGCCATTGAGGAATTCCAGAAAGTCCTCGACATGAAGCCGTCCACCAAGCTCGAATACGAAGCGACTTTCAAAATGGGACAGTGCTACTATTTCCTGGGGGATACCGAATCGGGTTTGGAAAAATTCGAATATCTGGCCGGAAAAGAGATATTCTTTGACTCCCTGGCCTCGGTCAGAATCAAAATCGCCGAGGGTTATGAAATGGATGGCGACCTGTTCATGGCCGAGGCGACTTATGAACGCGTGACCGTCGAACACCCCGGCCGGGCCGAAGCGGCCCTGGCCAATTTCAATCTCGGCTTATTATATCAGACGGAATACGAGAATTATAAAAAGGCCAAGGAATATTATGACAAGGCCAAGCGGGGGGGAGGCGAAATCGGCCAGGAAGCGTTGCAGCGTTCGACCGATATCGGCAAACTCGAAGAATATTCCAAAAACCTGGAACTGGATTCCACCGCCACGCGCGAGGATTATGAAACCGCCGCCAATACCCAGTACCTTCTGGGGGAACTTTATCTTACCCAGCTTAACCAGCCCGACTCGGCCCTGCAGGAATTTCAGATCATTCTCGACCGCTTTGGCGACACCCGTGTGGCGCCCCAGGCCCGCGCCGCCATCGCCACCATTTATCGGGATTATTACGATGACACTCTGACCTATGACACCACCCTGCGGTCGATATTGAAACATTCTCCCCGCTCCGATTTTGCCCCCGAAATTATCAACCGTCTCGGCTTGGCCGGAACCATAGCCGACACCGGCTATGCCGCGCACTATTATCGCCGGGCCGAGAAATTCATGTTCGATTCGCTCTCATGGGATTCCGCCCGACATTACCTCAATTTCATCGTTGACAGCCTGCCCGATTCGGAATTGAATCTGCAGGCCCGCTATGCCCTGATCTGGCTGACCGATAAATATGAACACCCCGGCGATTCCTCCATCTACTTTGCCTATATCGATTTTGCGGATTCCTTCCCCGACAACGAATTCACGACCGAAATCCGAAGCCTCGTCCGGGGCCGTCCCCGCCAGCAGCGCCCGGCCGGCGAAACCGAGACGGGCGATTCACTGCAAGAAGGAGAAGTGGATAAGCAGGGCCAGCCGACTCAAAGCGCCGATGGTAAAATTCTGACCGTCGAAGAAAAATACTATATCGATATCGACGGCAACGCCATCTATGATGCCGCCGAAGTGCCTATCAAAGTGGACCGCGAATTCCGTTACCCGCCCGCCGCGTACTATCTTAATTTCGAGGGCAATATGGTACTCCAGATAAGAATCGATGCTTTCGGAGATGTCATCGACGCCCGATTGATGAACCCGTCCCCCTCGCCGGAACTGAACGACGAAGTTATCGAAACCGTCCTCGCCTCGCATTTCAGCACCGGCTGGATTCCGCCGGAGCTGTTCGACAGCTATTTTGTATATAAATTTTTCGTGAAACTGCCCGAGAGCCTGAAATGAGTTTGATAAAAAACGTTCCGACGACAATATTCAAAAAACACCGGTTGAGTAACGGCTACTATCGCTTTGAAGTGGGACCGTTCCCGAAAGTCTCGGCCATAACGCCGGGACAATTCATTCACCTCAAAATCCCCGACACCAACATATATTTCCGTCGCGCCTTTTCGGTCTATGATATCAATCCCGAAACCGATACCATCGAAATAATATTCAAAGTCTTCGGGCGCGGCACCGCCCTGCTGGCCAAACTCCGCGACGGCGACGTCGTCGATATTCTCGGCCCGCTCGGCAATGGCTTCACCCTGCCCCGCAAAAATGAAACGGCCGTTATGGTCGCCGGGGGCATCGGCATGCCGCCGATATATTTTCTGGCCAAACACCTGATCGAAAAAGGTTATGACCCCGATAAAATTTTATACTTCTACGGTGGCAACACCAAAGACGACCTCGTCGATATCGCCCGCATCCGCAAAATCGGCGTAAAACTATACTCCGCCACCCTCAATGGCTCTTCCGGTTTCAAAGGACTGGTCACCGAGGCCATAATGAATAAAATCGACCTCAATGCCAAAAATATCCATTTCTTCGCCTGCGGCCCGGAGGGCATGCTCAAAGCCGTCGATGATTTGGCCCGCAAGCATAATATCCCCGGACAGCTCTCGCTCGAAGCTCCCATGCCGTGCGGCATTGGCGTCTGCCTGGGGTGCATCCGCCCGCTTCGCGAGGGAGGCTACACGCGCGTCTGCCGCGAAGGCCCGGTCTATAATATCGGGGAGGTGATCCTATGACCCCCAATCTGGCCATCGACATCGCCGGGGTGAAATTTAAAAACCCGATTTTAACCGCCTCCGGTACCTGCGGCTACGGCGAAGAGCTCGCCGATATATTTCCGCTCAAAACGCTCGGCGGCATTGTCACCAAGACCATTACCCTTCAGCCGCGCGACGGCCACCGTCCGCCGCGGACTGCCGAAACCGCCTCCGGCATGCTCAACGCCATCGGTCTGGCCAACGTCGGCGTCGATAAGTACATCACCGACAAACTCCCCTTTTTCGATAAACTCGATCTCGTTCTCGTCGTCAACGTCGCCGGGTGGAAAGTCGGCGATTATGTCGAACTGTGCGCCCGCCTGACCGACCATCCCCGCGTCGATATGATCGAGCTCAATTTTTCCTGTCCCAACGTCGAACTGGGCATGGAACTGGCCGGCAACGCCGAACTGGCCGAAAAAGCGGTGCGCGAAGTTAAAAAAGTCTGCACCAAACCGATTATCGCCAAGCTGTCGCCCAATGTCACCGATGTCCCGTCCATCGCCAAAGCCTGCGAGGCGGGCGGCGCCGATGCCATATCATTAATCAATACTCTGGTCGGCATGGCCGTCGATATCGAATCCTGGCGGCCGCGACTCACCAATAACACCGGCGGCCTCTCCGGCCCGGCCATCAAACCGGTCGCACTGGCCAAAGTGTTTCAGACGGCCAAAGCGGTCAAGATACCGATTATCGGCATCGGGGGGATTTCCACGTACGCCGACGTTGTCGAGTTCATGCTTTGTGGAGCGAGCGCGGTGCAGGTCGGGACCGCCCTGTTTGTCGAACCCGACGCCCCCGTCAAAATTATCGAAGGCTTGAAAAATTATCTTAAAGATCATAAATTGACTTCCGTAACGGATTTAATCGGAAAGGTCAGGGTCTGGTAAATGAGCGCCATAGGTGAACTAAGAGAAGTCCAGGAAAAAAATAAATCTTTGATATGTGTCGGGCTCGATATCGATCCCAAAAAAGTCCCGCAGAAATTCGCCGGGTCGATCAAGGGCTACTATGATTTCGCCGCCCGCATCATCGAGGCCACGCAGGACATCGTCTGCGCCTACAAGCCCAACATCGCCTTTTTCATGGCGATGGGGCCCGAGGGGCTGTCGCTTCTGGAAAAAATCATCAAGAAAATCCCCGATGAAATACGCGTCATCCTCGATGGCAAAATGGGTGATATCGGTAACACCGCCGCGTACTACGCCGCCGCCGCCTTCGACCGCTTCAAGGCCGACTGGGTGACCCTTAATCCGTACATGGGTTACGATGCCATACGGCCGTTTCTCGATTACCCCGGCAAGGGTGCTTTTATCCTGTGCCTGACTTCCAACACCGGCAGCCGCGATTTCCAGCTCATGCACGTCGTCAACAAGCCGGTATATATGTACGTCGCCGAGAAAGTCGCCTACTGGGACAAAGAGCAGAATCTCGGTCTGGTGGTCGGTGCGACTCATCCCGGCAAGCTGGCCGAAATCCGCGCCATCGCCCGCGAGATGCCGATTTTGATTCCCGGCGTCGGTGCGCAGGGGGGAGACCTCGAAGCCTCGGCCAAGGCGGGGACATTGAACTTCACCAAGCTGGCCGTGATTAATGTCGGGCGGAGTGTGCTCTATGCTTCCGATGGCGACAATTTCGACCAGGCCGCCCGCGCGGAAGTGGAACGGCTCAACGGCATCATCACCGCCATGCGCGAAAAAAAATCCGAAGGCCAGGGGTAGAAAAACCTGTGCCGGTTTTTGTGACTGGCAGCCTCCCCTCGTCTGCCAGTTGCCCATTGAAAAACCGGTAGGTCGGCTTCCGAAACCCGTCGAAGTCGGGGGAGAAAGCCGACATCTTGTTGTCGGGTTTCTCGTTACGCTTCGCTCCACTCGGAACCCTACCTACTTCTTGCACCATGCATGCACTTTTTCAACAAGTCCGAAAGCGGGAATCCAGTCTTCTTGCTTTAAAACGTTGGGCAAAACCAAAGCCCGGCGCCGCACATCTGCCATCTGGATGCTAATTCCAATTCGTAAATTAATTACGAGCTTTTACGAGATTTTCGTCATTTTCTACGAGTTTGAACCATACATCTCCTGTTAAATATTTTTTAAGTTATTTAGACATCTTGTTGATCATCAATCAATTACAATGCGTAATCGTGCCGCGCCGAAATTTGGCGAATTCCCCAATTCGTAAACTACGAGCTTTTACGAGATTCGCCTCGTAGTTTACGAGCTTGAATAGCCATGAGCCCATGTTTCATTTATCTTTCAATTCGTTTATGTTGATGGCAATCAATCACTTCTCATTTTTATGACAATGATTTCTTGCCATCCGGCACACCATTTGTGTTACCTAAACCTGTCGTTTATGACCGCGTGTTTTCGCAACCGTATTTTGACGAATAACAACTGTCCCGGATAAGGCGCTTTCAGCCGCTCCATCTATCGACTCTGGCTCTTATCCGGAGAAAAGCTGTGTGCTTAAAAAATCACGGTTAATCGATATGATGATTATTGTTCGGCATTGGTTGATTTTGCTGATGGTTTTATCCGGGACCTCGACCGGACTGGCCCAGGGCTTTGATGTTGACAGGGGAGAACCCCCGCCGACGCATTCCAGCCCGACGGTATACCGGCTGAATTCTCCCCTGTTCGAAAAATATCGGCTCCTGGTTATGCCTCCCTGCCGTGACGCCGTATTTAACGAATGCTCGGACTGGGCGATCAACTTATTATCCCACGGTGGTTTTGTACCCGTTAACATCCGAATGATCGAAAATACATTGTTTGAAATCAAATTGCAGTCAACGATCTTTTTCCGTATGGATAATCTCGAAAGCAGTTATCGTCTCCCGTACAATTTCAAGCTTTGGGTTGTTTTCGACGCCGACACCGCCCGATATTATGTCAATTTTGATACCTTAACCGATGTCCTGACAATTGAAGAAGACTGCCGGAATACTTCGGCGGATTTTATTAACCTTGTGCCGATTCGAAAAATTCCTGAAAACGTCGGCTGGATTATTTTTTCCGACAGGGATACCAAATTGCTCCGCAATTTCCGAGATGAGATTTCCACGGTGGCCGAATTGATAACCTTGGAAGAGGGGTATTATATGTGCCTGCCGTTTGGCATTATTAAAGCCAGATTGTCGAGCTTCTCCGTCAATAAAATAAACAATTTTTATATCCAATTTTTCAGAGTGAAAGAGCATGATGCAGACCTTATCCGAAATATTATTGACAAATTTCCGGATAACATTGCCTTCCGGCCAAAATGAAGGGAACTTTAGATGCGCTTATGGAAAATTATCCATGAAATTGCGGCTGTCATTGGAATTATTACAATTATCGCCATCTTGATTTTAGGTGCAATTATTATTAAAGCACGTGAGGCACGTCGCGCGGAATCAATAACACAATCAGAATTTGATGATATAAATATCCGATACTTTTCGGTTGATACCGCTCAATCCCTAGGACAAATTATAAACAGTATCAATGAATCTTATGATGTGAATATCGATAATATTAGTCATAGATTTGATTCTCCAGCCATACTCCAGCCACCCAAGGCAGTACTATACATCAATCTTGATAATAATACAACAGCATTATTTCTGGATTATTTTTTGGATTGCGGTTGTAGAACGCAACCATTAATTCGATGCAATATGGCGCTGGATAGTGCAAGGGGGTTTATTATGAATGGTTCGATATTTTTACGATTTGATGATCTGGAATATTATGTATATCAAAAAGAATATATAGGAATAATTTCCGGTACCGGACAGTAACTGATAATAATCAATACTTAATTGAAAGGAGGTAGAGTTGACGCACAGGACCAAAAAGATAGTCGCGATACTTATGTTGGCTCTAGTATTGCTTGTATCCGGCCAGCCAGCCATGGCTGAACCGCCAAAGGATGTAAGCAAAGTCCCCATGACCTGTTATGGGTGGTATTGCTGTTTTGGCGACGACATCGGCGAAATATGGAGCTGTTTAACATGGTTTCTGGATAGGTTTGTTCTATAGCGTCCATATGAAATAAAACCGGTTTTAAGGAGCGATATTAAAAATATCGCTCCTTTACTAACAAGATAAATTAGATCAACCTAATTAGGATATGGAGCATAACATCAAAATAGAATTTATGAATATTACGAGATATTATTGCATTTTGCTGTCTTTGTCATGTTTAGCTATAATTTGTGGTGGTTCTTGTCTGGCAGATGAATCGCAAAAAGGAACAAAAGCCGAGGAATACTACTATGATGCCGCTGCAGAGTACGTGAATGGCGAATATGACAGAGCCGCTGATGTATTAAGAAAAGCAATCCAGCTGGATACGACTTTTGCCAACGCATATAATCTTCTGGGCATGTCATATCTGAAATTGCGACAATGGCCATCCGCCGAACAGACATTACGCCGGGCGATCGAATGTGACTCAAATTATGCCTATGCATACTTTAATCTAAGTGAGGCCATATACTCCAATCCCGTCAAAAGCGATGAGGAAATCGCCGAGGCCGTAAGGTTTCTTAAAGAATCCCTCCAACATGAGAGCAACCCGGATCAGATACTGAAGATCCACATCCGACTTGGTGATTATCTCTATTCGCTCGGTGATGTCGAGGGTGCCTGGTATGAATACTATCGGGCCATTCTTATCGATCCACTCTGTCTGCCGGCGCGGCTGGGTTTGGCCAATACTTTGGATGATTCCGCCGCCGCGGAAGAAATCCTTAAAATTCTTGATATTGATTCAACTTATACGCCGGCCCTGCGATACCAGGCCAATCTGGCCATTATTGATAATAATTTCCTTCAAGCCATTATCTTATATAACCGGGCCCTTGATTATGACTCCAGTCGATGTCTGACATACCATAGTCTGATTCAATTGATTGATTACTATTCCGATATTGTCGCCTATTGGAAAGACTGGTATTTTGTTGAAGGCAAAAAGAAAGGCAGCACTTTATTTGTCCCCTGGTTCGGGTATAAAAAATACGAGACAATGCTAAAAGACCAAGGAATTAAATTTTCGCGAAATGGCAAAGATTATAAAAAACTGGTGGCCGTATGTCGGGATTCGCTTTTTGTCCCCCTCGGCATTAAACGAATGATAATTAATTACCGCCAGAAAATATTCTTGCGCCAGGATAGCACATCCTGCTTTAAAATGTCTGAATTCCTTGATGCCCTGGGAAACGTCTTGACCGAGTTTCGCATGAATACGGAATTGAAAGCACGAAGAAATACTTCCTGCCCCCTGCCGATTAAAAAAGATGAACTTCCCCAATTCAAGGCCGCCCTGATCCATAACCAATAATCAATAATACGTAATCTGTAATCCCTCCCCAATTTCCCTACAACCCCAATGCTATTTCCGCCCGCCCCATTAAGTATGAGCCCTATAATTATGTTTGAAAAATATCTGTCGGGGGAAAACCACTGCCGGATACAATTGTAAAAACGACAAAACGAACCCGATTTACTTTAATCCAAACGATGACATTGAATTATCCATGCCAAAACCGCCGGAAGCAAGAAAATACTTATGCCCTGCACCACAAGCCTACCATCGAAATTGCCGTTGTGCCACAACACCATCCCGGTTTTTGCGACGAGGTTTATCAATAAAAAATTAAAATTTTTCAAGAACGAACCCATTTTGCCGTAACCGAAACATATATAAAACATTATCTTGAATTATTCATAACAAGACATGAAACCGGGTTACCGAAACACCGTAATCAAACTAATATGGAACCAAAAGAAAATATGATCCTGCCGCCGACATACTTTTACTGCTGTCTGGCCGCCGCCGTGGGACTGCATTTTTTGTATCCCATCCATGACTTCCTCGACTGGCCATACAATTTGGTTGGCCTGGTGCCCCTGGTTTTCGGCTTATGGATCGCCGTGCAGGGCGAAAACACTTTCAAAAAAGTCGGAACCGCCGTCAAACCGTATCTCGATGCCTCGAAACTGGTCACCCATGGCCCGTATGCCATCAGCCGCCACCCGATGTATCTCGGCTATATTCTGTTTCTTATCGGTGTTGGACTGCTTTTGGGTTCGATAATTTCGTTTGTTCCGACCGCAATCATGTTTTTGATTTTACAGATTAAGTTTATCCCGATGGAAGAAAAATCCATGATGCGTCTTTTCGGCGATGACTATCTCGCATACAAACGCCGCGTCCGGATGTGGCTGTAATTTCAAGCGCGTGGCTTTCGAGGAATGTAGATCGGGTTCCGAATCCCGTCTTCGGGATGAGAAACCCGACATGTTACCATAGAGGAACTGTAATATGCAAATGAACGACATACCGTTTGGAACGACCGACTGGTCGAAAATCGAAAAGACCGAACATAAGGGCGAAACCGGCATGGGCTACTGGCGCACCCGCACTTTCGGCGGCATCCGCGTCCGCATGGTTGAATACATGCCGGGCTATCTGGCCGACCATTGGTGCACCAAGGGCCATATTCTGCTGTGCCTCGAAGGAGAGCTTCATACCGAATTGAAAGACGGTCGTAAATTCGTCTTAAAACCGGGGATGAGTTATCAGGTCGCCGACAACGCCGAGCCCCATCGCTCCCATACTTCCACCGGCGTCAAGCTGTTTATCGTGGATTAGAATAGTAGGTCGGCTCCCAGTGAAGCGAAGCGAAACGCGAAACCCGACAAAAAATATCGGCGTTTTCGTCCCAACATATTTGGCCAAATAAACACCCAAAGGGTGCTGTTCAAAATTTGAACACAATAGGGAATTGCTCCAATAACGTAAAGAATAATCGCCTCCGGTCGATAATGAGATAAAACGGAGGTTTGCTGATGAAAAGACTACTTATGCTGTTGGTGCTGCTATGCTTCGCCGCGCCGTCATTTGCCCTGACCGGCATTTCGCTCGGTATTCGCGGCGGCATGGTGACCAACTACGACCAGGAAGCGCTGGCTCTTCCGGGCGCTGATCTGGAAGAAATGAACCTTGTCGGCGGGCAGTTGAAAATATCCACTCTGCCCCTGTTCGACGTCCTTCTGGCCGGCGAATACGCCTGGAAAAACCAGAGTCAGGTTTATGGCGGCGACGTGTTCGAGCTCAAACGCCACGACTGGGTCTTCAGCGCCACCGCGCTGTATCCCATTAAGCTCCAGATTATTTCGCCGTTTCTGGGCGGCGGCTTAAGCTCACACAGCCTGGGCTATGACTACACCCGCCCGCTGTCGCTGTCGCTGGAAGACAATAACATTTCGGTTCCCGAGGCTGATAACCGTCTCGGCTACCACCTGGTCGGCGGCGCCGAAATCGCCCCGCCCGCCTTCCCCTTAACCTTTACCGCGGAGTACCGCTTGAACTGGATCGACACGCCGGTGGAAGTTACCAAGTATAATTCCATCACGGTCAGCGCCAATTTCAAGCTCCCCTAAAAGTTAGAAAAAAATTACCAAGCTGAAAAAAGGTCCCGACCTTGGTCGGGACCTTTTTTTATATGTGATTGCGCCGCCCCCGGTCATAGACTATCTTATAGTGAAATTTTCACGGAGGTATCTCATGGCCAGAAAATACAGCCATTCCAGTATCGACAAATATAACAATTGTCCCCGTCAATACAAGTTCGACAAAATCGAAAAAGTGACAGTTGAGAAAAAACTCACGGCCGACCTTATTCTGGGAAACACCGTCCATAAAACCCTCGAAAACCTGTACCGCACCAAACTCAACGGACGGGTCATGCCCCTTGAGGAATTAATCGATATTTATAACCGTCGCTGGGAAGAATCGGATAAATCCAAAATCGTGGTTGTCCGTGAAAGTGATTCTATTGAGGATTTTATCGAAACCGGCCGCATCGGACTTATAAAATTCTATGACAAACACGCGCCGTTCGACGATGGTCAGTCGCTGATTATCGAGCAATTCGTCGATTTCCCGCTCGACCCCGGTGAGCGTTTCCATATTAAGGGCAAAATCGATCGTCTGGCCCGCCATGATGACGGGACGGTCGAAATAATCGATTACAAGACTCAAGCGATGCTTCCCACCCAGATTGAACTGGATAATAATCATCAGATGGCCCTGTATTTGATGGCCGTGCGTCATTTGTGGCCGGACTTTAAAACCGTTCGTGCCCGGCAGGTGTTTATTCGTCACGGCCTCGAAATGACCGCCAATATCGACGATAACCGTCTGGAAGAAATACGCTATGCGATTTATCAAAATATCCTTGAAATAGAAGACGCCGCCAAAAACGATAATTTCCCGCCCAAAGAAAGCGGGCTTTGCAATTGGTGCGAATATTTTAATTTATGCCCCGCCAAACGCCATCAGCGGGCGCTTGAGGGCAATCAGGACGAGCAATTTGATGAAAAGGTCGGGGAGAAGCTGGCCGAGCAATATATCCAGCTCGACAAGGATATTAAAACCAAAACCGCCGAGCTCAAAGCCCTCAAAGAAGATATCGTCAGGTTCTGCGAAGAATCCGACCTGACCAAACTATATTCCGACGCCGGAGAGGTGAATGTAAGATTTTCCGAAAGCGAAGAATTCCCGTCGAAAACGGCCAACGCCGATGCCTTTCTTAATCTTTCCATCCTGGCTCGCGATGCCGGACTCGATGAAGTTTTCAAACTCGACCAGAATGTCTTGTACAAAGAGTTTTACCGTGCCGATAAATTACCCACGGAGTTAAAGGAGAAAATGGGAGTTTTTCTGGTCAAAAGGAAAAGTGCTCGGATAACCACGAAAGCGGCCGCCGACGATGAGGAAACTCAATAAAAAACGGCCCCGACCTTCCGGCCGGAACCGCACTAACTTGGTTACATGCTCGTTTTAACAAATATTACTTCTTGGTATTTTTTACCATAAAAACCGGAATGACCTCATTAACCGGTGGCGAAACCATCTGCAGAGTATTACCCGGGTTGGTGGTGGTGGTATCAACCTTCAGCTCGGGAATTTTGTCACCGTCAAGCGAAGACACAAAAATGGTAGCGATTCTCCCGCTGCCCGGCTGAAGCGGGGGTACAGATACACCGATATCGTTAATCAGGCCAATCGTGACACTCTGAATTGAGGTATCGGCGCGGGCAAATTTGACGCGGAAATGTTCGGTTCGGCCGCCCTTGAATATGGTCGAATCGGCCACCAGGCGAAGCTTGCCGGAGGCAAATCTCAACGGAACCGAAATACCCACGATATCTTCGTCGTTAGTGAGGGAAACGTTTATGCCCCAGTTTTTATCATCGATTTGATACGGCTCGGCATAAAGCGTATCGATTTTGCCGAATTCGTCTTTCTGAGCAAATATGCTCACGGCTAAAATCAAGAGCAATCCCAGCATGAAAAGAGCTGTCTTTTGCAGGCTCATTATACCTCCATCCATTTGATATTAAAGGTGTTACTTATTTACATCGGTATTTAGGCCGATATTTTTATTGTCTTTCGCCGGCACCAGACGATTCCGGAGAATATCTATCAATTCTTCGGCCTTTTGTTCGTTGTTCAGGCGGTGCCGATAAACGGCGGCCGCATTTAAAAGAGCTTTATAACCCACCTCCGTATTGGGGAACTTGTCGTAGAGTTTTACCAGAATATCGACCGCTTGTTCCCAGTTTTGACGGCGCCGCGCGATTTCGGCCTTAAAGGACATCGCCGAGGCCTCGATGGTCGTGCCGGGATAACCCCGGGCCATTTTATCGTAGAATTCATCCGCCCGGTTATACCAGACTTCGGCCAGATTTTTATTATTGGTTTCGCCGTAATGCTCGGCCACAAACAGGTAGGCGTTGAAGGCATCTTCGGTGGTCGGATAATTGTCGGCCAACTGCATAAAAGCCATTTCCGCCCGTGGCCAGTCGCCCAGACGGTTATTGGCCAGGGCGATATACTTCTGGGGAGCCGGATTGATCCGATAGAAAAACTCATATTGCTTCCGGACAAAATTCATAATATCGAGGCATTTCTGATACTGCCGACTCTCATAAAGGGCCGCGGCTTTGCGCACATATAAATTCGGCAATATCAGGGTATCGGTGGTGGTGCCGATAAGCTCGTCAAACATATTGGCCGCTGTTTCATATTTCCGCAACCCGGAAGCCGTGATATTGGCCGCCAAAATTTTTGCCTCAAGCGGCACCTGCCCGGTGGAATCCTTTATCATATAAAGCTGGTCAATGGCCTTTTCATGCTGACCGTCATCGGTATAAACCCGGGCCAGATTGCCGCGCGCGGCAGTCTCCAATGCCGTATTTGGCCAATCATTTATGATCCGCAGGTAATAATTTTCGGCAGAACGAGTCTCCTGCGCCATTGATAAACCGTCTTCAAGTATTCGATGAATATTTATAATTTCCATCGGAAGATTTAAAACATCCGTTAATATCTTATTTGTATTGTCAACCGGCGGATAAAAAGCGTCTATTATTTCATGGTAAATATTAAGAGCCTCGTCCCGGCGACCCTGCCAGTGCTTGGCTTTGGCCAGTTGCAGCCGGGCCGACAACAACTGACCCCCCTCAAGATTGGTCATGTTCAGCAGTTGACTTAGAATTAAGACCGTGGAATCAAGTTTCTCCTCATTGAAGTAAATGCCGCCAAGCCGCACGCTGGCCAGATAGGCAATCGTCTCCAATTCCTTTTTCTGCGCAAGGTTTTTCTCGATCGAAATTGAATCGATATACATTCGACAATAATCGGCAACCTCTAAATAAGCCCGTTTAACCTCGGACCAGGTTTGTTCATCCTGAAGATCCGGTTTGATGGAAGCTTTTTCGAAAAGTTTATCGGCTCGGTGATATAGCTTTTCGGCGTTAAATCTGATCTGAATGGCACTATCAGAAGAACAGCCAATCGTTATTAAAACGGTGATTAAAAGCAAAAAAAACCCTGATTCCCTGGTCATATGATATCCCTGTTTAAATTATATGGCGTTCCCGTAACCGTAACGGATTATACCATATAAGTTATCGGCGGTTTATACAAACTTGCTTAAGATGGCAAAAAAGCCCAATGGTGTCAAGTAATTGGCAATAAAAAAAGTCCCGACCGCCGGTCGGGACTATTAAAATCTATGAAACGAATTTTAGGCGTGGCGTCTGCGATAAATACCCAAACCGGCCAGCCCGATCCCCAGAAGAAGCAGGGAGGTCGGCTCCGGAATGAAATTGTAAGTCTCATTCATGAGATCGTTGCCGCATGCGAGGGTATTATGGAAGGATATTGTGGATGCTCCCGAAGCCCCCGCCACCAGACTCATATCGAAAGAAAACTCCAGAACATAGGTATCACCATTTCCCGGCTGAAGATAATCGGTTTCCAGATCATCCCAGAAGGTCATGGTGTGGTTGACCATGCCCAGTTCGACACCGCTGGTCATATTCCAGGCGCCGACCGCGTTACGGATCGTAGGATAATTATAATAACTGCCGGGTAGATTCGGAATCCCGGTAAAAGAATTTACTTCGTAAAGACGCATGGTTTGCATGTCAATAGCATATTGGGTGCTGGACCCGTCGAACCCGAAGAAAAGGTCTCCAAGGGCATAGCTCTGATGCCAGCCCGTCGAATAGGCCGACAGACCGAAGGAGTTGACGATGGCCACATGAGCAATGTTGCCTTCCATCGCGAAATGCAGGCCCTCAAGATCAAACTTTTCGCCACCTTCACCGATATTGCCGGGAGATGGCAGTGAACCGACACCATTGGGATAATAAATCGGCGCGGTATTATTGTTGTGATCGAAAATTTGAGAACCAAAGTCATACATCTGCCAGGCGAAGCCGAAGCTTGACGAGGCCATCAGGCTGATGAACGCGAAAGCAATTAAAACTCGTTTCATTGAAGCACCCACAAATAAAAAAGTTATAGTTATTTTCATGAAAATAAAGCAATTCTCATGCCGCCAAAAGGCCATCTTTAAAAAATCGCAACTCCCAATAATACAGCAACTTACATACACAAAAATGCTTCCAGATTATTGCGCAATCGAAAAATATGCAAATCCTTGCGATTTTTTTGAATAATGAATAAGCCTTTTGTTTGCAGATAGTTAGAAAAAAGCGTGGCCGTATTTCAAAATAGCCATAAAACCGATGTTGATTCGCTGTGCTCCCGATTATAAAAAAAGGAGCCGTAGTGAGAAAAAAAAGTCATTTGGCCAATTCCCAAATTAAAACGGTTGATTTTGCCAGATTTAAGTCAGGCCTTAAGCTGAATCAGTCCGCCTTAATCATTGGATCCGTCGGAAATACCCTGATTTGGCGCACCGAGGGTGATTGGCAAAGTCGGTTCAGAATCGACCTCTATCGTTTTTTGCGTGACAATATCCCCATTTTGAGTGCCTGTATCTGGACATGGAGCCGCCTGGCCTCGGCGCCGGGACATTTCGAAATAGAAACCGGCACATCAGAATCACAAAAAACTCGCGGCATCGAGATTCTGGACAGATTATCCGGTCGCATATACCCCTTTGAATTTGACCGGGCCGGGGCGCTGGATTCTTTTCTACCCCTCTTATTCAGCAGTTTTTTCACCGACGGGGCATTTGCCGGTTTTCTTATTTTAAATCCGGATGGCTCCGGAGTAGAACGCTTTGTTCCGGTTGACCCGCGCGATATCGGGCTGGCGCATTCGAAATCGGGCATTCCGGTTATTTCCATAAGCACGGCCAAAGGCGAAATCCGACCCGAAGGCGACGATTTTTATTACATCGGGCTCAACGCCGATCTCAATCATGGGCTGGGCAAATCCATTATGCGCTCCGTGCCGTTCGTGGCCTATATCGAACAGCAACTGATCGACGATATGCGCCGCACCATGCACAACAGTGGGTACCACCGCCTGCACGTTAAAATCACGCCTCCTGAAAAAAGCTCCGGCGAATCCGACCGCGCTTATATCGAATGTATCAACGAGTATTTCGACCAGACCGTGTCGATGATAAAAAAATGCGACCCCGATGATAACCCGGTCACCTGGGATAATGTTCAGATCGATTATGTCGGACCCCAAAATGTCCGTACCGCCACCAATTCATGGTCGATTAACCACCGGGCTATGATCGATGAGATCTGTGCCGGAACCAATCTGTCGCCGTTTCTTCTGGGCTACAGCCACGGGGCCGCCCATAAATGGGCCGAATTCAAATACGACCTGGTGATGCGACAGGTGCAATCGGTCCAGCGCCAGGTGGCCCGTTTTCTGGAATGGATGGGCAATATTGAACTGGCCTTGAACGGCTTTAACGGTCGTTGTCGCTTCCTTTTCGAAAACAGTTTAAGCTATCTGGCATCGGAGCAGGCGCAAATCCGTCAGAGCCACGTGGATAATCTTATCAAGCTGTTTTCCCAGGGTTTGATATCGAAAGACGACGCCGTGCGCCGGGCCGGAGAGTTGATATAGAAAACCTTCTTGACAGGTCCGACTGGCTCCGCGCCGCCGATGACATCCCCTTCTTCGCCCGTAAATTTCTCCGCGTCGAGCCGCATCCCGGTCAGATAAAATGGCTCGACGGCAGCCGGACTCCGGAAAACCTGCTGGTGACCGGCAACCGCTGGGGCAAGTCGTTTGCCCAGGCGATCAAAATTATTCATCATGCCGTTTTTCGGGTACGGGACGTCAAATATGATACCTGCGGCAAGTATCATATCGCCACCGCCTGCATCACCCTCGATCAGGCTCGCATCATTTTCAACACGGTCGTGCGCATCCTCAACAGCACCTGTTGCATTGATGGCCTGATTAAAAAGTACACCGTGACGCCCTACCCCCGGTTGATACTGGACAACGGGGCGATCATTGACGCCCGTTCAACCCAGCGGCGCGGGGAATATCTGCTCGGCAACGATTACGATTTCTTTGTTTATGACGAGGTCGCCTTTGACCCCGAAGCCGAGTATGTCGTCAATGAGGTTATAAAGATGCGTCTGGCCGACCGTCGGGGCAAACTGGATCTCGTGTCCACGCCCAACGGCCGCAACTGGTTTTATCGAAAGATGCAGGAGTTGTCGGCGCGGGGGAAAGACGCTTATGTCCAATCGGGCGATTCCCGCGAAAACCGCCATATTTCAAGAGAATACATTGACGCCCAGATAAAATACTTGAGCGACAAACGCGTCGCCCAGAACATTATGGGACAGTTCGTCGACAGCGGGGGTGAAATCATCCCCGGACGATATATCGACGCCGCCCTGATGCAAAATTCAATGTCGCATTCGGAAAATCAGGAAAATACCCATAAGTACCATATCACGGGTTGGGACCTGGCCCGCAAAAAAACGGCAACGGTCGGGATAACGGTGCAAATTGAACAGAATACGGCCCGGGTGGTCATGGTTCAGCGCCTCCGTCAGTGGGACTGGAATATCATATTGCAGAAAATCCGCGAACAACAAAGAATGTATCCGGGGCGGCTGATTATCGACGCCACCGGGCTGGGCGACGTTGTTGTCTCGCAACTCGATGATTTGAATCCGACGGCTTTTATTTTTTCGCCCAAGTCAAAAGCCGAACTTCTGACCAATGTCGAAATGATGCACGCCATGAAGCGGATTAAGTATGCACGCTGGGAAATGGCCGACGACAACGGGCGGGTATGGTCGCTCGAGGATGACCTTCGTTCGGCCCGGTGGGATGATAATAATACTTGTGACGGTCTGATGGCTCTGGCGCTTGCTTTATGGCCATTGCGCAAATCATGCACTCCGGCTATTGCACCGAGAGTCGGAACGATTTAAAGAACACTGCTGACGGATTCGCCGAAAGTCAGGCACATGGCGGTGATAAATACAATCAAACCGACCATCAGCTTGAGGATTTTCGATTTTTTCTTGGCTCGATAAACTATCATACTCTTTTCCTGTCAGAATTATATTCCGAACTACTATACTGCAAGAGCCATGCCCGTCCGGGTTTCGATTCGTGCAGTATCGTAACATTATGACAAATAACGAGTTGTCGCCGACCGGAAAAATTCCGAGGTATGTCCGGGCAGTCTTCCCGTGAAATTGCCTGCATAAATTTGCGCCGGCCAAATCGATATCGACTTGATGGTAAATCTGCCGGTCACCTTTGGTAACGGAGGTGTTATGAAAGAATTAATCGGAAAGATGACGGCTTCCCTGGCCCGCGACGAGCAAAGTGGCCACGATGAATTGATGGCAATTCTCAACGCCAATATCAAACCCCCGGAGCCGATCGAATCGTCGATGGTGTACATCCGGGCCATGTATATCGTTTCGGATCGGGTCAATAGCTATGGCGGACGATTCCCGGCCGAAGATCATGACCGCTTGGCCGAACTCCTGATAGATTCGCCGGTGCTGGTCGGGCATCGCAAAGACAGTCTGCCCATCGCCCGGAATTTCCACGCCGAAAAGGTCGCCCGTGACGGCGCCAACTGGATCAAAGTGTATTTCTACTGGCTGAAAAACGCCGATGGGGGAGAAAACCTTCGCCGAAACATCGACGCCGGAATATATAAGGAAGGCTCGATCAGCTTCGTATTCGCCCTGCCGCAGTGTACTATCTGCGGCCGCGATATTCGCGACTGCCCCCATCAGCCGTTTGTGAAATACAAAACCCCGACCGGCATGGTCACGGCCGCCTTCAATTATCGAAAAATCGAACGGGTGCTGGAAACGTCGCTGGTATATCGCGGGTCGGTCGAAAACACCTCGATTGAAAAAGCACTGGCTTTCGACCTGAATCGGGAAAAGCCGATGAGCACAACCGAAAATTATTACCCGTCCCGGCGCCGATTTATAATCTGGGATCCCGCTTCTCTTGACCCGGAGAGCGAGTATCTGGTTTTCCCCGCCTATGAGTCAATCCCGTTTTTCGCCTTTGTCAAAGATAACATGGCGCAAATCCGGTCATACTCCGGACAAGTCATCGAATCCATTCAATTACGGAATTACCTCGCCCAACTGACGTGGCCCGACGGCGCCTATGTTCTCGGCGCCCGTCTTATAGGATATCGCGGCAAAGAACGACAACCGCTGGCAGAATTATCGAAATATCTTCATGACGTCGAATCTACGGTGACCCGGGTGGAACTCAAATTGTACGATATCATTTCGATGGATAATATCAGCTTCGAAACCGCGACCGGGCGGGAACGCCGCGCCGCCTTGACCATGCTATTCGACAAAACCGATGGCCTGTTGCCGAAATCCATAATTTGTCGAGGATCGCAACTGGCGACGACTATGGCCGATGTAACCACCCGCCTGGGATGCGAAATATTCGGCCTTGATAATTCCGACCGATTCCTGCTGACCCATCGTAAACTGATCACCGCCGAAATCAATGACACCCCGGAGAAAAAACCAGGTGCCCGTTCACTGTCCTGCTTTATCGATGGTCAAAAACGAAATATGATTTTGGAAATGTCATCACCATCGCATACGATGACGGGTGGCACGGTTATTCTCGAAGTTAACGCGCTCTATGAAAGCGATGGCCGCCTTGTGGCGCTTCACCCCAAGGTTATTGACCGGTCGGACTATTTCGATGGCATCGATGACCTTGCCTTTGTCACGAGTGCTTGCCACCAGGCCCAAAATCAAAACCGGTATTCTTTATACAATAGCGCCGAAGGCATCTTCCTGGAGTTGACCCTGAAGGGGACGAAGAAAATTCTTAACATCTGTAATTATTCGACTGACAGGTTAAAACACGGGCGGCGTTTCTTTGCCCATGATGAATCCGTTCCGGCTCATCGGACATTGGCACTTTTGGGCCGGGGTAGGGTGGAAAATATGACGGAATCGGCCGGCGGATTGAAATTGAAGCTGACCGGGCCATTGGACGGAGCATATTTCATCCGTCCGGCAATAATCAAAGGTCGCCCCTGCTTCCTGTTCGGAAGGGGAAAAGATTCATGAGCGATACATCCCTCAAAATCGACTGGCCGACCTTTATGAATCGGCACCTGGTTAATTTCATCGTCATGCTCTTCGGTCTTTCCGCGGCCTATTTCACGACCATCGGAAGCATCAAAGCCGAATTGGCCGCAAAAGCCGAGACGGTCCTGGTCAACACTATCGACCAGAGACTGGCGCAGATGGAAGTCCTTATCCGGGAAGGTCTGATTAATAAAGATGATTTTTTCAAATTCCAGAGCAGTGTCGAAAGCCGCCTGACCCGGATAGAATCGCATTTAATCGATAACAAGGGAGATAAAAAGTGAATTCGACGGATACCCTCAAAAACGAGATCGTGCACCTTCTGAAAAATCTGAAAAGCGAAACGATCGAAGCCATCGATTTTGACCGGGTCGGCGAAATACTTGAAGGATTGCAGAGCATGCTTTGCAGATACGATAAGGTCGTCTCCGAGCTGGAGCATCTCAAGCGCGATTATCGCCGCCGTATCACCGGTATGCTCAAGGCCGTGATGGCCGGACGGACCAGAGACGGCGACGCCGAATTGGCCGCCGCCCTGGCCGACGATAATCATGTCTTCGACGGGGCCGAACTAACAGAACTGCATAAAAAAATCTCGGCACGATTTCGGGATTGTTTCCCGGCCAGCTTCAAATATGCGACGGGATGGGCCGGGGTATCTTACTGCAGAAAAAACTGGATGGATCATAAACTGTAACCGCGGGGTATCACCCCTCCGGTCATGCGGGGCGACGCCCCGACCGGTGATACATAATACGGAGGAGAACAATGACAATTCGCGAGCAAAATCTGGAAACCATTGCGCCCGTCATGGCGACTTTCAAAATTCATCAGACCGCCGGCATCGACGATCTTAAAGACGACGATATCGGTTGTGCCGTCTGCCTGACCGGAAACAACGAAGTCGGTCCCTGCGCCAACAACGCCATTCTGCTGGGCAAACTGATCGCCCTGACACTGACCGACGGCGACGACGGGGAACGTCTGGCGACGGTGCAAATCGGCGGCATCTGCCGTCTGCCCATTACGACCACCTATCCGACCGTCGGCAACCGGGTTGTCGGCGGTGCCGGCGGAACGGTCAAGCAGGCCCCGATTTTGACCGGGTATGACCCGGCCGGCGGTAATATCGCGCGCGGGACCGTCCTCGACGTCCAGGGAACAACCGATTGCACTATACTTTTGAATTAAGGAGTCAGTTATGGATTTCAATACTTTTTTGAATTCACCGGCCGCTCTGAAGCAGGATTATGATACCGCCGACCCGCTTTCGGGCGGGGCGGTCGACTTAAGCCGCGCCGCCGAACTGAAAATCGACCGCGATACTTATCTCGAAGCCGACACTCGCGGCTTGAGCTTGAGCGAACTGCTGGAAACCGATGAGTACGACCCGACACCGGAGGGAGCGCCGCTCGATGCCTTCGAACGACAACTGGCTCTGGCCGGAGTCAAATTGGGCGGGAAAAACCCGACCACGGTCGAGCAGTTCTATCAGAAAGCATCGGCCCTCATGCCCGAGTTTATCCTGCGCGAAATCCGAAAAGGCATGGCGATGCGCCCCGAACTTTCGCGCATCATCGCCAACACGACCACCGTCGCCAGTAATCGCTACACCCCGTTTCATATCGATACCACGGCCACCGACCGCCTGTCTTTGCGGCCGATCGGCGAGGGCGCCGATATCCCGCATTTGCTGGTTACCGAGCAGAACCATGCCATCAACGTCCCGGAGTACGGCCTCGGTTTAAAAGCCAGCTACAAAGCCCTGCGCTACCGCACCACGGCCCAATTCCGAGTCCTGCTGTGGTACATCGGTTTCAAACTTCAGACCGACAAAATCGGGCTGGTCGTCGATTGCATCGTCAACGGCGACGGCAACGACAACGCCGCCGGCGTCATCAATACCGCCGTGTCGGGCACGCTCGATTATGATGACTTGGTTACCCTCTGGTCGCAATTCGCACCGTTTGAGATGAACACACTCATTTGCCCGGTCGGCAACCTCAAGACGATTCTCACTCTGGACGAATTCAAGGACCCCATGGCCGGATATCGCTTTCAAAACAAGGGTGAACTGTTCAGCCCGCTGGGGTCGTCGCTGGTGCGTTGTGACAATATTTCCGCCGACCTTGTGATCGGTCTGGATTCGCGTTTCGCGGTCGAGGAAGTCATTACCCAGCCGCTGACGGTCGAGTACGACAAGATAATCGAACAGCGTTTCGAAGAAGCGGTAATTTCCGAAGCGGTCGCCTATGCCAGGGTGATCCGGGAAGCCGCCGTGATTCTGGACGTCGTTCATGCTTAATCACTCAACGGGGTCCGGCCGCATCGACCGGACCCATTAAAAACACTATGCGAAATTTTATAGTTAATTCATCAGCCGCATTCAAAGCCGGGATCAGTCCGCATAACCGGATTTTTAAAGTCGCGTCGGGTCCCTGTGCCGGTCGATTGGCTATGGTCATGGCGACTTCGGCAAATACCATCGAAATTACGTACGCCGACTATCCATACAATATCTGGTCGGTTCCGGAAACCATGATATCCGACAGCGCCGATTATCCCTTCGACGCCGCCATGAGTCCTTCCGGCGATATTTATATCGCGTATACGCTCGTGCCCGGGCACGACCTGGTTCTGCGCAAACTCACCTTCAGTCTGGGCGGGTGGCACGCCGGCGCACTTCGGACCGTATATAACGGCGCCGAATGCTTTTTTCCCTCGATTCTGATCGAAGCCCCCGAAAAAATGTGGATATCCTTCAGCCGTAAGGTGGACACTCAGTTCTGCGTGAATATCAAATGTTCGGTCGATGACGGCGTCACCTGGAACGGCGGATCGGAAGACCCCGGAACGGCACTAACCTCGCCCGGAGACACCGCTTATTCCCGGCTCATTATATTCGGTATGTTTCTACACGCCATTTACACGCTGGGCGGAACTAAACTGGCCCTGCGTCGGAAGCATTTGAGTACCTCGACCTGGAATTCGGAGCAGGAGGTCGCCGAAGGCATCGGATTCGACCACGAATTCGATGTCGCCCTGTCCGAAAACGGCCGCTTGGGATTCGTCTTCGACGACGGTCAGGTGAAATTCCGGGAATACGACGGCAGCGGGTGGACGGGTACATCGATTATCGATGAAAACGGCGGCTTTTTCCCGCAAATCAAATACTTCGATAATAACCCTTATCTCGTCTACCTGTCGTCGCTCGCAAATAACCGGAACATGATTCTTTTTTCGCGTCGTCTGGCCGGAACCTTCACCGCCCCGACTGCCCTCGATTGCCGCAAGAAAATCCTCGACCGCGTATTGTGTTACCATGCCGGTTCGGGGACTTATGAAGATCGCACGCTGGCCGCGGCCGACGAAACCACCGGCGACGTTCTCCATTCGCAATCATCCTCGCTGGTCGCCGCCGTCGGCGACGCACTGTATCTCGGCATGGATGATAAGTACAACTATCTTAAATTGATATTGAGCACAAGCGGTTCCGGTGGCACTGTCGAATGGCAGTATTTCAATGGCCAGGACTGGGCCGGCTTTGTCCCGGCCGGAGGCACCTGTGCCTTCGACAGCCTTGACCGGGAACTCCTTTTGTGGAATGACTATGCCTCGATCGCGAATGACTGGCAGAAAAGTACCGTCGCCGGACATTACCATTTCTGGATTAGAGCCCTGGTCTCGTCCGATTTCAACACGCCTCCGGTCGGAAAGCAGCTGACCGCCATTCCCGGCACCGGCGCGGTGCAGATACTGGAGTAATAAATGTCGTACACGAATCCCGATCTGGTGAAAAGTCATATTCGCCTCGGCGATATGGAAATATCGTCCAACCGTGACTATCCGCTGATCCTGACCGGAACCGAATGGGCGGACTTGCCCGGTGAAGCCATAAAGGAAGCCGGCGTCGTGGTCAAAGCCGCCATCTGCGTAGAGCCGTACTACGAACGTATAATTCTGGCCGACGTTCCCATCGTATTGGCGGGCGGCCCGGCCGTGCCGCAGTCGGTGGCAGTAGCCTCGGATTCATCGCTGGGCAGGATATATGAAGAAAATGTCGATTACATGATTGACCTTTCCGGATGTACCATCCTGCGCCTGACCGACGGGGCCATTGCGCCCGGATCGGCCCTTTCGATCTGGTACTTCCCGTACCAGACATATACCGAAAATCAGGACTACCAGGTCGATTATCTCAATGGCCGCCTGCGACGTCTTTCCGGAAGCGCCATCAATTCCGGACAGAGAGTGCTGGTCGATTACGATCTGTCACCGTCGGCGCGCGAAGACAGTATCATCGCGGCGGCGGTGAGTCATGCCAACGGCATGGTCGAAGCGCAGGTTGACCCGGCCGGAAAATTCGGCGCCAGCCCGATTTTGCAGAGCGCCGCGACCTTTCTGGCCGTGTCGCTGGTCTGCCGCATGGCCGCCGCCATCGACCTCGGCTCCGGTTTCACCACCCGCCAGAACGCGCCCGCCTGGCTGTCTCTGGCCGAATCGTACCGCCGCGATTTCAATGAATTGATAAAAAACTTCCACCCCGACTCCGGGCGCCCAAAACCGCCCGTACTGACATAGGAGGCAGACATGAATTCTTTGATGTATTTGCGCGGTCGTCGCATGTGGGTTGTTCGCGACTATATCGTCTGGGGTTTGAAAGACGACGCCGAAGTGTTATATTTCGGAGTCGAGACGGTCAACTCGGTCGGACGACTCATGTTCGGGTCATCCATAATCGGCGGTCTCGAACAAAAAGTCAATTTTGTCGATCTGGTGGACGGAAAAGGCAATAATCTGCCCGCAACCATCAACGCTCCCCGCATCATATTCCGCCCTCGTGGTAAGTACAACGTCTTTCTGATCGGGGATGAAAGCGCCACCGGCTTCCGTGTCGCTCGCGACCCATCGGCCCCGGGTCCGGTCACCGCCGACCTGTTTGTATTTGAAATGGGGAACTGATTGGTATGGCGGCAGAAAAAAGGAAACCAAAACCGGAAAAATCGATAAGCGATCTGGAAATGCTCGATGACATACGCAACAAACTGTATGATGACTTTAATGATAATTTTCCCAAAAAGAAAGTAGGTGAATTAGTGAAAGTGATCCAGCTCAAAAACAAGTTGACCGTGACGAAAAAGTCGAGAAAAAATCTCTGGGATATGGTCGAGGACGTTCGCCAGGAAAAATTCGGAGGCAAAAGCGAAGAAAAACCTGAGACCCCGGACCAGAAGGGCAGAAAGAATTAGGCCTGATACATTCGCGCCGGAAAGTCATTACATGAATAAAATAATGAAAATTATAGCCGTCCCGCTGGTGCTCGCTCTTGCCCCGGGACCGGTTCGCGCCCAGTGGGATTTCTTCATCAGCGGAACCGACACGACCGACTGCAATGATACCTATCTCCGTTCCAACCAGCCCTCCAATAATTATGGTCTCGATGCGACCATGCTTTTCGGCTCGCAGTGGAACACTATGACCCTGCTGATAGAATTCCCGCATTTGCCCGATTCTCTGGCGTTGCCGGCCTATTCCGGTAATATCGACAGCGCCCTGGTCGGCTTCGTCTGCACCGGGGCCGTGGAATCGGGCGACACCTTGTCGATGAAGGCATACACTCTTAAACGAAACTGGGCGAAAGCCAGGCCACCTGGAATAATTATACAACCTCAAGCGGCTGGCAGATACCCGGAGCCAAAGGTAGTGACGACCGTTTCGATGACGCTTCCGATGATACTTTGACTTTACACTCTGGCAATACTGGCGCGCTCGATACCGTTTATATTTGGTTGGGCGAAAATTTCGGAGAAACATATCCTGCGGCGGTACTGGAAATGTCCTATGAAGTTGGTGTCGAGGGGATATATCTGGGCTTCTATTCCTCTGACCATTCCTCGGCCTCCGGCCCTTTTTTGCATGTCTTCGGCGGGGGAAACGGCGGGGGCGAAGATGAAACGCCGCCCGACGCCTATGATTCATTCGATATCATAGCCATCCTGAATCTCAATCCCGATTCGGTGCGCATTGCCGTCGGGGCGGTCGATTCTACCGACCTCGAGCGGACAATCATTCGCTGGGATACAGCATCCATCCCCGATGATACGACTGACGGGTATTCTCTGTATGCCGGAACTGCCCTGGAAAATGACACCAGCGATTATCTTCTGGTCGTCATCCAGCCGGACTGGGTCTATTTTTCGATATTTGCGCTGGACGAGGCGGGTAATGTGTCCGACGCCGTCAGCGATTCGATATATTTCCCCGGCGGCGGGGCAGGCGGTGAGACAACCGGCCGGACAAACAGAATGTTCGAGTTTCTTATATCCAGACAGGAGAAAATGACCAGATGAAAAAAATTATTTTCATATTGAGCGTATTTGTTCTCTTTTGGAGAATAGGATGCGCCGACCCCTATGGTTACAACGAGACCGTCCCGATAATGTTTGTTGTGCCCGATACCGCCGATGGCGAACCGATAACTCCCGATTCGATTAAAATTTCCATTTACCGCCAATCCGGTACTACGCCCGTTGTTACTTTGACCGACATGACCAACTGGAACACGAAAACCGGGGAGTACTACTATAATTTCATCACCCCGGATTCCGACGGGGTTTATACGCCGAGAATCAACTGGGGCGCACAGGGCAAAGAGTATGTTCTCTGGCTGGATAATATCCAGGTGGCCCATACATTCGACGCCACTGCCGATACGATATTCGCCAATACCGTGAAAATCGGCGGCAGTATGACGGCGGCGGCCAACACCAAATCATTTTTTACCGGAACCGGCCATGCCGATGGCGTCATCCTGTCGGCCAAAAGGCTGTCGCTTGTTAACAACGATGCCAACGCCGCCTTTTATGTCTATAACACGGGTGGCACCGCCGCCAAATTTTATACCGACCATGCCGCCTCCGGTGAAAACTGGTCCTACGGCCTGGCGCTTTTGTCCGGCACCGGCCAATCCGCCCCTCTGCGTATCCTCGGTGCTGGCAGTTATACCGGGGCTTACGGAAACCTTCAGGGGTCGGTGACATCGGTCATTGATTCCGTCAAGGCGCGGGCGAACGTCCTGTCCATATCCGATGATGCCGTCGCCGCGGAAAACCTGGAATACCTGCTCGACGGCTCCGGGCATAACCATGGCGTAAAGCTTTCGGCATCGCAATTGAAATTAAGCGGCAATTACCTCAATGAAGGCGCTCTGCACGTGGAAAACAGCGGCGGCAATGCCGGCTATTTCAAAACAACCTCGCCGGTCGAGGGGGCCGCCGGATTGTACTTATATGGCGATAACAATAGCGATAACCTGTATGGATTGAACGTCGTCGGTGATAACCCCGGCGGTGATGCCCTCGGTGACTGGAGCGGAACCATCACGGCCAATGCCGTCAATGCCGCCGGTCAGTTTCTGGCCGTAACACCCTCGCACTGGTCCCCCTCTGACAGCGTCGCCTATCAGGGCGAAGCTTCCGGTCTCGGTGTCGCCGATATCTGGAACTACTCCGGGCGCACTATCGAAGGCGGATGGATCGATTCCAATAAGACCGAAACGGGTTCGGCGATAGGCGATGGCATGTATGCCCGCGCGCTCGTCGCCATCGACAGCGCCGCGAACTGCCCCGTGCCGGGCGTTCGTTTGGCGATCCGTTCGCTGGACCAGACCATCCTCATAACCGGCGGCATAACCGATGTCACCGGCCGTGCTTTCTTCAATCTGGACGCCGGAGAATTCCTGGTGCTGGCACTGGCGCCGTCATATATTTTCGAGCCGTTCGATACCATTACCGTTTCGGGACCCGGTTGCGACAGCCTCTATGGTTTCCGCTTTGATCCCGGTTGCCCAGCCGAGCCGGATTTATGTCGGGTGTACGGTTACATCTATGACATCACCGGCAATCCTGAAATAGGCGCCGAAATACAAGCCCGTTTGAGTGCCGGGGCCCGACGGTTCGGCGGCGCCGTCGTATCACCGCTGGTGCAGAGAACCCATTCCGATAGTCTGGGCCATTTTTTTCTGGACCTGATCCCCAGCGCCCTTCTGAACCCGGATTCGCCCGCCTATGAAATCAGCATTACCCTGTCCGACGGCACGATTTTGCGCGAAAACATTGTAGTCCCTGATCAGAAAACGTGGCAATTAACCTGGTAGAAGAAAGGAGTTAATTATGACATTGGCACTGATTCCCATTTTGAGTTCCGTCCTGGAATTTATCGCCGATAATATCATCAACCTCGCCGGCGGTGTCGGCGCGCTATTCATGGTCCTTCTGGCTTATCTGGCCCGGACTTATCTGGTGCCCTTTCTGGAGCTGGAACACCGCCGCCGTTATGCCGTTTATATCGCGACCATCGCCGATGAAGTGACCGATGATTTGGTCCGGCGTTACCCCGACAGGCAATGGCTGAAGTACCTCGATCAGGCCGTCGATAAAATCATCGAAATTTGTAACATCGACCGGGATATCGCCGAACGCGCCGCCAGCGCGGCCCTTTCACGCAAATAAAAAAGGCCGCCTCGCTTTCGCGGGGCGGCCTTTATTTTTCATCAATAGGCCGGGGCCGTGATTGTTCCGTAAACGTAACGGATAATATAGATGGCGTCGGCGATATCGATAAAACCGTCGCCGTTGGCATCGGCCCGTCCTTCACCGCCCACCGGAGGAAGGCCGTCCCGGAACAGGTAGTCGATCAGATACAGGGCATCGCCTATATCGACCGCGCCGTCGCCGTCATAATCGCCCTTGACATAATTGCAGTCGTACTGCAAAAGCACGGTAGTCGTCGCCGACAGTTTGGCGGCATCATACGCCGTGGCCGACAGAAAATACAGAGAATCTTCGCTTAGGCTGTAGCTATCCCAGACGAACGACCAGCCGTTGGCACCGTTTTTGTCCGTGCCCAGATACGTCCGCTGCGCCGTCTGGTTATACCCGCGAATCGTGAAGATGAGGTCGATATCATGCCAGCCGTTATTGTAGTACAGCCGGGCCGATGTCGTTCCATTTTGCAGGTATGTCGCAAGCAATTGTCCGGTGACGGGATCGGTGACCTTCACCGAAAACCGCCCGGACAGATCCGCCAGACCGTTTATTCCCGCCAGCGTAACGTAGATTCCCGGCGTTCCCGATAATGCCAGAACGACAAAACTTTCCTGCTCCTGAAAATGGTTGCGGATGATCGCGCACACCGGGTTGCGAACGACGTCGAGCTTCAATTCCCCGCCGTGAGTCAGGACGTACTGATTCAAACCGAGATAAAACAAGTCATCATAGGTCCCGCCGTACTTGACTGTCTGCATGGCCTCCGCCAAACGCTCCACGACGGTGTCGATGGGTAAAACCGACGTCCCTTCGCGCATCAGGTAGGTGTATCCATGGTCGAAAAAATACTGCACCGCCGTGGCCGCGGCCACCGGCCCGCAATAATACTGACCCGAAGTACCGCCGTAATTGCTTTGATTGAGCCGGATGACCGGAATTTCGTAATTGAATTCTGCGTTTCTCTTTTCGAAAACGACGCTGTCGACGTTTTCGTCCTGGGTTTGCGTGTTGATCGTCAATGGGGTGCAAAAAGCCTGGCCCGAAGTCAGGCCGGTAAATTGCACGACTGGCGGGGTCGGGTCAACCGTCACCAGATGCGAATCGACGTCCGTGCGTCCGAGCGTATCGAGAACCCTGGCTCTCAACCAATACTTGTTTTCCGGCAAAACCGTGTAATCCCAGAGAATGCTGTAACCGTCGCCGGTCCCGGCCGGACTGACGCCGTTGCGCACCATGCGCGTGCCGTCAAAGTCATAACCGATCAAATTCCAGCCGCCTGTTATACTGCGATAGTCAAAGGCCATATAATTGATAATGGGGCTCCCGGAAACCTCCGCCGCCCACAATCGCGGCTGCCCCAAAATCAACTCGTTGTTCAGCGGTTTGAGCAGGACCGTGGCCGGTTCGGGATGCGTCGTATCACCGCCTCCGCCTCCGCCTCCGCCGGTTGTACCATACGAAAACAGGAATATTCTCCCGGGAAAATCGAAGTAATCGTTATCGGTCAGATCGATATAACCGATGGATTCGTCCCAGATATTGAACGTGGCGCATTTTGCCGGAGTCGCATCGGTTACCAGATCGACGAACGTATAGGGGTTCTCGAAATCGATATAGAATCCGACAAAATACGGCCCATCGACCGAAACCGGTTCGTCCAGCGGAATCGTGATTTCATACAAATCCGCGGCCGGAATCGGGATGGCATACGACGAGGAAATCGACAGCATACTGCCGGGCACGGGGCAACCGGCTATAGAATTGTCCACCGATTCGACGTCAACCGAAACATATATATTACAGGCCTGGTAAAAATACAAAACCATGGAGACTTCCTCGACGGTAAACGGATACGGGTCAGAACAAGTCTGCGATGGATTCTGATAACTTTTATAAAGCTCCGCCCCGACCACCCAGTCGGATATAAGCCAGGTCATTTCTCCGTTATGCAAGACGGTACAGGCAACCGCCGCCGCCAAATGTTCGAATCCATTCAGGCGAATGACTTCCGCGGCCGTATCCAGTGGCTTGGCACAAGCGCCTTTTTTGGCCACCGCGGCCGACGGGGATGAAAATGAAAGTATAGCAATAGCCGCATATATCGCTAATCTGATTGCCATCGACGGGTGCTCCCATTTATTTTTATATCTTTCTATTGATATCGAGAATTTTTTTGATAACTTGACGACACTGCCCTGCAAAGGCCAATAATATGGGCGCTGCGCCTGTTTATGTGCAGGAATTGGACACTGATTATGACCGAAATCCGCAAAAAAGGCGAAACCCAAAAACCGGACTGGCTCAAGGTTAAAGTTAGACTTGACGGGCATTATCTCGAAGTGCAGTCACTCCTGAAAAAGCACAATCTGCACACCGTCTGCCAGGAGGCCAATTGTCCCAATCGCGGTGAATGCTTTTCCAGCGGAACCGCCACCTTTTTGATCATGGGACCAAACTGCACCCGGCGGTGCCGCTTTTGCAATGTCACCGGCGGGGCCGTCGGACAACTCGACCGCGATGAACCCCAACGCGTCGCCGAAACCGTGAAAATCATGAAACTCAAACACGCCGTCGTCACTTCCGTTACCCGCGACGACCTGCCCGATGGCGGGGCCGGGCATTTCGCCGAAGTCATTCGCGCCATTCGTGCCCGATGTCCCGGCACGACCATCGAAGTCCTGACGCCCGATTTTAAGGGGTCGTTGCCGGCCCTTAATGCCGTTTTTGCCGAACGCCCCGAAGTTTTCAATCATAATCTGGAAACCGTGAAAAGATTATATCCCGAAGTACGGCCGCAGGCGGTTTATGACAGGTCCCTGGCCGTACTGGCCGCGGCCCGCGCTTTTGGCGATATGGTTGTCAAGTCGGGTCTCATGGTCGGTCTGGGAGAGACCGTAGAAGAATTGGCCGACGCCTTCGACGATCTGGCGCACGCCGGGGTGGAAAGCCTCACTATCGGGCAATACCTCGCCCCGTCGAAAAATCACCACCCCGTCGTGAAATACTATCACCCCGATGAATTTTCTTCACTGGCCGTGGTCGCCACAAGGGCCGGAATCAGGCAGGTTTTTGCAGATCCTTTGGTGCGTTCTTCTTACCATGCCGGTGAGCAATATAGTGCATGATGGGATTTAGCCCATATCCAGCTTTTTTTTGATACAATTCCATTGCTCCCCCTGTTAGCCCACCTGTTCCGGTCGATAATGGTGTAAAGGACTATGATGCTTTTGAGATTTGCAGCCTTTATGATTTTGCGACAGGAGACAACATGAAAAATATCATGGTCGTCGATGATGAAATTTATATCTGCAATATAATACTCGAAGCGCTGGGCGATTTCCGGGACTTCAACGTCTGCAAGTTTTCCGACCCGGTCGCGGCCCTCGACCATCTGGATAAAAACAGCATCGACCTGGTCTTGACCGATCTCGTCATGGGCGATCATTCCGGCGTCGAAATTCTGGAAAAGGCCCTCGCCAATCATCCCGACTGCATTGTCATTCTCATGACCGGATACCCGACGGTCAAAACGGCCATTTCGGTCCTCAAAAAGGGCGGCTACGATTACCTGGTCAAACCGTTCAAGCTGGAAGACCTGACCGCGACCATTAATCGGGGCCTCGATCACCAGGAAGTCAAACGCGAAAACGTCGCCTTGCGAAGCCAGACGGAACTGCGCAAGATATCCGAGGCCATGGCCCGTGGCGTCGGTTTCAATGCCGTTTTGGACATGATCAACAAGACCCTGCTGCAACAGCTGCCCGCGACCGCATCGTCCATCCTTCTGTATGATAAAAAACAACACTGCCACCGCCTCAAATGTATCGGCGGCGAATACGACGACCCCTCGGTCGAAGAATTCCTGAACGGCCTGACACCCCATGAACACGTCCAGCGTAACCGCGAGGACGTCTATTGCGATAACTTCGATATCATTAAGAACAATACCCCCTGTCGCCGTACCATTATCTCGAATCCCCTGATTTCCAAACGGGTTTTGCTGGGGCATTTAAACATCGTTTACGACCACCCCTTCAAACAAATTACCCCCGGCCAGATGCACCTCATTTCGCTTCTGGCCTCGCAGGCCGCGTCGGCCATGGAATCGTCCCGATTGATATATAACCTCAAACGTTCCTATCTTCAGACCATCGGCGCCCTGGCCAATGCCATCGAAGCCCGCGACAATTACACGGCCGGTCATACCGACCGCGTGTTTTATCTCGCCGAAATACTGGCCGAAAAACTGGGTTGGGACAAACGACGTGTTAATCAACTCAAAACGGGATGTCGCCTTCATGACATCGGCAAAATCGGTATCCCCGACGGCATTCTCAACAAGCCGGGACGACTGGACGACGATGAGCGCGTGATCATGCAGCAGCACCCGATCCGCGGGGCGGCCATTCTGGGACAGGTCCCGTTTTTAAAGCCGATTATTCCATATATCCTGTGCCATCATGAACGTTTCGATGGAACCGGTTATCCCAATGGCCTGAAAGGGAAGGAGATCCCGATCGAAGGACGACTGCTGGCCGTCGTCGATACCTTCGATGCTATCACGTCCAACCGACCCTATCGACAGGGCAAATCGCATGATTTCGCCCTCAAGGAGCTTCGTGAACACGCCGGGACGCAGTTTGACCCCGAATTGGTCAAGCTGTTTCAGGAAGCGTACGAAGAAGGACTTATCAACCGGGCTATCAAAAAGGGCGATGAGGCCGTAAAAATAGCCGCGTCCCCGGTTACAGTCTGAATGGAACCGGCACAAAGCACAGTATAAAAATCAAAATCGCCGCCACACCCATAAAAGCCGTCGATTCCGGCAACTTCTGCGAATCGTCAAGAGTCGGCGGGTGCTTCAATCCGAATATAAACGTCAGCGCTCCGAACAACCACCAGCCCGGCCACCAGAATCCCAGAACCAGCATTATCGCCAGAAATACATAACTGATGCCATATTGCCGCCGCCCCACCATGCCATATACGATATGCCCGCCGTCCAGCTGACCCAGCGGCAGTAAATTGATGGTCGTGATCAGAAGCCCGACCCATCCCGCCAGCGCCGCCGCCGGCAGAGCGTAATCATACCCGTCCGGCAATGGGCCGACAATCAGATTGGCCATGAACTTGATCAGCAGAGAATCACCCAGCGTGAGACCGCCCCCGGCCGGGATGACCACCGCCTTCTGCAAACCATAGATTAAAACCACGATGGCCACGACAAATCCCGCAATCGGTCCGGCCGCGCCGACCTCGATCAAATCGCGACGGTTACCGAACGGCGAACGGGATTTGATTATTGCCCCGAAGGTCCCGACAAAATTGGGCGCGGGGATAAAATAGGGCAGCGACATCAGTATCCCGCGCCGCCTTCCCGCTAAATAATGCCCGAACTCGTGAAAGAGCAGTATCAGGATAAGCGCAACCGTGAATTCCAGACGGTCATAAAGAAACTCCGCCGATAGTATATCGGCGAAACTCAACCGGGTATAAAAAAGCGGCGCGAAAAACATGGTCAATATCGTTACCAAAAACAGGATGGCGTTCAACGGGGGGATGCGGCGATGCCAGGGCAGTTCTGCGACGCTGATCAAAAAGCCCTGCATGTCTTCCCGGGAGGCCGCCTTAAAGCCGATCGTCTTGAGCCGACGTCTTAATACCTGAAAAGCATAGGCCGGGTCCTTCTTGGGTAACACCCGAAAAATAAGGCTGTCGCCGTGATGATAAATCGCCCCGACATCATACAGGTCGATCATGTGATAGTATATCGTATGCGATATGGCGTCCGGCTTATTCATATATCCTGTGGCCGTTTTCGGTTCCGGTCCTTGGCTTTATAACACCTTTAAAATACTCCGGTTCATTACCGCCGGGCAAGTTTATTCCGGTTTAAGGCCAAAAAAAAGGAGCAAGGTCATTTGACCTTGCTCCAAAACGATCTATCAGCAAAGGCTGATTAGATTTCCCAAGCACCAAGCGGATCCGCACCACCATTAAAGTAATAATTAATGAGGTACGTCACGTCAGCGGCGGTATAGGAACCGTCGGCATTGACATCACCGGAGTACTTGAACGGATACGGACCTTTATTATTGATCGGATCCAGGACGAAGTTCGCCAGATAGACAATGTCAACCAGGTTGATCATACCGTCGTTATTGACGTCACCGCGACCGAAGCCGGCCCACTTGTTGGCCATATTGGCCAGCTCGAAGTAATTCGACGGATCGGACGCATCGGCGGCTTCAAGCCCAAAGTTGGCGAAACAGACGATGGTCGAATCAGCCGTTCCGGCCCAGGCAGGCAGGTTCGCCGTCTGCAGCGTGAAGAAGGATTCACGGTCTGTGGACGACGAAACGCACGGCAGAATGCCGGGCTGGTGAATCAGTTGATACTTCCACAGCGGGCTGGACATCCAGTTATACGCGGAATCCAGCCAGATATGCGAATCATTCCAGAATCCGCCCGGTCTTCCGTCGAGACCCCTGGCGTTGATCAGCGGCTCATAGCAGCCACCGAACGGGATCTTCACCATACCGAAGGCGCGGATCGGAGTGGCGCAGTCATACGACCAGGCCACGGAATGAGCCTTGTTGTATCCGGTAACGTTGTTTTTGTTATTCGGACCAACGTCGTAGTCGATGAAGGCACCGACATACATATCGTTGACAGCCTGTCCATAGCGGGAGTAAACGGCGTATCTGTAGATAACGAAGTTATCAAGAACGCCGTTCTTATCGGCGGTATAAGCACCGATTACTTTACCGCAGGCCTTGAAGCCCATGGTCAGGGTGTCGTCGTACGGCGGCGATTCGCCATATGTATCATGCCAATCCCAGTTCCAGCGACGAGGAGAGAGCAGGGTATCATAGAAGTTCTGGACGGAGTCCACGAACGCGATGGTCGCGACTTCACCGTACAGAGGTTCATAGGTGCTACCCTGGTCGAGCGAAATGTAGCCGAGAAGCGCATTGGTTTCGAGGCCGATTTCGCACTGGGCCGTGGCGCAGTTGACGTCGGCCAGGAGGGTATTCCACTCCCAGTCGCCTCCGCTCCAGTTGTCGGAATGGAAAGCCAGCCGATATTTGGCATTGCCGAACATGATACCGGCCTGCCAGAATTCACCGGGATAACCATCGACGTCGAACTCGTTCACGTCGCCGTCGGCCAGTTTACCGGAATTGTAAACGCGTGTGAAGTTCAAATCGCCGGTGGCGCCGAACTCGAGCGTTTCAACATCATACAAACAACCGCCGACAACCGTCAATTCGACCGCCGGAATGAGATAGTTGGTACTATTGTTCATGTAGGCGCTGTCGAGGAAGTAGTCGGGGTCATCTGAATTGATAAAGGCATAGAACACGTGAGCGCCGCGGGTAATGATCGAAGCGTTCACATCCAGCACGATATCAACCGGCGGAGCGCCCGGGTTCACGATAGTATTAGGCGTCGGCGAAACAATGGCGTTCAAAAACGCCGGCGGGGCATACGAGGCTCTGCTGCTCGATGAGCGCATATTCTCGATGGCCACATCGGCGCCGAGTTGAGCTATGTCTCTGACAAGCTCTTCGGCCTTGTTCGTCATCTTGGCCAGATACTGTTCGGAGTGACCGATTCGATCTTCTCCGACCGTGAAGGATGCAACCGGAGGAACCGTGCCGTTGGTGTTCTCGTCAATCGTTACGTTGAAAATGGTCAGCGGAGCGCAACCGTTGTTTTCGAAGATGTCCGCGAATGTGATGATTTCGCTCGTGCCGCCGCCGAATTCAACCGGAACGTCGACTTTGTAGTTGAGGATGTTCAAGCGCTGACGATCGGTCTGATTGGTGAGACAGAACATCTTCCATCCCCAGACAACCAGGACGTGACCGTCATCCATGACCGGAGCCGTGCGGTGAGCACGATTCTGACCAAGCGCAAAACGACGATGCCACAATTGCGTGCCGTCATCGGCGTTGAAGACGTTCAGATAATCTTCACGCATCTGCGCGATATAGAAATCGGCCACACCGGGCTCGCAGGACAGCATGCCGTCCATCAACCAGTTGTGGGCAAAGCCACCGTCGGCTGGGCTGTATGAACCCGGGTTGGTCAGAGTGTTAGCCCAGGCAATGACTCCGGAGTTCTTGATGTACGCGATCGGACCGCGTCTCTGACCGGAGGTCGTCCACGGGCACCAGCCCTGGAAGATAACCTTGCTGGCATCGATCGCCGGAGTCGCGAAAGCGGAGCCCAGACCACCGTTGGACAGCTGAACCCAGTCAACAACGCCGTCAGCGGCATTGATACGATACATGACGCCGCCGTCCTGAACCGGGGTGGAGTTGTCCGCCGGATTGTAGGACGAAACGACATACAGTTTGCCGGCAGCCGCGTCATAGCTCATACCGGCCAGGAAGCCTTCCGTGCCCGGATAGTCTTTAGCCGGAACAACCGTTCCGCCCAGAAGACCACCGTTGACCGTGGAAAGCGACCAGACCAGCGATCCGTCGGACGGATCATAGGCCTTGACATCACCGTTGGTGACGTTTTCATCGTGACCGACAAAAACCAACTCACCGTCAGTAACTGCCGTGAAGGTGACGTTGCCGCCAACGTTGATCGGACCCCAGATGGAGGCGCCGGTCATGGCGTTACAGGCGTACATGTCGCCGCCGTCACCCCAGTAAATCAGGTAAGGCACGCCGCCAACATCCACGAAGCAATGCTGACCATAGGTGAAAGTGTTCGTGCCGTGGACGTCATACTTGCGTGACCAAACCGTATCGAGAGTATTAATATTGAACGCAGAGAAGGCACGGGCGCCGGCACCGGCAACATAGACCAGCGTCTGGTCCATGCCGTAATCGGCCCAGTTCTTGACCGACGGGGTCGAGAACATACCCGAAGCCAGAACGAAGCTGCCGAAATCGGTGGCGAGCTTCTGGTTAATCTGGGTTCCCGTATTGAGATCGATGGTGACCAGTCTGTCGCCGAAGAGGGCTACGACGATATCTTCCCAGATAACCGGAGAACCATAAACCATCGTCTGGACCGTGTTATACTGCCAGGCTTTGGTCAGGTTGCACTGGGCGTCGCCAATGCTGTTCAGGGAATGGTTCGTGCGGAAATCATCATGAGCCTTGACCGGCCAGCTTTCACCGCCCGTACAGGCTATTTCCGCAATCGGGACGCAGCACACGTCGATATCGATCAGAGTATTCCAATCCCATGGCCACGCTTCCCAAACGTATTCCCAGTCGCCCAGCCAGTTTTCAGCCGTGCGGCTCAACGGGGCGGTACCGACCGCATCGGACAGGACCAGAATACCGGTCAGGGTATCCGAAGCCTGCGATTCGATGCCGCACCAGACGTCCGCGTCAAAACGGATATTCTGGTCGTGGAAACTACGAGAGTTCCACACATAATATCCGCAAACGGCATAGTAATCGGCGGGAGTTAAGTCGATGGAGCCCAGGAGATTTCCGGGGAGACCATCGCGTCCAGTGTTGTCAAAAACCTGGAGCTGTGAATTCTCCGTGTACAGATTCCACGGAGCAGCACAGCGGGCCGGATGCCAGTAGAGAGCATAATACATGGTCTCCAGACGGCAGCCTTCGCCGAACGGCGTGAACCGCACCGCCTGCGCATAATCGCCGTAGCGATCGGGCAGATACCAGAAATTGGCAATACCGGTATAGTAAGAAATATTCTGGCATTCCGAGAATTCATCTTTGCAGATGTCGGCATAAATCCAGAAGTTGACATCGGCGCCCCAGGCTTCGAGAATCGAACCCCAGGCATAGCCGTCGAGCGGATCCCCGGTGGGTAACCAGAGAACACTGCTGCGGCCGACGCCGCAAACCGAACCGTCATCGGACAGGGCCGCCAGAACGCCGCCGGAGACGTCGTTCACCGACCAGCCGATGTGGAAGTCGCCGGAAACGATGACGCTAAGACCCGTAACCGAGTTATAGCCGCTTGTGGCCGGCCAGAACTGCAGGCTGGCAAACGGAATGGTGGTCGTGTACAGGACGTTAGTCGTGTCCGGGAAACCACCCGCGTCGCCCCAGACGAAAACGTCCAGGTCGGGCGCGCCAACCGGCTCAAAATAACCCGCATAACTGAAGAGAGCGATACCGAATTCGGTCAAGGTATCCAAACCGCCACCCGCGGTGAAGCGCTGGCTGTAGTAATCCTCGGACCAGGCATTCGGCTGTTCCCACCAGTAAACATACGGGGTCGCACAGTCCCATTCCTGTGTGTAACAACTGGAATAAGGAATGCGGTCGCAGCAAACTTCCGACATGAACGAATAGGCTCTGTTGCTGCTGAACGTGTACCAGCCCAGATAGCCGGCGGCACCGTCGGCATACCAGGCATGGCGGTTGTCACCCAATCCGACGTCGGTGATCAAAATCGCGATTTGATCGCCGGGGACGCTGGGGACAGCACGGAGTCCGATATAGAACTCTTCACCATCAACAAACGTCAAGCCCAAAGCACGCATGTCGACATCCAGCCAGCCGTAGCCGGTAGCCTGGATGGTCGCCCACGGTATATAGATCGAATCCAGAGGAGTCAGATTCTCGTCATATACACACATGTAGGCGTTAGGCGTCCCAACATGAGCCGGGCCATAAAACAGCACCGATGCTGTCACCAGAGTACAGGTGTAACCCTCCGTCGGCGTCATACGAAAAACATAGGTCCGCAAATCGTATGTCGCAACCGGGAAAAGCGTGTAAAACGCAAAATCCTGGTTATAAAACAGCGGGTCGCAGAAGTAATCCGGAGGAAGTACAGCCGTCGGCGTAATCGCATAAGCAATATCCGGACGACTGAAAGCATGCACCGGCTGATTGGCAACCTTTAGGCTCAACTGCTGGAACTTCGGATTCGACGCATTGATCCTCTCGTACCGTTGTTGATCCTGGCCAAGAACCTTAATCGTTTCGGAAGTAAAAGCCGCACTTGCAAGGGTCAGCAATAACCCCAATGTAAGTACCGCAATTGTCAGCTTTTTGTTAAGCAACATTTATTTCCTCCTTAAAATTAGGAATACTGCTCCACATATTAACCAAAATCTGAAAAAAGGCCAAACCAAGCTGATATCCTTCTTTTCGGCAAAAATCGCAAAATCTTTGCCCGCTGACGATATCGGTTATGGTTATGCGGCGTTTCTTCATAGCTCACTTCTGTCCAGGGATTTGTGAGTATTAACTTTGGTCAATAGTTTCAAAATCATTCCTATGGAGTAAGGAGCCAAATCCGAAAATAGAGATTTAACCCCGAAATGTTGTGTTGATCAAACTTCTGTAAACTCCAATTATATAGCCCTTTGATATCTAAAAAAGTTTCACCTCCTAAAAGCACTTGCTTATGAGTTACGTTAAACATTGACATATCCAGAAATGAGGTGACTCAATTCGACTGTCGCCGGAAACCTCAACCCGCCAGAGATTTTACTTCCAATAACGACCGGTTATAAAGAGATAAAATTCCTAAACGAATTAAAGGGAACCCCGGTGGACGGGATTTTATTCCTTTAACAATTCGAACCGTGCAAAAGAGGTAATTAATTTTGGTAACAGTCGCAACCGCTCATTTGTGGCTCTCGAGCAGCAACAACCGATTACACACGCTCGACTCTAAAATAGTTTTTT
Source organism: uncultured Ignavibacteriaceae bacterium (assembly GCA_964459465.1). Lineage (GTDB taxonomy): Bacteria > Zixibacteria > MSB-5A5 > GN15 > PGXB01 > CALAMC01. The sequence continues at coordinate 23,680 of CAYWLR010000011.1, read as the reverse complement.
ATGGGATTTTGTCAAGAAGAAAATAGGAAATATTTTCCCGCTAAACCCTCCCAACAGGGCGATTGTGTCCGTAACCCGCTATTAACCAAGATATTGTGCGCCAATAGACCCTTCCGGGAAAGAAATCATTGCCACTAATATCAACTTGACCTATCTTGCCGAAAAGAAAAACTATGAAAATCCCGCAAAAACGATACCTGATTCTTGTCTTCATCCTCCTGCTTCTGCTCATCCGCTTTGTCGATGAAATCGACAACGACACTTTCCCCGCCGACCGCTTTACTGTCACCGCCGTGCTCGACGGCGACACTGTCGAAATCACCGGCGGCGACAAAATCCGCCTTTTGTCAATCGACTGCCCCGAACGGGGCGACCTCTACTATGACTCCGCCACCGCCTATCTGGCCGGACTGATAATGGGCAAGACAATCGAAGTGGATTATTCTCACCGCCGCCGCGATGGTTATGGCCGGATTCTGGGGTATATTTATCTTGATTCCGTTTTTGTCAACGCCGCCATACTCGAACAGGGGCTGGGACATATTTATCTTTTCGACGACAATATCGGCGATAAAGATAAAATCGAACTTCTGCTCGACGCCCAAAACCGGGCCATGACATCGGGCCGGGGCGTCTGGTCGATGCCGCGCCAGCCGGAACCATATTATCTTGCTAAAAAGGGGAGCTTCCGTTTCCACCGGCCCCATTGCGCCTCGGTCAAAAACGCCGACTGGAACGAACTGATTCGTTTCGATTCCCGCGAGCAGGCCTTCCGCGACGGCTATAGCCCCTGCCGCAACTGCCGCCCATGAAACCGCCACAGAGTTGTGCCCGGTTGGTCCTCAGACCGACCGGATCTTCGCCGGGTACCCCACCTCGGCGCCTGGCAGCCAAGAACAACGACATTGTGGGCGGCAGATGTCCACATCTGCCCCAAACCCGGTGTGCCCACATGCCCCGGCCGCCCGAAGGTCCTGAATTTTATGTAGGATCAGCGGTGGGATCTTTTACTTGTGGGCGCTAGACGCCCTCGTCTGGCGCCAGGTTGCCCGGGGCATGGCCAGTCGGCATTCAAACACCGCCGAGTGGGCGGCAACCAAAACGAATTTCCAGACTGACTTCAATCACAATTTTCCGTAATTTCGTTTCAGATATAAATCTATACTTTCGGCCCTGATCTGTTTTTGGAAATTCGCGGTTTTTTGCCGTCAGATGCTGAAGGGGGGTGGTAAATGCTAATTGACCGTATGTGATAATTAGCTATATTTGAATTTGTGGATCATGAGGACGATTTGAATAACGCAAAGACATATTATCTATCCCTGCTTATAATAATGGCCGTTACTTTGTTATGCCTTTTGCTGGCCTGCGATGACGACAACTTCGCCATCTCCGAACCGCCCCCGGCCATCCCGCCCTCGGCGGCGATTCCGGCCTGGTCGCCGACCGGGGAATGGATCGCCGTCTCCCGCTTTCCCTCTTTGGGCCGGATCCCGCGCGGGGTGTATTTGATCCGCCCCGATGGTAGCGATTTCAGGCAATTCCCGGGTCTTGAAGGTTCGCCGTTGGTTATCGACTTGTGCTGGTCGTCGGATGGTCAATGGCTGGCGTTTAATGCCGGTACCGACATCTATAAAATCAAGATCAACGGCGACAGCCTGACGCGGCTGACTTTCAACGGTGAAAACTACGCCTGCACCTGGTCGAATTCCGATACATTGATTGCTTTCAGGCATTCCCCCGGCGATACAAGCTCGGGTGCCTGGATTATGGATCAAAACGGGGAAAACGTGCGCCAGTTCATCCGCTATGGAGGCCATCTGGATTTTGGCCCCGCTGATAGCTTGTTTTATATTATAAGCGTCGGAAATAATCAAGGCAAATTGGCGTATATGAATCTTGTTGATTCTACCGAGCGAGTAATTCTGGTTATAGAAGTGGGCAAACCTTATACGACTTATTATAACCCAGATATTTCATCTAACGGGTTACAAATCGCCTTTTGCTTGGGCGCCCAGATAAGAATACTTGATATCGCCAGCGGTAATATTACAACGTTGACCCAAAACGGGGGAGACTGTCCCAGTTGGTCACCGGATGGGACCAAAATAGTCTATTGCGACCCGATGATGGCCCCCGGCCATGACGATGTTATCATCATGAACGCCGACGGCTCCGACCCGCATGTCCTTCTCTACTGGGACACGGCCATCCTGACGGAATAGCGTGACATTTTCATCGTTTATTTTTTGCCGAGCAATGTGATCGTTGAAATAGGTGCAGGCGTGCCTGCTTTTTTTATTGCTTTTTCCCGATTTTGTAGTATAAAATTCATATGAAGCAATTCAGTCATATTTTAATTATCACTCTTCTGGCCGCGCTTATGGCCACCTGCACTCATAAAAACCAATCCTCACCGGAAAGCGGATCGACCATCGACAGCGGCGATTATGTCATCTATACTGGGCCACCCGGAAGAACCATCGACCTCGACAGCGTCGACGATCTGACCGGGCAAATCCGAAACAAGCGCCCGCCGGAAAATCTGACTCTGGAATTTGCCGTCGTCGATGCCGACTCCTGCCGGGTTATAATCAATTTACACCTCACTCCCGATAAAATCGTGCGCAACGTGGTTGACGGAATCTACCCGCGCGGCCTGCATGAAATCACCTGGAATACCTTGAGCAAGGATAAAAGCCCCCTGCCCGAAAACGTCTATTTTTACATGTTCGATATTTGCGGTAAAATCACGACCAAACGACTGAATTACCGAGCCGGCGATTTCGGCACCTTGAAATAACCGAACCGCTTTTCCAGATACATACCTTTTTTAGCTCTTGTAGCCCACCCAACGGGTGGCAAATATGACCATGCACAAATGTTCCAACCGACCGGCACACCGCCCTTCGATTTGCCGGTCGTTTCGAAAATAGCGCGGACACAACGCCGGGGAAACCCCGTAACCCCATGCCCGGCGAGGCAGTACAACCCGCCAAAAATGTGCAATTTTTGATCTGCACCACTAACGACAAAAGCCGATAAATTAAAGGAGCACAACCATAGTTGTATTAAAGTACCTATAAAGAATTTACTTCTTCAGGGAGTTGTGATGCCGAACATACTGGTGATAGATGACAAAGACACCGTCCGGACTATGCTGTCCCAGACGCTGGGAGATGTGGGGTATATGGTGGACGCCGTCGAAGACGGCAAAAAAGCCGTGGACCTGGCTCGTGTCAAAAACTACGACCTCGTCCTGACCGACCTGCGCATGCCGGAAATGGATGGTCTGACGGTTTTAAATTCCCTCAAAGAAATCGACCAGGACATGGCCGTTATTATCATGACCGCCTACGGGACCGTCGAGTCGGCCGTGACCGCCATGAAGAGCGGGGCCTATGATTTTATCACCAAGCCGTTCGACCCCGACCATTTGACCGTCCTTATCGAACGGGCGCTGGAAAACCGCCGCCTGATCGCCGAAAACAGCCTCCTGCGCGAAGAGCTGGCTCAAACCCTCGGTTTCAGCGAAATTGTCGGGCAGAATGAAAAGATGCAGGAAGTCTCGCGCCTGATACAGAAAGTCGCCAACAGCGACACCTCGGTGCTTCTGCAGGGCGAATCGGGTACCGGCAAAGAGCTCTTTGCGCGGGCCATACACAACCTGTCCCCGCGCCGCGACAAATCCTATGTCGCCATCAACTGCGCCGCCATCCCGCGCGACCTTCTCGAAAACGAACTGTTCGGTTCCGAGAAAGGCGCCTACACCAGCTCCGTTTCGCGCAAGATGGGAAAATTCGAGATCGCCGAGGGCGGAACGATTTTCCTCGATGAAATCGGGGACATGGATATATCGCTTCAGGCCAAGCTCCTGCGGGTATTACAGCAAAAAAGCTTCGAACGCCTCGGCGGAACCAAGGCCGTCTCGGTCAACGTCCGCGTCATCGCCGCCACCAATATGGATTTGCAGGAGATGATACGCCGCAAGCAGTTCCGCGAGGATTTGTACTATCGGCTGTCGGTATTCCCGATCACCATCCCGCCCCTTCGCGAACGCCGCGACGACATCAAGCCGCTGGCCGATTATTTCATGCAGAAATACTGTCGTGAGATGAAGAAACCTTTGAAGGCTCTGTCGAAGGAAGCGGCCGCTCTTATGGAAAAATATCACTGGCCGGGCAACGTCCGGGAACTGGAAAACACCATCGAGCGGGCCATAATCCTGGCCGAGAGCAAGAAAGTGACGCCCGACCATCTGGCCATACGGCTCACCACTCCGGGTGAAATAAGACTGCGCGAGGGCGCCGGACTCAAAGAAATCGGGGCCCATGCCCAGATGCAGGCCGAGCGCGCCGCCATCATACGTGTCCTGCAGCAGGTTCGCGGAAACAAACGGAAAGCGTCGGAAGCCCTGAAGATCGACTACACCACACTTTTTGATAAAATCAAAAAGTACGAAATTGAAACCAGCGAGATCTGATTCCGGCTCTTTCCTTTAACCATAGATTTTATAATAGATTCGGGTCGCCCGGCGGGCGACCCGTGTTTTTTTTTACAGCCCGACCAAATCCTTGAGTTGTCTGATTTCGGTATGATTCAAATAACGCCAGCGCCCGACTTTCAGACCGTCGGTGCGCAATCCGGCAAATTCCACCCGCGTCAATTTTATAACCGGCGTCCCCACCGCCTTGAGTATTTGCTTAACCTCATGCTTGTGACCCTCGGACAGGATGACCTGCACGCATGTCAGGCCGTTTTTGGCGTACAGAAATTCCGCCTGCCCCCGTGCGATATGACCGTCGGCAAGCTTTATTCCCGAAGCAATCTTGTCGCCCAGGTCGGTCGAAAAATGCCCGTTGATCACCGCGTGATAAACTTTTTTGACCTGATATTTGGGGTGCGCCAGACGATAGGCCAGCTCGCCGTCATTGGTCAATAATAGAGCCCCCTGCGTATCGAAATCGAGTCGGCCCACAGGATACACCCGCCCCGGAACTCCTTTGGTGAAATAAGCGACCGTTTTACGGCGAAACGGGTCGTGCAACGTGGTGATAACTTTGGGAGGTTTATTTAACAGGACATAAAACTTCTTGGCCACCTGACTGACTTCGGTGCCATCGACTTTGATTATATCGGTATCAGTATCGATTATGACCCCGGGCTTCTCGACCGTTTTGTCATTGAGCGTGACCTTACCCCGGGCGATCATCTCTTCCGCCCCTCGCCGAGAAGTGACACCGCATTCTGATAAAAATTTATTGATTCTGATTTGAGGGCTCATCAGCGGAGTTCTGCGACCTCATCTTGGCGGGCTTCAATCATCTTTAGTAATCCGGAACGTTTCCGGATTCTATTCTTCATTTATCCGGGCTACCTCGTCCGGAACATCGTTTTCCTCGATTTCGTCCGATTCCATGGCAGCGGCATCATTTAACCGGGAAATTTCTGCTTTATCGGCTTCGTCGATATCAGAATAATCCTCATCCATCGCGGAGTCCGCGTCACTTTCGAAATCCCTTTCTTCGGACGCCAATGAGTTCTCGGCCGGGATATAAACTGCCTCATTATCATCGGCCATAGCCTCATCGTTTTCCTTCAACTCGTCAGGAGTGACTTCGGCGGGTTCGGATTCAGCATCATCTGCCTGCCCAGCAGTGTCTTCAGGGCCTCTGGCGATGGTCAACTTGCGGGTTTTGCCGTTGGCGTGGCGTGCGGCAAAAGGACCGAGGGGAAGATTCTGCTGGGTAGAATCCTCGTCGGAAGATATCAATTCCTCGATTTCCGACATCTGGGGCAGATCATTAAGCGTATTCAGGTTAAAGTATTTTAAAAATTCGTCGGTCGTCTTGTACAACAATGGTCGTCCAATGGCCGGAGACCGGCCCGCCATGGTAATCAGCTTTCTTTCCAGCAACGTGTGTATGGCCGAGTCCGAGGCCACCCCGCGAATCATTTCGACATCGATCTTGGTCACCGGCTGGCGATAGGCGATAATGGCCAGCGTTTCCAGGGCCGGGCGGGACAAACGGACATTGCGACGCCGCGTATGCAGTTCATCCACGAACGGCGAATACTCTTCGGTTATATAGCATTGATAGCCGCCGGCTATCTGGCGGATGCGGAAGGAGCTGTCGGTCCGGCGATATTTTTCGTTGAGGGCTTCGATCGCCTCGCCCACTTTGGATGGCGTCATATCTTCAATCACCTCGGCGATTTTTTTTGCCGCCAGCGGCTCCGGCGAGGATAAAATCAGGGCTTCTATGACCGAAGTTCTATAATCATTATTGATATTATCCATTTTATTTTCCCTGTTATGCGACACTTATCTGGTCCACCAGTTCGGAACCCGGCTTGATATCATCGAATCGCTCCCCGCGATAAACGCGAACCTCGGAAAACGGCAGTGACTGCCGAATCATAATGCGGTGAACCCGGGCCAGCTCCAAAATCGCCATGAAGGTCATGATCGCCACCAGCTTGCGGGGTATATCCATGAACAATTCCTGAAAGGCCACCGAGTCCTTATCGGACAGTACTTCCAAAACGCGCTTGATACGATCCTCGACGGTCAGTTCCTCGGGCTGGATTTCATAAAACTGGTCTTTGCCGATTCTCTCCAGCACGTCCCGGAATGAGGTCAATAAATCATAAAGAGTCGTGGAATCGGACAAAACCACCTTTGATTTCTGATTGCCGTCAATCGGCGGGGGAGTGAAAATCCGTTCCTCCAGAAGCCTTTTCTCGCGGAGGATTTCACTGGCTTCCTTGAATTTTTTATACTCCAGTAAAGCGGCGACCAGCTCCTGACGCGGATCGGCCTCTTCAGCGTCATCGCCGTCGCGAGGCAACAGCAGCTTGGCTTTGATTCGGATCAGGGTTGCGGCCATGAGAATATATTCCCCAGCCAATTCGAGATTGAGGATTTTCATCATCTCGATATAGTGCATATACTGCTCGGTGATGCGGGCGATGGGAATGTCATAAATGTCGATTTCATCCTTGCGGATAAGGTAAAGCAGAAGATCCAGCGGCCCCTGGAAAACTTCCAGATCGACCGAGTAATTATCCCTGGGTATATTTATCATCCGTAATACTTCATTTGCATGGCGCTGCGAACCCGGTCCATTACTTCCGCGGCCCGGACCCGGGCTTTGCCCGCGCCGGTTTTTAGCACATCCCAGATATAGTCAGGTTTTTTTTCAAGAACAACTCTTTTTTCGCGAATCGGGGCCAGGGCGGCGTTTAAATTTACCGCCAGACGGCCTTTGCATTCGACACAGCCCAGCTCGCCGGCACGGCAGGGCGGCGCGATTTCTTCTTTATGATTTTCCGTGTACACTTGGTGTAATGCATATACCGGGCAAATTTCCGGGCGACCGGGATCATTTTTGCGCAATTTCTGGGGATCCGTGAACATCTTCTTCAATCGGGTGCCGGTTTCCTGCTCCGAGGCCGCCAGCGAAATATGGTTGTCCAGAGACTTCGACATCTTACGGTTGTCCAGCCCTGGGATGAGCGGAATCTTGGTTAAAAGTATCCCCGGTTCGACCAGCGTCGGCCCGTACAAAGTATTAAAGCGTTTGGCCAGATCCGCCGCCAGCCAGATATGCTTTTCCTGGTCTTTGCCAACCGGGACTTTATCGGCGTTATAAACACAAATATCCGCCGCCTGCAGAACCGGGTACCCCAGAAAACCATAACTGTCCAGCCCCTTGGCTTCTTTTTTTTCAGTATACGTCGGCAGGCGCGTCAATGTCGGAACCGTCACCAGCATGGAAAATATCAAATGCAATTCGGCGTGTTCCTTGACGTCGGACTGGATGAATATGCTGCACACCTCCGGGTCAAGGCCGCCGGCGAGGTAATCCACGGCCACCTGATATATTCTTTCCTTGAGCTGTTCGGTCTGCTCGTATTCGGCGGTAAGGGAATGCCAGTCGACAATGCAGCAGTACATATTGTAATCGTTCTGCAAGGCGACCCAGTTTTTCAAAGCGCCTTCATAATTGCCGATATGCAACTCACCGGTCGGCTGCATCCCGGACAAAATCGTCTCTTTTTTCTCTTTCATCGTCAGATATCAATCCATGAACAAATATGGTTTCCAGCGATTGTCGTTGACGCCGACAAAACGCTGTATATAAGTGATATGATTGGGCCGCTTGGGAATGCGGTTCAATCTCATGCCCGCCTTGGCGGGGGTACGATCGCCTTTCTTGTTGTTGCAGTTTTCGCAGGCGCAGACGAGGTTTTCCCACGTGTCGGTCCCGCCCCGGTTTTTGGGGATAACATGGTCCACCGTCATCGGCCCTTTGCGTGTCCCGCAGTAACAGCAGGTGAAATCGTCGCGGATCAGGATGTTTTTGCGCGACAGCAGTATCTTTTTGTGCGGGGCCTTGACATAACGGCCCAGCCGAACCACCGAGGGAAGATCGAATGTCGTCAACATCGATCTGATTTTCAGACCGTCCTGTTTTTCAATCAATTCCGCTTTGCCCAGAAACATCAGAATGAAGGCCCGGCGGGCCGAACAGACCGACATCGGTTCATAATTCTGATTCAGGACCAGAACATTGTGGCTTAGAATGTTCATTCTTCGGTTGCCTGTTTGGCGGCTCAATCCTCGTTTAATCTCATAAAATCAGTATAGTTCCGGCCAAAGTCAATATAAATTAATCCCTCAATTTCAGGCCCCGGATTCTTATTTTTTATGCCGTCGACGGTTGTTTTGAAGACCCGGCCCTATTATCTTGGTTTCATGAGTAAAACGTTTGTGTGTGCTGTTATATTTATCCTTTTGTTGGCTATGGCGGCCGGAGGGAAAGCCGGCTTCGAGCGGGAATATCCTTTTTATAATTATTTCGGAGTAACCGGGCAGTTTCAACCCGATATCGAACGCGCCGTGCAGGACGCCCGAACCAGGCTAATCACAATTCTCGACGATACCCTCCGCTACAAACCCGATATCCACGTCGTACACAGCCGCGAGGATTTCACCCGGCTGACCGGGAGCGCTTTCCCCGACTGGGGGGCCGCCGCCGCCAGACCCTTCGAGCGCCAGATCATTTTGAAGTCTCCTGCGCATTTCAACGTCGGAAAACCATTGGCCGAGCTGGTCAAACATGAATACGCCCATCTGGCGCTGGCCGACCGTGTCAACGGCCAGTGGCTGCCGCGCTGGCTCGATGAAGGCGTCGCCATGTTTGTCTCGGCCGAGTGGGACTGGACCGATAACCTGGCCATGGGCCGGGCCGTTGTCTTTCGCTCGATTCTCGCTTTGCATGACATCGAAAAGCTGAACACGTTCGGCGAGGGCCAGGCCCAAACCGCCTATGCCCAGAGCTATCTGGCCGTCAAATATCTGCTCGATCGTTACGGTGTCGGACCGTTCAATGTCATGCTCGACCAGTTCCGGCGGCGGGCCACCGTTGACCAGGCCCTGACCGAAGCCATCGGCGCAACCTATATCGAATTCGAAGAAGAATTTAATACATTCCTCATCGGGAGGTATAACTTGTTAAGCCTTTTTACGGACACGTACTTTTTATGGATTTTCCTGGCGCTGGTGGTCATTATCGGCTTCGTCTTGAAAACCGTCCGGCGGCACCGGTACTACAAAAAGTGGGACGAGGAAGAGAAATATCAGTCCACCGACTTTGACTACGGCGACCCCGACCAACCGGAGCAAATCGACGATGACGATAAGCCATAGGCTCGAATTTTGGGCCGTTCGGATTCTGACCGGGGCAGTACAACTTTTGCCGGGACGAGTGGCCGATGCCGTTGCTTTTGTACTCGGACGACTTTCTTACGCCGTCCTGACTTCGCGGCGACGAATCGCACGGGAAAACCTCAAAAGGGCTTTCGGTTCCGAAAAGAGCGACGGCGAAATCGAGCGGATTATAAAAGACGTATTTCTTCACACCGCCCGCACTCTGGTCGAATTCGCCCGTCAGCCCAAATATACGCCGGAGAAAATTCTGGCCATGACCGAATGTGAGGGGAAAGACCATCTGGATCGGGTATCACAGGAGGGCAAAGGGGCGATGCTTATCACCGGTCATTTCGGCAACTGGGAACTGCTCGGCGGCTGGGCCGCCGCGCTGGGATACCCGATCGATTTTCTCGTCGGCCAGCAACACAATCGGAAAGTGAATGACCTGCTGATTTCATTCCGGCGTGCTCTCGGTGTGGGGATTATCCCCATCGGCATGGCCGCCCGCGGGGTAATCAAGGCGCTCAAATCCAACCGCATGGTGGCGGTCGTTTCCGACCAGCATGCCCCTCTGGGCGGGGTGACGGTTAATTTTTTCGGCCGGCCGGCGGCCACCCCCAAAGGCCCGGCCGCCTTCGCCGTCAAGGTGGATTGCCCGATAATGTTCGGGGTCTATATTCGCTTGGGATACAATCACCATAAGGCCCTGATTTTGCCGCCCATTTACCCCCCCCATAGCGGCGATTCCGAAAACGATATCGTTATTATGACCCAGGCTTATACATCATATTTAGAGCAATGCGTCCGCCAATACCCCGAGCAGTGGCTCTGGACCCATCGTCGCTGGAAAATTGATTGTGGGCCTCGTCATGACGGTTAACTTGATTCGCACTCCCAATCATCTGGGCGATTGTGTCATGGCTCTGGCCGCGCTTCAGGGACTGCCGGAAAATATTAATTACGACCTTTTGGCGCCGCAATGGACGGAACCGCTGTACCGCCATCTGCCCGGCGCCAAATTGCATCTGATCCCCAATCGGCATCTGCATGGTGTTCCGGCCGTATCCTGCCAGCGCCCGGTAGTCAAAGATATTCAAGCCGAGAGAGGTTTGCTTCTCACACCGTCGTTTTCCTCGGCCCTGATTTTTGCCCTGTCCAAAGTAAAACACCGCTATGGTTTTTCGTCCGACGGCCGGGGTTTTCTTTTGACCGACCCGATTGATCCGTCAAACGCGCCGGAGCATCGGGCGGAAAAATACCGCTTTATACTGGAAGCCTTTTGGAACATTAAAATCCAAATGGACCTTCCGCGCCTCGAAATATCATCGGACGAAATACTCCTGGTGACAAAGTTGCTTGAAGCCGGCGGTCTGTCCGAACATACCCGCTATATTGTCATTGCCGCCCGGGCCGTGGCGGAATCGCGCCGGTGGGGGACGGCCAATTATGCCGCACTGGCGACAAGATTAATTAAGGCCTTTAACCTGAAGATAGCCGTGCTGGGAACGACCGCCGAACGGTCCGCCGCCGAGGAAATCCGCGGTCAAAATCCCGATATCATAAATCTCTGTGGACAAACCGATATTGCCGCCGCCGCCGCAATTTTATCACAAACGGCCTTGTTCATCGGCAACGATTCCGGGCTGGCGCATCTGGCCGGAGCGACCGGGATACCTCTGGTCGTCCTCTCCGGGGCCGATAATCCGAAGGAAACCTCACCGTTGGCTCCCCGGAAGACGGTTATCATAAAGGATAGCCTCGCCTGTATCTCCTGCGTTAAAAATATTTGCCCGCTGTCCGACGACAGACATATGCAGTGCATGAAGCAAATCACGGTCGATGAAGTCTTTAAAGCAGCGGCCAGGTACCTGTCATGACGAAGATAAAAATCGGCGTTATCGGAACCATCAACAAAGATTCGGTCACCCTGCCCGATGGAAACAGTTATCACGGCTGGGGCGGAATTCTTTATAATTTGATGGTGTTGTCGGATGAATTAAAAAAACACGTTGATATTTTCCCCGTCTGTAATATTGGGCGCGATTGCTATGCTCCGATAATGAAAATTCTCAAACGCCTGCCGTCGGTTAAGACCGACCTTATCCGCCGCGTGCCCGAACGCAACAATCATTGCCGCCTGACTTATCATAATAGTGAAACCAAATCGGAAATTCTCGAAGGAGGCGTTCCGCCTCTTCGATACGACCACATAAAAGGGCTTCTGAACTGCGACGCTGTTCTATTAAACTTCATTTCGGGGCGGGATATAGATTTACGTTCACTCGGTAAATTTCGGCGGCGCTTTGAAGGAGTGATTTATACCGATATCCATTCCTATACGCTGGGCCAACGATCCGATGGCCGCCGCTTTCTCCGGGTCCCGCCACATTGGACTACAGTCATGCGATACAGCGATATTATTCAGATGAACCGCCTTGAATTGGCGCTGTTAAGCGGCCTTGGCGACAATAAGATGATAGCCGTGGATACGGCCATCCATCTGTTTATTAAGCGCCTGAAACTGGCTAATGTCCCTATCACCGCCAAGATATTTCTTGTCACCGACGGTTCTCACGGCTGTTATGTTTATGATCCGGAACGAAATGGGGAACAATTAGAATTCCTTGAAACAACCGGCGGGAAAGTCCATGGAGATACGACCGGTTGCGGTGACTGTTTTGGCGCGGGTTTTCTGGCCGAATATATAATAAACCGCAATCTGACCCGTGCCCTGAAAACAGGGCAACTGGCCGCCCGAAACCGGATTTTAACCGGCCTCCTATTTGCCGCCGGATAACTGCCCCGGCCGGCCTGGGCGCCATACTCACAAGTATGTTTTTATCCAAAATTGAATTGACAGACAAAGAGATATCTTTATATTAATAGTACGTGTTTGGTATGTAAAAAAGCGGTTCCAGAACCCGCGCTATTTGCCCGGCATACAAATTAATGTCATATAATGTCACATCCAGTTATCGGCCGGGTGCTTTAGCCGGATGCGCAGGCCAGCCTGCCGGTGGCCTCGCGGAGGTAATGACTGGGAGAGGGTTTTATGCCCTGCGACCGAGAATTCTAAAACCTTCTCGAAGCAATTGATTTTTTCTTAGTCTTATTTAAACGCCTGCTTTCGTTTACGCATACGTGGACGAATATGAATACTTTTTTTACGCGGAAAACTGAATCCTTTAACATTTAATAATTTAACCGGAGGTACTTTGTGAAAAAATTCTTATTGGTACTTGCGGCCGGACTGCTTCTCGCGACCCCCGTTCTGGGCGACTGGGTCGAAGAAGACGGCCACAAAATGCACTTCCCGCAGTTGCCGAACGTAACCGGCTGGGATGTCAACGCCACCAATCCCGTGGTTCTGGCCGACGACTGGATGTGCAGCGAAACCGGATGGGTCAAGGATATCCATTTCTGGGGCTCCTGGATGCACGGAATCGAAGGCCAGATTATTTCCTTCAATTTGAGCATCCACGCCGATATCCCTGCCAACCCGCCCATGATTCCCTACAGCCGCCCCGGGGCGACACTCTGGGAAAAAGAAGTCTATGAATATGTCATCGCGATGCCTGCCTGGCAACCGGGCATGCAGGGCTGGTATGATCCGATGTCCGGGCTGTTTCTGATGAATGACCATCTGCCCTTTTTCCAGTATAATGTTTTTCTGCCGGAAGAAGACTGGTTCTGGCAGGAACAAGGGACGATCTACTGGCTGAACATTTCTGCCACCGTGGCCAGTCCCGGCATGACCCAGTGGGGCGTGAAATCGACCAATAACCACTGGAACGACGACGCCGTCTGGGGTGAATGGTACGTTTTGAATTGGATCGATCTTTGGGAACCGCCCGATTTTATGCAGTCCCTCGATTTGGCATTCGTTATTACCGGTGGGGCTCCGGAAGAACCCGACACCTGCGAATACTACAAGCCACGCTATCTTGATTACTCTCCGCAGGGAATGCCCGATTTCGATCAGAAACAAAATGGCTGGTTTGACGCCAATGGCTGGACCCATTGCGGTCCGGCGGCCGTGGCCAATTGCCTGTGGTGGTTCGACTCCAAATTCGAACCGAATCCGGTTGACCCGCGTCCCTTCGGCTCGGCCGGAGGCGTGAATGATAATTACCCGCTGGTCTTTGATATGACCGGGCTGGGCCTCGACGATCATGATACTTCCAACGTCCAGCCTTTGATTAATAACCTGGCCGCGCTCATGGGAACGAATACCACTTTCCGCGGCACCCCGATAGTGAATTTGCAGATGGGAACGCGAAACTACCTGGCCCTGACCGGTCTGGCCGGGAATTATAAGGATACTTTGGTTCCGTTTCCGTTGTACGATTATATCAAAGGCCAGGTTCTGGATTGCCAGGATGTCATTTTGCTTCTGGGCTTTTATGAAGTCGTTCCCACTACCATGCAGTATAGTTACCTCGGCGGCCATTATGTCACGACCGCCGGCATCTGCACGACCAAAGCCCAGATCTGTATCTCCGACCCGTTTTATGATATGTTGGAAGGCGAACCGCCGGCCGGTTCGGCACATGGCTCGACCGTCCATAACGACGCCGATAATATCAGCGGCCCCCATTCACAAATTCAGCACGACCCATACCTGGTGACGGTCACCAATCCCGGCATGCCGTGGATGAGGCCGGTAACATTCGTCAACAACTACCCGATCAGCGCCGCCGATATCGCTAATTTCTGGGGCGCCAATAACGCCGTTGATGTGAGTCCTTATCAGGGCGGTCAGATTGTCACCGTTATCGATATGGCCTATGTTATCTGCCCGAGAGAACCCGTCAACGTCGATTCCTGCGAATACTATAAGGCGCCATATGAGGATTACTCACCTTATGGCATGCCCGATTTCGACCAGAAACAGAATGGCTGGATCTCTCCGGTGGGCAATTGGTCCCATTGCGGCCCCGTGGCGCTCGCCAATTGCTTCTGGTGGTTCGATTCCAAATTCGAACCGAACCCGCTTGATCCGCGGCCGTTTTACCCCAACCCATCTCATGTTTTAAATGACGGTTACAACCTCGTGTACTCGTTCAGCGCGGCGGGTGGTTGGGATGACCATGACACCAACAACGTCATCCCGTTCGTGGACAGCCTGGCCCTGTATTGCAAAACCAATACGGCCGGCAGCGGCACGGCGGTATTCGATCTTGCCCAGGGTGCCCGCGACTGGACCGACAGCGTCGGGCTGGGCGGCAAATATCTGATAAAAACCTACCCGATTGATAATATGGCGGCCAATTTTGAATTCCTGCGCCACGAGGTTCTGCGCAGTCAGGACGTCATTTTGCTTCTGGGATTCTGGCTGGAAGTGACCCCCGGCATGTGCGAACGAGTCGGCGGTCACTATGTCACGGTGGCCGGAACCTGCATAAACCCGCTGGATTCGGCTTTCTGCATTTCCGACCCGTTTCTGGACATGCACGAGGGTGAACCCCCGGCCGGTTCGGCCCACGCTTCCGGGATTCACAACGATGCCGGACTGATTTCCGGGCCGCACGGCACGATGTACCATGACAAGTACTTCGTAAAACCGGCGACCTGCACGCCGATAACGGGAATTCCGTTTGCCATCGAATTGGCCAATTACCCGGCCGGTATGATTGCCCCCGTTTTCGCCGGACAAAACCCGTATGACCCGGCCATGCCCACCATCCCGCCCGGACCGGGGATCATGCATACGGTCATCGAGTTCGCTGTCGTCATTTGCCCGGACCGCGACGGCGACGGCTGGTCCGACGATCAGGATAACTGCCCGAATACGTACAATCCGGAACAGGCCAACAGCGACGGTGACAGCCACGGCGACGCCTGCGACAACTGCCCGACCGTGACCAATGAAGACCAGGCCAACGGCGACGGCGACAGTCATGGCGACGCCTGCGACAATTGCCCGACCGTGACCAACGAAAGTCAACTGAATTCGGATTCCGATAGCCACGGCGACGCCTGTGACAACTGCCCGACGGTCACCAATGAAAACCAGCAGAATTCGGATTCGGACAGCCACGGCGACGCCTGTGACAACTGCCCGACGGTCACTAATGAAAACCAGCAGAATTCTGATTCCGACAGCTTCGGTGACGCCTGCGACAACTGCCCGACCGTGACCAATGAAAGCCAAATCAATTCCGATACCGACAGCCACGGCGACGATTGCGACAATTGTCCGAACCATGACAACGAAGACCAATCCGACGTGGATGGCGACGGAGTCGGTGACGTCTGTGACAACTGCCCCAACGATTACAATCCGGGACAGGAAGACAGCGACGGCGACGGCATTGGCGATGTCTGCGACCCCGGCGATTGCGATTGTGTCCCCGGTGACGCCAACAACGATACCGTTTTCAACCTGCTCGATATCCTCTACGTCATTGATTATGTTTATGGCACGCCTCCGGGACCGGCCCCGACACCCTATGCCATCTGCTCCGGGGATCCGAGTTGCGATTGCGTCGTCAATTTGATAGATATTTTGTATTTGATTGCCTACAAATACAATACTCCTCCGGGTGCCGCCCCCTGCAGCTGCAACAACTGGTTGACGGCTTGTGGCGCACCTTTGAGAAAATAGACGCTTGAGTCTGTAACTTCATGCGGGGGCCCGCCTTATGGTGGGCCTCCGTGATTGTCGACCGGCGCCGGAAATTTATTTCTTGACCCCCATGAACACCGGCATATATTATATATACAGCGGATAGACTTCCCGATTAAACTCTTCAGCGTGTTTTGCTCTTAAAAAATGCAGACTTTTGGCGCCCATGATGTTGGAGGTGTGTCAATTATTGACATAAGAAACGCGATTCGGGGACCTGTCGATACTGCCGATTATATTTTCTTCCGGTCAGGGCGTTACGGCGCGAACGGATTCGCACAAGCATGATGAAGTCGAAATCTGTGCGGCTAATTCGGCGCTTGAACCGGAAACAGTATCCTGAATAATCTTTTCCCCGAATCGCTTTGTAAAATAAACGCCTGTAAATAAAACCGCATTCGAACTGCCTTTGTCGAACCTTTAAAAATCTATGGGAGGTCTTAATGTCACGAGCACGCCTTTTTTTAATCGCCCTTGCGGCATTGTGGCTGCTATCGATCCCGGTCGCCGCCGACTGGGTCGATGCCGACGGCCACAAAATGCACTTCCCCCAACATCCCAATCCTTTCGGGTGGGATGTCAACGCCACACAAATTTTCATCGCCGATGACTGGATGTGCAGCGAAACCGGCCCGGTCTCCGACATTCACTTCTGGGGTTCCTGGCGCGACAACGTGGTCGGCCCGATTATGGGATTTCATTTGATGATCCTTTCCGATATTCCCGCCGCCCCGCCGCAAATCCCCTATAGCCGGCCCGGACAGCCGCTCTGGGAACAGTTTATCCCCATTGAACAGGTCGTAATCCAGCCGATGCCATTGTCCCCGCAGGGATGGTATTCGCCCATGGAGCAGATATTCATCCCCGAAAATCATGTCGAATGGTTCCAGTACAACATTTTCCTGCCCCAAAGCCTTTGGTTTATACAGGCGCAGGGAACCATATACTGGCTGGCCATCAAAGCGGAAATCCCAATTATAGATGCCGCCTGGGGGTGGAAAACGACTCTGGAACGCTGGAACGATGACGCCTGCTGGACTTTCGAAACCGGCGCCGAATGGATCGAAATGTATGAACCGCCCGATTTCATGCAGTCCCTGAACCTCGCCTTCGTGATTACCGGTCGCGCCCAACCGACGGGCGCCTGTTGCTACAGCCCGACCGGCGGTCCCGGCGAAATGTGCATTGTTACCGACCAGCTCACATGCATAAATCAATACGCCGGCTCTTATCAGGGTGACGGTACCGTTTGCGGAGGCATGGAGGCCTGCTGTTTGCCCGACGGCACCTGCCTTAACGCCGACGCCCTTTGTTGCGTCAATGAAATGGGCGGCATGCCCCAGGGACCGGGAACCGTCTGCACCCAGTGGGAGGCCTGCTGTATGCCCGACGGTACCTGCCTGAATATGGATCCGCTGTGTTGCGCGGCGCTGGGCGGTGTCCCTCTTGGACAGGGAACCGTCTGTACCGCTCCCGAAGCCTGTTGTCTGCCCGACGGCAACTGCCTGAATCTTGACCCGCTGTGCTGCATGGCGTACAGCCCGGGGGCTTCCCCGCAGGGACCGGGAACCGTCTGTACTCAACCGCAGGCCTGCTGCCTGAACGACGGCACCGGCGGATGTCTTATGGTCGACCCGCTCTGCTGTGACGATATGGGTGGCACCGTTTCGACCACGTCCATGATTTGCCTCGGCGACAATAACGGCAATGGCCTCGACGACGCCTGCGAACAAAAGCCGTGGCAACCCGGCGACCCGCATAAAATGCACTACCCGCAACTGCCCGACCCGCTCGGCTGGGATGTCAACGCCACGATGCCGATGATTCTGGCCGATGACTGGCAGTGCTCCAGCACCGGACCGATCACCGATTTTCATTTCTGGGGTTCGTGGCAAAATGATATCGTCGGAAATATCGGTGCCTTTCTGATCCGGATATATACCGATATCCCGGCCGCCCCGCCGCAGATTCCATACAGTCGTCCCGGAGAATTGGTCTGGGAGATGATTGTGCCTTTTGAACAGGTTTTGGTTGTCGAAATGGAACCGTCCATGCAGGGGTGGTATGACCCCATGCAGCAACTGGTCCTGCCCGGCAACCATGTTCGCTATTTTCAGTACAATATCTTTCTCCCGCCGGAAATAATGCCTTTCCTTCAGGTCCGGGGCGAAATATACTGGCTGGCCATTTCGGCCTTCGTTTCCGGCACCACCGAATCTTACTGGGGCTGGAAATCATCACTCGATCATTTTAACGATGATGCCGTCTGGAGCACCGAAATGATGCCTGTCGAATGGATCGAACTCTACTACCCGCCGGACTTCACCCGCTCGCTTGACCTGGCCTTTGTCGTCACCGGCGAAAGCGAATGCGACTGCGTTCCCGGCGATGCCAATAATGATACCGTCTTCAACCTGCTCGACATATTGTATATAATTGACTATGTCTATGGCTCGCCTCCGGGACCGGCCCCGGTGCCGTATGCCATCTGCTCCGGTGACCCCAACTGCGATTGCGTCGTTAACCTGATTGATATTCTATATCTGATAGCCTACAAATACAATACGCCTCCGGGAGACGCCCCGTGCTCCTGCGATGACTGGGTAAACTCCTGCGGTCTGCCGCTTAGGAAATAACGGCCGAAGAGTCTATAACCCTGAAACCGGCCCGCCCGCCTTCCGGGCGGGCCTTTTTGTTTTCCCGGTGTCCCATTATAGCCGGAAAGACAATGCCGAATCCGACGAATTAACTCTTTGAAAGATATGTGCTTTCCCTCTTTCTTGTCAAAAATTTTATGACCAATGCCAAAACGTGCGAAACAATGCTTGACAAATTCTCGTATATGATATTAAATATATATCAAAATGATATCATAAGGAGTGACTGAAATGATCAAAGAAAAAGAAAGAAAAGTCGCGTCGGGGTGGGCCATGCTGTTCATCCTGCTGTTCACTTTTGTCGTCGGCGTTTTGGCCCTGATTTTTCTTGTGCCGTTCATTAAAATCCTGGCGGCCCTCTGGATACCGATCAATTTCTTCCTGCTGTGCGGGCTGTTTTTCATCAATCCCAACGAAGCCCGCGTTATGCAGTTGTTCGGTAAATACGTCGGGACCTGCAAGCAGGAGGGACTGCGCTGGGCCAATCCCTTTTACAGCAAAAAGCGCATTTCGCTTCGCGTGCGTAATTTCGAAACGGGGCGCATGAAGGTCAACGATATCGACGGCAACCCGATCGAAATCGCCTCGATTGTCGTCTGGAAAGTGGTCGAAACCGCCGAAGCCTGTTTCCAGGTGGATAACTACGAGGAATTCGTCAAAATCCAGAGCGAGTCGGCCGTCCGTAATCTGGCCACCCAGCACCCCTACGACACTCACGTCGATGGCCGTCTGTCACTGCGCGGTAACACGCTGGCCATATCCGATCAACTCAAAGCCGAAATTCAGGAACGCCTGAATCAGGCCGGGGTAGAGGTGCTCGAAGCGCGCATCAGCCACCTGGCCTATTCGCCGGAAATCGCCGAGGCCATGTTGCGCCGTCAGCAGGCCGGGGCCATCGTCGCCGCCCGTCAGTTGATAGTCGAGGGCGCCGTTGGTATGGTCGAAATGGCGCTGGAACAACTTTCGGCAAAGAAAATTATCGAACTGGATCACGAGCGTAAGGCCGCCATGGTTTCCAACCTGCTGGTTGTCC
Source organism: uncultured Ignavibacteriaceae bacterium (assembly GCA_964459465.1). Lineage (GTDB taxonomy): Bacteria > Zixibacteria > MSB-5A5 > GN15 > PGXB01 > CALAMC01. Next base: position 3,644 of record CAYWLR010000011.1, on the reverse strand, counting down.
TGTGCGGGGAAACTTCGACCCAGCCGGTAATAAACACGGGCACGTTGTACCAATAGCCGTGAGCGAGAAAAAGTCATTCCTGTTGCGAATGGACCCGGAGTTGTTGAAACTACTTCAGCGCTGGGCCGATGATGAACTACGCTCGCTGAACGGACAGATCGAATTCTTGTTGCGCAAAGCCCTTCGGGAGGCGGGCAGAGAAAAAGAGAAAAAAAAGTAGGTCGCCTTCCGGAATCCCGGCGAAGTCGGGAAAGAACCCCGACATTTTATTTTTCTTGTCATCCCGGGCTTTGACCCGGGATCCAGTTCTTGGTTTTCTTATGACGGTGCCCAATACCCTTTGCTGACGTTGTGCCGGTCGAACCTCTGTTTTGCCCATCCCTTACGTTGTGTTCGACCCCGACCTATCGGGACCGCCATTCCGGTTGTAACACGCCTTGATTGAAATATGTTGTCTATACTAATACCGCCAGAACCCGCAAATAATACTGCTGATACAGCCGATCAAAAAAAACGTCCAGGCCAGCGAATGGTAAATAAATCCGATATTGTCTTTGAACATCTTCCGCCGTTTGTACGGATTTAGTAGGAATGCCAGCGATTGCTCGGCATACTCGACTTTGTAATCCCGGTGATACGTTGACATTATCCACAGCACGAACGCCGCCAGCCACAGCGCAATATGCACCATACTCATGATTGCCAGAAACGTCATAGTCTTTCACCCTCTGTTAATAGAAACTTGCATTGTTTTAAATATAGCATAAAGTAGATCAAGTTTCAAGTCCCGACGAAGCCGGGACGAGAAACCCGACATCCTATTTTTCTTGTCATCCCGGGCTTTGACCCGGGATCCAGTTACTCCGGCTTTTCTTTCTTCCGGTTTTTAATGGCCGTCATTATAGCCAATGTAACAATTGCCGCGATGAACATGCTGGCGACGATTACCAGCACGTCGGCATTTCCCGATTCCAGAAGATATTCCGCACCTTCCTTCAAAAGGAAAAACAGAATCAGCATTATTACAATGCCGAGCAATGACAGCCCATTCAGAAAACTTTTCATATCTTCCTTCGCGAACTCCATTGATTAGTTAGCATAATGCCTTTTCACTTTACCGTTACAACCACATTGCCCTCGGATTCGACAACCACCGGCTTTTCGGGACACTTCTCGCAAAATTCATAGGTCAGAATATAGTAACCTCCGGCCTTTTGCCCATTTATTACAGCCGGTCTAATCCAGCTGTCTCTTAAGGCTTCTTTAACCGCCAGGGCAAATCCAAAACCGGCAGGTTCTTCGATAAGGATATCGATCTTGCTGATAAACCCCTTATGAGTAACATAAAAACCCAGTTTTACTATGGCATCACATTTGTAACGAAGACCACCCGGATAACGCGGTTTGACAAAGTTGATCATTAACGGACGGTTTTCTTCATTTCCCGTAACCGATCGATTGGTTAAAATGCCTTTAAATGAATACTCGGGAATAAACGCGCCGGCCTGCGTTATCGGCCAGGCGTCCGAAGTATCCCCGGTTACAAACGACGGATATAAATCTCCGCCGGCATCCCCGTAATAATCGCCGGAAATCAAAAAGTTACCCCGATTTATTCCGGCATAGCCAAAACCGGGGGAGAGGTTATGATTATATCCCGTGCCAGCTGTATTGTTGCCGGTGGCGCGGGGACGGACACCTGCCAACAAAGCGGCATTAATCGGGCCGATGTCGTTATTATCCGATACGCCATCCGGAGGCAACGGAAAAGATTCCAGATATCTGTTTTCCTGCAGGTCGATTACGACATAGGATTCCTGCAATAATAATATCAGCATTATCGCAATGGCCGCAATTAAAAGCGACGCGCCCTGTCCCATCAGCAAATTGCGCTGATAGGTCGTTTTAAGTAGGCTTGTTCGCATAGTGCATACGGATATCCCGTCATATCCGAGGGGGCGCCTGTCCCGCCCCCCGGATAATAATGCCGCCAATTATGCCTGGCCTTATGCTGCTATTATGTCAAAGCCTGCCGAATCAAACCGAAAATCCCGCCCAATGCCAGCAGGAACCCCCCTGAAATGCCGAGCCGGTATCCCCAGTCATTTTTAAACCACGGCCGCATTTTGAATGGGTTCAACGGGTTTTTAAAACTGAACAACGTCCTTTCCGGATTATGCTGGGTACAACCGATAATTATAAAGACTATCCCGCAGAAAACGCATAACAGACTTAACGCACTAACGACATAAGGCATTTTCCCCTCCTATTATGCCGCATCCGCCCGATTCATCATGTTTGCAACGGCCGCTAAATCAATGGCCCGATGCCATATGTAATGGCATATAAAGCCAGACCGATCATAATACAGATATAGCTGGCCAAATAAAGTTTCAGGCCCTTCGGCGTCAATTCATCCTTGATACTCCACGGTCTGAACCAGTGGACTGGATTGAGTGACGGGATCGTCGGCGCTCCCGGAAGGCGATGCCAGTTGCATGATATTCCCAGCACCAGCCCGGCTAATAGTGAAAGAGCGCATAATAGCCCCAAAACAAATTCCATAACATCCTCCTTTTAAAATGCCGCCACATTGTCTCCGAATAGGGGGCAATATCTATACCGTCATATCCCCAATAATATTCAATACTGTGCAACCGGCAGGCGACCGCAACTGCCGGCTGATTTTACTGCAGGTTTTCTTCACTAAAACTCATACTCCCCATAGTCAAACGAAATCGGTGGCGGCGGCCCGGGCGGAGTATCATATAAATAACTCATTATATATAAAATATCCATTAGATTGATTTCTCCATCACCGTTGGCGTCAGCACGAAGGGGATGCGGAATTGGTTCCGGGCCATTATCGTATTTATATGATATTATATAAAGTATATCCAAAAGATTTATATCGTCATTATTATCCGGATTCCCCCGACTGACCGCCAGCAAGGCCCGCATCGGATGAACCATGCCATAGCCGTATTTAGGATCCGGCGGACTGGTGATTGTATCATATAGCTTATTATCCGCTGAATTCCTGATAACATCATATAGTTGCTCTCGAGTTAGGTCCGGTCTGGCCGCCAAAACTAGGGCCGCCACGCCCGCCGCCACCGGCTGGGCCGCGGAAGTCCCACCGAATTTGCAATTAAAATCATCATTATCAGGATCGCCACAGCCTTGATCATAGGCCGGACCATCTGCCGTGCTGTTGAATCCGGCATCTCCCAGTAAATCATCCGTCCAGATAGAATGGCTATTCATTGTTCCCGATGGTGCCACCACGTCCACTTTCCCACGCCAGCTGTACCACCAGAGGCTGTCGTCGGGATGCAGTGCACCGACAGACATTACTTCCGGATACATTGCGGGGTATGATGTTGTGTCCGATGGCGTGTTCCCGGCGGCAGAAAAAATCCCGCAACCCTTGCCGTCTCTGCCATAGGTGATTGCCTGCTCAAATTCGAATTGCAGTCTGTCACTGGGATTCGGTCCACCCCAGCTGATTGAAATAATGTCAGCCCCATTATTCCATGCCCATTGTACTGCCAGACTCAACCTTTCATTATCAACAAATGCATAACCTCGGCAATTGGGGTAGTTAATCCATGCCTGCATGGTATCGATTAGAATATCGGTAA
>CAYWLR010000010.1:0-113586 GCA_964459465.1 uncultured Ignavibacteriaceae bacterium | reverse complement strand
CGAATCCACCTTAACCAAGCCGCCAAACTGTCCAAACAACCCGGACCATGTCTATGCGATTGGCCAATGACACAAATAGAGGAATTTCCTCCTCCTTGACCATACGCAAGTTTATTTTCTTTCCCTCAATCATAAATTTTTCTCCTGAAGGGCGATATTCTATGAAACTACAGTTTTCAAAGTAAACGCAAAACGCTCGGGATTATTTGAAATAAATTAAAACGATGGTTTTGAGGAAAGTTGTTATGAGACGACTTCTTCAGTCTTTTCCTTAAAGACCTTGTGCTTGCATTCGGGACAATACAGATGCGGGCCGGATGATTTGGTATCTTTTTCCACCATATACGGGCTTTTGCACTCCGGGCATGGTTGATTGACCGGACGATACCAGCTGGCAAAATCACATTTCGGATAATGGGAACAACCCCAGAACGTTTTGCCGCGGCCGGTTCTTTTTTCCACGACATCTCCGCCGCAACCGTCACGGGGGCACTTGATCCCTGTCGGAATCGCCCGGGTCGTCTTGCAGTCGGGATAATTGGAGCAGGCCAGAAATCTTCCGAAACGGCCCTCTCTCACGACCATCTTGGCGCCGCAGTTTTCACACTCGATGTCGGTAATTTCCTTTTCATTCTGGCCATTGAGCGGTTTGGTCGTTTTGCATTCCGGATAGGCCGAGCAGGCCAGAAAACGTCCGTTGCGGCCCCACTTGATAACCATCGGTGACCCGCACTTTTCGCACACTTCGCCGGTTTCCTCGGTCAGCGAATCTTTGATTTCCTTCTGACGTCCGGTGACATCGGCCAGAGTTTTTTCAAACGGGCCATAAAAATCCTGCATGACCGTCACCCAGTCTTCCTTGCCCATTTCAATCTGGTCGAGATCGGTTTCCATGTGAGCCGTGAATTTGACGTCAAACAAGGCCGGGAAATTGTCCACGAGAATTTTATTGACCGTTTTGCCCAGGTCGGTCGGCAGAAGCTTTTTCTGCTCTAATTCGACATATTTGCGATCCAGCAGGGTTGAAATAATCGAAGCATACGTCGATGGGCGGCCAATACCCTCGGCTTCCAACGTCTTGACCAGCGAGGCCTGCGTGAATCGAGCCGGCGGCTTGGTAAAATGCTGGCTGGGCCGAAGCTCTATCAATCGGAGTTTATCGCCTTTTTTAAGTTCCGGGATAGAATCGATAAACCCGTTCTCCCCGTTGCCATTAGCCCCATTGTCTCTGGCTTCGTCATAGACCTTCAGAAATCCGTCAAACTTTAAAGCCTGGGCATTGATGCGAAATAGATATTTCCCGGCCGTGATGTCCACCGAGGTGGTGTCATATATCGCCGGAGTCATCTGGCAGGCGACAAATCGGTTCCAGATTAATGTATACAGGCGGAATTGGTCGCGGGTAAGATACCCTTTAATCTTTTCCGGCGGATTATCCAGATAAGTCGGGCGTATCGCTTCATGAGCGTCCTGCGCCCCTTTTTTGGCTCGATAGAAATTCGGTTTGCCCGGCAAATACGCCCGTCCAAAAAATTGGCCGATATACTCGCGCACCTGCTCGATGGCCGTATCGGCAATGCGGGTCGAATCGGTTCTCATATAGGTAATCAAACCGATTGCTCCTTCATCACCCAGTTCGACGCCTTCGTATAACTGCTGGGCAATCATCATCGTCTTTTTGGGCGAATATCCCAGGGCACGCGCCGCATCCTGCTGTAATGTACTGGTAATAAACGGTGGCAGTGGATGGCGCTTTTTCTCCGATTTGGTGACCTCCTCGACAACAAAATCAAACTTTTTCAGTTCCGCGACAATTGCTTCGGCTTCGGACTGGTTTTTAATCTCCGGCTTAGCGTCTTCGATTTTGACCAGTTTCGAAAGCAGTTCCGTTCCCGTTTTGTCGGCCAGAAGAGCCTCAATGTTCCAATACTCTTCTTCGACAAAGACCTCAATCTCGGCCTCACGTTCGCAGATAATTCTTAATGCCACCGACTGCACCCGGCCGGCGCTTAGATTGCGCGCCACCGTCTTCCAAAGAACCGGTGAAACCTTGTATCCTACCAGTCGGTCCAGCGCCCGACGGGCCTGCTGGGCGTTAACCAGGTTTATATCGATGTCACGCGTATTTTCAATCGCTTCCAGAACCGCCTTTTTCGTAATCTCATTGAATGTCACCCGTACCACTTTGTCGGGTTCGTTGATCTGCTGTGATACGTGCCAGGCTATGGCCTCGCCCTCCCGATCCGGGTCGGGCGCTAAATACACCATGTCGGATTTTTTAGCGGCATCGCGGAGCTGTTTGAGTATTTTTTGTTTGCCCCGAATTGTCACATAGTCGATTTTAAAATTATTTTCAGGATCGACCCCCAGTTTGGATTTGGGCAGGTCGCGAATATGCCCGATGGTCGAAAGAACTTCGAAATTTTTTCCCAAAAACCTTTTGAGGGTCTTGGACTTCGCGGGTGATTCAACTATTAAAAGGTTTTTAGTCATTAAATCCCTATTCGGACCTATCGGGCTTGCGCAATTTAATCCTGCCTGCCGCCAGGTCGGCCAACGCCAGAGAGGTCACCTTACGACCATCGATGGAGATATCCTCTTCGGCCATTCTTTCCAGTTGCGCCAGTCTCATGGAGTTTATATGACGGGCTCTCTGTGAGGCGATCAAAACCGCTTCGTAACGATTTCTGGTCACTTTGTCAAGCTCCTCAAATGAGGTTCGGACCATGGCTCCTCCTATGTTTTCAGCGTTCTTTACTAACCAATTATGCGCCGTATAAGTTCCAGGTTTAAATTCTTGCGGCGACAATGAAGGGTTTCTATGATCATATCCACTTCATCTATGGCCGTCTCAAGATTCTTATTTATGACGACGTATTCAAACTTCGAAAAAAGTCCCATTTCCTTCACCGCTCTATCGAGCCTGATTTTTAATTGCTTATCGTCCTCGGTTCCCCTTTTCTTTAACCGCCGTTTTAGTTCGGCCCGACTCGGAGGAAGTATAAATACAAGCGCTCCTTCGGGATACAACCTCTTTATCTTAAACGCCCCCTTGACATCGACATCCAGCAGTATCACGCCCCCGTTTTTCAAAACCCCGTCCAGGGGGCGGCGTGGCGTCCCGTAACGATAAGTGTGCACCCGGCATGATTCGGCAAAAAAGCCCCGCTTTTGTAAATCCGAAAATTCGGACGATGAAACAAAATAGTATTCGCGACCGTTTTTTTCGCCGGTTCGCGGCGGACGGGTCGTGTATGACACCGAAAATGCCCACCCGTCCTTCTGGTGCCTTTTCAAAAGTGCCCGGCAAATGGAGCTCTTCCCCCCACCCGACGGCGACGATATTATTATTATTTTACCTCGGCCGGTTTTCATTTATGGAAAATATATCCCCTGCGATTATTCAATATTCTGGACCTGTTCGCGTATTCGCTCTATTTCTTCCTTGAGTTCGACCACCATATGCGTGATATCGGGATTGGCCGACTTGGAACCGATCGTATTGGCTTCGCGATTCAATTCCTGCAATATAAAATTGAGCCGTCGGCCGATCATGCCGTCATGACTGATTTCATCCAGAAATTGAGACAGGTGTGAATCGAAACGCACGCATTCTTCACTGATATCCGCCCGTTCGGCCAGATAGGCGATTTCTTCCTCGAAACGCGCCCGGTCATACTCTTTTTTATCGAGCAATTCTTCAATGCGGGCGGCCATCTTCGACCGGAACATTTCAAAATTATTCCCCGCCAATTTGTGAATTTTTCCGATGACATTTTGGAGGATCTTTATACGGATTGATATGTCTTTCCCAAGATTGGCACCTTCCACCCGGCGCATGGCAATTACCTGTTTCAACGCGGCGGTCGCGGCTTTTTTGACCACCGGCCATACCTTTTCTTCCAGATTTTCGCTTCGCTCAACCTTGAATAAGTCCTGAAACTGCAAAAAATGACCGATTTCGATGTCACCGGCCAGCTTGAACTTTTTTTTGAGTTCCGCCAGATGACTATAAATGTCTTTGGCCAGGGTGGCATTCAAGACAGCCTTGTCGATGCCCAGCCCGTAGTCCTCGTAACTGACCACGACCGTCAACCGACCGCGATCGACCGCCGTCGCGATCAGGTCCTTCAATTTCGGCTCCAGAAAATTCAGTTGCCGCGGCAGGCGGAAGGCAAATTCCAGAAAACGGTTGTTCACCGATGATATTTCCACCGCCACCGCCAGATTTTTGGACCTGCTGTCGGCCCGTCCGAAACCGGTCATTGAGTTCATACGGCCTTCCCCGTTATTATTGAAAAATCAGACTGACAAATAAGCAATTATCCGGCTTTTGTCAACAACTCTTAAGGGAGTTCATTTCCCCCTTATATTATTCCCCCGAATAAAACTGAAGACACCGGCGGCCAAGATGATGAAAATCATAATGCCGTAAACCGCATTATATCCGAAAACGAACCGCGATGCTTCGCTCAAGCCATCCCCCCCGACACGATCCTTATATATCCCGAACAGCGCGATAGTCATCCCCACACCCAGCGACATACCCAGCGTGCGAATGGTCGAGATAATCCCCGATGCCGATCCCTGTTGAGCCCGGTTGACCGCGCCCATGATAGTCGATGTATTGGGCGTCGAAAAAATCCCCATTCCCAATCCGACCAGAACAAGAACCGCTATTATTTGAAAGGGCGTGGAGTCGATACCGAGCCGCCGTATCAGCAAAAATCCGATAAGCATCAGAAATATACCCAAAGTACTGATATAGCGAGCCTCAACTTTATCCGCCAGATATCCCGCCAGAGGTGCCATGACAAAGGTGCTGACCGGGATAGTCATCAAATAAAATCCGACTCGATCTGGCGTAAAATTTTTTATCTGCTCAAGATAAAAGGGCATCAGAATAGTTACCGAAGACAGGGCGACAAATACCAAAAGCATGCTCGACCCGGATAAACTGAAAACACGGTTTTTAAAAATATCCAGACCGACCAGTCGGGTATCAGGTCGGGACTCAAAATAAAAAAATAAAAACCAGGCCGTCACCGACAGAGCCATCAGTGCCAGCATGGGCGGCACCCGTATGGCTTCCTTGCTGTATAGCATTATCGCCAGCATGAGGGCCAAAAAAGCCGTAGACAGGCTGACCGCTCCGGGCAAGCTGGTTTTGCGGGTCGGGTCAGTGGCCGGTAAATCTTTTATATACTTTGTCGTAAAATAAATGCCCAGCAACCCGACCGGAATGTTGACGAAAAATATCCAGCGCCACCCAATAGAGGAAATAATCAGACCCCCCAGCGGCGGACCGGACATCAAGCCTACCGAAACGACCATTGCATTTACACTTAACCCCCTGCCTCGTTCCGAGGCGGGAAAAGTGCGGGTGATTAAAGCAGGACCGACCGACATAAGCAGGGCCGCCCCGAATCCCTGAATAACCCGGGCCGCAATTAGCATATATATATGTTGCGATATCCCGCACAAAAGCGACCCGACCAGAAAAATGCTGAAACCCGCCTTATACGAGAATCGGAAACCTTTTTTTTCCGAAAGCGCCCCAAACACCATCAGAAACGACAGGGCCGTAATGGAATATGACAGGACCACCCAGCCAACCATGTCAATCGTGGTCCTCATTTCCCGGCTTATGGTAGGCAGCGAGACATTGACAATCGAGGAATCCAGTGTTCCCAGAAAAATTCCGGCCCCTGTTATCAACAAGGCCTGATATTTATATTTGGAAACGCCGTGTTCAGTCATCTAATGTCGCCCGCTACCCGCCTGAATATTTCAAAAAAGGTTTGACAATATCGCATTTATCTTACTTTTTAACTGCATATAAGTCAATGGATTAATTTGTATTAAACATGGCTCTGACATTAAACGTTATAAATACAGTCAGGCGACAGGATCCATGAATACGGAGATTGAGGATCTTGTCCGTAAATTTGTGGACGGTGACCACGCGGCTTTTGCCGAGTTGGTAAGGAGGTATGAAAAGAAAGTCTATGGCGTCGCCTATCGCATGATGGGCAACCATCTCGACGCCGACGACGTAACCCAGGAGGCCTTCATACGGATTTACAAAAATCGTAAATCCATAAAAACAGCAAGCTTCTTTTCCTGTCTGCTGATGAAAATTGCTACCAACTTTGCCATCGACCTGATCAGGAAAAAGAAAAACAGATTTGTTGCCATCGACGACGACACTACCGCTTCACAGTCGCTCAAAGCCCAGCTGATTGATAAAAGCCTGGGCCCCGATGAAACCATGGAAAGCAGCGAGCTTATGGAGCACGTTAAAAAAGCCGTGGACATGCTGCCTCCCCGTCAGAGAACGGCAATAATTCTGCACGACATTGAAGGTTTCTCCAAAGATGAAATAGCCGATATTATGGAATGTCCGCAGGCGACCGTGCGATCCAATTTGCACATCGCCCGAATTAAAGTAAAAAAATGGCTTACCAAAAATAAGCCCTGACAAGGAAATGATATGCCCTGCCACCCCTTTATTGAACTTAAAGTCGACGATTACCTCACCGGTCGATTGACGCCCGATGATAAAAGGCATTTCGATGATATTATCGGACAATGTCTGGAATGCCGCCGTTTTCTCGATGAACAACGCGCGGCTTATGACCTGGTCCACGAGGTCTCTCGACCCGAAACTCCGGAACTATACTGGTCAGAACTGGAAAACTCGATTCTCGCGCGAATCGAAAGCAGCGATATCCAGACGATCAATGAAATCGCAACCGATGATGCCAGGCCTCATGGCATTTGGAATATGCTGATACCGTTGGCGGCGTCCTTTTTGATTTTTCTGGTCTCGCTTTCGATGGGCGACAAGGTCGGGAATATTGCCGGGTCCGAGCCCGCCGCCGCTAACACCTTTGAAATCAACGCCGCTCAAACCAGTTATGCAAACCTGATTGAAAGCCCGGAGATCATAGCCATAAGCTATATTGCGGCCTCACCTCCTGGGACTTTCGGCTTTTAGACGGCTTTTTTACGGGGACAAATTGAAATGAAAAAGACGCTCTTTACCGCAGTCTTGATTTTACTGGCCGCTTTTATAACTTGCCAGCGTTCGGAACAAACCGTGATGCTGGAACTGAAATACCCTGACGGCCAGGTTATTATCTGGGAGTACGAACAGACCGAGCGTACCGAGGAATATAAAAACGACAGCCTCTGGCGCCTTGACGAAATTTCGCATTCCGGAACCACCGTCGAAGAAATCATAAACAAGCTTGACAGCACCTTTTTAATTAAACATACAAATCAGATCCACTCGAAAATCCTCGATCCCAAAACCAATACCCACTGCACCCGCGATACAACCGAATATGTATATTCTCTGCAGACGGCCGATGGTCGGATTTTCTGGATTGAGGGCGGCGAAATGCCCGATTCCACTACCCTGAAGTCTTATATAAACAAATTTAAAGACCTGGCGGCGCAATATCCGTCCCGCCCGGTTTCCGTCGGATACACCTGGACGCAAACATCCAAAGTGGAACTTAAGGATGGTCGCATGAATGACGTGACAACCTCATATAAAATCCGTGACCTGACCAAACATGACGGACATAATTGCGCCATTATTGACTTCAAGTCGGATCAGGCATACCCCATCGAAATGAAGCTGGAGGGGGGGAAAGGCATCCTGGAAGGCAAGGGTCGCAGAAAGACCGGGGGCGTACTATATCATGCTTATGATGTAGGTATAATCATAGAATTCGATCTTAAAAGTGACATGGTTTCCGAACTTGTGGAAAAATCGGAATCTGGTGAGGCAAAAGTCATCGTTAAGAAAAAAAGTAATAGGTCATATAAGATGACAGAACATATATTACCGGAGTGATAGTCGCCGAATTGCGACGATAGGGAATTCGGTGAAGGCAGCCATTACGGGGAATACTGCCGAGGAACATGAAACATATTTATACTTGGGCCATCTTTGCCGCCATTCTGCTTTGCGGCGGTTGTTCTGATAAAACCGGGCCGACCAAACTGGTTTTAAAATTCAAGCCCGGTCAGATCGTCACCAGTGAAACGATTCGCAATTCGACTATAAAAAAATTCATCAACGATTCGCTGGTCCAGTCTTATCCTTTTAAAGAAATCATCAACTTTAAAGAAGAAACTTTGGATACTCTGCCGGGGGGGAAGGGACTGCTGGCATGGACGTCCGAAGTCTTTATAATCGCCCCGGATTCGCTCGACCCGAATCTTGTGGATACCCTCAAATGGCTGATGACCATCGAAACCATTCAGCATCCCAACGGTTATAATGAATTTTATGCCATCTCCGACAGTTCTCGTTTGTCCATGATTGATTACTACAAACGCTATCTGGAACAAATGTCCTTGATTTTGCCGGACCAGGCGGTCGGTGTCGGCTATGAATGGGACCATGCTTTCAAGGTTATACTGAAGGACGGCGAGCGTAAGGATGCCACCAACCATTTCCGCGTTACCGGATTCGAGAAAAAAATGGGCTATGATTGCGTCGTAATCGACCGCGATGCGGTCATGATCCTTCCTCTCCAATACCCCGCCCCGGATTCCGTATCAACTTTGATTCGGTTAACACAGATTAATTACAGCAGTCGCAGCTGGCTGGCCCTGGATAGAAGCATCCTGGTTTATGAAGAAACCAAATTTCGTGAAAGGGTCGAGGGGACTTGGTACAAACCCGACGGCATTAAAAAATTCCGTCATGAAACTGAAGGCACCGGAGTCACGACTCTAACAGACGTTAAATAATTCTTCATTCCCGCCTTATTTTGTACACGATTGCTTTTTTTAATTGGCCGACCGGCTTCTTTATTCATAGATTTTAATCGTGTTTTCGCGCGTTATTATAATCATCCTGGATGCCTGCGGCGTGGGCGAACTGCCCGATGCCAGACTCTACGGGGATTGCGGGGCCGCCACCCTGCCTAACCTGGCGAGAGAATTCGGCGGGCTGAATATGCCTATTTGCGGCCGTTTAGGGCTGGGCAATATTGTTCCCATTGCAGGCATCCCGCCCTCATCAAACCCTTTGGCCGGTTATGGTAAAATGACGGAGATATCCCCCGGTAAGGACTCCACTTCGGGTCATTGGGAAATCGGCGGCATCATTCTGGAAAAGCCGTTTCCGCTTTATCCCGATGGTTTTCCCGCCAATTTGGTGGCCGAATTCGAACACCGAGCCGGAATCAAAACTATCGGCAATATCGCCGCCAGCGGCACGGAAATAATACAAAATCTGGGACAAAAACACCTTGAAACCGGCGCCGTAATTTTATATACCTCGGCCGACTCGGTCTTTCAACTGGCCGCCCATGAAGACATTATTTCTCTTGATCGTTTGTATGACATTTGTCACATCGCACGACAATTGCTCCAAAATGAACACGCCGTCGGGCGGGTTATTGCAAGACCTTTTGTCGGAACACCCGGAAATTTTGCCCGAACCGAAAACCGCCGCGATTTTTCCCTGCCTCCGCCCACAGATACGTTTCTGGACCGACTGCATCAAAAAAGTATTCCAACAGCCGGTATCGGCAAAATCTACGACCTTTTCGCCGGGCGAGGTATAGCGCGAGCGGTCAAAACAGGAAATAACCGGGATGTCATGAATAAACTATCAGCGGAATTGAATATCACGCACCAGGGTTGTATTTTCGCCAATTTGGTTGATTTCGATATGCTCTGGGGACACCGCAACGATGCCCAATCCTTTGCACAAGGGCTGGAGCAATTCGATCGCTGGCTGGAGAGTTTCCTCGGAAAATTGTCGGATAATGATTTACTGATAATTACCGCCGACCACGGTTGTGACCCTACCATGAAAAACTCGACCGACCATACCCGCGAATACGTCCCTCTTTTGGTTTATAATAAAGACATTGCTGCAGGCGTATCTCTGGGGACAAGGAAAACCTTTGCCGACATCGCCGCTACCATTGATGATATATTTGAGCTTGACGGGTATTTCAAGCGCCGGCGGCATGGTATTATGCCCACGAGTTTCTTAAAAGAGATTGTCCAATGCCTTGGATAGCATTATAATGATATCTTAAGTTTTGACGGACAGGATACTGAAATGACAGAACAATTATTCAACTACTTTGACCATGCATTGCTTCAGTCCGAAGCCGATGAGCGCGCTGTTTTAAAATGCTGCCGCGAAGCCATGGAATTCAATTTCTATGCCATCGCCATTAATCCTTACTGGGTCCCGGTTGCTAAAAAGGAATTGACCGGAACCGACGTGAAAATCGTCGGCGTCTCCGGATTTCCCCTGTCGGCCAACACAACCGCCATCAAAATCGCCGAAGCCCTCAAAGGCGTTGAAGACGGCGCGGATGAAATCGACATGGTTGCCAATGTTGGTCTGCTGGCATCAGGCGAATTTAAAAAGGCCGAAGTGGAAATTTCACAAGTTCGCAGGAACTTGCCCAAAGACATCATCCTGAAAGTTATTATCGAGGCGCCCAAACTTACGCCCGAACAGCAAATCGACGCCACCAAAGCCGTCATTGGCGGCGGAGCCCAGTTTGTCAAAACCGCCACGGGCTTTTTCGGTGGCGCAACGGTCGAAATCGTGAAACGATTAAAACAGGCGGCCCAAAACCAAATTAGAGTCAAGGCCTCGGGCGGGATAAAAACTCTGGCCGATGCCGAAGCCATGATCGCGGCCGGGGCCGATCGCCTGGGGTCATCATCGTCGGCCGCCATCATGCGGGAGCTTCTGGGAATACCTAAGGCATGAATAACGCACAAGACAAAGATAAAGCCTCCAAACCATACATCGGGGTCATCTTCAAGTGTTGCCGCGTATATTCGAGGATTTATATAAACGCCAAAGGTGACGCTTTTGTCGGCTGGTGTCCCAAATGCGCCACTAAAATGGAAGTCAAAATTTCACCGACCGGCTCCGACAGTCGGTTCTTCACGGCGGAATAATGGCCTTTATCAAACCGAAAATCGTGGTGGTTCCGCTCGGCGAGGTGGACTTCATGCTGGTCAACCGCCTGGCCAGCAACATCGGACAGGTGTTCAACCGCTCCGTGGATATTCTTAAGGGAATGAAGGTCCCCGATGAAGCCTTTAATGTCATCCGCAATCAGCATTATGCCTCCATCATCCTGCAAAAACTGGAGCGGGTTAAAGTCAACAGCAAGGAACAGATTGTGGCCGTCTGCGAAGAAGATATATATCTTCCCGATGAGCCCTATGTTCTGGCGCACTTCGACGTCGTCTCCGGAACGTCCGTCATTTCCCTCAATAAAATCCGACAGGAATTTTATGGACTTCCGGAGGATGAAACCAAAGTGTATGACCGTCTGTTCAAGCTGGCCGTCCAGCAGGTCGCCTATATGAGTGAAATAGCCGGATGCCGCAATCCGGTTTGCATAAATTATTACAGCGTGAACATGATGGATATCGACAATCGCGGCAGCAAGCTGTGTGACATCTGCCGCCGCCAACTGGGGTCAAAGTGATTGCATTGCCATGAATCTCGAACAAATTCTTGAATCATTGAGAAACGATCCGAATATCGGACGCAACATCGCCCATTGGTCTCATATCGCCGCCAGACCGGGCCAGTTTGCCGATTACCCGGAATATATCGACCGGCGCCTGGTGGTTCACTTCGCCAAAGCCGGCATGAACAGACTCTACTCTCATCAGCGGGAAGCCGTCGATTCCGTGCATGACGGCCATGATACCGTCATCGTCACGCCGACCGCCTCCGGCAAAACCCTATGCTATAATCTCCCGGTGCTGGACAGCATCATCAAAGACAAATCCAACCGCGCCCTGTACCTCTTCCCCACCAAAGCCCTTTCGCAGGACCAGTTAACAGAGTTGATGGGAACCATCAACGAACTCGATGTCGATATCAAAACATACACTTTCGACGGCGATACCCCCCAGACCGCCCGGCGCTTGATTCGCTCGGCCGGGCACATCGTCGTCACCAATCCCGATATGCTTCACGCCGGAATACTGCCGCATCATACCAAATGGATCAAGCTGTTCGAAAATCTGAAGTATGTCGTCATCGATGAAATTCATCATTATCGGGGCATATTCGGTTCGCATCTGGCCAACCTCATCAGACGATTGAAGCGCATCTGTGCCTTTTACGGTTCCGACCCGATTTTTATCATGTGCTCGGCCACCATCGCCAACCCCGATGAACTGGCCGAGAAAATAATCGGCCGCAAAGTGCATCTGATAAACGACAACGGCGCTCCGAGCGGTGAGAAGCACTTTATTTTGTACAACCCGCCCGTCATCAACCCGCAGCTGGGTATACGCAAATCGGCCCTGAACGAAGCCTGTACTCTGGCCCAGTTGTTTATCTCCGAACGCATCCAGACCATCGTCTTCGCGCATTACCGGCTTCAGGTGGAAATCCTGCTGTCGTACTTGCGCGAGGCCTTCGCCGAACCGTTCGGCAAAAACATCAAAGTGGCCGGCTATCGCGGCGGCTATCTGCCCAATCAACGCCGCGAAATCGAACGCGGCCTGCGTCGCGGCGAGATCACCGGCGTCGTCTCCACCAACGCCCTGGAACTGGGTATCGATATCGGGTCACTCGACGTGTCCATCATTGTCGGTTATCCCGGTTCCATTTCCTCGGTTTGGCAGCAGGCCGGGCGGGCCGGACGCCGCTCCGGCGTCTCGGTGACGATATTTATCGCCAACAGCTCGGCCATCAACCAGTTTCTGGCCAAACATCCGTCTTATGTTCTCGAGAAAACGCCCGAGATGGGCATCATCGACCCGGACAATTTGATCATCAGTACTAACCACATTAAATGTGCCAGTTTTGAACTGCCGTTGCATGTCGGCGAAAATTTTCGCTCCGACGGCACCGGCGAAATTCTCGACTATCTCGAAAACCAGAAAATCGTCCGTCACGCCGGAGATAAATTCCACTGGTCTTCCGAAATATATCCGGCCCAGCAGGTATCACTCCGGTCGGCCTCGCCCGAGAATTTCGTTATCCTGAATCAGTCCGACAAAAACCGCGTTATTGGCGAGGTCGATTATTACAGCGCCCCGATATTTCTGCACCCGGAAGCCATCTATCTGCACGATGCCGATCAATTTCAGGTCACCGAACTGGACTGGGACGGTAAAAAAGCCTATGTCAAAGAAGTCGAGGTCGATTATTACACCGACGCTGAAACCAAAACCGACCTCAAAGTGCTCGGCACTGCCGACGAAAAAACCGAGGGTCAGAGCCGCCTGTCATGGGGCGAGGTAACCGTAACTTCAGTGACCGTGCTGTTCAAGAAGATAAAATTCCACACCCACGAAAATGTCGGCTCCGGCCAGCTTCTATTGCCGGAGCTGGAATTGCATACCAATTCTTTCTGGTACGCTTTCCCCGGCGACATTCGTTTCAAACTCAACCTCGAGGGCGAAACCTTCGGCGGAGCGTTGCGCGGCCTGGCCAATATCCTCGGCAAAATTGCACCTCTGTGGGTCATGTGTGACCCGCGCGACCTGCGCGCCATTTCGCAGGTGCGCGCACCCTTTACCGAACTGCCGACCATATATATCTATGAAAACATCCCCGACGGCGTCGGCTATTCCCAGAAAATCTTCAACATCTTTCACGATTTACTCTATGCCTGTCTCAAGCAGGTGGAAAGCTGTCCCTGTCCCGGCGGCTGCCCCTCGTGCGTCGGCCCGGAAATGGAAGTCGGCGAACACGGCAAAAACGGGACATTGAAACTATTGCAGTATATGTATGGGATTGGGTGAGAATCAGGCCTCCGCAAACCAAAATCAATCATTGACAAAACCGTCCCTTCTCTTTATATTTAATTGTCTCCGCAAAAATGGTCAACATCTTAAAGGATCGACTTGGTTCTGATTGTTAAGAGCTTGAGACAAAACTCATTATATGCAGGAGGCGTTATGTATCGTTTTACTGGATCCAAATCAATCAAATTCCTGATCTTACTGGGCACGTTTCTTTTTATTATCCCGCTGTCGGCCCACTCCGAGCGTGGCGATCTGAATTTGAATGGACTCCCATTCGAGGTCGCCGATGCTCAATTATTCTAAGATTATTTCAATCAGGGTTTGAGTGTCTTCACCATTGATTTGGGGGCCCAAATTGCCGCGACCGATATAAATCAGGACGACCTCGTCCTATCGATCGCGGACTATGTCATGATGCTGCGCATAATTTTCCATAAAATCGAAGCCGCCCCGGCCGACAGCATAATCGGCATGCTATATATTTCCATCACCGATTCTACCATCACGGGATATTCTTATTTCGAAGAGCCGATACAACAGGTAACGATAACGCTGCATATGCCTGATTTGATTTCATACAATATCAGCCTTCTGCCCCAGTATGAAAACATGGTCGTTTCAACCTTTGAATCGCAGATACTGGAGAAATTAATAATTACCATAAACGGCGACGCCTCCCATCATTTCCCGAATTACTTCACCAGATTCCTGAATATGACCTATGACGGGTCCCCGGCCTCGCTTGATGACTATTCGGCGGTCGGCTTCGGGGGTGAGGCTCTTGATACCCAGCCCGACAGCACCATCATTTATGGAGATATTAATCATAATGGAGTCGCCTTCGATATTGGCGATATGATGTGGTTCACCAATTACTACTGCCGGGGGATGTCGGCCATTGGCAATCATAATCTGGCACTGCAGATTAAAAGCTCCGATGTTAACCAGGATGGAGCGCCGCTTACAATAAATGATTATGAGTATTTTAACTCCGTAATTAACAATCAAATCGCCTTGGGCGATCCCATCGGCCCCGGATTTTCGGGGACAATGGTAATCATTGAAGATACGATGAGTATTATGGAAAACAATACCGGCAGTTTCTGGGCCTACGCGACATTCGAAGACAATGTTGGCGCCATAAGAATATCATACTACGCTCCGGGACTGATTACCGAGTATACCAGTGCCACCACCGGCATCAGCGGCATGCTGGCCGGCTACCCTTCTGAAGGCGATTCATTAAATGTATTCGTTTTCAGTTATTCGACTGATTTTATTCCGGTCTGGCCAATGGCATATGTCGCTGTCGTATTTTACGACGGCCCGAAGCCGCAATTTGTCAACGCGGAAGCCTGCGGTATTCATGGCGAACCGGTCAACCTTGAATTAACTTTTTCTCCTTATCGCCTGGGAAATTTCGACCGAACCGGCAACATCGACCTGCTTGATATTTTGAGCCTGATCGGCGTATTATACAATGGCGAACCAAATCCCGGCGATGGGATTGTCGAAGCCGGGGATTTCAATTGCGATTGCGCCTTGAACCTTATTGACATCTTGAGTTTGATTAATTACGTGTACTCCGGAAGCGGTCAACCCTGCAAATGCGGTGATTGGCTCGAAGATTGTTACGGCAGATAAATCCATTAAGTTTTATACATCGCCTCGGCTATCGCCGGGGCGCTTTTTTAAGCTAATGAAAAATAAACCATTTATTTTTTGAATCCTTCTTAACGTCCCCCCGTAAATAAAATTAAAAAGAAAATATTGCGTGGAGAGCAGGTCATAAAAACTAAAACCATATTAAAAATCATTTTAATATCGACTTTTGCCGTATCATTAGCCGCGGCCGCCTGGGCCGACATTGAAAAAGAAGTCACCCGAACGTTCGATGTCAAACCCGGCGGGACCCTGATAATCGATTCCGACCGCGGATCAATCGATGTGCAAACATCCGAAAACAACAAAGTCGAAATACTCGTTATATTAACCGCCAAAACCTCCCGTGAGAGCCGGGCCGAAGAAATTTTCGAAGATTTCTCGCTGGAAATCGAACAGGAGGGCAATAATGTGCGCGTCCTGGGCGATTATAGACGTGATTCCGGCTGGTTTGGAACCGACAATAATAAGTTCCGGGTGGAGTTCCTGGCCCGTATTCCCGGCAAATTCAATGTTGACCTCGAAACCGGCGGCGGTTCGATTTTCGTGGATAACCTGGAAGGCTCCGTTAAAGCCAACACATCGGGCGGAAGTCTTAAATTCAACCGGATCAAAGGCCCGGTCGACGCCCGGACTTCCGGAGGGAGTATTTCCCTTAAAAGCTGCGAGGGCTTTGCCGATGTCCGGACGTCCGGCGGAAGTATCAATATCGGACAGGTTGACGGCGAAGTTCTGGCTAAAACCTCCGGCGGAAGCATCAGCGTCGATGAGGTCAAAGGCGCTATTGACGCCACCACGTCCGGCGGAAGCGTCACGGCCCGGATATCGGAACAGCCCAAATCCGACTGCCGATTGAGCACATCCGGCGGAAGTGTCACCGTTTATCTGGCCCGAGATATAGCCGTTGACCTCGACGCCCGCACCAGCGCCGGACGGGTCGATTCCGACTTCGACGTGGAAACGAAAAGCCGCTCTTCCCGCTCGTCCCTGCGAGGGAAAATTAACAGCGGCGGCCCCGAATTATATTTGAGAACCTCGGCGGGCAATATTTATGTGAACGAAATCTGATAGCAACAATATACACCTCCTGCTCACTGCAATAAAAGGGGCCGGGGCGCGCGATGCCCCGGCCTTTATATTTACCGCATTTTACAATCAAAAAAAAGGCGGCCCGAAAGCCGCCTTTGTTGCACGATATAAATCAGCGTTTTTTCTGTTCATCAAGCTGGGCATCCACCACAGCCACTGCAACCATATCGACAATCTGATTGACGTCGGCCGAGCGTTGCAGAACATGGACGGCCTTGGAAAAGCCCAGAAGAATCGGGCCGATTGCGGTCAGACCACCCATACGTTCCAGCATCTTATACGCAATATTGCCCGAATTCAAATCCGGGAAAATAAACACGTTGGCCTTTTCCTGAAGCCGGGAGAACGGGAAATACTTCTTGATCAATTCCGGCAACAGTGCGGTGTCGGCCTGCATTTCTCCCTCGACGACTAAATCCGGATAACGCTTCTTGATCAATTCCGTCGCCTTAGCCACTTTAATCGATTCCGGATACTTGGCCGATCCGAAGTTGGAAAATGAAAGCATCGCCAACCGTGGTTCGATATCGAAAGCCTTAGAAACATTGGCCGCGCAGAAGGCGATTTCAGCCAGCTCTTCGGCGGTCGGGTTTATGTTAACCGTGGTATCGGCCAGCATAAATAACTCCGTCTTGGAGAGCATCGCATATAATCCGGAAACCCGCGAAATACCGGGATTAAGCGGGATAATTTCCAGAGCGGGTCGAATCGTCGTGGTGTAATCGCTTAACACCCCGCTGACCAGAGCGTCACAGTCGCCACGATCCAGCATCATCATACCGTAATATACCGGCCGACGCATTTTATCCATGGCGCTGACCATAGTTACACCCCGGCGGCACCGCTTTTCGTAATATACCTTGGCATACTCTTCAAGTTTGGCCGACTTTCTGGGATCGATAATCTCAATTCCGTCCATCCCGATTTCATAATCGGCGGCTACCTTCTTGATCTCCTGCGGGTCACCGATAACAATAGGCGTCGCGATACCGTCCCGGCGGACAATATTGGCCGCCCGTAAAATGAGCGAGGATTCGCCCTCGGGGAAAACAACCTTCTTGGGGGCGCGCTTGGCCTTGTTGGTGATCTTGTTCATGAAAATGCGGCCCTTGCTGATGCGTCGTTCCAGCGATTCCCGGTATTCTTCGATGTCTATCTTCAAACGCGCCATTCCTGTATCCATCGCCGCCTTGGCCACAGCCGAAGCTTCCCAGACCAATACTCTCGGGTCAAACGGCTTGGGAATGATATACTCGCGGCCGAATTTAAAATGATCGACACCATAGGCGCGGGCAACTTCCTCCGGCACATCCATCTTGGCCAGCTTGGCCAGAGCATTAACCGCCGCGATCTTCATGTCATCGGTAATCGCCTTGGCCTGCGTATCCAGCGCCCCACGGAAAATAAACGGAAATCCGAGAACATTATTCACCTGGTTGGGATAATCCGAACGGCCGGTGGCCATAATTACATCCTTGCGCGCATCCACGGCATCGGGATACGTGATTTCCGGGTTGGGATTGGCCATGGCGAAAATTATCGGGTCTTTCGCCATCGATTTGACCATCTCCTTGGTGACCGTATCCGCAACCGAAACGCCCACGAAGGCGTCGGCATCCTTCATGGCGTCGGCCAGCGTGTGGCAATCGGTTTTACGGACGAATTCCTGTTTGTACTTACTATATTTGTCGCCGCGGCCTTCATACATGACACCTTTGGAATCGACCATCATGATATTGGCCGGATTGACCCCGAGCTTGATGTACAATTTGGCGCAGGCGATACCCGCCGCACCGGCTCCGGAAAAGACAACCCGGATTTTCCCGATGTCCTTTTTCACCAGTTCAAGAGCGTTCAAAAGAGCCGCCCCGGAAATAATCGCCGTCCCGTGCTGGTCGTCATGGAAAACCGGGATATTCATCGTCGCCTTGAGCGTTTCCTCGATATAAAAACACTCCGGCGCTTTGATATCCTCAAGGTTAATGCCGCCGAAAGTCGGTTCCAGAAGCTGACAACATTTGATTATTTCATCGGGATTTTCGGTGTTAAGCTCAATATCGAAAACGTCAACATCGGCAAAGCGCTTGAACAAAACGCCTTTGCCTTCCATCACCGGCTTGCCTGCGGCGGCGCCGATATTGCCCAGTCCCAGGACGGCCGTGCCGTTCGAGACCACCGCCACCAGGTTACCCTTGGCGGTGTACTTATAAACGTCGGATGGTGTTTTATGAATCTCAAGACATGGCTCCGCCACGCCCGGAGTATAGGCCAGCGACAAATCAAGCTGGGTTACACAGGGTTTGGTCGGTGTAACTTCGATCTTGCCCGGTTTGCCCTTGGAATGATAATCAAGGGCCTGCTGTTTGGTTATCATGAACCGCTCCTTATTATGGAAATAACCGTAATTTTTCGCATACCAGCGGGCATATTATGGCGTTATAAACAGAAGTCAAGATGTTTATCCAAGGTTTTCTAAAATACCGTTTTGGAGTGAGGTTGTTGTGCTGTTTCAGCCCAGAATCAAAGCCGGGTGGGCGGGAACATGACAACTCTGGGGAAACAGCCGCGTCTTCTACAGCGTTTTGGCACCGCAAAAAAATTTGTCTTCCATTCTGATTATTTATCAAAGTCAAATCACCCGGATTAAAAATGGATTTTTATTAATACTTTTATGTCTTAGATTTCTATTTTGTACTGGACGCGATATGATAAGAGCCCGCAGAAAAAGCATTCTATTGGATACTGCTGGAGGTTATCTGATGATCAAAAGCGGGAAAAACCATCGCTGGGGACATGCCTGGAATCTGCTCACCGTCACGCTGGTGCTTCATGTCGTCGATGAAGCGCTTCATGATTTCCTGACATTTTATAATCCAATAGCGCTAATTATCCGAAGTCATATTCCCTGGCTGCCCTGGCCGATGTTCACTTATCCCGTCTGGATTGTGACCGTAAGTACATCAATTGCCATTCTGTTTGGATTATCAATATTCGTTTATAAAGGCGTCGGTCTTATGCGTTACATTTCCTACCTTTACGCCGTTCTCATGATCGTCAATGGGTTGGCGCATATCGGTATGTCAATTTACAAATCGAACTTTGTCCCGGGCGTGCTGTCCTCGCCCCTGCTTCAGGCGGCAGGGGTATATTTAATCTATTGCATTCCACGACATACAGATAAATAAAAAAATATCACGCCGCCTGTCGTTATGACCCACCGCCCCTAAAACACCGAAAACTTGAAATACTTGCGGGGATTCTTCTCGATATCGCTGACCAGATTCTCCACCCGGACAATCAGATTCTTGACCTCTTCGTACAACTCGGCGTCGTTGACCAGCGCCCCGGCCGTACCCTCGCCGCGCTCCACTTTGGCCAGTATCGAATCCAGTCGCCCCGTCGAAGAATGGATGTTATCGTACACCCCCGGATCGGAAATCAGCTTGCCGATCGTCCCCGTATTGGAATTGATTTTGCCGGTGATATCATCGAGATCGCCGGAAACGTTTTCCATCGACACCACCAGCCGCTCCTGATTTTTCTGAAGGTCCGCAATCAACACCGTCATGGATGCGATCAGCTTCGTCAATTCGCTGTAAAGGGTGTCCTCCGTAAACATCCGACCGACCGAACCCTCCCCGCGTTTGATTTTTGAGGTAACGTCGGACAAATTTTCCATCAACTCGCGTGTGGAAGACATCACCTCCCCGCCTTCGGCAAACATGCCGGCCAGATCTTCGGCCTTTTTGGTGGCAATTAAGCCGCCTTCGGGGATGCGTGGTTTGGTCAAATCGCCGGGCGTGATTTCGACATATTTATCACCCAGGAAACCGATCGTGCCTAACGTGATTTTGGCGTCCTCGGTAATCATGTACGCTGTTTTGGACAGGACGGTCAGCTTCATTTCCAGCTTACGCTCGTCATCGAGGTTGACAAATTCAATCGACTTGACATTGCCGACTTCCACCCCGGACAACCAGACCGGAGCGCCCGGGACCAATCCATTGGCGTTTTTAAAATAAGCCGTGTAGAATGTCTTGGAGTCGAATATCGAAGTTCCGCCTCCAGAAAACGACGCCCACAGCAATAACACTATAACCAGCGTTATTAAAAGCCCGACCCTGATTTCCCCCCATTTGATTCTATTCGATCTTTTCATGCTATCCTCGACTTATATAAAATCAATCTTATGGATATTGGCAATAGAATCCCGAAACGGCTGCAGGAAATTTACCACCCGCTCGTCCGATGATTCCCGCAACTCAATGATATTGCCGTCAAAAACCACCCTACCTTCATCTATAATGATAAATTTATCCGCCACTTCAAGCGCGTCGGCGATCTGATGAGTAACCACGATCGATGAAACCTTCTTGACCTCGGAAAGACGGTTTATCAGGGTTATCACATTGCGGGTCATCTCCGGGTCGAGTCCCGTGGTCGGTTCATCGTACAGCATGATTTTGGGATTGGTTGAAAGCAGGGCACGGCTGATAGCAACCCGCCGCTGCATCCCGCCCGATAGCTCATCCGGCAGTCTGTCTATTATCTCCTCGGTTAGTCCGACAAAACCAAGCATCTCGCGGACTTTTTCCTCGATTTCTTCCAAAGGCATCTTCGTATGTTCCAGCAGATAAAAGCCGACATTTTCGCCGACCGTCATCGAATCGAACAGCGCCCCATCCTGAAAAACCATGCCGATTCTTTTTCGGATTTCACGCATTTTACGTTCGGCCATACCACAGATGTTTTCATCGTCGACGATTATCCGGCCCGAATGGGGACAATTAAGGCCGAGTATCAGCCGCAGTATTGTCGATTTTCCCGACCCGGAATGACCCATAATTATACGGGACTCACCGTTGGGGATTTCAAACGAAACCCCGCTTAAAACTTCCTTCTCCCCGTAACCGAAACTGACGTTTTCAAACCGGATCATAAATAACCTTTAATAAACGACCAGACCACCTTGGTAATAAAAAAATTGCTTATCAAAACCGTGATGGAGGCCAGCATAACCGATTCGGTCGTGGCCCGTCCAACCCCTTTGGTCCCGCCTTCGGATGAAAAACCTTTATAGCAGGCGATGAAGGCAATGATAAACGAGAAAATTACCGGCTTGACCAGCCCGATAAAAATATTGCCGAAAATGAGACGCTCTTTTACGGCCGCCAGATAAGTGGTCGAAGTCAGATTGGCGATAAATACCGCCACCAGCCAGCCACCCAATAATGCGATAAAATCGCAAACGACGGTCAACGCCGGGACCATTATGACCAGGGCAATAATTCGCGGCGCCACCAGTTTACGCATGGGATCGATGCCGAACGCAATCAGGGCATCGATCTGGTTGGAGGATTTCATCGAGCCGATCTCGGCGGTGATTCCGGCAGCCACCCGCGCGGCCACCATCAGACCCGTTAGCACGGGTCCCAATTCGCGAATTATGGCAATGGCCATCACCCGTCCCAGATATGATTTACTGCCGAATTCGGCCAACTCGTTGGAAAACTGCACGGCCATAGCCTGTCCTGCAGAAATTCCCGTCAGGATAATGAGAAAAAGCGAGCCGATCCCGACAATATACATCTGCTCCAGCGTCTCGACCGGGTAAATGGGACGCCCAACCGTGGCCCGCATGGCCTTAATCGAAAAGAAAAACAACTCCTGCGACTGAAGAGCGAATCGTTTAAGTCGTTCGATCATGGAATGTCCGAATCCTCTATATTCAAATAAGTAATCTTTATGGTAGAAACCGGAAATGCCAAAGTCAAGCCACAAATTAAGCCTTCCCGACGATCTTTATCATAAAAATGGACAAATATTGTTTCCTGAATTACGTTATATGAGTATACTCATTTTGCGATAGAATTACGAATTATGACAGATAATAAACGACCTCATGCCATAGCCCTGTTTTCCGGCGGCCTCGATTCGGCGCTGGCGATACTTATGATGCTCCAGCAGAACATCGAAGTGACGGCGTTGACTTTCTTGACCCATTTCGGCTGTGACATCAAAGACCGCTCCAGTTGCAGTGCCGACCCCTACCCGGTCGCGGAAAAATTCAAATTCAACGTCCGGCTGGTGCATCTCGGAGAGCAGTTCATTAAGATCGTGCAAAAACCCAAATACGGTTACGGCCGGAATATGAATCCGTGCGTCGATTGCCGGATTTTGATGCTCAAAGAAGCCAAAGAGTACATGCGCATTGTGGGCGCCGACTTCGTTATAACCGGTGAAGTGCTGGGACAACGGCCCAAATCCCAGCATCGGGGGATGATGCGCGCCGTGGAGCGCGACAGCGGCCTGGAAGGTTTGCTTTTGCGGCCGCTGTGTGCCAAACTTCTCGACCCAACCGTCCCGGAAATCAACGGCCTGGTGAAACGCGAATTATTGGGCAATTTCAACGGACGCTCGCGCAAACCACAGATTGCCCTGGCCGAAAAATTCGGGCTCGAGGATTACCCCTCGCCGGCGGCGGGCTGTCTTTTAACCGATATCTCTTATTCCAACCGATTACGAGATTTGATGCGGCATTCCGACCGGATCGACTTCAATGATTTGAATTTGTTGCGCGTGGGACGGCATTTCCGTCTGGATGAAAACACCAAAATCATCATTGGCCGGCGCGAGCACGAAAATGACAAAATACTGCAATACGCCAAACCGGAGCATATTCTGCTGGAAGCCCTCGATATTGGCTCGCCCATCGGGCTTTATATCAGCACCAACGGCGATGGCCGGCTGCCGGAAGCGGCGGCATTGACGGCCCGCTATTGCGACAATAAGAATGATGCCGATGTGGAGATAAGCGTTATCAACGAAGGCGACGGTCGCAAATTCAGGGTTCGACCCGCCGACATGGAATATTACTCTCAATTTCAGCTTAAATAAAAATGGGTTCCCGACATCCTTTCAGGAACCCATCTTACCTCAGTCAATGTAACCAAGTAACTCTAACACAAGTTGCTCTTCATGACTTCTCCGGCAAACACAGGTGTATCCCTGTATATGTAACCTCTTAGCTGACCGATGATTATTTAACACAAATGCCATGCCAGAATCTTAAAACTTGTTCTAATACTATGCCATTGTATAAGTTACAGAATAATATCCGGAACCATGTTTATCCCATAAATAGTCCGAATCGCATATCCTGCGCCACGACACCCGCCATAATTCAACCACGAAATTATAAGTCGCCAATTATCAACATGTTACTTATGCGCAAAACCTGCCGCATAAAAAACCCCTCTTTATCGCCAAAGAGGGGTCCTCACTTGCCTACAGGGTATAATCTTTTACAATTACTTCAGCAACATCATCTTTTTTGTTTCGACTTTGCCGGTTCCGGCGTTGATGCGATAGAAATAGACACCGGTGGCTACTGGGGCACCGCTGTCATCATTTCCACCCCATTGAACCGCATGATGGCCTTCCTGTTGAAATTCATCGACCAGGGTCGATACTTTCTGACCGAGGACGTTGAAAATTTCCAGGTTTACATGGCTTGCCACATCCAAATCATACATCACAACCGTCGTCGGGTTGAAAGGATTCGGATAATTCTGATGAAGCGCAAAAGCGAGCGGGACAGCCGGGCTACCCGAAGTCACCAGCTCGATTTTGATGTCGTCGAATTCCGGTTTCGACGCAATTAGTTCCGATTGAGTGGATTGGACGAACATTAAGGAGTGGTTGGGCATATCTTCGACCGGAACGATTTCCAATTGCTTCAGTTCCGGATCAGCCACGGTAAAATGCATGTTGGCGATAACACCCGACCCGGCTTCCAGTTGGCTTTTTTCGCCGTAAACCATGGGAATCAGCGCGATAACCACACGGTTGTTTTCGGCGTCGATTTTCGCCACTTTCAGGTCGAAGCCCTCCGAACGGGTCCCTTCGAAAGTCACCTCATTCAACACGGCGCCTTCCGAATACTCCAATGGCAATTCCATGCCGGCCATCGCAGTCACGTTGTCGAGCATGATGGGAACGACCACAACTTCGTTCTGGACGTCGGCTTCTCCTACCGCCACTTTGCTCACCTCCGCCGCAAACGCCGACGAAAAGAGAAACATCAGTCCGACTGCGATGATGCTCATTTTTCTCATTAGCACTCACCCCCGTTAAGGGTTAAAAGTTAATCCTTTTTCTGCCTCAAGGCTAACGTTCCATGTAGCTCGGCAGACGTTTCCTATCCGCAATACGATTTTTTACCCACAAAACGCAATATGGCAGTGAAAATGAGTGAGGATCGTCATCTACAATAATAATACGCGCCATCAATTTTTCTGTCAAGAAATATTTCCTGCTTGTTTAACAATTGCGTTTACCGGAAAGTTCGCGATTCCACCTTGTTCGGTAACCATTCGGCGATGATTTTATTCCGCGATTTGGTTCCACTTCCGATGTCAAATGGCCTTACCGGGCGAATTTTCCTCCATTCATTCAATTATAAACTCCGGGAAAGCATTTGTTCCATAACGAATAAAATACTTCAAAATATATCAATATTTTCTGAAAGCCGCAGCCGTCCATTCAGTTGATAAGAAAATTTATTTGTCTTGACACCACCCGGTCAAGGGGATAGTTTAGCGTTAATGCAATCTTAACACATCTTGTCGGGAGAATATTGTGGCGCACACCGATGAAAATGACATACCCGCCTTCAAACCGTATATACCCGCATCTGAAACCATCGCCGAAATTACAATCAAAGCCATCGTGCTGGGGTCCATCCTGTCGGTGGTTTTCGGCGTGGCCAATGCCTATATCGGCGTCAAATACGGCATGACCGTCTCGGCCTCGATTCCGGCCGCGGTCATATCGATGGCGGTTCTTCGGGCTCTTTTCAAAAAAGTCACGGTTCTGGAAAACAACATCGTCCAGACTATCGGGTCGGCCGGCGAATCGCTTGCCGCCGGTATAATTTTCACTATTCCGGCTTTCTTTATCTGGGCCGCCAATGCCGAATTGGCCGCCCAGGGATATGAACATGCCATTTCCAAATGGCAAATTTTCTGGCTGTCTATGCTCGGCGGCGGACTGGGCATTCTCCTTATGATTCCTCTGCGCCGCTACCTCGTGGAAAAAGAACACGGCAAATTGAAATTCCCCGAAGGCACCGCCTGTGCCGAAATCATTGTCGCCGGCGATGAGGGCGGGAAAAAGGCTAAAACCGTTTTTACCGGTATCTTCATCGGGGCGCTTTATAAACTGCTCTACTACACGGGTCGCCTATGGTCGGAAACACCCTCGCATGACTTTAAGGGCATCTTTAAAGGCGGGACCATCGGCATGGATGCCACCCCAGTGCTGGTCGGGGTGGGCTACATTATCGGCCCCCGAATCGCCGCCCTGATGCTGGCCGGCGCAGTCCTGGGTTACCTGGGCATCGGTCCGCTATTGTCTTTTATCGGGGATCAAATTCCCGGAATAATTATCGCTCCAGGGACAATTCCGCTCAACGAAATGGACCCCGCGCAGTTGCGCAATAGTTTCATAAAATACCTCGGCGTCGGCGCGGTGGCCGTCGGCGGGTTTGTTTCCCTGGCCAAATCAATACCGGTTATCTTCCACTCGTTCGCGGCCGGGTTTAAAGAAATTTTCAAGGGCAAAGTCCCCGACAGCCAGATTCCCCGTACCGACCGTGACCTGCCCATGTCGGCCGTTTTGATCGGGACGATCTTAATCGCGATTGCCATCTGGGCCCTGCCCAGCACCGAACTTCATTTTCTGGGGGCATTGCTCGCTATTTTATTCGGCTTTTTCTTTGTCGTCGTCGCCGCCCGCATTGTCGGTATCGTCGGGTCCTCATCGTCGCCCGTGTCCGGGATGACCATCGCTACCCTTCTGGTGACATGCATGGTTCTGCTGGCCTTCGGTGTCAGCGGCACCAAAGGCATGGTCACGGCCATGTCGGTCGGGGCGGTCGTATGCATCGCCGTGTGCATGTCCGGTGACATTGCCCAGGACCTGAAAACCGGATATCTGCTGGGAGGAACGCCCAAAAAAATGCAGCTCATGGAATTCATCGGGCTGCTCTTCCCGGCCATGGTTATGGGTTTCACTCTGTATATTCTGGGCGAGACGTTCGGTTACGTGCAATCGCCGGAACACCCCAACCCGGTTCTGGCCCCCCAGGCCAATGTCATGGCGACCGTGGTACAGGGCGTCATGAACGCCAATATCCCGTGGACTCCGATCATCGTCGGTTGTATGATTGCCGTCGCCGTGGAACTTTTGGGGATTCAATCGCTGCCGTTTGCCATCGGGCTGTACCTGCCCCTGTCGCTTTCAACACCCATCATGCTCGGGGCCATTGTCGCCATGATTGTGTCAAAATCGTCCGTGAGCACCGTGATTAAAAAAGCCCGCGAACAGATGGGTATACTTTTCGCATCGGGAATTGTGGCCGGTGACGCCCTTGTCGGTGTCTTGACGGCTTTCACCATCTATGGTTCCGATCGATTTGGCTCCGGATCATATCGCGAATTTTTCGAAAGCCATGAGGGGATGACCCAGTCCCTGACGGGAGCCTTCGGGCCATACCTGTCTTTGATTACTATTTTAGGCCTGGCGGTTATGATGTATTTCTTCGCGCGGGGGTCGGCCAAAAACGGCGGCTAAAAAGCCATGCTGGAATTGATTAAGCGTCACAAATGGCCGCTGGTGATTTTCCTCGCGGCCTTCTTTATACGGTTGGTATATCTGATTCAATCAAAATCCAATCCGGCTTTTTATTACCCCATGGTCGATGAACTCTGGCATCTTAATTGGGCCAAAGAAATCATCGGCGGCAATTTCTGGGGCAATGACGCCTATTTTCGCGGCCCGCTGTATCCCTATTTTCTCGCCTTATTGCTCAAAATAACAGGCGGCGATTTATTCTGGTCACGATTATTGCAGATGCTATTCGGGGCCGGTTCCGCGGTTTTAGTATTTAAAATAGGTCAAAGTCTCTTTTCAAAAAAGGCCGCCATTCTTGCCGGATTTATGTTCGCTCTGTACGGAACCATGGTGTTTTATGAAGCGATGCTTCTGATTCCCGTGCTTTTCGTCTTTCTAAACCTCCTCGCCGTGCATCTTTTACTTTGTTATAAGGACAGCGAACGCTTTCGACACTGGTGGCTGGCCGGTTTTGTCCTGGGATTGGCCGCCATTGCCCGGCCCAATGTTCTGCTTCTGGCCCCGTTATTCATGCTCTGGATTTATCTGGCCGCCGTCAGACCCCGTTCATGGCCGGCCGCATTTCGCGCTCTGATATTTCTGGTCGGCGTCATGATTCCGGTATTGTCGGTCACATTGCGCAACTATTTTGTCACCGGAGAACCCGTCCTGATTTCATCGCAGGGCGGCGTGAATTTATACATCGGCAACAACCCCGACACCGATGGCCTCACCATGCTCATGCCCGAGCTTCAGCTCGACGAATCTCTTCCCTGGACGGAATTCACTTCGGCCAGCCGCCATGTCGCCGAACAGCAGTCCGGTCAGACTTTATCCGCCGCCGAGGAATCCTCCTTCTGGACCCGAAAAGCTCTCGCTTTCATCGTTTCCAACCCTGGTAAATTTATCGAAAACACGTTTAAAAAAACGGTATACTTTTTTCTTGGCTTTGAAAATTCGGATCAGACCGATATCTATTTCAGTCGAAACTACTCATCTCTTTATTCCCTGCTCCTCTGGCATTTTATTATCTATTTCCCGTTCGGACTACTGATGCCATTGGCATTGGTCGGCATGATGCATGCCTGGAAGGAACGAAATAAACTGACATTATTATATCTATTCGTCATCGGGTATTTACCCACGGTCGTTCTGTTTTTGGTCACGGCGCGGCATCGCCTGCCGGTCATACCGTTTTTAATTCTTTTCGCCGCCGCCGCCGTCCTTGCCTTCGCGGATTTGTACAAGAAAAAGAACTTCAGAAAAATTTCCGCATACTCCATCATATTTCTGGCGGCTCTGATATTGTGCAACCGCACCTATTTCGATATCGGTTTCGAAAACATCGCCCAGATTCATTTCAACCTGGCCCTTACTTACGACCGTCAGGGTGATCTGGTCAAAGCCGAGCAGGAATATATAAAAGCCCTCGACGGCGATCCCTCATCGGTCGTGACTCTGAACAACCTCGGTTATGTCCAATACCGCCTCGGGAAAATGAACGAGGCGCTGTCGAATTTCCACCAGGCCATCCGATATGACCCCGGCTTTGCCGACGCTTACAACAATATCGGCCTGGTGCATGAAAGCCGGAACGACCTCGAAAACGCCGAAAAATTCTACCAGCGGGCGCTGGGTAAAAACCCGGAATTATACCAGACCCATCTTAACCTGGGCGACGTCTATCTGGCGCGGCAGGATTATTTGCGGGCCGAAGTGGCTTATCGACAGGCGTGGATTGTCGATACCACGAGAATCGATGCCCTGACCAAACTGGGCGGCCTGTATGCCCGTCAACGGCAGTTCGATAAAGCCAACGAGATGTTTGACAGAGCCGCCCGCAAAGGGACATTGTCGGCGGTCGATTATACCAACTGGGGCAATGTCTATTATGCCACGTCGCAGGCCGAACCGGCCATTACGATGTACCGCCGGGCCATCACCGCCGACAGCAATTTCGCCCGGGTTTATTTCAACCTCGCCGCGGCCTTCCAGAGGTTCGGCTACCCGGCCGACTCGGCCCGAAGATATGCGCAAAAAGCCCTGCAACTGGACCCGTCGCTTGCTCCGGCTCGGGAATTATTGAATAACTTGCGATAATTAATATCAGTACTTCTTGCGGCGTTCGACGACGAAATTCGATCCCTTGAGAGATTTGGAATACTTCTTAAGATCGGCCAGCATATGAGCCATTTCCCCGATGTGCTTGAAAGTATCCTTACGGTTGACCAGCACCGCAGTCGAAATAGTCAGAAGCCCGAAAGTTTCTATCTGCCCTTTACGATTGCGGGTTGTGATTGTCCCGCGGTTGCGGTCTTCATCGGCGTATCGATATGGGATTAGGGCATCGAATACTTTTATGACATTTTCACAAACGGGACTGATCTGACCGACCGGTATGATGGAGATAAAGTCATCGCCGCCGATATGCCCGACAAATCCTTCCGGGCAAATGTCGAAAACGGCGTCGCGAATGATACGGGCGGTGAGTTTGATAACCCGGTCGCCATAATAATATCCGTAATAGTCGTTATAGGCCTTGAATTCATCAATATCGCTGTAACAAATAGCGAAATCGGCTCCGAGTTTTAGCAGGCGGTCGATTTCCTTCTCTATCAGCCCGGGCCCGGGCAACCGGGTCGAGGGATTGAACGAAATATCGCGAACACTTCTTGCCGCCACTGCCTTGAGACGAACCTTGAACAACCGGTCTTTCCACGGGCCGGACAGAAATTCATCACAGCCGTTTTCAAAACCGGATATCACGACGCTTTCATCGGGCTGGGGATGATACAATATGCTCGGAATAACCTCCAGAAAAATATGGCTCTTGATGCGCCGCATCAATTCCAGCTCGGTAGTGAAATCTCCCTTTCCGGCAAGAAAAATCATATCAAGATGAAACCTCTGCGACAGCCGCAATAATTCTTCCATCGTGCGAAAATAGTGTATCGAACTGCTTTCGTCCTCGAATGAACGGGTGACGTTATAAACGATGTCGATGCCCTCCTGTCGTATGGCGCAATGAAACATATAAACGTCAGCCTTTCATATGGCGCTCGCGGGGATGGAAATCCCGGTGCACCGACAACAGGTATTCCCGGTCAACCTGCGTGTATATCTGGGTGGTCGTGATGCTGGCGTGCCCCAGCAGTTCCTGCACCGTCCGTAAATCGGCGCCACCCTCGATCAGGTGGGTGGCAAAACTGTGTCGAAAAGTGTGCGGCGTAACCCTTTTTGATACGCCGGCCTTGAGGGCATGCTTCCTGATTATTTTCCATACCCCGACCCGCGAAAACGGCCGGCCCAGACGCGATAGAAAAAGCACTTCGCTGTGGCTTTCCTTCCTCTGCGGTTCGCGCACTTCCGTCAGGTACTTTTCGACGGCCCGCCGTGCGTACTGACCGAATGGCACCAACCGCTCTTTGTTACCCTTGCCGGTCACTTTTATAAAGCCGATTTCGTCATAAACCGCCGCACATGGCAATGTTATCATCTCGGAAATACGCATCCCCGTGCCATAAAGCAACTCCAGCATGGCCTGGTCACGTATCCCCGCCGGGGTCTTTATATCGGGCTGATTAAGTATCTTTTCGATGTCGCCTACCGACAGATAATCGGGATGATAGCGCGAGATTTTGGGAACGCGGGCAAATTCAAAAGGATTGCCCTCAACCAGATTATTTTCCGTCAGATAATGATAAAAATTACGTAATGCCGAAATCTTGCGCGCGATCGAGGCCGGGCGACGATTCCGGTCGTTCAACTTCGACAGATAATCGGTTATGGCCCGGTGACCGACTGCAAGCTTATCCTTCATGGCAAACATTTTCTTGAACTCCGCAATGTCGCGGATATAGGCGTCAAGAGTGTTCTCCGACAAACCCTTCTCCAATTCCAGATACTGCCGATAGTCGGCCACCGCCCGATCGAAATTGTCTTGTATCATTAAAATCATATCAATCGCGTGAGGATGCCGCCGCCATGGCACAGACCACCGTCCCGCCGCCGTCTTCTTCGATCACCCGCCGGAGTTCATTTATGGTTGCGCCGGTAGTAACAACGTCGTCGATCACGGCAATCCTTTTGCCTTTCAAATCAACCGAGCCCGCTTTAAAGGCGCCCTTAATATTCAAAAGACGTCGGGCCGGATTCAACCGGGTTTGATCTTTCGTTCTCCGGGCTTTGGCTACCCCTTCTTCGGCCGATTCCAGACCCAGGCGCCCGCTAATAATATCGGACATTATCCCGGCCTGATTGAATCCTCGAAGTTTTTTTCGGATACTACCCAGCGGAACCGGAACCAACAGGTCTATTTTCAACTCCCGCAAGGGTTTTTCATAAAGGCTAAACAGACTATCGGACAAAAACATGCCCAGTTTTTCGAATCCGTCGTATTTAAACCGGTGAATTATATCCTTCAGCGGCGGCTCATACTCCCCAAGCACAAATAACGGAAACGGTTTGTCGGTTTCGCACTGGGGACAGCGGCCAAAATCATCCAACATCAGACGGCAATCGAAACACAACGGCCGCTCAAATCGGGTTGATTTATTAACGCAATGTTGACATAAAAGTTTTCCCCATCCCTCGGCTTCCCCGCCGCACACCAGGCAATAGGGCGGATATATAAAATCGAGAATGTTTTCGAGTGGTTCAACGTATTGACTTCCCTGTCGCAGGCTGCCTCCTCAATTTTGGGATATTTTCGCCTCCGGGCATAAAATTATCCCAAATTATAAATTCAGGCAAGAAAACAATAAAATTAATATTCGCTTAAAGAGATTTGAGAATCGATTTCAGCGTGTCGGCGATGGGTGACTCGGGCATAAGTTCCAGGTACCGATTCCAGTACTGCCGGGTTTTGTTCATATCGCCGAGGGCATGATAGACGACACCCATATTGAAATGCGCCACGGCGTGATTGGGATCAAGGCCCAGCGCCCGGTCAAACTGAACCATGGCCGAGTCGATTTGCCCGAGGGCGTGATAGCACGCACCGAGGTCGGTTCGCACGTCGGCACTGGTATCATCAAGGGCCAGGGCCCGATCATAACAAGCGACCGCTTCGGCATAACGGCCGTGATCCATACTCATATTCCCCTGCGCCACCAATCCGGCATAATCCGACGGCAATGAAGCCATGAAATTCTGCATGTTCATCATCGCGGAACGATCCATACCTTCGACGCTGGGGTGAACGAATTTGGACCTGGCCTGCGCGGTCACCACCGAATAAACAACAAATCCCAAAATGGCCGCCGCCGCCACGGTCATCAGGATAAAGGACTGATAAGGCGCACCGGCCTTTTTGTCATGCCAGTTGCCACAACCCCGGCAAAACCTGTCATCGGGCATTAAAACTGCCCCGCATTGCGTGCAATTTTTAGAAATATTGTTCATAAATATATTATACGACACCAAACATCATTTTATGGGGTAAAGTTGCAGAAGAGAATCCAGCGCCCCCTGGTTTTTTTTCAAAATCAAATAATGGTAGCCAACGCTGTCGACCGGCACCCCTTCGGGTGATAACACTCCTATCAGCCGATAGACCTCCCCAAAACCCCGGTTTTGGGCGATTAGTCTTTCCCGACCAAATCGTAAAGCGACCTTGCCGTCTTGGCGAACATGCCCGACCAGCAGAAAATAATCCGGGAATTTTAAATATTCGGTGACCGGATTAAACCCCTGCCGGCCGATATTATCGCTCGCCAGACCCCAAATATCAATATAATGCCTTCTGGCATAATACGGTATACGGCCGATATCGGTCAGGGAAATTATGGTTTCATCCGGCTGTGAGCCGGCCCACCTGATGGCTTTATCCTGCGCACTCACGATTTCTCTATCAACCCCAAGGTGAGCGAAAATTTTCCCCGTCGGACTAACCAAAGATATTATCAATATAACCACGACTAATTGCCGAAAAACCGGTTTCTTGAACTGTCCTATGGAATAAACGGCCGCAAAAATCGCCAATGGCATAAACGGCGCCAGATATCGGAACAGGTAATTCATAACCGGATTGACCATGGTGGAAACGAAAAACTGTGCCATGAAAACCGCCAAAGATATAACAAGCAATTTTTCCGACATCCTATTTTTGATGGCTATATAAACCGCTGTAATCATCAGGCCGAAAACCGGAATGAATCTTATCGCCATATCCGAAACGGCCCGGAAATGAAAACCCACTTCTTCGGTCTTGACATAAAAAGTATTGGGCAAAGGCAGTCCGAAGAAGGCCAAACGCATGATGGTGATGCTGGCGATGGCCAATACAATCGCCAGAATTTGCAGAATATAATTTCCGGGGCGGAATTCCTTTCGCAATAGGTCAAACACTATGGCCGCCAAAATCATGACCGTCGCCGTAATAAAACCCTCCGGTCGTCCCCAAACTATCACAGCCAGAAACAGACAGCTCCAGCGCGACCGCCGCCATAACATTATAATAGCCGCCGAAATGGCAAAGGCGTGCAACCCCAGTTCCAGACCGCTGACCGCCCAGAACGGTGTCAACGGACAAATCAAAAACAGCGGACCGACCAGCCAGGCATAACCTGACTTATCGCGGCGGAAATTCCAGAACCATAACCATCCGGCGATGGCAAAAAAGATCACCCCAAGAATCCTGGCGGTTAAAACGGTCGGCAGACCCACCCGATATGTCGTTGCCAGCATGAGCATCCAGAAAGTGTTGGAGTACGCCTCGACCGGTTTGTCGCCGACGTTGAAAACCGGACCGTGACCATCGGCCAGATTTTCAGCATAGGTAAAAGTTATATAGGCGTCATCGATGGCATAATCCCAGTACAGAAAGACCTGCCCGATAAATAATATTGCCGCGGTTATGAAAATTATATTACGAATCGAAACCATGCCCTATTAATCCGCCGTAACCTCTCCCCCTGTGGAACGACGCACCGAAATAACCCCTTTGACCTTTTTGATCCTCTTGAGGACGCGTTCTAACTGGCTTAAGCTGTTGACTTCGACAACAATCGTCCCGACCGATGTCGTATCCGAAAGATTGA
The DNA here is from genome assembly GCA_964459465.1 of uncultured Ignavibacteriaceae bacterium. Classification (GTDB taxonomy): domain Bacteria; phylum Zixibacteria; class MSB-5A5; order GN15; family PGXB01; genus CALAMC01. The sequence goes on along the minus strand of CAYWLR010000010.1, from coordinate 79,336 downwards.
TATCGGCGCCACGGACGTTGGTCTTGCTGTCGGCAATGGACTCGGTGATTTCAACCAAGATATTCTTGCGCGGTTCGACATGCAATTCCAGGCGGACCACGAAGGTTTGGTCACGGTCCACGTCCCATGAAACCGGGATGATACGCTCCGGGTCGGAGGACAGGTCCTGAAGCGTCGGGCAATCGGCGCGATGAATGGTGACTCCCCGGCCGCGTGTGATATACCCGATAATTTCCTCGCCGGGAATCGGCTGGCAGCACCCCGCGAATTGAAACATCATATTATCCAGACCCTGAACCCGGATGCCCCGTTCGGTTCTGAACTTCTCCAGAATTTTCTCGACGACCGACCCGTCAGAAGGCTTTACCTTTTCGGGAGTAACACGCGTCAGAACTTGCTGGACCGATACGTCACCGTTGCCCAGTGAATAGTACAATTGGTCAATGGAGTTAAAGGACATCTTCTGGGCAATTTCGAGGAATTCGTCGTCGGGCGGAATGGTGAGCCGGCTCTTCTTCAGTTCCCGTTCGAGCAACTCCTTGCCCAGAGCCAGCGCCTGTTCATAGCCGGATTGCTTCAACCAGCGACGGATTTTGGAGCGGGCGTTGGATGTCCCCGCCAGTTTCAGCCAGTCCTGTGAGGGGTGGCGATGGGGACTGGTCAGGATTTCCACTTTATCGCCCGACTGCAAAATTGTGCTTAATGGACTGATGCGCCCGTTGATTCGCGCCCCGCTGCAGTGAAGGCCCACTTCGGTATGGACGGCAAACGCAAAATCAAGCGGCGTGGCTCCGGCCGGAAGATGTTTCAACTCACCGGCCGGTGTGTAAACATATATATCATCGGCAAACAGGTCTATTTTAAGATATTCCAGAAATTCGGACGGATTGGTCATGTCCTTCTGCCACTCCAGCAAATCCCGTAACCAGAGCATTTGCCGATCGGACTTGTCCAGCTGCTGACGACCTTCCTTGTAAAGCCAGTGAGCGGCAATACCGTTCTCGGCAATATGGTGCATTTCCCGGGTGCGAATCTGAATCTCCACGATTTTATCATCCGGGCCGAATATGGCCGTATGCAACGACTGGTAATTATTAGGTTTGGGATTGGCGATATAGTCGGCAAACTTATGCGCCACCGGCGGCCAGAGTTCATGCACCAGTCCGAGGACGTGGTAACATTCCGCCTTGGTCCCAACAATGATCCTTATTGCCAGAAGATCGGCGATCTGGTCGAAGGGAACCTTGCGATACCGGATTTTCCGATAAATCGAATCGATATGTTTGGGACGACCCTGGACGACAGCTTTTATCCCGGCCTCCTGCAACGCCTTCTTTATCGGCTCGACCACCCGGTCGAGATAGGCCAACCGCTCCTCGCGGGTTAGTTCTATCTTTTGAGCCAGATCGGAATAAATGTCGGGCTTAAGAAATTTCAAGGATAAATCTTCAAGTTCGGTTTTAACTCGCGAGATCCCGAACCGGTGCGCCAGCGGGGCATAAACCTCGCGGGTTTCAGTGGCAATTCGGACCCGCTTCGCGGGCGGAAGATATTCCAGCGTCCGCATATTGTGAAGACGGTCGGCCAGCTTGATCAATATTACCCGAATATCGCGAGCCATGGATAATAGCATCTTGCGGAAAAATTCCACCTGCTGTTCTTCGGCCGATTTGAACTCCACCGTTCCCAGCTTGGTTACCCCGTCCACCAGCCCGGCCAACTCTTCATCGAAAGCCTCTTTGACTTTATCCAATCCGATACCCGTGTCTTCGACCACATCGTGCAAAAGACCGGCGGCGATCGTGGTTGAATCGAGATGGAGCTCGGCCAGAATCAGGGCCACGTTGAGACAATGCACCGAAAACGGTTCACCCGATTCACGAATCTGTCCGGCATGGGCCTTTTCGGAAAATTCATACGCCCGCCGTATCAATGGGATATTGATATTGGCGTTGAAAGCCTCAACGCGAATAATGAATTCAGCCAGGTTTAGCATCGTCATAGTCTTCAAGTATATATCTTTATTTTTCTGATGCAACCCATACTATCAGAATAAATTTCTATCGGGTTCTGGGCAATGTCGTTATTGTTCCCGCGTCAGCTTTCCCAAGTGACGATATTTACTGTAGTTACGGTGGGCCGACAAAATCCCGATAAAAAATCCGGCCCAGCCGTCCAGAAAACCGAGATGAAAAACAAAGTGCCGATAAAAGGTCGCTATCGGCCGCAACAACAACGAAAGACGGCTCACCTTCCGTCCGTTTTGGACAAATTCCTTCCCGCCCAAATCGTTGTACTTGGCCGTCTTCCTGAAAAATGAAGCCAGGTCGGGATAGGAATAATGCAAAAGAGGATTTTTCATATAGCCGACCGATCCGTCCACGATTATCTTCTCATGCACCAGGGCATCTGTGAACCTGCCCTTGCCCCTTCTGAATAATCGCAAAACATAATCGGGATACCACTGTGAATGACGAATCCAGCGACCGATGAAGCTGGTCATCCTCGGCAGAAAGTAACCGTCGGCTGCTTCCCCTGCGCCGATAGCCGTCAAAATCTCGTCCGCCAGACGGGGAGTAACGACCTCATCGGCATCGACGGATAAAATCCAGTCACCGGATGCCCGATCGACCGCAAATTGTTTGGTCGGGCCATAACCATGCCATGGCGTCGAAAATACCTCCGCCCCAATTTGCCTTGCGATATCAAGCGTCATGTCGGTCGAATCGGTATCGACCAAAATAATTTCATCGACCCAGGCCAGAGACTTCAGGCAACGAGCGATATTTTTCTCCTCGTTCATCGTGATAATAACCGCCGAGATTTTCATGTCAGGTTTTTACCTCGATACTAGTTGCGAGTGCCACGAAGGCATCATATACTTGTTCAGGAGTGATATCGTATATATCATCACCACCCCTTGATAGCACCAGTCCCTCATTTTGGCCGTACGGCCGCCACTGACGGTAAATTCGGGCGAATTCAGGATACATCCCCAGCACCGGAACCTTGAACGAGCGGGCGACGTGGACCACCGACGTGTCGGCGGTAATGAGCATATCCAATCGGGAAATCACGGCGCAAGCTTCGAGAAAACTCATGTTGTCCGGTACCAGATATACCCGTTCTCGAATACGGCTCTGCAGAGCCACGCCTCGGGCGCGGTCGGATGGTGCCGTCACCAGCACGAATCGGATGTCCGGATAATCCTGAAGAATCATTTTAATAAGTCGGCAGGATTTTTCATGACCCCAGATACGATTGCTCAAACGTACCGAAAGGTTAAAGCCGATGGTAATACGGCCGTTGTGAGGCAAACCACTCATGAACCTGTCGGCCTTATCGATCGCCGCCGGGGGTATGAACGGCGGGGCATAACCACTGCACCCGGACGGGTCGATGCCAAAAACCTTTAAAACTTTCAAATATATGTCTATGATATGCTCTGGATCGCCCTTGCTGTAATTGACATTGTAATCATAATATCCGGAATGTTTTCTTTTGCCGACCCCGACGCGGGGCCGGCCTTTGGAACAGACCTGCATCAGCGACAAAGCGGTGGCGCTGTCATCGGCCATGAGGTCAATCAGACAATCATAACTGTGACGACGAACCTTAAAAGCCATAAAAATATCCTTAAAGATATGGCGGCGATAAATAAAAACCTTATTGAAGCGCGGGTCCTGTTCGAGAAGCACCCTGTTTTTATCCGAACCGATTATACCCACTTCCACCCCCGGAATACTCTTTCTTATGGCATCGACTAACGGCAGCGAGCAAATCGTATCCCCAAGCCGGTCGGGTCGGATAAACAAAATCCTTTTAATTTCGGTGGAATTCAGAGGAATTCGCCGGCTATCCCCCTTTCTGAAAAGTATGCCGAAAAGCCGCATATACAAAGCTTTAATCTTGTACTCATATGTCTTCAATCGCGGGTCAGACATGGCACATTCCGGGTATTTTGAATCGTTGGCCGATTTCTATTGTCTTTTCGACAACCTGCTCGACGGTTATATCGAAGAGATGCTCTTCAACCGGCGAACTTACCATTCCCGAAAGCTGGGCATAAGGAAACCAGATATTTATCTTTTGGCCCCGATGCAACCCGACAACCGGAATTCGATACGACCTCGCGATATGCACAAGAGAAGTATCAGCGGTTATAAGAAGATTCAAACGTGAAATCAATGCGGCCAGCGTACAAATGTCCACGGCCCTCGGCAAGGTATTTACCCGGCGGTCAAATGACTCCACCAGCGCCTTGCCGGTTGCAAAATAACTCGGAGCGGCAATCACTATAAAACCGGGTTCCTCATAGCGTTCGAGCAATTTTTCGATGACCCGCCTAAAATTCTTCAGACCCCAAGTGCGTGAAGGTTCACCGGAGGAGATATTAACCCCCACCAGCGGCCTGCCTTCGACGGCAACCGGCAATGCGCTCAATATTTCCATCATTGCATTCTCTTTGTTCTTTCCGACGTACGGGGGACAAAAACGTTCTGCCTCGGATGGATTAATACCCAGACAAGAAACGAGGTCCAGTGTACTTTCCAGAGTATGACGGTTCGTATAGCTGAAAGGGTGCCTGGCATTGACATGATAATAGTCCGCATGATGGCATTTGCCCACACCGATTTTATAAGCTCCCGGTGCCGCCAAATGGCTAAGCGCCAGAGCCGAGACGGAATCGCCATTGATCAGATCTATGGCAATATCGAACTTTTCCTGTCTGGCACGATAGAGCATAACCAAATCTTTAAAGACATTTTTTGTATAAACAAACACGTTCTTGAAGCGCGGGTCGTCGACAATCAGATCAATGCTGCGGGGTGCCGTAACCCATGACACTTCCCAATTCGGATACTCTTTCTTAAGAACATCGACCACCGGAAAAGATATCAGGGTATCCCCGATTCTTTCGTGACGAACGAACAGAACTCTAAGTGGCCGTTTTAAATCGGGTTTGTTTATTCTCGCCAATGACCGTTTTAAAAAATGCGATAGCGCGCCAACCGCGGCGTTTTTCAGCTTTATTTCCAGCGGCTTGAGTTTCGTAATCATTCGTTGCATAGGGATTTTCAATCCGGGTTATATGATTTTCAATCACGACGACCGCGATTCGCCGCATCGGACAGCGCCGTCGGAATCATTTCGAATTCATCGATCACGTTCACGATCTCGTCTAAAACCTGTCCCACGGTGATATCCGACACGTCCTCATCGCGGCCCGACAAAACCACCCCGCCTTTCTGGTGAAGCGGCCTCCAGAATTTATACTCGCCCATAAAGCGTCGGTACAACGCCACCACCGGAACCCGGAAAGCCCCGGCAATGTGTACCAATGATGTATCAGGAGAAACGAGCAAATCCAGTTTTCTGATTATGGCCGCCACCGTTATCAAATCTAAACTCTCGGGGATTATATGTACCCGATTGCGATATGTCTCTTTTATTTGCCTGCCCCGGTGATACTCATGTGGCGCCGTGATAATTATCAATTGACAGTCACCAAAACGGTCTAACATTTTATCGATTAATATGGCGAATTTTTCCGCACCCCAGTCGCGACTCGGTTCACCGGCCGAAATATTCACCCCGAATTTTCGTCCCTTTGATATATCCAGCGGTTCCATAAATTCCGCCGCCACCCGGTCCGCCTTGTCATTGATATACAGGGGAGCATATTGCCCCGGTTTGCCAGGCTCGGCGCCAAGAACTTTGACCAGATCAAGATGAAAATCCACAATATGTCGATCCGGATTCCGAAGCGGGTGCGACACATGGCAATTGTAATAACCTTGATGGTCGCTTTTGCCGATTCCGATTTTCAAGGCCCACGAACCGCACAGGCGGGTTAAAAGCATTGACGTCACCGAATCATGCGTTATCAGATCGATAACACAGTCGAATTTTTCCTTTCGCGCCGCCCGAATCATGCCCAAGTCAACGCCAAATGACTTACTGAAAACAAAAACCTTGTCGAAACGGGGGTCATCTTTGACTACCACGATATTCTGCCGCGAACCCATAAATGACACTTTGCACCCCGGGAATCGCTTCTTAAGCTCATCCACCAACGCCAGGGCAATGATAACGTCCCCGATTTTTTCGTGCCGAATTAAAAGAATTTTCTTCCATTGTCGATCCCCGATGGCATACGGCCCGCGTTCGCGGCATTCCAAAATGGGCGAAAATACCCGGAGGGCGAATTTCTTCAAACCGATCTCCAGCGGCTTCAACTTCCCCAACAGCTTTTTCATGCCGTTTCCTGTTCCTTGAATTGCATCATGTACAGCCGATGGTACAACCCCCCGGTGCCCATCAATTCCTGATGCGTCCCGGTTTCGATGATCTGCCCGTTATCCAAAACCAGTATATGGTCGGCGCTTTTTATGGTGGACAGGCGGTGGGCGATCACCAATACCGTCCGACTGGCCATCAGGCCGTCGATGGCCTCCTGCACCAACCGTTCGGATTCGGTATCGAGAGCCGACGTCGCTTCATCGAAAATCAATATCTGCGGGTTTTTTAACAGAGCCCGGGCGATCGCAATGCGCTGCCTCTGTCCCCCCGATAAACGCACGCCGCGATTGCCTACCATTGTATCATAGCCCTGCTCGAACCCCATGATGAAATCATGCGCCCGCGCCGCACGCGAGGCTTTCTCCAGCTCGCACTGCGGCAGTCCGTTCATGCCATAGGCGATGTTGTTGCGAATCGTATCGTTGAACAGGTATGTCTCCTGCGTGACGATCCCCAGCATTCCTCGCAGAGAGGCCAGGTTCAGGTCTCTCAAATCGATGCCGTCGATCAGGATCCGGCCCTCGAGAGGGTCATAAAAACGCGGCAGCAAATCGAACAGCGTCGACTTGCCCGCCCCGGAGGGCCCCACCAGCGCCACCACTTCACCCCGCCTGACTTCAAACGAGACGTCTTTTAAAACCGGCTCGCCGGGTATGTATGAAAAAGTGACGCGGTCAAATACAATGGATGACTGAAAGTCCTTCTTTATAATGGCGTCGGGCCGCTCCACCACCGTAATGGGAGCATCAAGAACACTAAAAATCCTTTCCGCCGCCGCCATACCCTCCTGTATTCTTATATGAATCGACAAAAGCGACTTGGTTGGCTTAATAAGTGCAAAGGTCGCGATAATGAACGTCATGAAGTCGCCGGCGTCCATTTCACCGCTTCCTTCGAGAATTTGCGTCCCGGCATACAATAAAATCAGCATGCCAGTGGCTATGATTAATATATCGTTGACCGGACTGGCCAAATTTCGGACACGAGCCATGCGGACCAGAGTCCTGAAGTAATCGCCGGTGGACTTGAAAAATTTGGCTTTCTCGAAATTCTCCATGGCGTATCCTTTGACGATGCGGATGTTGGCCACCGTCTCCTCCAGCACGGCGTTGACGTCGGCCATTTTTTCCTGAGTCCGAGCCGAGTACTTCCGCAGTTTCTTGCCCATAAACCAGATGAAACCGAAAACCAGGGGCAATACAATTGCGGCCAGAAGAGTCAATTTCCAGGACAGCAATATCAGAAAGCCGGCCAGTAGAATCACCGTCAGCGAGTCGGCCACCAGGCTGTTGAATCCCAGATCGACCGCCGAATTGAGCACGACCACATCATTGGTCACCCTTGAAATCAGATGACCGGTGCGCCGGTGATGGAAAAAACTCAAGGATAACTCCTGATACTTTTCAAATAGGCGGTTGCGAAAATCCCGAATCACCGATTCCTGAACGTAAGCCATGAAAAAACCCTGAAAGTAACCGAAAATATTCGAAGCCACACCAATGGCGAAAATTAAAAAACATAAATTGAGAAGGGTATCGCGACGGGTCGGCCCGGTGATGAAGTTATGCACTGCCTCCTTGAGATTATTCTTTGTTTTAACCAGAAAATCAAAATCGGGCGGGGATTCATCCCCAACTGCTCCGGGTGCCGATTCGGACGAAGATTGCTCTATAGATTTTCCGACCATCGAAACGGCATCCGACGCGGGCGAACCGATATCGCTCACGGCAAACAGGGTCATCAACAGCGGTCCCGCCATCCAGACAAACAACCCGCCCAGAATGGCGTGCAACGCGGCCGACGACGAAGCTATAATCAACCGTCTCCAGTACGGTTTCAGACAGGTTAATGTGCGCCAGAGTAAATGCATAAAAATCAAATAACCTTATTTTCCATAAACAGTGAAGATAACTCAAAAAACATGCCGATGTCAACCGGCAATGATGACTAAAGCTCCAATGCCGAGGCATCGCCCGGAATCGACAGGGAGAACTTCTCCGACGGGATATCTATATTCAGACTCTGGCCTCGTTTTTTGGCTTCAATGGTCAGGGAACCATTATCATTGTTAAAACCTAAAAACACCGGAATATAACGACCTTCGCGTAATTCATATTCTATTTCCAGCGAATTGCCGCACATGACCGAAACCAGCCTATATCGACATAATTCTTTGGATTCATGCAGGATGACAACATAGTAATTAGTGGAATCGTGCCCGAATTCAACCGGCCGATTATGAAACAGGTCGACCAAAACGCGCTCGAATTCCACATTACGGTCACAATTTCTGTCGGTCAAATCACTAAGACGACCGCGAAAATATTCATTTTCGGTCGGAAAATAAACCAGCGAATTATCACGGACAATCAGCGCCTTGAGGGCGCCCTTGCCCAGATAGGCCCGGGCAAACAGGGCCAGCGTATCCGGTTTGATATAAACGTCGAGGCGGGTCGAACGTTTACGGCCGTCTCGGTTTATTTTAACATCATACAAATAGGCGTCGCCCCGACCGGTCTCGTGTATAAAAGACGATTCTTCAGGTGTGGAAATATTCCGCTTGCGCTGTGCCGGAGAGCAGCCCATAAGACAACACATGATGATAATTACGGTTGCGGCGGATATGTTTGATGGACGACTGAAAATAAACTCATACCCCCGTAAGGATTTTAATAAGCGGCCGGACAAACGGTCCCATGATAAACCAAACCCCGCCTGCGAATATCAAAATCATCAATAAAAATGGCGCGATATTATCAAAACCCGACATTTTCATGGCCAGTTCGGGCGGCAATATGTTTTTAAGCATGTGTGAACCATCAAGCGGATACAAAGGAATCAAATTAAAAAAGGCCAGAGTCAAATTAATGGTGACACCATAAAATAAAAGATAAACCACCGCGTCCGGGATGTTTTGGGCGCTGCCGGTGACCGCGCGAAACAATATGGCAAAGACAATCGCCTGGGCGATATTCGACAGCGGCCCGGCGGCGGAAATCCAGAAATCGGCGACGCGCGGATTTCTTAAATTATAGGGATTGACCGGAACCGGCTTGGCCCAGCCGAAACGAAATTGCGACAGAAAAAATACCAGCACGCCAAACAAATCCAAATGTTTTAGCGGATTCAACGTCAACCGTCCGGCATCTTTGGCCGTGGGATCACCGAAGCGATAGGCGACATACCCGTGCGAAAATTCGTGGATCGTCAAACCCAGAAGCAAAACCGGGATCGAAAGCAAAGCCTGTTGTACCAAATCCATGACGCTTTCCTATGCATATATGCCGCGTAACATGACCACATCGGCAACCCTTTGAATGCCCACCATAAAAGCGGCCATGCGCATATGCACGTTGTTATACATGGCCACTTTCAACACGTCGTTGAATGCATTGACCATGAACCGTTCCAGCCGCGAGTTGACTTCCTCTTCGGTCCAGAAGTAACCCAGGCGATCCTGGACCCACTCAAAATATGATACGGTGACGCCCCCGGCGTTGCACAATATATCGGGAATGACCAGCACGTCGTTTTTCTGCAAAATGGGATCGGCATCGGGGGTAATCGGCCCGTTGGCCCCCTCGGCGATAATTCTGGCCCGGATATCCCCGGCGTTCTCTTCGGTGACCTGATTTTCCATCGCCGCCGGGACGAGAATGTCTACGTCGGCGTATAAAATTTCATTCTTGTCAACTGGCTCGGCACCCGGAAAACCTACCACCCGGCCGTTTTGTTTGACGAATTTCATCAGGCCGGTTATATCGATGCCGTCCTTTTTATACAGGCCGCCATAAACGTCACAGACGTGGGTAACTTTCACGCCCAGACGTTGCAGAAACATGGCCGAGATAGAACCGACATTGCCGAATCCCTGCACGGCGGCGGAGGCTTCGGCCGGATTGATTCCCAAATGCTTCATGGCCTCGCGGGTGGCGATGACGACTCCGGCACCGGTAGCCTCCCGACGCCCCAGCGAACCGCCCAGCGAAATCGGTTTGCCCGTGACCACCGACGTTACCGTATGGCGCGCGTGCATGGAATACGTATCCATAAACCAGGCCATCGTTTCTTCATTGGTATTGACGTCGGGTGCCGGGATGTCCCGTTCCGGACCGACGATATCGAAAATGCTGGCCGTGTAACGGCGGGTGAGCCGTTCCAGTTCGCCTTTGGACATCAAGGTCGGGTCGCAAGTAATGCCGCCCTTGCCGCCGCCGAATGGAACATTGACCACCGCGCATTTCCAGGTCATCCATGACGCCAGGGCCTGTACTTCATCCAGCGTGACGTCGGGATGATAGCGAATTCCACCCTTGGCCGGGCCTCGGACGGTGGAATGTTGGACCCGATAACCGGTGAACATTTCGAAACGACCGTCGTCCATCCGGACGGGCAGTTTGACAATGGTACTGCGCATGGGATACTTCAAAAATTCCAGCAGACCCTTGTCGATATTCAGTCGTGCCGCCGCCTGGTCGAACTGCTTCATGACGTTTTGAAACGTCGACATCGGAATGGTGACCGACTTCAGCCTTTTTTCCTGTGGCATTCATGCAACTCCGTTTATCATATCGTAATTATTTCCTTTTCCCGCCGGATACATATCGCGACCCATCTTCGTAAAAACGCCATAATTTGTCGCGGCCGACCTTTATGCCGATTCGCTCGCTTCGGATTATCTTCCCCGGACAATACCCGCGGTCTTCAAGATAGAGCGTCTCTCCCGTCAAATCAAGACCGTTCTGTTGCCGGGTTAATCCAAAAGCCCGGCAAAGCTTACCCGGCCCGTTGGTCAACAGGTTTTTCCGGTCTGTTTTATAGCGCCGTCGCATTATCTCGGTTCCATCAACCGGTTCGGCGCCCCGTATCAATACCGCCGCCGGAAAACCCGTTTCTTCGGTGACGACATTGAAACAATAATACATGCCGTAAATAAAATAAATATATCCATGACCGCCCCGGCCGAACATGACGGCGTTGCGTTCGGTCTTCCCGACGGCCGCATGGCACGCCGGATCATCCTGTCCGATATATGCCTCCACTTCCACCAGGCGGGCGCTGACACGCTTGCCCCCACATTCATAAACAAGATATTTGCCGATCAAATCCGGTGCGACCTCAAGCGTCGACCGCAAATAAAATTCGCGCGAAAGCTTCTGAATTCCAGCCGGCATCGGGTCTATTCATCCGTGTAAGGAAACAACTCATAAGCCACCGCCGCCGCCATTTCCAGGTTATGACCGACCTGTTCCGGCTTGTGTGCATCGGACCCGATTGCCCTCACCGCGACCCCCATCGACCGCGCCAGATTGATGATCGGCATGATCGGATAGAATTCATCAAGACCGTGCCGATAGGCCGCCGTATTGATTTCAAATCCGGTCCCCGTTTTTAGCATCGCCTCAAAAACCGGCTCGATGCGGCCTTCGTGTATTTTCAGTAAATCACTTCCGTAATAGGCCAGGCCGAAGCGGCGATAGCAGTCCAGATGTGCTATTGAATCGAACAGCCCGGATTCGGCGGCGGCTTTGGCCTGCTCGAAATAGCGGTCGGCGAATTCATCGATATCATATTTGGCAAAACAGCTCTCGGCTTCGTGTCCGCTGCAAAAACAGACACGGTCGATATCATGAATCCCGACCAGTTTATAATCGAAATCATGCCTGTTGAAAAACCGGGCCGTGTCTTCTTCACAACCGGGAAAATACCCGACCTCGATGCCAACCCGGACCGCCAGTCCAAATGCGTAATATTCGTCGTCGGCCGCCTTTACGGCCATGATATATTTTTCGATGGCTTTGTCCGTCAACGATTCGGGCCGGCCGTCAATGACGATGGCCCGCACCTTGTGGTCAAACCCCGGATCATTGTCGTAATGAGTGGTAAAACAGATTTCCTTTAGCCCCGCCTTTAAAGCGGCACGACAATGTTCGTCGATCGACCCCTCGGCGTCTATCGAAAAATCAGGGTGAATATGGTAGTCCGATAAAGCATATCCGTCATAACTCATGACCCATCCTCCGTGAAGTATTTTCTCTTATACGAACCGGTCGCCCAATAGAAACGGATTATTAATTCGTTCGGCGCCGATGGTCGTGAACGGTCCGTGCCCGGGGTAGCAGACAATATTATCCGGCAGCGTCAAAAGATTTCTTTTAATGGATTCAATCAACTGCTGATATGACCCCCCGGGAAGATCGGTCCGCCCGATCGAACCGTAAAACAGAGTGTCGCCGCAAAACAGGCGATTGTGCACCAAATAGCAAATGCCGCCGCGCGTATGCCCCGGAGTGGCGATAACATTGAATTCCATGGAACCGATTTTGAAAACATCATTGTCGTTTAAAAGGTAATCCGGCGGCGGACAGGTTATCGGCTGGCCATAAAGGGCGGAAACATTGGCCGACGGCGATTGCAGCATCTCTTCATCGCCCCGCCCGATATATAATGGGACATCATACTTTTCTTTCAACGGCTCAACTCCGGCAATGTGGTCCCCGTGACCATGAGTCAGCAATATAGCTTTTACAGTAACACCATGCCTGTCAATGACTTCCACTATCCGCTCGTCTTCGTCGCCGGGGTCAATGACTGCCCCGATGCGATCGGACTCATCCCAGATAATATAACAATTGACTTCAAACGGCCCGACCACCAGAGTTTCGATATTTAAAGCAGACATTTCCCTCAATTCCTTTTGGCCCAAGATAAAAACTGGCGGGAGTTTGTCAAATTAATTGGTGATGATAAAAAACGAATAAATGCCAATTTATATGTCGAATGATTTCCGAAATCCTTAATTCGATTGACTTTTAAACAAAATGATATATCATATATATCTTTTTAAAGGAGTGCAAAATGCTAAACGACGCCAAAGAAACCATATCCGTCCTAAAGACAAGGGTTTCCAAACTAAGGAGGTTTCTTTGACTTGGACGGACGTCGTGAAAAAATTAACAAATTAGAGCAATACACTTCCGCTCCCGGTTTCTGGGATGATAATCAGAAGGCCCAGTCGATTTTAAAAGAAATTTCCGGACACAAACGCTGGATTGAGCGCATAGAAAAACAGGAAAAGGAACTAGCCGACCTCGACGAATTGGCGGAACTGATTGACGATAATTCCGAGGAGGCGGCCGAAATCGAACGCTCGCTTAAGAATCTTGTGACCGACGTCGACAAACTGGAACTGACCACCCTTCTGTCAGGCCCGGATGATGAACGCAATGCTATTTTAACCATACACCCCGGGGCCGGCGGCACCGAGTCGCAGGACTGGGCCAGCATGCTTTTTCGTATGTACAACCGCTGGTGCGAAATTCATGGTTATGAAACGGAACTCCTCGACTATCAGCCGGGTGAAGAGGCCGGTATCAAGGCGGTAACGATGGAAGTCATCGGGGAATATGCCTATGGCTACCTCAAGGCCGAATCGGGCGTGCATCGGCTGGTCCGCATCTCTCCTTTCGACGCTAACAGCCGAAGACACACTTCGTTCGTTTCCATCCACGTGTACCCCGAAGTCGACGACAACATCGAAATCGAAATCGACGAGGATGACCTGCGTATCGACACCTATCGTTCCTCCGGGGCGGGCGGACAGCACGTCAACAAAACCTCGTCGGCGGTTCGCATTACGCATATTCCAACCGGTATCGTGGTGCAATGCCAGAACGAGCGTAGTCAGCTTAAAAACCGCGCCACGGCCATGAAAATGCTTCGGTCGCGGCTGTATCAACTGGAACTCGAGGAACAACGCAAAAAGCGTGAAACCTTCGAAAAAACCAAGAAAAAAATCGAATGGGGTTCGCAGATTCGCAGCTACATATTTCACCCCTATAACCTCGTCAAGGACCATCGCACCGATGCGGAAACGTCGAATGTGCACGCCGTAATGGACGGTGCCATCGACAAGTTCATCGAGGCATATTTGGGCAACCCCGATTTACGCGACAATTAACTTTACTTCTGATCATAAATTAAGGAGATAAACTTGTGTCAACTGCAGCAAGCAAAAAGCCTCAAATAATCGAAGAAATTCGGGCCAAGGCGAAAGCCAAAAATCGCCACGTGGTATTCCCCGAAGGAACCGAAGAGCGCAGCATCCTGGCCGCCAAAGAAATTATCAATATCGGCATGGCCCGGGTGACCCTGCTGGGCGACAAAAACCAGGTGGGCGACCTCGCCAAAAAGAACGGCCTGGACCTTAAAAAAGTCGACGTTATCGACCCGGCCAAAGCGGACAATCTTAAAGACTTCACCGCCCAATTCAAGGAAATGCGCAAAAAGAAAAACATTACCGAAGCCGAAGCCCTTGAGGCCATGAAACAGCCGCTGTACTACGGCGCCATGATGGTTCATAACGACATTGCCGACGCCTCGGTGGCCGGCGCCGTCAATACCACCGGCGACGTTATGCGTGCCGCCATCCAGGTCATCGGCATGGCTCCCGGCATCAGCACCGTGTCCGGCGCCTTTATGATGACCATCCCCAACTACCTTGACACCGGCAAATACCGGACCGTCATGTACGCCGATTGCGCCGTCGTGCCCAACCCCAGCGTCGAACAACTGGCATCGATCGCGGCTGCCACCGCCCAGACCCATACAAGCCTGACCGGCGAAGAACCCAGGGTGGCCATGCTGTCATTTTCTACCAAAGGTTCGGCCAAACACAGCGACGTCACTAAAGTCGTACAGGCGCTGGAACTGGTCCGCAAAAATTTCCCGCATATCAAAGTGGACGGCGAATTACAGCTTGATGCCGCCATCATTCCCTCTATCGCCAAAAGAAAAGTAGGTGAATCCGAGGTGGCCGGACAGGCCAATGTGTTTATTTTCCCCGACCTTGACGCCGGCAATATCGCCTATAAATTGACGGAGCGTCTGGCCAAAGCCACCGCTACCGGCCCGATCGTCCAGGGGCTGGCTAAACCGGCCAATGATTTGTCGCGCGGATGTTCGGCCGAAGATATCGTCGATGTCTCCGCGATTGCACTGTTGATGAGAGGTTAATTATGAGCATCAGTCAATTAGCCCGTGAAATTAAAGAATCGCCGACTCTGGCGATGAACGAGAAGGCCCGCCTGCTGAAGGAAAAGGGTGAAAGCGTCATCCACCTCGGCGCCGGCGAGCCGAAAGACAAGGTTCCCATTGAGGCTGTCCTGGGCGCCTCGGCCAAACTGACTACGGCCGATATCCGCTACACCCCGACCGAGGGAATCCCTTCCCTTATAAAGGCCATCATTCGCTACACCGAAGAAAATTACAACAAGATTATCGGGCCCGAAAACGTCATCGTTTCCAACGGCGCCAAGCATTCACTTTATAACCTGATGATGGCCATTCTCAATCCACAGGATGAGGTCATCATCCTCGCCCCATACTGGGTCAGCTACCCGGAAATAGTAAAAATGGTTTATGGCATTCCGGTTATCGTGACTCCCGAAGACGGCCGTTTCCAGCCGCGCATGGAAGATATCATCGAGAAAGTCGGCTCATACACCAAAGCCATTATCGTCAACAGCCCCAATAACCCGTCGGGCGTCGTCTACTCGGCCGATTTCATCGCCGAAATAGTCGCCTTCTGCGAGAAAAAGGGTATTTATCTGATAATGGACGATATTTATCACAAACTCATCTTCGACGGCAAAAAGGCTCCCTCGGTCTATCAATTTTCCAAAGATGATTCGGACAGCTCGCACATCATCGTCATTAACGGTGTCTCCAAAGTATATGCCATGACCGGCTTCAGAGTCGGCTGGGTTATCGCCAACCGCAAAATCACGGCGGCAATGGTCAACATTCAGGCCCAGAATTCATCGTGCACCTCGGTTGTGGTTCAAGCCGCGGCGGCAGGAGCCCTGATGGGTGTCCAGAGCAGCGTCGAATCACTGCGCCTGACCCTGCAGAATAACCGCGACGTCATGCTCACCGAATTGAATGCCTTCACCGGTATCAAAACCGTCAAGCCGGATGGCACCTTCTACTGTCTTCCCGATTTCCGGGCATACAGCAAGGATTCGACGGCCCTGTCAAAATTCCTGCTGGAAAAGGCGCTGGTGGTGACCGTGCCGGGTGGAGAATTCGGCATGGAAGGCCATCTGCGTTTGAGCTATTGCGGTTCCATTAAGGAAATCATGGAAGGCGTTGCCCGCATCAAATGGGCTCTCGATCCGGAGTCTCCCAACGAAATCTACATCGGCGACCGTAAATTGCGGAGGGATTGGAAATGAAATCGACCAGCTATATCATAGATATCAAGACGCCCGCCTTAAAGCAGGCGCAGATTGTTAAAAGTGAATTCAGCCTTAGTCATCTGGGATTGCGCAATCTTCACCACGTGTATTGGAATCTGCCGACCGAAGCCCTTTACGAAGAAGCCATCTTCCGCGGCGAGGGACACATGGCTCTCGGCGGCGCCTTCGTAACCGAAACCGGCGAATGGACCGCCCGCGCCGCCAACGACAAATTCATCGTCCGCGAACCCGAAAACGAAGATCATATCTGGTGGGGGCAGTACAATCGACCTTTCAACCCGGATAAATTCGACGAAGTCTTCCACCGCGTTCAGGGATACCTCCAGCAACGCGACCTGTTCGTCCAGGATTGCTACGCCGGCGCCGACCCCAATTATCGCTTACCGGTCCGCATCATCACCGAGTTGGCCTGGCATTCCCACTTCGCACGAAATATGCTCATCATGGCCGAAAGCCAGGACGAACTGCGCAAGTTCATCCCGGAATTCACGATTATCGCCGTACCCGGATTCAGGGCCACACCCGAAATCGATGGCACCCGTTCGACCACTTTCATTGTGCTCAATTTCGCCCGCAAAATGTGTATTATCGGCCAGTCCGAGTACGGCGGCGAAATCAAGAAATCCGTCTTCACCGTATTGAACTACTTATTGCCGCGCGAAGGCGTCTTGTCCATGCACTGCTCGGCCAACGTCGGCAAGGACGGTGGCACGGCTCTCTTCTTCGGCCTTTCCGGTACCGGCAAGACGACCCTGTCGGCCGACCCCAATCGACAACTCATCGGCGACGACGAGCACGGCTGGAGCGACGAGGGCATTTTCAACTTCGAGGGCGGCTGCTATGCCAAAGTCATCTCGCTTTCTCCCACCGCCGAACCGCAGATTTATGCCTGCACCAATAAGTACGGTACAATTCTGGAGAACGTGATCTTCGACCCGATTACGCGCAAACTCGACCTGGACGACGAATCCCTGACCGAGAATACACGTGCGGCTTATCCCCTGCATTTTATCGACAACATGTACAAAGAGCGCACGGCGGGACATCCCAAAAATATTATCATGCTCACCTGCGACGCCTCCGGTGTCATGCCCCCGATTGCGAAACTTACTCCGGAACAGGCCATGTATCATTTTATTTCCGGTTACACCTCAAAAGTCAGCGGCACCGAAATCGACCTGGGCAAAGAGCCGGAAATCACTTTCAGCGCCTGCTTCGGCGCACCGTTCATGGTCCATCACCCTTACTATTACGCCAATTTGCTGCGCAACAAAATTACCAAGCACGGCGTTAATTGCTGGCTGGTTAATACCGGCTGGTCGGGTGGACAGTACGGCGTCGGCAAACGCATGAGCATTCATCACACGAGGACACTTCTGAACGCGGCCCTGGATGGCAAACTCCTCGGAGTCGAATTTCGCAAAGACCCGGTCTTTGGCTTTGAAGTGCCCAGGTACTGTGACGGGGTTCCAGAAAAAGTCCTCAACCCGGCCGATACCTGGGGCGACCGCACCGCCTACAAAAACAAATACCTGCAATTGGCGGCTCTGTTTATCGAGAATTTCAAAAAATTCTCGGAGGGTACACCCGAGGAAATCACTCAAGCCGGACCGGTTAAGCAGGACTTTACGGTTTAGCCGTCAGTGAAACTTTCGCGGCTTGTATTTGTTGTTATTATCAATAATGCCGCTTGCTGATGCAGGCGGCATTGAAATGAAAAGGATCTTCAGTTATGCCGACATATCAGTATAAATGCGACGCCTGCGGTCATGATTTCGAAGAATTTCAGAAGATGACCGACCGCCCCATCGACACCTGCCCTAACTGCGGCGATACCAAAAGCGTCCATCGTTTAATATCCGGTGGAGCCGGAATTCTGTTCAAGGGATCGGGCTTTTATACTACCGACTACCGTTCCGAATCATACAAAAAAGCGGCGCAAAACGAATTAACCGGGGTTACGACGGCCAAAGCCGAAAAAGCCGAATCGCCAAAGACATCATAATCCTTATGGTATGACCGCCCAAAACAGGAAATTTAAGCGCCTTGCCGATCATTTCTCGGATCGCCTCATTTTTAACGTGGCTGATTTTCCGAATTATCACAAGGATGCTTCCGAAATCACCGCTGTCCCCGATGCCATCCTGTTTGCCGAATCCGAAACCGACGTCATCGAGGCCATAAACCTGTGCCACACCGATAATATCCCGATATTCTTCCGGGGCGCCGGAACCGGCTACACCGGCGGAGCGGTGCCGTCCGGCGGCGGACTGGTTTTGTCCCTGGAAAGACTGGATAAGCTCGAATTATTCCCCGACCGGAAAATGGCCCGGTGCGGCCCGGGCGTAATTACCATCGACTTGATGAAAACCGCCGAGGCGGTCGGCCTCTACTATCCGCCCGACCCGGCCAGCTATGATGAGTCGACTCTGGGCGGAAATGTCGCCGAAAATGCCGGCGGCTTGCATTGCGTAAAATACGGCGTAACCAAAGACTATATCATCGGCCTGAAAGCGGTCACCTATGATGGACGCCTTCTGGAAACCGGCATCTTTTCGGAACACGAATTATTCAACCTTACCGGCATTTTAATAGGTTCCGAAGGACTTTTGGCCGCGATCACCGAAATAGCCGTTCGTTTGATCGATATTCCCAAATCCGGCCCGACCATTTTGGCGGCCTTTGACACGACCGAGGATGCCGCCCAAACGGTCGCGGAAATAACCGCGCAGGGACTGGTCCCGGCCATAATGGAATTTATCGACGGTGAC
Organism: uncultured Ignavibacteriaceae bacterium; assembly: GCA_964459465.1. Classification (GTDB taxonomy): domain Bacteria; phylum Zixibacteria; class MSB-5A5; order GN15; family PGXB01; genus CALAMC01. The sequence goes on along the minus strand of CAYWLR010000010.1, from coordinate 60,003 downwards.
GCTATCGCCTGCTCCATTGCCTATGAGCCTGTTATCGATATCCACAAAGCCGATGCCTTGTTATTATTTGAGACCGACGGGCATAATGCCCCGGATCGAGCCTCTCACATATTCGATATATGCCGCCGCCATAAAGCGACCTTCCTTGAACGGGAGATAAATCCTGCCAAAACCGAAGCCCTCTGGAAAATCAGAAGGAATCTGTCCAAAGCCGTCAAAGCCTCAACCAAAGACAAAATCGCCGAGGATGTTTGCGTCCCGCCCTCGAAACTCCCGGAACTGGTCAGTTTCGTAGCCCTTTTAAACAAAGAACTGCCCTGCCGGGTCAATTCCTATGGCCATGCCGGGGATGGAAATCTCCACGTCAATTTCCTGGTGGCCCAAAACCAGAGTATCGATCCGACCCTTTTAAAAAAGGCCATAACCCGTCTGTTTAAAAAAACTCTGGAGCTGGGCGGAACCCTGACCGGAGAGCATGGCATCGGACTAACCAAAATGGAGTTCCTGGAGTTGGAATTTTCGGGAGAAACCTTGCGGCAAATGAGAAAAGTAAAAGACCTTTTTAATCCGGTTTGCCTCTTTAATCCCGGCAAAATGTTCCGGGCCGAACATTAGTAGTGAGCCTGTCATTTGTCCTTAAAAATAAAAAAAATCATCAATAAAACCGCCCGATATATCCCTGCATTTCTTGACAAAAGCGCGGTCATCTTTTATATATGCTTCAATTTTTAAACCATAGAATCAGGATTGACAAGCTTAGACGTTTAGGGAAAACATTTTCACCATAATCTGTAGGAGAAATGAATGGCAACACTACAAAACAAACTCGCCAAAATGATACCTGACCTTCGCGCCGAACTGAAGGAACTGGCGGCTGCGGTCGGAGACAAAAAGATATCCGACGTTACCGTCGCCCAGGCCTACGGCGGCATGCGCGGGGTTAAAGGCATGATCTGCGACACCTCGGTGGTGTACCCGGAAAAGGGACTCGTTATTCGAGGTATCCCGATCATGGACCTGCGGGATAAAATGCCCGAAGAAATATTCTACCTGCTGTGCACCGGTGAACTGCCCTCCAAAGCCGATACCGCTGCCCTTCAGAAAGAATTGGCCGAACGTTCCCGCGTCCCCAAATACGTTTGGGACGTCATTCACGCTATGCCGAAAGATTCGCATCCGATGGCCATGCTCAACACGGCCATCCTCGTCATGCAGAAGGAATCGGAATTTAAGAAAGCCTATGACAAGGGCATGCCCAAGACCGATTACTGGAAGCCGACACTCGAAGACGCCTTGAACCTTCTGGCCAAAATGCCCGGTATCGCCGCCGGCATATATCGGATTCGTTTCAAAAAAGGCAACGTTATCAGCTACAAGAAAGACCTCGATTGGGGCGCCAACTATGCCCGCATGCTCGGCATCGCCGACAAAACCGGCGTCTTCACCAAACTGATTCGCCTTTATCTGACCCTGCACTGCGATCATGAAGGCGGCAACGTCAGCGCCTTCACCTGCCATACCGTCGGTTCAGCTCTGTCCGATGCCTATTATTCGGTCTCGGCCGGTTTGAACGGACTGGCCGGCCCTCTCCACGGTCTGGCCAATCAGGAATGCCTCGCCTGGGTTCTGGAAGTCATGAAAAAATTCAAAGGTGCGCCCAGCGAAGAACAGATTGAAAAAATGGCCTGGGAAACCCTCAACGCCGGAAAAGTCATTCCCGGTTACGGTCACGCCGTCCTGCGCGTCACCGACCCGCGCTTTTCCGCCTTTTTGGCCTTCGGCAAAGAATACCTGCCCGACAGCCCGGTTTTCCAGACCGTCGCCCGCGTTTATGACGTGGTTCCGAAAGTCCTGGAAAAGCACGGCAAAGCCAAGAACCCGTGGCCAAACGTCGACGCCGGTTCCGGCGCACTGCTGTACCATTTCGGCATGACCGAATTCCCATACTATACGGTTCTCTTCAGCGTTTCCCGTGCGATGGGTATGCTCGCGCAACTCATCCTCAATCGCGCCATGGGAACCCCCATCACCCGCCCGAAATCGGTCAGTACCGCCTGGGTTAAAGAAAACATCAAGTAAACAATTCTCTGACCATAAACGAAAACGCCCCGATTACAGTCGGGGCGTTTTTATTTGGGCAATGTTATCACGAATTCTGTCCCGCCTTCAGGCGGAGCCAATACTCTTATTTCTCCCCGAAATTCCTCGACCACCTGATGCACGACCGACAACCCTAATCCCGTCCCGCCCGTTTTAGTCGTAAAATACGGATTAAAAATTTTCGGGCGGATTTCATCCGGAATACCGATCCCGTTATCCCGGACCGATAGCCGTATTGCATTATCATCCGTCGTCAATTTAATGCTGATGTTCCCCTCACCCGGAGCACATGCATCGGCGGCGTTTTTTATCAGATTGATCAGCGCCTGTCGAAAACGGTCGGGGGAGCCGGCCAAACGGGCGTTATTGGCGATATCGGACGATAGTCTGACTTTTTTCTTCTCGATTTCGGGGCGGATGAAACCGACCGTGTCTTCAATAAGCCGGCCCAAATCGAAACTGTCCGAGGCCTTTTTCTCACCACGGGCCAATGACAAAAATCGGGTTACGATACCATTGAGGCGATCGGCCTCGGACTTGATCTGCCGGACAAATCCCTCGAACTCGTCATTATTTTCAGTCGGCTTGAATTCGGCCAACAGACGCTGGGCGGCGATGGATATGGCGTTGAGCGGATTGCGAATTTCATGAGCCACCCCCGCCGCCAGGTCGCCCAGTTCCGATAACCTCTGTCTGCGACGACCGGATTCTTCGAGTTCCTTTATCTGCGTATAATCATAAATTATGGCTACCGCTCCGGAAATATCCCCACGATGGTTAAAAAGCGGCGCGACGTTGATCAGAAGGTTGTGGGTTCCATCCGGGCCGTGGTACTCCGTCTCGAATTTGTCAGTGGCGGTCGTTCCCGATAGACATTTTTCAAATGGGATCACACTGGCAAATGATTGCTCATTCCAGAATTGGCCTGGAAATCCATCGGGCGAAATTTTAAACAATTCATAAAACGCCCGGTTGGCCGTTTCTACGCATAAATCATTTTTAACCACCACCAGCGCCGTCGTGATACTATCGAAAACCATTTCGGTCAGAGATTGAATTTTCTGCATGGAGCGATCCAGCAACAGGCGTTTCTGCTTGCCCTGCCAGTACAACATGAATAAAACGATTACGGCGAAAATGACAATGCTCAACACGATCATCTGGCGGTCGAACCCGGCAATAATGGCGTTGTACTTCTCCAGCGATAATCCCAGCCGAAACACCCCTTCGCCATATTCATCGCTGTGAAACGACCGCGCCAACTCCAAAACCTCCCGGTCGCCGAATTTCAGCGTCCGCGTCAAAGCCGTATCGGACCCGAGGGCCTCCTGCAAAAAGGGATCCTTTTCTATTTTAAGAACCGGGTCGATTTTGCGCGAAGAAAATATTATACCCTCCGGCGTCTGATAGAAAATATACTCGATGCCGATTTCACGGCCGATATTCTGGACAAGGTAACCGATGCCGATGGTTTTTTTGGATTCCGTGAAAAACAAGGCGTCGGCAACGATCATGATAATATACTTTCCGCCGCCGATCTTTTCAAAATAGCACATCATCACCTGTCCCGGAAGATTACCATATATCGTTTCCAGATTGTCGGATTCAGCCGAATCAACATGGAAATCCTCCAGAAGACCAAATGATTCATCCAGAATCTTGTCGGGATCGATAAATGTCCCGCGAATACCATAGGAAATCACGTCCAGACTGTCATTGAAAATAAATATGGCATCCACCCCGTAGCTGGCGGAGAAATCATCCAGTTCTTCGTCGGCGTAATCCAGCCCGGGCCGGACCGCCAGAAACGTAGCCATATCGCTGAACTTTTCACGAACCAGCAGGTCGAAAAAGGAATTGGCTTTGATGGCATTATCAGCCGAGAGAGCCAATGCCTCGGTCAGGGCCGCACCCTGCCTTTTGAGTAATATCAAACTGTCTTCACGACTCTTTTGAATGCCCAGGCAGGTGAAAACGAACAGCATGGCCCCGATCGCGATTATGACCGGCAGGGCAATCTTAAGACTTATGCCGGGCAGATTCCGTCTGACAGCATTATCGGCCATGAGAAGATATTAGGATTTTTTGAACAGCCGGTCAATAGTTATTGGCGAACCGTTTATCGAGCCGCCGCCGTGGATTCCTTGGACATATCCGCTTCCGCCACAGCCACATGATGTACGGGAATCACAACCGTGAATATTGACCCCGGGTCGGCCGGGCAATATGTAATCTGGCCATGATGGTTATCCACGACATTTTTGGCCGTGATCAGCCCCAGACCATTTCCACCGCGTTTAGTGCTGAAGCGATTGACAAACAATTGCTCGCGATATTCGGCATCCACACCCCGCCCGTTATCGGAAACGCTTATGGCGAAGTTTTGATCGGCTTCATTAAAAACCGATTTAATGATGACCTTGCGTCCTTCGGCACTATTTTCCATAGCCTCGGCCGCGTTGTACAACAAATTCACCAGGAGAAGTTGAATCTGACCGACGTCAATTTCAACCAGCGGAATATTATCGGCCAGAACCGTCTCGAATTCTATATTATCGAAGCGATTTTGCGGTTTGACAAAGGCTATCAGGTTTTCGATCAATTGGTTTAAGTCTTCCTTGTTGAAATCACTGTTCTCATCCGAAAAACGACTCAAACCCTTGGTGAATTTGGTGATGTTTTCCACCGTTCCGCGCATCAAGTCGATCTTCTGTGCTACTTTGTGCTGTTCGCCTTTATTCAGAAGCATCGGCAACAGCTCCAGGTTTCCCTGCAATATGGCCAGATAATTGTTTATCTCGTGGGCGATATCGCGGGCCATTTTCCCCCGCGATGCGATCCGGTCGAGCTTGAGTACCATCTCCTGGTAATTTTTGGATTCCGAGATATTCTTGAGAAAATATAACTTGCTCGTCGGTTTATGCCCACCCAATACCAGCTGGGTCTGGACCATCAACGCCGGGAAATTGCGCCCTTTGCGTTGACGGCAGATAACCTCTTGTCCCTGTGGCGAATCGCCCGAGTCAATAGCCATTGGGCCATCAGCCGGCAGCTTGATCAGATCATCTATATTTGCTCCCAGCATATCGTTCTGGTCGTACCCGAAATCCTGGGCGGCGGTCAGGTTGTATATCATCACCCGATCGTTCATATCGGTCACGATTATGGCGTCGGGGGAATAATCGATAAGCGAAGTCATAATCGCTTCCGATTCGCGCAAGGACTTGTTGGTTTGGCGCAACTGGCGATTGGTTTTCTCCAGTCGAGTCCGATTATCGGCCAGGCTGGTCGTCATATCATTAAATGCCCCGCACAGGTATGCCATGTCTTTTTCGGCATACCTGGTCTTGATTTCGTAATCTTCGCCCCGAGCCGTAATCCGAAGCCCCGTAATCAATTCCCTCAATGGCTTGCGGACGTTTTGATATATCAGGTTGACCATCAAAAGCGATAACAGGGTGGACACCAAAAAAAGCAAAACCAGAACATAAACCAGATCCGTACTGCTTCGCGACGATAGCACGTTCCCGGCCGTAACATTTAAGGCAAATGGGGCATCGGGGGCCGACGGCGATATAAAATACGTTGTATAATTGCGGTCGTCGGAAAGACCGGCCAGAATTCTGTTCGAAGCCTGGCGCGTTGAATCATAGCGATCCCTGTCACTATTATGCCGCGAGAAATTATCCTGCGACGGTAAAGGCGGCAGAGCTTTCAACGCTCGATTAAGAGAAACCAGTTCCAGATTGGCGATGTAATCATATTTCGCCAGATATTTCGCGAGAAGCGGTTCAATGCGGGGGTCATTGCGCTCGCTAATACCGGCGGCATCAAGGGATGCAAAAATATCATTGGAAATCCGATTCAAGCGGTCATCCATTGACCTGAAATGCTCGGCCAATAGACAGCGGTCATTGCCAAATAATAAAACTAATGCCAGGGCGGCGAAAATAAAAATAACATGGATTATCATGAGAGTGGAAACACGAGCCAGTAAACTATGTGACTTCTTTTTTGACATTTTATTCCATCCCCAAGAATATCGCCGCACCCTGACCTATCGCCAGAGCCGGGTTGAAAAATGGCTATCAACGGCGTTTTGTGAATTTATCGGCAACAATGATAATTAGATTAGATCGACTGAAAATAATAATAGGGAGTGGTGGAGGGGGGATGCCCGACTCTAACGTCAGGTGGCTGATTAACAGCGCGCACCACTCCCTATATCTCTAACAACTCTAAGGTCTATTTGGTTCTAAACCCCTGTCCGTCAACGCAAGTAGTATGCCCGCAAGTCAATATTATTCAATATAATCAAAGACAATATCCCTATCCAGTTTGACAACAATTAATTTATTGATTGCGCAAAGTTTGCCCCGACCCAAAATCAGAATTAATTAAAATTAAGAGTGCATTATTATGCAACATTGTTGCACAACCGATGACAAAAAGGCCAACAAAACAGGTCTTTCGATGAAAAAACTGCCGTAATAATCAATCGTGCATGGATTCGATATATTTTTCGGCCGCCATTGCCGCCGTGGTACCATCACCGACGGCATTGGTTATCTGCCTGACCAACTGATGACGGACATCGCCACAGGCGTATATACCCTTGATTGACGTCTCCATCTTGTCATCGGTTATAATATACCCGCTGGAATCCTTTTTAATCTCTTCACGGAATAGATTTGAATTAGGACGAAAACCGATGAAAACGAAAATGGCCCCGACTTCGAGCTTTGATTTATCGCCTGTTTTGACATTTTTCAATGACAGGTTGCGGACTTTGCTGTCGCCGTTAATCGACTCTACTACCGTGTCCCATATGAATTCCATTTTTTTATTTTTAAAAGCCCGATCCTGTATGACTTTTTGCGCCCGAAGCTGATCGCGACGGTGAATTAAAATTACTTTGCTGCCAAATTTAGTCAGGAACATCCCCTCTTCGACCGCCGCGTCACCCCCGCCCACGACGGCGATGACCTGGCCCCTGAAGAAATTGCCGTCACAAATGGCACAATAAGACACCCCTTTACCCGTAAATTCCTTCTCGCCGGGAACCTTGAGCAGGGTTGGCGAACCTCCGGTCGAGACAATCACCGCCTTGGCGCGATAAATATCGCCCGACGCCGCGGCCACGATTCGGTCGTTGCCATCACAATATATCTCCTTTACTTCATCGGAGACGATTTCCAACCCGAATTTTTTGGCATGGTCGGTCATCTTCATGGCCAATTCGGCGCCCGAAATTGTTTCGAATCCGGGATAGTCCTCCACTTCCTCGGTATTGGCAATCTGCCCACCCGGCATATATTTTTCCAGAAGGATTGTTCTCATTTTTGCGCGGGCGCCATACATTCCGGCCGTAAGACCCCCCGGTCCCCCACCGACAACCACTATATCATAATTTTTTTCTGCCATTACCATTTCCTTTTGTGGGTCAGGTTATCCATTAAAAAATCATATATTAAATGCGTCCCCAATAATACCGGTTCCGAGTATTTTTTCAAGGTTTTTTATGCCGACTGCGTTTAAAAATCGACACCCTTCTGGGCCAGAATACCTTTCTGGTAGGGGTGCTTAATTTCCTTCATCTCCGTTACCAAATCGGCCCGGTCAATCAACCACTGTGTGGCGCCGCGACCGGTGATGACCATATGCAGCATCTCCGGCTTGTGTTCTACCAGCTCATGCAATTCCTCGTCGGTTACCAGCCCCAGGGAAACCGCAACGTTGAGCTCGTCGAGTATGACCAGCTGGTATCGGCCGGACAGCATTTTCTCCCGGGCCAATCGGAGCGCTGTCTTTGCGGCGGCACGGTGGTCTTCAAATGGTTTGTCGTCGTCGATTATCCCGACAAATCCCTGCCCCATCACGTTTAATTCCACGTTCGGCTCCAAACGTTTGATGCCGTCCAGCTCACCATACTTCCAGCTTCCTTTAATAAACTGCACGATACAGACTTTCCAGTCGTACCCCACCGCCCGAACCGTCATCCCCAGCGCCGCGGTCGTCTTGCCCTTGCCGTTGCCGGTATAAACCACCAGCAGGCCTTTCTCCTTGATTTCCTTGGGTTCACTATCCATACATCTTCCTCTGAAAAGCCCTTATTATATCAAATCCGCCAGTATCTCTATGGGATGAACAACCCGAAATCGGTCCTTAAGTTCCGACCTTATTTTCATCTGGCAGGATGGACAGGAAGTCATAAGATATTCGGCCTCGATAGCGTCATAGGCCGCTTTCTTTTTCTCAAAAATACGCCGGCTTTCCTGATAATGCAAATAGCCATATGACCCCGCCTGCCCGCAGCACCGGTCGGCATGAGACGGCGCGATAATTTCGATATTTTCAAACCGGCCCAGAAGTCTCTCCGGCTCCTTCTCCAACCCGGCCGCCCGAAGATGACAGGGATGATGATAAGTTACTCGAATTTTTTTACTGCCAAACATGCCGGTATCGACTTTTTTCAGATTCAAATACTGACTTATATCATAGCACTTCTCTGCCAGACGGGCCGCTTTCGGGCCATATACCGGATCGCCCTTCAATAAATCGGCATACTCTTTCAATCGTAACAAACAGGAAGCACAACCGGTCACGACGACCGCGAAATCTTCCAGATGGTCTATATTATATTTGGCCTTGGCCACCAGATTATCCCGATGACCGTACACTTCCATGGGCAGTCCGCAACATTTCTGTTCCGGCATTCTGACATCTATCCGCAACCGATCAAAAACCGCAAACAGAGCCTCGCCGACATTTGACTCCAGCCAGTTGTCGGCACAACCGTGGAAGAAAGCCACTTCACCCGATGCGCCGATACGTCCGGCAAATTTCTTGCGAAGAGTGCCGGACGCTATTTTAGGCAGCTCGATGGTTCTGTCCCATCCAAAAAGTGGTCGGACCGGGATGGCCGCCAGTTTGCGTCCTGATTCACTTCCGACCACCGGCTGCAACAGCCGCCCGACGGTCAGGGCAAAATTAAAAAGCGGCTGATTATCCGCCCCGGCAATGATGACTTTGGACAAAACCGAAGGCGCTTCACTTTTGAATTTTATAATCTCGGCGGAAATGTCTACCCCGGCCGGACAGACGGTGGCACAGCTTTTACAATTCAAACAGTACGACAAATACTGCATTAATTCCGCCCGATCCGCCCCCGACTGGTTAATCATCCTTAGCCAGCCGCGCGCCGACATATCCTCCCGACGAAATATATCATAAGCCGGACAATAGCCGTTGCACTTGCCACAGGCGGCGCAATACGATTTGATTTTCTCGAAATCTATTTCATCGGTGAATGCCTTGGGCCCGATTATATTGTGCGGTGCCAGCACCCCGTCGGAATCAAAAACGGCTTTCAACTGCGTGAACACATCGTAAATTTGGGAACCATACAATTGTTGCACCATCGGAGCCCGCAGTCGCCCATCGGCGTGCTCGGCGGTGGTTGAACCACCCAGATTGATTACTTTTTCATACACCTCGCCATACAACTCTTGCGCCAGCGCCATATCCCCGGCTTCGTTCAAATCCAGAAGCGGACGCAAATGCAAATTGCCGTCGCCGATATGACCATAAATCCCGAAAGTCAGCCTGTGCTTTTTAAACAAGGCCGTTACATATTCAATGAATGAAGGAATCTCTTCCGGTGGCAATGACACATCTTCGATAATGGCCACCGGCCGTCGTGTCGGATGGTGGCGATATAAAGTCGGGACAATCGCCCGTCTGGCTTTCCATAATAAGGCCGTCTTGTCCGGATCATCGGCGTATTCCGGTGGTGTTATCATATTTAATGAACCGGCGATTTTTTCAAAAGCCTGCCTTTTAGCCGCAATATCATCATCGAATTCGACCAGAAGCAGCGCCCCCGCTTCCTTCGGAAGACCGTGCTGGTCACGACCGAGCAAATCAAGTGTCGATCCGTCCACAATTTCCAGACCGGCCGGGCCTAACTTTTTGATCGGCATCACGGCTCTTCCGGCCTCTACCGGCGATTTGAAATAAAGCCGTATGGTCAACAACTCATCGGGTATGGACAGAAGTCGCAATCTGGCCCGGACAAATAACCCCAATGTTCCTTCCGATCCGACAAAAAGGGCCGGAATATTGAATATCCCCCGACCGAGGTCATCGACAACTTGCTTGAGATTATACCCGGATGAATTTTTCTTGAGTTTCGGCCAGCGTTCTCTGATTAATCCGGCGTTCTCTCGAAGAATAGTATAAGCCTTTTCAAATTGTGGATTCTCCGCAAAAAAACTTCGCAAATCGTCGGAATCGACCGGGTATTTTTTCAGCCGGACATCTTTCCCCTCGGCAGTGATAATTTCCAGTTCCTCCACGAAATCCGATGTCAAACCATATTTGACCGACTTGGGACCCGAAGAATTATTGGCGAGCATTCCCCCAATTTGACATGAATCCCCGGAGGAGGGGTCCGGCGGGAAAAACAGACCAAATGGCTTTAGTGCAAAATTCAGCTCTTCATAAATAATGCCGACCCGCGTCGTTACAGAGTTGGAGGCGCTATCGATTCTCTCGATATCCTTAAATCTTCCGAAATCGAGTATAATCCCCTCGCCGACCGCGCCCCCCGCCAGTCCGGTTCCCCCGCCCCGCGCCGTTATCGACAGTCCCTTCCGGCGGGCCTCGGCGACAGCCGCAATTATCTCTTCGACCGATTCCACCTGTTGAATTTGACGTGGTTTGATACCATAAATAGAGGCATCGGAAGCATAGGCCGTGACCGTTGAACGCTTTGATTTCAGCTTCATTTTCGGTGTCGATTATAACTTAAATTTCGTATAATCATTATTATAATCTAACAACCATTTACGGGCAAATCCTCAAGAAAGGCAACAGAAAAAGGACCCCAATTTGTGAAAAAAATAACATAAGCATATTGACATCAAGAGCTTTTCACTCTATTTTCTAAATGGTGAATTATAGCTTTTTGATTATAGCCGGGAAACATGTTTTTTTCGGCGACAGCGAAGGACGGTATAATGCAGTTTACTAAAGCCGAATCTTATGGCTTGCGCGGAGTTATATATCTCGCGCGGACTGGCGCGGACAAAATCGTCCCGCTTTCTGAGATTGCCCGGGCCGAGGAAGTCCCGGAAAAATTCCTGGCTAAAATTTTTCAGAGCCTGACTAAAGCCAAAATCGTAAAATCGCATCGTGGCATTCGCGGCGGGTTCAGTCTGATCGGCGACCCTGACGACATTACCGCCCGGCAAATTATTGAGGCCATACAGGGACCATACAGCCTCGCCAAATGCCTGAAATACCCCCGCGAATGCGACAAATCCGAAACCTGCCCGGTTCGCGACATTTTGAAACAGGCCGAATCGAAATTGATGGCGGTTTTCGAAGAATACACCGTCGGGGCCATGATGCGTCGGCAAAAATTGCCCAGGGATCAAAAACCGGCCTGAGAAATTTTGCTTTATACTATCGTGAGGTCGTATTAAGTGCATAATATTGAACCCATTATGCACAGGGAGGTAATCAATGCCCGTAAAATCTGATCGCTGGATTAAAGAAATGTCGCTCAAACATGACATGATCAGACCGTTTTCGCCCAAATTGATTAAAAAGGGCATCAGTTATGGCTTGTCTTCCTACGGCTACGATATCCGGGTCGCCGACGAATTCAAGATTTTCACCAATGTCAACTCCGAAATTATCGACCCCAAAAACTTTTCCACGGAATCCTTTGTCGATGTCCGGGCCAAATCCATCCTGGTCCCGCCCAACTCCTTTGCCCTCGCTCGGTCGGTGGAATATTTTAAAATCCCGCGCGAGGTGATTACCATCTGTCTGGGCAAATCGACTTATGCCCGCTGCGGCATCATCGTCAACGTAACCCCCTTCGAGCCGGAATGGGAGGGCCACGCCACCCTGGAAATTTCCAACACGACTCCCCTGCCCGCGAAGATTTATGCCGACGAAGGCATCGCTCAAATAATCTTTCTGGGAGCCGATGAAATATGCAGGGTGTCATACAAAGATCGCAAAGGCAAATATCAGGGGCAGAAATTCATCACTCTGCCGCGTACAACCTGACAGGAAATCAACTTTACTTTTTGATAGAGCTTATTTTTGGAGACATATCATGGCAAGCGAAACAAAAACCGCAGAGAAAAAATCAGATAACAAAAAGACCGGGCAGCGTCGGCTGGTTACCATCGACGGTAACTCGGCGGCCGCCTACATTGCTCATGCGGTCAGTGAAGTAATAGCTATATATCCGATTACACCATCTTCGGGTATGGGCGAAATTGCGGACGAAAAATCCGCGGCCGGACAAAAAAATATATGGGGAACTATTCCCAACGTGGTTGAAATGCAATCCGAGGGAGGCGCGTCGGGCGCCGTCCACGGAGCCGCCACGGCAGGAGGTCTGACAACCACCTTCACCGCCTCCCAGGGACTGCTCCTGATGATTCCCAATATGTTCAAAATTGCCGGCGAAATGACCCCGACGGTATTTCATGTGTCCGCTCGAACGGTCGCCACCCACGCGTTGTCAATCTTCGGCGATCATTCCGATGTCATGGCCACCCGCTCCACCGGGTTCGGCCTGTTGGCTTCAGGCTCCATCCAGGAAGTTATGGACCTGGCCCTGATTACATCGGCCAGCGCCCTGGAAAGCCGCGTTCCCTTCGTGCACTTCTTCGACGGCTTCCGCACATCGCACGAGGAACAAAAAATCGAGGAAATTACTTTTGACGACATGCGACAGATGATAGACGACCAATTGGTTTTCGAACACCGCCGCCGCTCCTTGAGTCCGGACCATCCGACCCTCAAGGGTTCTTCGCAAAACCCCGACGTTTTCTTCCAGGCCCGCGAGACAGTCAACAAGTACTATCTCAAAGCCCCCGAAATCGTCCAGAAGGTAATGGATAAATTCGCCAAAGTCGTCGGACGTCATTACCACCTCTTCGATTATATCGGTCACCCGAAAGCCGAGCGTATCGTCATCATGATGGGTTCCGGCGCGGAAACCATGCATGAAACGGTCGAATACCTCGTGGAAAAGGGCGAAAAAGTGGGTTTGATTAAAGTGCGCTTGTATCGCCCCTTTTCCGTCAAGGCCTTCCTTGAAGCCATCCCGCCGTCGGTCAAAAAAATATCCGTTCTGGATCGTACCAAGGAACCGGGCGCTGTCGGCGAACCGCTTTATACCGATGTGCAAACTGCCGTCCGCGAAGGCATGGCTGAAGGTATCGCTCCCTTCACCGATTACCCCGTCATCGTGGGCGGTCGCTATGGCCTTAGCTCCAAAGAATTCAACCCCGCCATGGCCAAAGCCGTGCTGGACGATCTCAAACAGAGTAAGCCCAAAAATCATTTCACGGTCGGCATTGTTGACGACGTCACCGATACCAGCCTTGACGTTGACTATAATTTCGACATTGAGGGGCCGGATACATTCCGCGGTCTTTTTTACGGCCTCGGTGCCGACGGTACCGTGGGCGCCAACAAAAACTCGATCAAAATCATCGGCGAGAACACCGATAATTACGCCCAGGGGTATTTCGTGTATGATTCCAAGAAAGCCGGGGCCATCACGGTTTCGCACCTGCGTTTCGGTAAACGCGAAATACGCCGCCCCTACTTGATCCGCAAAGCCAAGTTCGTCGCCTGCCACAACTTTTCATTTTTAGAAAAGTACGACATGCTTTCCAATATCATCGAGGGCGGCACCTTCCTGTTGAACAGCCCCTACGGCCCCGATGAAGTCTGGGACAAAATGCCGGTTGAAGTACAGCGTCAGATCATCGACAAGAAATTGAAATTCTACGTCATCGACGGCATCGCCTTGGCCAAAGAGCTGGGACTGGGCGCTCGTATCAACATGATCATGCAAACCGCTTTCTTCGTCATCAGCGACATTCTCCCCCGCGAAGAGGCCATCAAAGCCATCAAGGATGCCATTGTCAAAACCTATGGCAAAAAAGGCGAAAAAGTCGTCAAGATGAACCATGAGGCGGTCGACGTCTCGGTCAAAAATATCTTTCAGGTGAATTATCCGAATAAAGCCACCAGCAAAATCACCATGCCGCCGGTGGTCCCGGATCACGCGCCCGAATTCGTCAAGACGGTCACGGCCACGATTATCAAGGGCAAGGGCGATGATCTGCCTGTGTCGGCCATGCCCGACGATGGCACTTTTCCCACCGGCACGACCCAGTATGAAAAACGCAATATCGCGGTCGATATCCCGGTCTGGGACGAGGAGTTGTGCATCCAGTGCGGGATCTGTTCGATTGTCTGTCCCCACGCCGCCATACGCATGAAAATATATGACCCCAAACATCTAAAGGGCGCGCCCAAGACATTTAAAGCGGTCGATGCCATGACCAAAGCTTTTGCCGGCTTGAAATTCACGCTGCAGACTGCCCCTGAAGACTGCACCGGATGTGAATTGTGCGTGCACGCCTGCCCGGTCGAAGGCAAAGACGAGCAGGGCAATAAAACCGGCGTCAAGGCCATTTACATGCGGCCGCAAATTCCTCTGCGCAAGCAGGAAGCCGAGAACTTTGAATACTTCTTGAATATTCCCGAAACCGACCCGTCTTTGTTCAACGTCGAAACCACCAAGGGCAGCCAGCTGGTCAAACCGTTATTCGAATTTTCCGGGGCCTGCGCCGGATGCGGCGAAACACCATATGTCAAACTGCTGACACAACTCTTCGGCGACCGGGCCCTTATCGGCAATGCCACCGGTTGTTCATCGATTTATGGCGGCAATCTCCCGACTACGCCATACTGCAAACGAGCCGACGGCCTCGGGCCGGCCTGGTCTAATTCGCTGTTCGAAGACAATTCCGAATTCGCCATGGGCATGCGACTGACCGTGGATAAACTCACCGAATATGCCTTTGAACTGGTGCAGAAACTTGCTCCGGAAATGTACGATGCCCTCCGCAATACCGACCAGCATAGTCAATCCGGCATCGAGCAACAAAGAAAACTCGTGGCGGTTCTCAAACAAAAACTGGCCGGCCACAAAGAGCCCGATTCGTTGCGACTTCTGGAAATCGCCGATTATCTCGTCAAAAAATCCGTCTGGGCTCTCGGCGGCGACGGCTGGGCCTATGACATCGGCTTCGGCGGACTGGACCATGTTCTGGCTTCGGGCAAGAACGTCAATATCCTGGTACTGGACACCGAAGTCTATTCCAATACCGGCGGTCAGATGTCGAAATCTTCGCCCAAGGGCGCCGTGGCCAAATTCGCGGCGGCCGGGAAACCGACACCGAAAAAAGACCTCGGTATGTTGTTGATGTCCTACGGCAATATCTATATCGCCCAGGTGGCTTTGGGCGCCAGCCATAACCAGACAGTCAAAGCCTTCGTCGAGGCGGAAAAATACGATGGGCCCTCGATTATAATCGCCTACTGCCATTGTATTGCCCATGGCATCAATATGGTCGAAGGACTCGATGAACAAATACGGGCCGTCGATTCCGGACACTGGTTGCTTTATCGCTATAATCCTGCCTTGATTGCTCAAGGCAAAAACCCTCTGCAACTCGACAGCAAAGAGCCCAGTATCAAATACGCCGATTATGCCTACAAGGAAACACGCTTCCGCACCCTTAAAGCCAATATGCCCGAACGCGCAGCCATGCTTCTGGAGCAGTCACAGGCCGAAGCTACCCGCCGCTATAGTATTTATAAGCAAATGGCGGCGATGGATTACAGCGCTTTTAAAGCCTGATCTTCTGTATTTTTTAGACTTTATAACGGGCAGGCCCTCAAGGCCTGCCTCTTTTTATGTAACTCAATAACTAATCATAAGTTACGTTTCCGGATAATTGGCCGATTATATTAAGAAACTGCCTCCTTTAGCCGATAAATAGAAGAAAAAATAATATCTATGTGTAATCAAGGAGGACTTATGTTCAAGAAAACCACCATTCTGGTGTCCCTGATTTTTGCCTTCGGACTGGTTGCCACATGCTTTGCCCAGACCGAGGACGAAATCGTCGCCAAATACCTGCAGAAGGTCGAAAAAAAGCAAAAGCAGGGTAAAGTCGGCTTCATTTCGGGACATTTTTCCTATGGGAAATTGTCCGATGATATCGGCTATAACCAGTTTACATTCTCCTCAAGCTCGGATCTGGCTTCCCTCGACGGTAGCTTCATACCGCGCGGCGGAATATTCCGCTCCGATGAAATCGGCCTGCAACTGGGGATGATGGTTTCCTCCAAAATGGCCTTCAAGCTCGGCTTTGATTATTGGGTGCCGATGGAAACCCCGGCCGACGTGGATTTGAATCTGACGGTGGGCGTCCTCGAATACAATGACAGTTATCGCGCCGAATCCAAAGTGGATGTTTACGGCTTCAACGCCGGCATTGATTACTATCTGCTTAACGGGCCCGATAGTAAAGGCGTGATTAATAATCTGGCCGTCAAATTTGGCGTCGGAGCCGGTATATATATGACCAGCTGGAATATGTGGCAGGGTGACAACTCCGACTCCGAACCGATTAAATCCAACGCCCCCGGCTTCTGGCTGGCTGGCGGACTGGAATATCCGGCCCCGATTCTGGGTCTGGTCATGGCCGGTGATATCAGATACTTTTATCTGAACTTCAAAGAGCTAACCTCGTACAATAGTCAAAGCGGTGACCTGGAACTGGCCTATACCGCCGATGGACAGGAACTGGGACTCGATTTTTCCGGTTTCCGCGGGACGGTTGAATTAAAACGCTATTTTTCGTGGTAATTTGGCATTGACAGGAGCAGGACAGGTCATATTTTGGCATAAGATTAAAAATTCATAATTGCTAACTGATAGGATACGGGCTTGAAAAAATTACTCCAACTATCGCTAATTGTGACCTTCCTGCTCTCAATACCGGCGACGGCCATATATGGGCAGGCGGCAAAGTTGCCGGCCGATAAAGCAGGCAAAATCGGTGTCCCCGGAGGGCAAATCGCATTTATCAAAAACGATGACCTCTGGATGATGAATTGGGACGGCAGCAACCAGAAGAAGGTCGTCACCGCCGGAAACGTCGATGGCAAAATATCCTGGTCGCCCGACGGCAAGAGAATCGCTTTCGTCCGCAAAGGCTCCGTCGATCTCAAAGGCCCCGATTACCTCGGTGGCATGCACAAAATCTATGATATCTTCATCGGTTATGTCGATTCCGCCGGAATCAATACCAACTGGTGGCGGCGAATCACAACCGAGTTAGGCGGCACCTATCCGGAATGGCAACCCGACGGGCGTATCGTCTTCACCAACGATGTCAATGCCAACAAGGTCAATGCCGAACTTCCCAATTATCAAACCTGCTTTATGGATGATGAAGGCGGTTCATTCCAGATTCTCAAGCAGGATTGGCAAAACTCCGAATACATGGAAATCATGCCGACTCTTAGCCCGGACAGCCTTTTCGCCTGTGTGGTTTTCAAAGGAGTCAATCAAGTCGGAATGGCGGTATGCCCGTTGAGCATAAAAGGCTTCACCGAAGAAACCCTTAGAAACAAGTGCAAAATAATCGGCGGCGCAACGGCTCCCGCCTGGTCCCCGGACGGCAAATGGATCGCTTATATAATTAAAGAAATGAGCAAACAGGCGATTTATATAACCAATCGGGACCTGTCGGAAAACTATGTGGTTTATAAACCCGCTATGGGACAGGTCCTGCAAACTTATCCCCTGTCGTGGTCCCCTGATTCCAAATGGCTGACCTTCGCCACCGGCGACGGTGCCGTCTGGATCATAGATATTACCGGAAACGGATTAAAGCAAATCGTCGGACCGGGTCTAAATAGCGCCCCGGCCTGGTCGAAAAAATGAAGACCAAAAGCCCCGACTGAATCGGGGCTTTTTTTATTACATCTTCAAATCTTTTTCCAATTCGCCAGTACTTCCACCAATAATCGCATGCCAAACCCGGTATAGCTTTTGCCCGGAATATACGGCCGCGCGAATTTACCCGGCTCCAGCGACGGCATATAATCGACCGACGCTATATCCAGGTGCGCCCAGGGCCAGTCACCGATAAATTCCTGCAAAAAGGCCGCCGCCGTTATCGAAGTGCCATGTTTGCCCCCGGAATTTTTCAAATCGGCGATGTCCGATTTCATCCAATTCCCATACTCTTCCCACAACGGCAACTCCCATGTCCTCTCGGCGGTAGCATCCGATGCCGCCTTAACCTGCGCTTTTAGCTTGTCATTATTGCCCATCAGAAGTGCGCCGCCATAACCGATAACATAGGTGGCACCGCCCGTGAGGGTACATATATTGATTACTGCCTGCGGCTTGAATTCATTGGCATAATCAAGCCCGTCGGCCAGAATCAGGCGGCCCTCGGCATCGGTATTGATAATCTCGATCGTCTTGCCTTTGCGCGATTTGACTATGTCACCCGGTCGGGTGGCCGTGCCCGATGGAAGATTTTCGGCCAGAGGAATCAAACCCACCACATTCTGCTTGATGCCGAGCCGCGCCGCGGCCAGAACCGCTCCCGCCACCGCCGCACCTCCGGACATATCCGATTTCATCTGGTGCATATCCAGCGCCGGCTTGAGCGAGATTCCGCCCGAATCAAAAGTGATGCCCTTGCCCAGCAAAACGATCGGCCGATTGCTCTTGGCGGCTCCGCCGTACTCCAGAATCAGAAAACGCGGTGGTTCGGCCGAGCCGCGAGCCACGGAATAAAAGGCATCCATTTTCTCTTTCACGATCTGTTTTTCATCCAGAGCCCGGCAAACGACCATATACTTCTTGGCCTCTTTTTGAACAACCTCGACAAACTTGCGAGGAGTTAAGTCGTTGGCCGGGGTCGAAGCCAGGCGACGAGTGAATATCGCCTGTTCGGAGATAATTTTCGCCTGCTCGACCAGAAGTGACGCCTTCCGGGCCATCGTCTTGTCGGCGCAGAAAAATATTATCTCGTCAGGAAATGAATAATCAATTTCGCCGGTCTTATAATCGCTGATGACAAATCCGCCAAGCATGATGCCTTCGACAATGGCTCCTGCGAAATCGGCCTGTTTGGAATTTTCCAGACAGACGGCCAGATTTTTGGATTTCTTGGCCCCCGTAAGTTTAACGACCGATCCGGCCGCCTGGCGATAGCTGTCGTGGAAAACACTTTTCGTCTCCCCCAGTCCGGCCAGAATCAATCTCCTGACAACCCCGCCTGCCGGCCCGTAAATCACCGCCGTTTCATTTAGTTTCCCCCCGAACTCGCCCGAGTCATACAATCCTTTGATACAACCTCCGAGCTTTTTGTCCCAGCGTTTGACGGCGGCATTGTGGTCATAATTGCCTTGAGTACAAAAAAGAACCAGGCTGTCCGCCCGGCAGTCATCGATCGCCCCAATTATGGTTGTGCAGCGCATATTCGCTCCCGATATATAAATCATCTCCAACTAAATTGACTTATAATAATAAGTATGCCGATGTTTCAAGACAAGTCAATTCGGAAAAGCTGTAAGAAGACAAATAAATCGAGACCGCCGTCAGTAACGGCTTAAGGCGGCGATTCGTTCTTTGATTTTTTTGTCAATATTCAAAATTTTCGACTTTTCGAAAAATTCCATCTCGTCAAGCATATTCAGCTCGGTGATTTCTTGAAGAACGGCCACGACTTTCTTGACTGCCTGGTCGATGATATCCAGCTCGCGCGGTAGCAAACCTTTAAGCTCTTCCCCGCTTTTTTTGCCGGTCGCCATGCGAATTAACTGCGAATGTCCGGAAATCTCCATGGCCGCGTTGTTGATGTAATGAGACAAAGTCGAAGTCGCGATGCGTTTGGCTTCTAAAATCCCCTTGGACCGTTCTTCCTTCAAAATACGGTCGTTTAGCTCCTGCCGCTCCCGGAATAATGTTTGAAGGGATAAATAAGTATTGAATATTTCTTTATTGGCCCGTGTTAAAATGGTTTCATAATCTTCAATTTCAACGTCAATGGAATGGGCAAATGCCATTGCATCTCTTATCGTCGCCGCCGCAATTTCCGTCAATTGCTCCGTCGATAAGCCCAACCGCTTTGCAATTGACGTCAAAAGATTGATCTTCTCTTCCATGGCGACGTCGTCTTCAAGAAGGACATTGCGGTTCAGAACCACCGCCAGGCGAACAATAGCCCCCAGTTTATTGTTATCTTGCCGACTGTCCTCATGATGATGCGAAATAGCCTCGACTATATTTTTCGGCAGGCCCCATTTGGAGGCAAGCAACCCGCCCGCTTCCGGGTGAGAAATCCCGAAATGCTTCATTTCCTGTTCAATCAAACGTCCGGTCATCCGAGCATCCTGCAATACCCGGTTATATTTTTCCGGATATTGATTGATAAAATATAGCAGGCCGATATCAAGCAAAAGCCCCGCGGCAAAAGCGTCTTCCGGGGCATCGATCCGGCAGGCCACGGCCACTTTCCGACAGGTCATGGCCACCGAAATAAAACTGCCATACAAAGAATTTATATCCAGATTACATTTGTCAGGGAATCCCCGGCGACCGAATATGGCCGCCGACAGCGTCAGACATTTAACCGTGGTTATCCCCAGAATCATCACCGCCTGATTGATGGAATTAACCCGGTGACTAAGACCGTAAAAAGGCGAATTGGCTATTTTTAGCAGACGACCGGTCAGGGCCGGGTCACGGCTGATTATATCCGCCAGACGCACAAAACTGATATCGTCTTTGCCGACCGATTCCAGGACCTGAATGACCGACTCGGGAAGCGCCAGCAAATCACTGTTATTGGCAATCTCGGAACGCACGTCCGGACTGGAATTAAGCAGCGTACTATTCATATCAATAAAATTATCGACCGAAAATGCCCCCAACTGAATGAAAAAATAGCTTATAAACGCGAGATTGGCAGATTATTGATAATTTCCGACAGCTGTTCCAGACGGAACGGCTTATGCAATATATGGTCGACCCCGGCGCGGGCCAGGCGCTCCGATTCAATTTGAACCCCCCATCCGGTGATCATTATGATCGGGGTATCCCCCGAAACTGCTTTCAGCCGGGCGGCCAATTCCAGACCCGACATTCCGGGCATGGCCATATCGATTATAACTACATCCGGATGGTGCTTCTTGAGTAAATGCAGGCCATCCTCGCTGTCGCGGGAAACCACGATTTCATGACCCAGCGACTGACACATTGCCGCCAAAAGATCTAGAATTATGGCCTGATCATCGATGGCCAGTATGGTCAATCCCGCCCGCCCCCTTCTTCTCGCGGCCGATACCTCTGCACCCGGTGCGGACGGAAAACGAAACGAAAAATACGAGGGCGTTTCGGAAAACCGGTCAAAGGCGAAGGCCCCGTTTTGCAATGACAGGAATTTTTTCAGACTTGGGTCCGGAAGCGATTCCCCCGCCGCCTCCCATGATTTATAACGCCCGAATCCGGATACCGCCTCCACCGGCGGAAAATTCTTGCGGTGCTTGGATATATCGATATAGATATGCCCGATACTTTTATACGTACTTATGGTGATGACTTCATCGCCGCCCACCCCGTGCGCAAAGGCTTTGAGCCCGCCGCGGATAAACTCGCCGAAAACGTCCACGTCCGCCGCCAGACCGGGAATATCACCGGGCAGAAAACTCACTTCGTACGGACGACTGTCAATCATATAGAGGTCGCCGGAAATGATCGTTTTATCCAGCAACCGCCTGATTTCGGCGTTGATGTCCAGCGCCTTGAGGGTGACCGCCCGATCGAGGACCGTATGCTGGGATAAGTTTTTCAGCCGTTCGGCCATATCCTGTGAAGTTTGTTCAATCTTCGACAGCGCCTGCCCCAGGGCACCATCTAGATTCGGCTCCCGCAGGGCCAACTGACAATGACCCGATATGGCCAGCAGATCATTATTCAATTCGTTGATGACACCCGCGCTCAAAGTCCCGACCGCCATCTCCGGAAGAGTCTTCTGAAGAACGCGCCCCGCCGACGATATGTCCAGCTTCAGATTGGCCAGACCGATAATGACCGATATCAGCCGATGCAACTCGGCATGGGATGCCGATGACCCTCCGAAAACATAGACCGAAAGCACATACGCCGCAATGTCACCTATTATGACGGGGTAATCGGCCATGAATACCGGGGCGCCACGATCACCGATAAGCAGCTTTAGCAAACCCCGGCTTTCGTCATCGAATTCCAATAGCTCCCGTCCAGCCTTATCGGTACCGAAGGCCGTTTCGATACGTCTTAATACCGCCGCCCGGCCGGTTGACCCCTCGCCCAGCGCCAAAGATATTTCGCCGACCGCCTCGCTTTCAACATTGGCCCGGGCTACCCCCAGTCGGTCGGCCCGTCGCTCGAATAAGAGCTGGAGACTTTCATCGGGCAGAAGACTTTCAATAAGCCGCGCCAGTTCGACAATCGATTTTTCCGGGGTCGTTATGGAAAAGGTCATGCGCAGAACCCGCGATATAATCTCAAACCCGCGGCTGCGCGAATTCCCAAGACCGAGAGCAGTCTCCCGCCCCAATACAATACCAGCGACCGCCGCCACCGTTTCCAGAACGTGCAATTCCTCTTCGGTCAGGCGGATCGGCCCGCTGTTGTTGCGCAGCAAAATGGCATTACGGGATTTATTGATGGGCATGAATATCGAGGCCCGCGCTATGAAACTCTGCCCGCTCTCGTCGGTTCCTTCCTGATTTAAAATCACGGCTCGGCCGTTACCGATGGCATTGATAAGGGCCGTCTTGAAATTTTCCGAAAAATCCGGCTTGTTGCCGGTTCCACCGTATATGGCGAGTTTGCCGTCGGCCATGCCCAATAACCAGACCTCATCGGCCCCGGCCATCCCCAGACAACGACGCGCAAACGTATCCACCGTCAGCTTCTCCTCATGAGTAGCCAAAAGCGAATTCAGGCGGCGGCTGGTCTCTTCCCAGATACGACCCTTGGCTTCGATCTCATTCTGCGTTTTTTTAAGCTCCTGGGAAAGCCGCGACACTTCGATTTTTTCCACCAGCCACTCGGCTATGGGCAAAATCGTCGCAATATACTCGCGGCCATAACGCTTCTCTTCCGTCGAGAAAAACAGCATCGCGCCCTGTGCCGACCGGCCCGACTTGAGTGGCACCACCAGTATCGAGCGGAAACTCGACGCCGCCAACTGGGCTTTTCCTCCCAGCGAACGAAAATCCGACGTGATCATTGGCTTTTCGTCCTCTATGGCCTGACTGACTATATTATGACCGTACGGATAATACTCCAGAAGCGCGATCTCTTCTTTCTTAAGCCCCGCCGACGTGGCCAGAATAAACGTCCGCTTCTTCTGATTGTACAAAAATATTGCCCCGGCCTGTTCCCCAAGGCCGTTTAAAAGCCCTTTCAAGATTCGGTCGAGCAGTTCCATCATGGGATATGGGTAATGGCTTTCCTGCTGGAGGGTATCCAAAAGTTTCAACTTTTCCAGATGATTGGCAACCTCGACATCCCGCTCACTCCAGTAATTGTAAAAGAAAACCAGCCCGATGACGGCCAGAATAAGCCCGGCGATGAATATTATCGCCTGTGTGGCCTGTATCCCCGGATAGGCCCCTTCGACAAACCATGCCGGGTAACCCGGCATCGTCCGCACCAGATGAATCACCGCCGAAACGACAATAAGAATCAACCCGGAGTAAAGCAGGCCGCGCCCCCCGGCTTCCCTCGCCCCGGCGACGTTCAGACGGTACAGCAGAAAAACCGACAGCCCGACGGCGCACAACAGATATATGATGGCCAGCGTTTGATTCAGCATACGTTACCTAACCAGCTCCCCGTGAAGAGTCCAGCTATCGGCGGCAGTAATCCTGACTTTTTCAATACGACCAATGTACTCCGACCCGGCCTTAAAAAGCAACGTTTTATTTCCTTCGGTCTTGCCTTTTAAATAGTCCCGACTGCGCCGCGAAAAACCGTCCACGAGCACCGACCGCACCCGCCCGATTTCGGCCTGATTCCTTTCCAGTGAAACCGCTTTCTGAAGCTTTATCAATTCCGTCAGGCGACTAATTTTCTCCGCCTCGGGGACATCATCGTCGAACCCGGCGGCGGCCGTTCCCTCTCGAACCGAGTATCGAAACATAAAGGCCGAATCGAATTTTATCGACCGGACGGCATCCAGCGTCATTTCATAGTCGGCCGCCTTCTCGCCGGGAAAACCGACAATCAGATCCGTCGTAAGAGATATATCCGGAACAACCTGCCGCAGTCTTTCCACCAAGCGGTAATATTGCTCGAACGAATAAACGCGACCCATCTTTTCGAGTATCCGACTCGAACCGGACTGAAGCGGCAGATGCAAATGACCCATAACTTTGGGTTCGGTCGCCATGGCCTCGATAAGCTTATCCGATAAATCCTTGGGGTGCGAAGTCATAAAGCGCAGCCGCTGAATATCGGTTTCTCTGGCCACATAACAAAGCAGGTCGGAAAAATCTTGGCCGTTGTCATAATACGAATTGACATTCTGACCCAGCAGCGTTACCTCCATGACACCGTCGTCAACCAGCCGCCGGATTTGACCCGCTATCTGCGGCAACGGATTCGAGCGTTCCCGCCCCCGCACATAGGGAACGATACAATAGGTGCAGAAATTATCGCACCCGCGTGATATAGTCACGAAGGCGCTGTATGGTGTATCGCGGTGGGGCATAATATCGCCCACATCATCATAGCCGATATCGACTGCGATTCGAGGCCAAGGAGCCGTTTTCTCCAGATGGTCGGGCAAATCATACAGCCGATCCGTGCCCAGCACAAAATCGACATAGGGTGCCCGCTCGAGTATCCTCTGCCCCAATCGCTGGGCCATGCATCCGACCACCGCCAGCTTCACCCCATTTTGACGCTTGAAAACGCTCAATTCAGAGAGCCTGCCGAAAACCCTTTCCTCTGCCCGCTCCCGCACCGAACACGTATTCAGTATCAAAAGGTCGGCCTCCGCCTCCGACTCGACCGGCCGATAGCCCCGCGCATCAAGAAGGGCCGCCAGAACCCCCGAATCGGCCAGATTCATCTGACACCCGAAGGTGATAATTTTATATGTGCCCGATGCCATATTCTTTTTATGCTTCTTATGCTTCCCTATCAACCCGGCAGGTAATTTGACCACCCCTTCTCTTTTTTCCTTCACAATATCACGCAAATTACGGTCTCGGTCAAATAGTTTATACGACCGCCTGTCCCTGAACCATCCATAAAAAAACCCCGACCGGAAGGTCGGGGTTTAAAAGAGTTATGGCATTTCCCATCACCACGGTATAACACAGCCCATCAGCGGCTCCGGCCCCTCACCATATAGAAAGTCGATCAGGTACAAAATATCGATCAAATTGAGTCCGCAGGATTGATCGACATCTCCGAGATTAGGGTCAACGGGTTCCGGGCCGCTTTCATATATCAACGATATCAAACCCAGAATATCCAGCAGGTTGACACTGCCGTCCCGATTGAAATCCCCCGGCATGAACGGCGGCGGATTAATCGTAATCGTAAATTCCTTCGTCTCATTGGTCGCCGCATTATAATAATCCTGCACCTTGACGCTGAACACAACGTCGCCCATCTGCTCGGGGTAACCGGAAATGATGCCCGTCAGCGAATCCAGCGTTAGCCCGGTCGGAAGATTGCCCGTTACTATCGTAAACTTAAATTGCCCGCTGCCGCCTTTGGCGATAAATGCATGGCTATACGGCTCATAGGCTTGTCCGGTATCAATCAGGGTCGGTATAAAATGTACCTTCCACGTGTTTTCTGCCGCGTTTTTTAGAATCCAGTTGTCCGGATCAAGAGCGATGGATACCGGCTGTTCATCCGTCTCAATCGTATATATGGTATCGCGCGTGTCGTTATAAATGACGAACGTATCTATTTCGGCCGAGGCGTACGAAACGACAAAATCGATAGGCATATCGAATACCAGAGGAAGGCTCGACTGGGCCTGGCGCAACCTCAAATACGTCACCCACTTCGCGGCCCCCGGGTCGTACTCGATGAATTTTTCATACACGTAATTGGGGCGGTAGCGACCATATAACCAGTCCTCGAAAAACGGCGTCAGCTCCATGCCCGAAACACTTTCGCACAGGTCGATAAAATATCCGCTGTTGACCGAACCATACTGCGCCGAACTGCCGTAATACGTCTGCAAAATATCGAAAAAGGTATCATCCCCGACGACATGCCGCAACATATGCAACAGCCAGGCCCCTTTGTCGTACACGACAACATTGAATATTTCACCCGTGCTCGTCGTGTCATAGACGTATATCGTCCGCGGTCCGGTGTAATTCATGCCGGCCATATAATCGTGATAGGCGGCCGTACCATTGATGACCTCATAATACAGTGCCTCACAGTATGACGCGAAACCCTCATTAAGCCAGATGTCGTGCCATGACTCGCAGGTTATCATGTCGCCCCACCATTGATGCCCCAGTTCATGCACAATCGTCGGCACATAAAAGCCGAACCAGGTCCCGGTCATGGACGTGTTGGTCTGGTGCTCCATCCCGCCGCCCCACTCGAAGTTGGTATGGCCGTATTTTTCATTGAGGAACGGATACTGACCGAACAGATTGGAAAATATGGCGATGGCACTCGGCGTGACATCATAGCTCACCAGCGATTGCGCCAGTTTATCTTGATATACGTGATGTACAATCTCCATCGAATCGGTCGGCGTATATTTATAATAATTCTTCCACACCGAATAATTGCTGACACCGATCGAAAACAGATAGGTCGCAATCGGATAGCGAACACGGTAATTATAAGTCGCCGTGCCGTTGCCGTTATCGGTTATTCCGATAAGCGTTCCATTCGACGAACAGTAGTACGAAATATCATTGGTAATATGAATATCCATGGAATCGGCCTTGTCATCGGGACGGTCCTTGCAGGGCCACCAGGTTCGGGCAAAATACGGCTCCGAAAGCGATGATACCACCGGCACCGTCCCCGTTCCGTCGTTGCGATACGAAAACGCGAAGGCCTGAAAACCGCCTTCAACCGGATGGCCGTGATAAACAACATTAAAAGAGATTTCTTCCCCGCTGTCATAAGCACGATCGAGTTCGACGGCAAGACGCATATCGGCATGGCTGAAATTCAATGTCCCCGAGGCATTATACACGGAATCGACCGTCAACACGTGATCGAGGTCAATTTCCACCACATCAAGACCATCGACCATGGACCTGAAAACATTTTTAACGTCGCCGTAAATCAGTTCCGAAGGAATATCGACCCGGATGGAAACGTCATAAAAAATGGCGTCGATCGAATACGGGTCGAAATCGGACTGACCCGATGATGCGGCGACCTGCCGCGCCGCCCGGCTCCGGTCGAGCTGATACGACTTAAGCTGACCGAGTATGGTATGAAACTCCGAAGGGCTAAGATCCCGTTCCGGGCCGATAATTTCCATAATATCCCGGTTTGATGCCGCGGAAGTCATGACAAGCGACAAAAAAAGTATCAAGACGGTTAAGCCGGTGATTTTGAAGCGCATGGCTGCCTTTCCTTCTTTGTTTATGGCGGTAAACGCTGTTAAATGTCCGGTCGGTGCTATTTCCAATATAAAGCGAATTTTACTCGGGTCAAGAGTTTGGCGTCCGGACAGGCATATTCTTTAATTCATACGGCTTGCGGAATTTATATGTTTAATGTTTTTTCGGCTATTTTGGCCGATTTCCCCAATAAAAAAGCCGCCCCGAAGGACGGC
This sequence comes from uncultured Ignavibacteriaceae bacterium, assembly GCA_964459465.1. Lineage (GTDB taxonomy): Bacteria > Zixibacteria > MSB-5A5 > GN15 > PGXB01 > CALAMC01. Next base: position 32,146 of record CAYWLR010000010.1, on the reverse strand, counting down.
TTTGCCAAAAATCTGTCAAGTCTAATAAGGATTACCGCACAGGGGGCTTCCCCCGAAATACAGGTAGTTGATAAGCTCCTGAATGTCCAGCAAATTGAAACGAAAATCGCAATTGCAGTCGGCGACAATTTTCTCCGGCATGGGTTGATCCCAGGTGAAGTATATCCAGTTTATCATCCACAATAAATCGATCAGATTCAATACCCCGTCCCAATTGCAATCCCCATGCAATTTCCAGACGTTTAACGTAAAGTTGATGTCGATGGGAACGTTATCGGCATACGGCGAATTGATCTGCCCCATCCCGTAATAGGTTCCCAAAACCATTCCGTACCCGTTAGCCTCCATTTCTACTATCCAGGGATATCTTTGGTCGTTGGATGTATCGATATTATACGTGATCCAGGAAAGGTTTTCAACGAACTCCCATGACAGGCACCCCGGATTGTAGTTATTGACATTCATATACCTCGGACGCGCCACATTGTTCTCCTGAACCGCTATCACGAAATTGGTACCCGACACATAAACCGAGGGCATCGTATCCGTGGGCATAATATTCATTTTGGCCGGTAGTTTAAAAACGCTGTTCAATGCATTCTGGCAGTAAATCTCGACACTGTCTTCATACAGCCCCGCGTCATAACCCTTGTATGAATATGAATAAGTGACCTGCGTCCCGTGCCCGCCGGTCATGGGGCTTAGATTCAACCACTCCGGCTTATGAATGATTTCCCAATTAAAATAATCTCCCCCGGCGTTGTAGACCGAAAAGAACAAGGGAGCATTCAAGATACCCATCCCTTGTGAACATTCATAATAGGCTCGGTAAAGAGAATCAACGCTTACAAATATCTCCGCCGCGTTTGAAACTATATGAAATTGAAATACGACCGGGATCGGTGAGTTGACGGCTTCATCCGAATAAACCCAGACCGTATCAAAAAAGTCTTCAGGCGGATTACCGTTGAGTATTTTGAACTCGACGTCAATTGTCTGCGGCACCGAACCTGATACCGGAGTCATAGAAAGAATTCTGGGCGAGTTTTCCGTCAACGTGTAATTCATGCTCCCCGCCCCGGCATTTAATATCGTGAACTGCCGATTGGGCGGAAAAGCCGGTGGGACTTCGACAATGACAAATATGAACGGCAAGTCAACTGCCAGAACGGGCAAATCCGAAGCGATTTCAAGCCGCACCACCGCATGGCGCGGATTATTGGTCGCCGCCGGATCGGAGACGACTATCGTATCATAATACATGCCGTACGGCAACCCCGTAATATCCACCGATAAAGTAATGTCACCGCTGTTCACTCCCGAAGTCGGATAAATGTCAAGCCAGCTTGACGAATTGGTGGCTGTCCAATTCAGCGTCCCCGAACCGGTGTTGGCCACATGCAGAATTTGATCGTCCGGGTTGGTGGAGTCGGCAATGGCGCTGAAATAAAATTGTGTCGGCGACAGACCTATGGTCGGCGGCGGATCAATCAAAACAAGCTTTACCGGTACCCGCTGCGGGCTGTTGGTCGCCGCCGGAGCCGATATCACAATTGTATCAAGATATACCCCGGCCGTCAAGCCAAGCGTGTTAACCGATACCTGAACATTACTCGGAATGCCCGTTGCTGAACCGAATGATGGACTAAGATTCAGCCACGACGACGTCCAGGAAGCCGTCCAGTTAAGCGTCCCGGCACCGACGTTGCTCACCACCATGAATTTGGGCGAAGGCATCGCACCGCCAACAACTCCCGAAAACGACAGGGAATCAACATTAAGACCGATTACCGGAGGAACACCGTCCGATATCATCCAGCAATACGGCCCGTTGAATTCCGGATACGAAGGAGGCAGCCAGAGCCAGTCATATGTGGGATTGGAGTGCTTGATGGAATCGATGCATAAAGTCCCCGTCTGCGAAGAAATAGCCCCGATTTGAATCCTTATAAGATCCTGGTCGTCCGTAACCGGCCATGACGCCGGTGGCATGCCGGCACACGTATGATTGACCGTATCCGGCAAATTGCCGTCCCAGCTGTTTAACAGCACCTGGTTCAGAACCGTCCAGTACTGGTACAAGCCAAAGCCGTTCATTAATAGAACGCTGCCGTCGCTCCCCAGAGCCGTCTGTCCGCCAATATCACGATACGTAATATTGGTCAGTCCATCCGGGCTGTACAGCTTCCATGTGGCACTATAGCCGAGGCAATTGGTGCCACTCGAATTTTGCATGTAAATATCAATCGTAAAGTCTTCGCCGACCTGTATAAATCCGGGCGCGATTTCCGGTTCGGCTTCGGCGTGTATAAAAATATTCGCCGCCTGGGCCAAACCGACAGTCGGCAGTGCCAGCATGGCCGCGATCATCAGAATAAGTCTACGTCCCATGTAATACCCCTATCCTGTTATGAAAGTATTTATTTGTCGATTATATGTCATTTAACGGCGTGAATCCCAAATTATCACTTCGCCTGCAATAACCCCCCCGGACGGCAGGCAGGTATTATCGGCGACCGGTGCCGCTTCGGTCACCCATGAAATGTAAAGCAGGGCTTTGTATTAACGTCTTGTCCTTCGAACACATGACTCACCCTGCAAAATACGGGTCAGTAAATGAAACATGAAAGAACATCAAGGACTTCCCGTAATTCCTCACTCATTCAATATAAGCCCGCCGGCGAAAAACTGTCAAGCTAAATTTGAGATACACAAATCGATGACATCACTCACTATTGAGATGATTGAATGATTCATTATTATGATTGCTGATAAAACTATCCGGATAATTCGTTCTGCCGCTTTTAATAATCGGCGAAAAATCCCACAACCATATGCCCTACTTATGTTTCTTGCGGCCCTTTGCCGCGATTTTGCGAGCCGCGGGATTTTTCTTGCGATTCTTGACCTTTTCGATTTCTGCCGCAAACATCTTTTCCAGAGTGTAGCTTGACGGGACAAAATCGAGCAAAGCCTGTTCGAATAACTGATCCACTTTATCTATAAAAATAAACCTCGTCTTCTTTAAAACGTCCGGCGGAAGGTCTTTCAAATCCTTGGCATTTTCAGTGGGCAATAAAACCGTCCTGATGCCGGCCCGATACGCCGCGCTGACCTTCTCCTTGACACCGCCGACCGGCAACACCTTGCCGCGCAACGTTACCTCCCCGGTCATGGCCACGTCATTACGAATCGGCCGCTCCGCCATCAGTGAGGCCATTACCAGTGACACCGTTACGCCCGCCGATGGCCCGTCCTTGGGAATGGCTCCCGACGGGAAATGTATATGCATGTCGAAATTGCTGAAATCTCCGGGATCGATTCCGAGAATATCCGCTTTGGATCGAACGTAACTATGAGCCGCCTGAATCGATTCACGCATGACATCGCCCAGCGAACCGGTGGAAACAACTTCGCCATTGCCCGGCATGCGCAAGCCCTCGATAATCATCAAATCGCCGCCCACCCCGGTCCACGCCAGACCGACCGCCACGCCAATCTCGGACTGCTTGTCCGGCTTTTCCGGTATATAAATGGGCGTCCCGAGAAAATCCTCGACCGTCCGCTCCGTAATATTCCAGATTTTGCGAACCTTAGAAGCCTTTTCCCGCGCCAGGTAACGGAAAACTCTTTCTATCTGCCGGGTAAGATTGAGCAGCCCGGCTTCCAGAGTATAGTAACGGATAATCGTCTCCAGACCCTTTTGCGTAAAGGTGACCTCGCTCTTCCTGAACCCGTGCTTCTTTTGCAGCTGCGGAATAATATATTTACGCGCTATAAATATTTTCTCCCGCTCTATATACCCCGGCAGTTCGACTATTTCGAACCGATGCGCAAAAGTCTCCGGCATATCGTCGGGGGATTTTATCGAACAAATGAAAATGGCTTTGCTCAAATCAATGGGCAAACCGATATAATAATCCAGAAAATTGGAATTGTACCTCGGGTCTATCGCCTCCAGCAGAGCCAACGGTAAAGCGGTATTGGCATCTCCGGCAAAATACTCGATATCCTCCACCAGAATTACCGGATCGCTCACCCCCAATTCCTTGAGGGTTCTGACAATTATGCCGGGATTCGCCCCGAAATAGGTCCGCGGCTGACCTTTAATGTCGGCCAGGTCAACCAGGCCGCCGACCGATATGCGCGCGAATTTCTTGCCCAGAGCCGTCGCTATCGCCCGGGCCAGCGAAGCCTTGCCCGTCCCCGGCGCCCCCGCCAGACACAATACCGGCCCCTGGTTCTTTCCGCCCGACAACAGCCGCACCGCCAGACGTTCCAGTATCCTTCGCTTGGTCTGAGCCGAACCAAAATACATCTTATCGATGCTTTTCTCGACCTGATTTAAATCGTATGTGTCCGGCTGATATATATTCCACGGCACACCGAGCAACCAGTCGATATACATTTTCGTGGCCGCAAATTCGGCCGACGCGCTGGATAACTGCCCCAGGCGTTCGGCCTCGGCGTATGCTTTATCGCGCACCTCCGAGGGCAGCGTGGTATTCCTCTTTATATCTTTTTTCAACTGCTGTGAAACTTTGTCCTCGACGAATTCATCACCCAATTGACGTTTGATTTCATACAACTGCTGCTGAAGATAAAAACGGCGCTGCTGTTCAAGACTCCGCTCTTCGACGTTCTGCTTGATTTCCGTGGAGATAGTAATCCTGTCCAGTTCTTCTTTAAGGAATTTCAGAACCTTGCGCAGACGGTCAACGGCGCGATACGACTCCAATATCTGCTGCTTGGAATGTATCGGAAAATGAAACGCCGTCGTCACCCTGTCGGCAAAGCTTCCGGGGTTGTCGAGATTAAATTTCATTACATAGGAAAGCTCGGTCGAATAAAGCGGGTCGAGTGCCGTGATCCTCTCAATGATGGCAATAATTTCCCTGCAAAGTTGATCCGTGCGGGCCGTGCGGGTGACCGATTCCTGAATGAAAGCAATGCCAGCCTTGAAATAGGGTTCCGTCTGCTCCAGATACTGCAGCGAGATTCGTTCCGTCCCTTCCAATGAAATCATTTGGGAGTTACCCGGACCCGGTTTGACCGACAATATTTTTGCCGCCGTCCCCACCTGGCAGAGAGTGAAATTCTTGTCACCCATATACCCGCCCGGCGCAAAAGTAATCCCGATAAGATCACCCCGCCGAAAATAGTCTTCAATTAATCGTATATTCGACGGCCGCCCGACCTGCAATGAAACTGTTTCACCCGGAAACAATATCAGCGTTTTGGTCGGAAGAATGGCCCAGACCGGCTCCTTGTCGGTGGCCAGAAGCGGGATTCGTGCGGATAATTTCTTAATCATGGCAACCTACTTATATCCTATCGGCGGAATAGCCCAAAGTTACATAAGTCCGCCGACAAAAACAATTCTATAATATGAAACCCGCTTCCAGCCCCGCTGTTCCGTCGCCGTCAACAGGCCCGGCGCATCGTCAGACGCTCGGCTATGGCCCGTAACTCATAATCCGGATGCGACTTAAGATTGTCCGTGTTGAGCTTTATCCGCGATGGGTCCAGGTCCAGACGGTAATACCCCAACCGATTGTTTTCAAAAATCGGCCATGGAAAACCGCCTTCCTTATTGATCTCCTGCTTCAAACGATACAGGTAACGCGCCTGGTTAAAACCGAATTCAATATCATCCTTGTAAATCCAGCCGTCGCCATCCATCAGACGCGATCCGGCCAGCTTCGCCAGATACTTGAATGATTTTCCCGTCAAGCGCACCGGGAATCCGTCGATTTTTACCAGATACCGCTCACGCTCATAAGAACCATCTAATTCCACCAGCGATGGCCGCAACCCGGAACCGCCCGGTATCATGGCGGAATCTAAACTCCGGGAAAGCGACGAAGACAAATTTAATCGATTGGACATAATATCCTCCTTTTGCTTGGATTTAACCAGATCGAGTAATTTCGTAATATTATCTTCGGGTATTATAATCCCTTTAAGATCGGCCGCCGGGCATCGCTCCAGGTCGGCCAAAGTGAGAAAACCATGACATTCCAGCCGTGAATAATCGTCGCGACTTAAAATCCCACGGGCCATTTCAAAAATCAAGCGCAACCTCGGAGCAATGCCATGCTGAACGTGGAAGGCATGTTGCTCCAGTTGCTCCGGGTGACGGCTGGTGCTGTCGAGGGCCTCCATCAAACCGCCCACCGACCGCAAAAGCCAGGCGGCATTTTCGGCCAGCGTTACAATCTGCCCGTGATGCAAACCATAACGCTGTTCCAGTTTCTCCACCGGTTCGCCGTCGGCCCAGTCGCTTAAAACAAAAGTCGCCTTGAGCCGCGCGACCGCGGCGAAATCGAGCGGTTGCCGCCCTATCTCAAGATCGATATAGGCATTCAATTCCGACAGGTAATCACTGAATTTTTCGAAAACGGCCCGCTCATATAAACGTTGACGATAGTCCTCCCGTTTCAGCTCGACCCGCCCGAAATCAAACTGCGGTCCCGACACCACCAGCGATAACCAGCCGGTCAGAGTCTCGGGGATGCGCCGCGACAACATATCCCGATAATGCCCGACACTCTCCGCCGAAAGACCGCATTCGGCGGCGGCCCGCCCCGACGACGTCGGCTCCAGCGACGGTTTGATAAGACCGGCCGAGATTAATTCGTCAAGCGCGAAACGCAAGTGGTCATCGTCCACCGTATTCCCCATCGCGGCGTGAAAAGTGCAACCCAGCATTTTCTTAAGATCCGGCAACCCGGTCAGGCGGAAAGCGGTCAGAAAATCGAGTAACACCGTCTTGAGATGCCGCCCGCGCAGGCTCGATGAAATATTCTCGCGATACTCGGTATCGATATAAGTCGACCAGAGCACCTCCCGCTCGAAATCCGACGAGGCCATGACAATGGCCCGCCCCGGACGATCCTGCGGCCCCTGCCCGAACCGCCCCGCCCGACCGGTTATATTTAAAAACTCCGACACCGCGATCGGCATTAATTGCGGTTCGCCTCCGAATGTCCCCGATGAATACTTCATGGTTTCGAGAAAAACCGTCTCCGCCGGTAAATTGACCCCCATCGCCAGAGTGGTGGTGGAAAAGATGATTTTAATCTCACCGCGCCGATACCCCTCTTCAATAAGACGGCGCTGGCCAATGGTCAAATCGGCGTTATGAAAAGCCACCCCGCGCGAAAGCACCTGCCGAAGCGACCGTATCAGATAACTTTTTTCCTCACCCCGCAAACACTTGAGCGTCTCCTTCGCGGCCGGCCATTTTACCACCGAAGCCAGACGAAACGCGGCCCGAATAGTATCCTTGCGCGTCTGCAAAAAAACCAGGCGGCGGCTGTCATCGGATTTGAGAAATTCAATCGAACCGTCTTCACCGGCGACATTCGGCGGTATGGCGACCGGCTCGCTGTCCTCCCGGGCGGTGTTGAAACTGCGATAACGGAATTGACCTTTGCAGGCGACCCCGACATACAAATCGACCGGGCGTACCGTCCCCCGAATCAAGGCGCAATTCAGCCAGCGAGCCAAATCCGTTTCATTCTGAAGCACCGCCGACAGAGCGATCAGACGCGGGCGGTAACCGGAACCGATTATCTTGGTCAAAGCCAGCTCCAGGTCAACCCCCCGTTCACCGTCGCCGATCATCTGCAATTCATCGACCACAATCAGCCCAATCCGACACAGAATATCGGGATTACCGGTCAACAGACGATTGAATTTTTCATACACCGCCAGCGCCAGATCAAAATCACCGCTTCGAAAAGCCCGGTCATTTTCAGGGTGATCGCCGGTAACGATTATCGTCTTGATTCCAAGATCGCGATAACACCCGCAGAAATAATCATATTTCTCCTCGATAATCGACTTCAACGGAAACAGCATGATCGTTTTGCGCCGATGCAAAAGCGTATCGATCGCGGCCATTTCCCCGCAGAATGATTTGCCCGATGACGTCGGCGCCGAAATAAGCAGGTTGTCTTTCATTCCGCCGCTACCCAGCAAACCACCCTTTATAGCCTGCTCCTGAAGCGGTAAAAGCCGCTCTCCCTGACGATTCCGCCAGGCGTCGATTATCAGACCCGGAATACCATATTTTCGTAAATCATCAAGCTTCATATAGCCTCCCGTTTACTATACCGACCTGCGGACCATTCACCCGCAACTGCCAAAACCGCACAACGGACAGGATATGCAATAGCCGAGACGAACCAGATTCGCCCCGCAATCCGGACAAAATTCCGGCGAAGATTGCTCGGGATAATACACTTGATTATCACGGAACAGACACACCGCCACCGGCGCTTCAGAAAAAATCGTCAGATTCTTTATGGGTTCCATATTGGCTCTCCTTTCTTATGATTTATTATCGACTCAAAAACAAAATACTGCACATTCGTGCAGTTGTCAAGCGATTTTTTATATTAAGCCTATAATTTTTAGGCACTTACAAGATATCGTAAGCATCCGTAACAGGCCATACAATATATTGAAATATAAAAAGCCCGGCGCCGTGAGACGCCGGGCCAGTGCGGCAAAGGATTAAGAGCACCCGGTCACGCCCAGGAATTACTCATCAATAAGGCCGCAACTATTACGACGGGAATAATCATAACCGGCGCCATATGGCACTGACAGGTCATTTTGAGTTCGATAGCGCTATCGCGCCCGAATAACGATTGCGTCAGGAAAGCCGCCTCCTTTTGCGTTCTGTCGCCATGACAAATCCAAAGCCATGAGCCGTCCGCTCGGAGTCACCGTTACAGCCGCCATAAGCGGGCAAATTGAGGGGCCTTTGATTCAGACTTTATGTGGCAGGTATTCTAATTATCGATCAAGGCAGTTTAAATTCAATCGGAACTTCCACCCAGCCTTTAACCGGTTTATTATTCTTGATACCGGGAGAATAAACCGCCTTTTGGGCTGCGGCCAGACAGCACTGACCGAAACCGGCGCCATCCGGAAATTCTTCGATTATTTTCACCTCCTTTGCACGCCCCGTTTCCCCGACCAGGACATGAAGCAGAACCCGACCCTCGATCGCCATACTCATGGCTTCTTCAGGATAACTCGGCTGTCTCATCCAGACCAGCCCGGGCCGGATATCCAGTTCACTTTCCACCGTGAATACCGACTCCGCAAAATTAGCATCCGACGAGATACTTATTTTCCTGCAAGTCGATAAAACCGGTTCATCCGCGAGATAAAACCCCGAAGGGACCAGGGCATTAACGACATTTGAGGTTCCCATAAGGAAAATCAATGAAATCAGCAGAGGATAAATCCGGTGGGGGCATCCCCTGCCGAATGAGGCGGTGCCGGGTAATTGTTTTTCAACTCGGCCCGACATAAATTTCTCCTTTCATCAAATCCGCCGGTTATGACTCAATTTTTTTATTCGTCATTCTATCCCGACTTCACAGCCGGAATATCCGCAGGCGGCAATGAGGAGAACCAATAACGCTTCGGCGATGGTAGCACTAAAAACGGAGCGTCATTAAAATGCATGAGGCGATAAACAGATACGGCGATAAAAACGTGAGGGATGTTAAGTCACCCGACATAGGCATCCCAACCCGCGAGGGTCGGGATGCCTGCGTCCTAACAGATACTAAAAACCTAATTCGTGTCGGTCAGCTCGAATTCAATCGAGAACGAAACCCAAACCGGCACCGGACGACCATTCTGAATGGCCGGTTTGAATTTGCATTTCTTGGCCGCAGCAATCGCCGCTTCATCAAAACCGGCTTTTGACCCGGAGGATTTCAGAACGCGGGCTTCACGCACGTTGCCGTTTTTGTCAACCAGCGCCTGAACCCATACGACTGCTTCCATCCCGGCCAATTTGGCCTGCCGGGGATATTCGGGAACCGCTTCTTCAATCATCTCGGCCTGAATTTCGACCGGGACAAATTCGCCCGGAGCCGGCATATATTCCTCATCGGGAATATCAATGACGATATCGTCGCCTCCGCCGGCAACCATCGACATATCCGGTGTCACGATGTCGGCCAGTTCTTCGCGGCTGGCGATCATAACGTCCTCGTCGTCAAGGACCTCGTCGTCAGCCACCGGCTTGGGTATCCCGACCTTGGGTCGCGCCTGCTGCGGAGCGGCTATATCCATCCGCGGCGGCTTTTTGGCCACCGTCGGCGGCGGGCCGAGATCCGCAATCGTTTTGATGACGGTCGGTTGAACGTATATCGTTTCAACCTTTGTCAATTGCCTGTACACGAATATGCCCAGTATTATCGCGGCGACTAATGCGATTATGGCACCCACCGCAATCAGCATATTACGCTGATATTTGGCCTTGAGTTCATAAGCGCCGTATCCGCCATAGAGCGAATTGGGCATTCCGGCTGAAGTTGCCATTATTCTCCACCTCCTGACGCGGCTCCCAGGGCGGCGGCAACTATGCGATCATCTTTATCTTCCCACTCACCCATGGCATACCGATAGGAGAACTTCTCTTCCTTCGTCAAATCCTCGACTTTCTTCCCCAACTGCTGGGCCTTGGCATCATTCCAGGACCGTTCGAGAATGTCGATTTCATCAAGTATATCCACCATCGCCTCATAGCGAGCCTTGCGATTGATCAAAATCAATGTATTCAGCTTGGGATTTTCGAAGTTGAGGTTTTTCAAAACCGTCCGAAGTGAATCCGAATCCACTCGGTATAAAGTGTCCGATGGCGGATTTAGATTGGGTATCATTTCAGGCAGATTCTCCGCAGGATTACCGACATTCCAGAAAAACCGGTTTCCTTCGTCGATTCGTATCGTCAGCAAGTTGGATTCTTTCACTTCCACCTGTTCCGTCTGATCTTTCGGAGGCAGGTTGATTTCCATGGCCTGGGGCATGGAGAAAACCGTCGTCACCATATAGAATATGAGAAGAAGCATCACGATATCGACCATCGGCGTCATATCGATACGGATATGAATCCTCCTCTTCTTTCTCCGACCGCCTTTGCCCTTACCGGGTTTTTCTGATGGGCCTACAACTGCACCGGCCATCTATTTCACTCCTTTCAAAGTCATACCTTATGCCCCACGGGCTTCTTCACGAGCCTTGATTTCGGCTTCGTTTTCGGTAATAATCAGAAACCTCGTAATCTCTTCATTGCTCATGGTTTCCATGACGTCGGCCATGACCCCGTAACTGGCGTTGCGGTCGGCCTTGATCACAATCAAGGCCCGGAAATTGACCGCCCTGGCCCGGTTAATTACCGACCCGACATTATATGTATCACATTCGGCATACTTGCGGACGGTCGTTCTGACCTCCTGGCCGTCGATAACGACGTCTTCCTTCTGGAGAAAATCCACGAAAATGGAATCATTCTTGGTCACCGTGACATTGATAATATCCTTATCGGGCAGTTTTATCATGGAATGAGACTGCGGCAGAGTAACCGACTTGGCCTCCGGGGGCTTGAAGCTGGTCGTCGTCATATAGAAAATCAGCAGGAGGATAACGATATCCACCATCGGCGTCATATCGATGACGATCCCGACACGCCGTTTTTTCTTGATTGACATAACTTACTTGCCTTCTTTTTCTTTCAGAAGCTGGATAACTTCGAAAGTCGCCTCATCCGTCGTATAGTTAAAAGCATCTACCTTATTAACAAAAAAGTTATAGAAAAAGATTCCGAGAATACCGGACGTCAAACCGCCCGCGGTATTGACCAGCGCTTCGGAAATACCGACGGCCAGCTGTTGCGCATCGATAACGCCGCCTTCGACATTACCGGTGGCGGCAAAAGCGCGGATCATACCGATCGTCGTTCCCAGAAGACCGATCATGGTGGCGATCGACGCGATTGTCGACATGGCAATCAGGTTACGTTCCAGAAGCGGTCCTTCCAGAGCATTGGCTTCGTCAATGGCCGCCTGCGTCATGGCCATTCTCTTTTCGGTGTCGATCGATTTGTCATCTTTTATCTGACGGTAACGCTCGATTCCGGCCCGAAGAACGTTGGCGGTCGTCCCGCGCTGCTTGTCACAGGCCGCCAAAGCGCCGTCGAAATCACCGGCATTCAAAAGCTGGATGACGTTCTTGAAAAAAACCTGCACCGAACTTTTGCCCTTGGCCACTTTATACAATGAGATAAATCTCTCCGCCACAAAAGCCAGAAGCATAAGCAAAACGGCGAAAAGAACCACCACCAGGGGTCCACCCTGATGAACACTGTGGGCGATGGTCCCGGCCGGCTGGGCCTTCAATATCACGCCCCAAACAATGTAGCCAATCGTGAAGGCGAGTATGGTGATGACCGTTACGAATAATGACTGTTTCACTTTTAAGTAACCTCCGAATTATTAAATTATGTTTATTCCCAACCTAAATCTCCACTCCCTTGGCGCCGTTCAGGGCAAAACAGGCCAGGGTAGCGTAAAAGCCGTAAGACAGCAGGCCCAGATAGACACCCGTCCCATAGCTTGTTCCGATTTGCTTGACCGCGGCGGTCGAAGTGTCGAAAGAATATTCCGCCCCGATAATCGATAGAATTATACAGACGACATAAATCAGAATCGGGATCCAGGCCAGACGAAGCGTCTTTTTCAATTGCAGGGCCCAGACATCTTCGTTTCCCTTGGCGGCATACAGGGTATAAAGGGCGTACCCGGCATAACCGACACAAAACAAAATATACAAAAGCATCAGTATGGCGGTTATTATCAGGACGATCCCCGATGAAAATATATCACCGCCATGACTTCCCAGCATGCCCAACGCACCCAGCGCCGAAATCGATTCATACTCTTTTCTGATTTCCTTGCGTTTCGCCGTTGCCATGACAGAGGTGAATCCGGCTTCGTCTTTCTTGGGAGCCGCTTGAGCCGTTTCCTCGGCCACGATTGACGCCGCCGGCGTCGAATCACTCATCCCTTCGGTCATCAACGAATCGGCCATACCCGTCACCGGTTGAGCCGCCGCCGGAGCAACGGTCTCCACTTCAAACTCGCGAAACCCCGAAAACCACGGGAAAAACAGCGAGACAATCAGAAGAACCGAAGTGATCGTCAGGATAACTCGTTCGAACGACGTAACACGGGCTTCTTCCAGAGTGTTGTGCTCACGAACCCGCACGCCCGTCTGGCGCTTCTGTCGCACTTTTTCCACCCAACTTTCACGCTCGGAATCCGATTTGAAGATATTACCGATTTTGCCGGGATGAATCTCGAATCCAAGGTATTTGAACCTCTCGTCGGGATTAAAGGTCTTTTGAACCTCTTTGTCTTTATCTTCCTTACCGGCCATGTACTCTCCTAATATATATTAAAGTATACTAATGTTCGAATTTGACCTGCTGGTAACCCTCTTTGGCCGCCTGGCTGCCCGGCTGGTACTTTAACGTCTTCTGATACCATTCGTCGGCCGCGGCAAAGTCGGCGGCGGCTCCCGACTTGTCTCCCCCCTGGCGCCTCTCGAGGGCGCGGAAATGATAAGTCTGCGCTATCCACAAAATCAGATCGGTATTTTCCGCCTCCCCCTTGCCGGCCTTCTTGAAACATTCCAGCGCCTTTAAAAGCGAATTGAGAGCCCTCGTATTATTGGTCGGGCAAATCCCGCCAAAATAGGCGTAGCCGAGCGCCTTGTGCGCATCGCAGTTTTCCGGGTCTATTTCCAGAACCTTTTGATACCAGCTGACACCGTTGGCACAATCATTCAACTGGTAAAGGTATACCGAGGCCAGCATGCCGCGCGCCCTTATCGCCGTCGCCTGATTCTTTTCATTGGCCCAGATCGAAGCCCAGTACTCAACGTTAATCTTTTCCAGATATTCCACCGCCAGCCGGGCCAGATCGACACCTTCCAGCGGATCGGCCTTACGGCGATTACTCTCAATACCCAGATCTTCGTCCTCGTCCACGGCCAGACCGCCTCTTTCCAGAAGATACAGCGCCGAGGTCGCCGCGTTGTAGTAAATGAACCACTGACGATCATCCACTCCCAGAGCGATCCGCTTCATATAATATATCAGGGCGTTGCGATAATCACCGACCAGCGTATAGGAAACGGCCACACCATACAACAAACGAACTTGAGTCGAATCGTATTCAAGAGATTTCTTGTAATAAACAATAGTATTGTAATTATCCTTGAGACTTTCGTAACATTCGCCCATCCGACGGTATATTTCCGAATTATCGATGGAAGAATTATAATCTGCCCCCTGCTCCCGGACGAGATCATTGTGCCTGGTGAAATACACCAGCGCCGAATCATACATTTCAAGACCCTGGAAAATCCGCCCGTAATAGAAATATATATCGCGCGGTTCGACCGGAATCGCCAGCACGGTGCGGAAATTCTGGAGCGCTTCTTCGTATCCGCCCAGAATCAGGTATGACATGCCGGCTTCATAATACGCCCGCCCGGTCGTACTGTCCGGGGCCGCCCCGGAAAGCTCGAAATACTTTTTATATGAACCGATTGTTTCCAGATAACGCTGCTTGGCCTCTTCGGTGGAACGGCTCGACCGGGCCGCCTTGTAATATATACCGCCGGCCCGCATCCAGGCATCGGCATGGGTTGAATCCTTCTGCAAAACGATCTGAAGCTTCTCGAGCGCGCATGAATAATCTTTCAACTCCAGACAGGCTTCGGCCCAGCGAAAATACACCTCCAGCGAAGCCGTATCAATCTCCAGAGCATCTTCATATGAAGTGATGGCCAGAGGATATATCTTGTTCTGAAAATTGGCATCACCCAGATTCAAATAATACTCGGCGTTTTTGTCGTCGACGCTGATCGCCTTGCGAAATTCCGTGTCGGCCTCGTTGTACTTGCCCTGCGCCATGTACACCAGGCCGAGCCCGTTGCGAAACTGCGCCTGCATCTTACGGTCCTTCTTGAGACCCTCCTGGAAAAGCTTCTCCGCTTCATCGACCTTGTTGAGTCTTAGTTTCACCTTGCCTAATAGATACATACCTTCATAATACTTCTTGTTCTTGTCCAGCGCCACCTGAAGTATCTCTTCGGCCTTGGCATACCTGTTTTGCTCCAGGTAAATCTGTCCCAGTAAATAATAGTTGGCTTCAAAACTCGGGTCGATACCGATTTCCCGGTTGAGCATATCGATCGCGGCAGTCGTATCCCCGGCGTTCAGGACGTTTGTGATTTCCTGCTTGACATCGGCCGCCCCGATCACCGGAGCCAGCACCATGACCATTACACATGACAATAAAGCTGTTTTAAGATACGCCTTTTGATACAAAATACTCAACTTGGTACCTCGCTTCTCCAAAAAATTAATCTCGAAAAATAGTTTAATTGCCCGAATTGTCAAGCTATTTTGTTTTCTCTTCTGTTTCATGGTTTAACCCCTCCGGTTTCCCGTAATAACGCTTATGGTAATACCTGATACGCCATAAAAAATATATCAACAAAAGAACCGCAATCACCAGCCTGGCCGTCAGCGACAGCGTTATTGGCATGAAAAAGAGGATGTACATGCCCCCGATCAGGACAATAACGGCTGAAGCCAGGTTTACTATTCTCGATGGTCGTAATTCAGGCATTGTTACCTTCCTTTTGCTTATTATACAACCCAATCCGGCGTAACTTCCTATAAGTCGGGGTCTTTGGCTTTAATTAAATCAACTTTCATGCCGCAAATTTGACCATTGACATACCTGTTAGTTGTTGCCAAGGCATAACTTAATGATTCCCTGCAAGCATCCGATTCGGCGCCCGTCCCGTGTTCGCATATTTTGCGCCATAAAATTCGCAAGTCTGGGGAATAACACTCATAAGCGACTGGATAATAAAGCATTACATCGCAAAATACATTTCCCGGCTAATCCAGCCAATTGGCGATTATTCGTAGTTTATTACTACTTCCGGCACGCACTATCAGCAGTCTTCCCACATACGGCACCGCGTGGCCGCTGGTATCAATGGCGGGTATGAATTTGATTAGCTTTAAAACTCGGTTGAGATCTTCCTTTGACTTGGCCGAAAGCTGTTTTTCGTATAAAGCCCATTCAATCCTTCCGTCGGCTGTTATATTGACCGAAACCGGGATAGAATCCTTTTCCACCGTCATTCTTGGAAACCCGAACGTCCCGGATATATTTTCCGGATAAGCCGGACCGACCAGCGAATCAAGATACAGGACTGTCTCTAAACGGAAGCGATCAAGATATATATTCTTGGCCGATAGGCTGTCATGGGGCCAGGCCGCCGTGGGATAATGAACTTTATCAAAAAAGCGTGCAATAAGATAAATCTCCGCCGGAAAACTCTCTTCTCTATATCCGGCACGGCGGAATCGGGCATAACGGGCCGTGATGGAAAATATATCCGCAAGCTTTTCATTGCTGGTCGAAATAATTTCCATATCGGCATCCCCTCCATCCCTGTCCAGGCTGACTCGAAAAATCGCATAATCATAACCGGCTCGCCCCGAATCGCGCGGAATATTCAAATAATATGACGGAAAATATTCCAGACCCGGAAGAGTAAAACCGTTATCGATTAACATCCGGTCAATAAGCTTCCTGTCCCGACCGCCGGATATGGCATCATAAGGCAATGTTAATCCGACCCGTCGTAAATATCCTGAAGAATTGAAGGTGACAAACACCGGCAACTCCACCGGTATCGCCTGCCCCATAATTTTCGCCGGTTCGAATTGAAGCGATTTCAGCGAATTTTTTACGCCTCGTACAAAATCGGGTCTTACGTTCGTATCGTAATCGATAGAGTCGATTCGGCCATCGGCGCCAAGAAAAAGCCGGACCATGACCTCAACGGAATAGGTGGTACCAAAAACGGTATCCGATGGCAGCACCCAGGCGGTCGGGTCAGTCAACAAAATGGGGAATTTCAATCCGAGTAACTCTTCCGATGATTCCATTGCCGGAACCGGAATGGACCAAAACAAGACAATGAAAACTAAAAACATCGTCCGCATAATCGATTATAGCGACCTGTAATGCCCCTGTCAAACATTGTTTCCGGTTATATCACCTCCATATTATATGCTTTACTCATTGTTCAGGTCCGTTTGAACCCTCTTTTTATCAACGCCCGGTCTTCAGCCGGGATAATGATTTTCAGGCCCATCAGGCAGACCAGAAGCACAAGCGAAACATCTGTCGTAAATAGCAGCCAACCCGCAGGATCGATAAGGGCCTTCATCCCCAGTGAGACGACAATCGAAATGATACCCCCCAAAACCGCGACCGAAAAAAAAGACCCATAAAACGACCCCAGCCCAATCCCCAGAACCGAACGGATTATCATCGGCATAACGATCAAATAAATAAAAAATTGCGGGATAATCGTGCCATAGGCAACCCCATCCAATCCGAACCTTTTTAAAAGCCAAAGGCTTAAAATCAGGTTGGCCAGACCTTCGGCGGTTATGGCATATAATATATTTTTATGCGCACTCAAACCATAGAGGACCGAATTGGCTACCGTCTGGGGTAAATATATCGCGGCCGGAATAACCAGAATCCTTAAGATTCGGGCCGTATGCTCATAACCCGGACCCAGCCACAAAGTCATAAATGAATCGGCAAAAACCAAAATCATACCCGACATCACAAAAGTAAAATAGGTCAGGTATTTGGTGCCACGGGTGTAAATCAGCGTGATATTATCCTTTCGTCCCAGAGCCTCATAGTGACTGATCAACGGTCGCAACGGAAACGACACCGCCAGAACGATATTGCGCATATAGACAACTATCGACCCGGCTATGGCATATTTGGTGACCGACTCCACATCGAAAAAATAGCCGACAATGACATTGTCCGTATTGGCAATAAACAGCCACGCAATTGAAATCAAAAATCCGATATATCCATAACTGTATATTTCGTGCAAAGTGGCCCGGTTAAAAAAGCCCGGCCCGAACCTGATTTGCGGATGCAGCCTCTTGAGCCACACCGCCGCGATTACCTGTCGCACGGCACTGTACCCCAGAAACGCCCCGGCCATCTCGACCATACCATAACCCGCCGACAGCAAGGCCACTACGGTAATCGTTCTTAATATGTCCTCGGCCATGGCCAGGGCGTTGGCGATATCATAACGGTGCACGGCATTGAGCGATTCGGTCCAGCTCATCATGAAAAAATTGACGGCCACATTCAGACCGATTACTATAAGTGCCTGCCTTGTTTCATGCAGAAATTCGGGCGGTATCGAAAACCGACCCAGAACAAAATGGGCCAACCCCAGCGATAAAACAACCGTTATGGCCGCAACCATTGAGTATAGTACAAATGATGTATTTATGACGGCGTTGATATTGACATAATCCTTGAGACCCAGATATTTCGAGACAAAGCGAATAACCGCCTGTCGCATGCCCAGATCGAATATGGTCAGGTAGTTTATTACCGAGAAAACCAGCGCCCAGGCGCCGTAGCGGCCGTCCCCGAGCGAATGAATAACAAAAGGATTGACCAGAAACGCAATAGCCAGCCGCACCCCCAGCGCCGCCCAGCTGGAAAAGACATTTTTGGAAAACTGCTGTATCATCCCCGGCATGGGGATAAATATATAACTTTTTATGTAATATTGTGCAAATCGAACCGCGCTACATTTCCGGCGTGGCGCGAAGTTCCAGCCCAATCCAGGTCATGGCGGCCAGAGCAAACAGCGCCATTCGAGCCGCTTCTGGACAGGCTTGCCCCGTATCCTTTAAAAGGGCCCACACTCCCAAACCGATCGCCAGCTTTATAACCGCCTCGCTGAAACGTTGCTGTAAAATATTGAAGGCGCCGATTAATAAAAGAAGCAATGCTACCGCCGGTCCGAGTATCTCTATAAACCAGCTTTCAACCGTATAATTTGTCCGAAACACACCCAGCGCCGGCAAATCATAATTGGCCATTATAATAATGAAATGAACAAAGACAAAAAACGCCGCCAAAGTCATAAACAAAAGGGCCTCAACCGTTCCCGATTGCCACTCACGCAAAGCCGCCATAATAAAAAACAGCCCAGCCGCTACCAGTCCTGATAAAAACAGGGAACTTCCCAACCCTAATATGTCTCTAATCGAGGCATCCATACTAAATAGTATATAATGTAAATGGCGTGCCGTCGGTCGAAATTAATAAACGAGCCCGCAAGCTCCTGGTATATATGAGCTTTTGAAGCAACAGATAATCATCGGGCCGGCCCGGCCTGAAAATATCGTCATGGAAACTGAAAACGAATGCAGATGGAAGAAAAACTAAAAACCCTGGCTCTTAAGGAACTTTTCGCCCTCTTCCTGGGTCTTAAAAATCTTGCTGATCTCTTCCGTGCCCCCGATAACAAACATTTTCTTAAGCTGCTTTATTGTCGTCGGGTCATCGATAATATTGACCGACCAGACCATCCCGTTCTCGCGGCACCATTTCAAATGTTCACCGACAATTTCGAGTATTTCAGGATAAGACGACTTCCAGTTGCATAAATTGATAAGCTTGGCCCAGTTGCCTTTGGTCAATGGGGCCGCCGTCTCGGCAAACTCGTCGCGATAATTCAAGGCGGTATCCTGCTTCCAAATGCCATAGATTTTTTCAACGACTAACCGACGCTTCGGGTCAATATCAATTGTGAAATTCATATTAAAAGGCATTTTCAACCTCTATTAAGTTATTACGAAAGGCAATTTAATGTTTAGCTGGTACTCTTTCGTGACAATGCAATATCGCGATTGCTTAAATCTAAGTCAATACAAAAAAGCCTTACCCCTAAAATAAAAGATGCCGCCTGTTAAGGCGACATCCTTCTGGGAGGGACTATGTGTAAGGCATATGTTATACGCCAATAGAATTGGCTTCGTTGCATACAATATCAACTTTTTTAAAAAAAACAAGACTTTTTTTCAAAAAAATATGCCATTTTTGTATCCGAACCACCCGCTTGGTATTTATCTCTTTGCCGATCAATCGCTTACTTTATATGTGCCTCTATACCTTTTCAGGTTACAAAAAATACTTTGAAAGCTCTCGATACGAATTACTGCTTGCCCCGATAAACCGCAATCATCGCCACCCCGCCTAACGCCAGAATCGTCCCGATCCACAGCAGGCTTATCCCCGGCTTTTTGGAAATATCCAGAATTAATTCATCGGGTGCCGCTACCTCCGCCAGACCGGGAATATCCAGCACCACCGAGCGCTCCATCGGAGAAACCTGATCGATTCTAACCTTAAAATCACTTTCTGAAAAAAGGCTGATCGGCTTCGATTCCAGCCGCCCGCCGGTCATTTCACCCATGGTCAATCGCGGCGTTATCGTTTCGCTGCGCCCCCCATGGGTCACTTCGAGCGTCGCGCCAACCGATACCTCGCCCGGCTCACCGTGCGCACCCATATCGAAACCGATAAATTTAATCTGATAATCTCCGACCGTCCTGGCCTCTCCCTTGATCAGCTTCAGCCCCCCCGTTTGCCCATGATCGATCAACTCGATGGGCGAAATATACAAATCGAGCAACAGGCTTTTCTCGATATGGGGACGCTTCATGAAAGCATTCATGCGCGACACGAAGAAATAATGGGGCCGGACCTCGAAAGATTCCCGGGATTTCTCCAGCGATATAAATAATTCATTGTTGGTGTTCATGACAGACCCATCCATTCCCCGATAGATGACATCATAGCCAAAAACCTGCCTGACTTCCCCCCGCGGCAGACTGACCTGCTCGCTTTGGGAATAAGCCGATGAAGATATAATGCCAAGCAACATCAGCCCGAAACCGAAATGGCATATATATCCGCCCGCCGCCAGCGGTCGCGCCTTCAATAACCGCAGGATAGTGTCAATCTGGGCAAAAACGGCCGCCGCCGACGCTCCGATAAACAACAGGTTAGCCGCGTCGCGCGCCCCCAGTACCAAGGCGACTATAACCGCCCCGAATCCCACCGCCAATGACACCGTAAGACGTCGACGAATCGTGCCAAATTGCATGTAGGTAAAATAAGTTCCGAAGTATATCAAGACCGTCACTGCCAGGGCGGCGTTGACCGATGCTATTATAATCGCCGCCGCGGCCAACACCAGGCCCGCCATAAACGAAATCACCGCTTTTTTAATCGATACTTTTAGATGGCTGTCCACGCCGGTGACCAGCGGGGTAAGAGTCAAAAAGAGAGCTATGAGTATGGCCAGTGGAAAAGCAAAAGCATTATAAGTCGCCATCTCGGCCGCCGAGGGATTCTCGGTCAAATACCTCGTCACCAGCGGCAGCGACGCCCAGAACTCGACAATAATCCCGACCACGAACAACAGCATCATCCCCACAAACAAAATGAACTCGCGCGACATGATATTGTAATTGAGCGGCTTGCCGACTATTTCCTTCACCCGTGAACTGAAGAAAACAATCAGAATCAACGCGGTAAACAAAAGCAGGAAAAAAACCAGAAAGGTGTTAATGCCCATATCGACAAACGAATGCACCGAAAAATCGGCCAGTACTCCCGAACGGGTCAAAAATGTCCCGTATATCGTCAGTAGAAAGACAAAACAGGCCATGAGCAGGTTGGACCGCCGCAAGGCTCCCGATCGCCTCTCAACCAAAAATCCATGAATGAGCGCCAGCGATATTACCCACGGCACAAACGACGTGTTTTCCACCGGGTCCCAGGCCCAGTACCCGCCCCAGCCGAGAGTCTTGTACGCCCAGTAACCGCCCATGGCATTCCCGGCCAGCAAAAACAACGACGTCCCCAGCACATATGGCAGCGCCACTCTTGTCCAGTTGGCGAAATCGCGCCTTAGCATGGCCGCCAGCGCCAGGGCAAACGGGACTCCTGCCAAAGCAAAGCCCGTAAACATGACCGGGGGATGTATCACCATCCAGGGGTCCATTAAAAGGGGGTTGAGCCCGGCCCCCTCCGCGGCAGGCACCGGTCGCAGCGCAAACGGCGACAGATTGAGTAATACAATGGAGAAAAAGAGAATGATGATCGAATAAAAACCCATCGCCGCCATGGTGTACTGACAGCCCCATTTCAATATCATAAATCCGAACAGCCCGGTCAGCAATAGCCAGAGCAGATAGGTTCCCTCCTGCCCGGCCCAGAACGCCGCCAGTGTATAGAAAAAAGACTGATCGCTCGAAGTGTACTGATAGACATAGGCAACCGAGAAATTCCGCGAGAATATCAAGTAAAACAGATAAACCGCCGCGGCCAGGGCGAAAACAAACTGCAGCTCATAAGCCCGGCGCCCGAGCTCGGCCAGATTTCTTTTCCCCGAAGCCGTAATGAAAAACGAAACCCCCGCCAGCAACCCCATGATCATTGTCAAAAACAACGCCAGGTCGCCGATACTGCTGATATTCATGCCGATCCTTTATCCCGATTGATCCATCTGGGCCTGATATTTCGAGGGGCACTTGACATACAGCTTTTCGGCCACGAATTCCTCGCCGTGCACTCTCCCCCGCACCATCACCGACGTCGCCTGCTCGAAATTGCCCGGGATGATCCCCTGATATATTACTTTCATCCGGTTTTCCACGCCGGTGTGCAGACTGTCCGGCTCGATCATGACGAACTCCAGACGTTTGCCTTCGGCGTCATAGCGCACCTGGCTGAAATCGACACGGCCGCTGACCTGAACGATATTGCCGGTCGCCTTCGCCTCGGCAAAGGTGACGTACTTGACCGTTGTCTTCAGAAAAGCCGACGCCCCCCAGACCCCGAATAAGACGATAATCACGCTTCCGATGATATATTTAGCTTTCATCCCGCTTTTCCAGTACTTTCAGTTTTCTGTCCACCGACCAGACGTAAAAAAAGACGCCGGCCCAGATAATTAATACGACCACCATGACTATATAGTTGGCATCCATACTATGACTCCAGTCTGTTTTTATCGAAATAACGGCTTCCCCTGACCGTTATTTCATACAGCCAGTAATAAAGAGCCGTGAACGCCGCCATCGACAGCGCGAAAACCAGCGCCACCATCGGCGACAGAGACATTTTCCCCTCGTTATCGACAATCGTGTCGCTCGGGTGCTGGGAAAAGGCCGGATAAATGCGCGGCAACACAAAAATCAAAAACAGGGCCGCCACCGTAAAAATAATCGTCATCACCGCCGAAAACGTGGCGCGCACGTCATCGTCGCTCAACGCCGACCGCAATGCGAAATAGCCGCCATATATAAGCAAAAGAATAAATATCGAAACTTCCCGGATTTCCGACCAGTTCCAGAATTCACCCCACGTCATTTTCGCGAATATCGAGCCGGTTACCAGCGCCATGGCGGAAAAGGCCATCCCCAGACGGTTGGCTGCGACCGCCCGGCGGTCGAAATCCATATCTTTCGTTTTCAAATACCGGGCCGATTGCACCATCCCGACCATAAACGACAGCGCCGCCACCCAGGCCGCCGGAACATGGAAATAAAAAATCCGGTAAGCGTCCACCGGCCCCAGCGATAAACGCGGGTCCATCGGGGACGGCAACACGAAAGCCAGAATAATTACCGCCGCCATCGCCGCAAATATGATCCACTTCCAAATCATAGACAATATTTCTCTATTATTACGTTGTCAATATATCACATGTGCCAGATAAAATCAAACAGCATTATCGACAGCGTTATCATTACAACATCATAAGCCAGCAAAAGTTGCAAAGGAGACCAGGCCGCCGCGAAATTCCCGCCCACCAGCGATACCAGCGTTATCTCGATGGCCGCCACCAGCAACGGCAACAGCACCGGAAACGACAACACCGCAAATAACGCCCCTTTTACCGACGCCCGCGAGACAATGGCGGCGATAATTGTGGTGGAACCGGACAATCCGATCAGGCCTAAAAACAGCCCGGACAGAAACAGAATGAAATTCTGCGGTACCGTATCCAGCAAAATCACAAAAAGCGGCACCAGCAGAACCGCCATGCACATCAGCAATAACAGGTTGAAAATAATTTTGCCGACCAGAACCGCCGTCGCCGGAGCATACAGACGCAAATACCCGGCCGTGCGCGCCTCCTCTTCTTTGATAAATACCTGCGCCAGACCCGACGCCGCCGCGAAAAATAACACCACCCAGAACAGCGCCGCCATGACTTCCGGACCGGGTCGGTTCATCCCCAGTGAAAACGAAACCACCGTCAAAGTCACCAGAGAAAACATGATGACGGCATTGAAAGCATACCGGGTTCGAAACTCGGACAACATTTCCTTTTTAAAAATGGTTAAAATCCTACCCGCCCAATTGACAGACATGGTCGGCAAAACCGGCCTCCTCTTTCTCATTGGTGGCAATAATTATTAAAGTTCTGCTTTTCACCGAGTCCAGAAAGTCGAAAATTCCTTTTTTGCCGGATTGATCCAGGTACGCGGTCGGTTCGTCCAGAAGCAGAATCTCCGGCCTGCGCAACAGCGCCAGAGCATATTTGAGGCGTTGTTTCATCCCCGATGAATACGTCGCCACCCGGTCTCGGCCGCGTTCTCCCAATCCGAAAGTCCGTAGCGCCTCCATCTTTTCCGGCCCCGTAACCTCCAGTCCGGCCAGGCGCGTATAAAAATCAAGATTCTCCAGAGCCGTCATGGCATCATAAAATTCATGATACGGAGTCACCACGCTCATTCGGTTCCGATACTCCTCGAAAGACAACTTGTTCGAGTCATGCATATATCGCACCGACCCCGATGAAGCCCGTCCCAGTCCGGTCAGAATGTGAATCATCGTGCTCTTGCCGGAGCCATTGGGACCGGTAATAGCCAGACCTTGACCGGTGCCCAGCGAAAATGAGACCTTTTCGAAAATCCGGCGCGGCCCGAATGATTTGCTTAAATCGGCGACTTCCAGTTGATACATATTGCTAATGTAACCCCGACCGGATGATATCAACATATAATTTTATCAAGTATATTACGCCAACACCCACCGTCAAACCGATTCTGATTGCTTTGAATGCGGCCCGGTCATGGAAATCCATCAGTTGGCGACGTTTCCGCAAAGCGATAAAACGACCCGCATAAAAGACCCCCGACAACAAAAACAGGGCCAGGACAATCACGGTCATAAAAACCTGGCCAAAATTGAAGTTTATTATGTATGACCCTATCAGGACCACCGTCGCCGCAAAGTAATACTTACCGGTGGTATTCGACGGTAGCGTTATTTTTCTGTCCCGCATAATGATCAGCCCCAGAATTACAATCAGCAGATCGCGACCGACAATTAAAATCGCCAGCCATAACGGGAATTCGCGGAAAAGGACTAACACCACGATTAAAATGATGGCCAGAAATTTATCAGCCAGAGGATCAAGCGCAATCCCCAACGGGCTGATTTTATTCAGTTTGCGGGCCGACCACCCGTCCAAAAAATCGGTAGTGCCCGCCAAAACCAGAAGCGCCAGGCACATTATGGTGGCCGTATCATCGCCCCGCCAGAGCAAATAGCCGATAACCGGAGCTATAAACAGCCGCGACAAAGACAGAAGATTGGGCAACCATAACAATTGCCGCGGTTCGAATTTACATTGATCTTCCAAAGCTATCCGATTTTTCCCATCTCTTCAAAGTGAACCGCTCTCTTCCCGTCACCATTTCCCGTTCCCGATATATCCTGCACTGCGACAGGCATATAACTCGGCCTAAGATAACAGCTTCGATATTATCTGCCAATTTTTTTGTTGCCTCAACCGGAAGATTTCGCAATCGTCTTTGTATAAACAACAGAATGAATTATAAAAATGCAAATAATAAGGAGATGACTATGACCTCTTCCAAAAACCTCTGGCTGCCCCTTGCCGCCCTCGCGCTTATAACAACCGCCGCCTATGCCGACATCCACGTTACCGTGTATAACAGCGATCTGGGCGTGATTCGTGAAACCCGCCCGCTGGAATTCATGAAAGGTTCCGGAATTGTTTCCTTTGTCGATGTCCCTACCGCTATCGATGCCACCTCGGTCGGTTTCGAACTGGTCGATAAATCCAAATCGGTTGCCATTCTCGAACAAAACTATGCCTATGACCTTGTCTCACCGGAGAAAATCTATTCCAAATATATTGATAAAGACATTGACCTGTTCAACAAGGAAGGTCAGCTGTTCAGCGGCACATTATTGTCGTTTTCGGGAGGGTCCCTGGTTCTGAAAGACAAATCCGGCAAAATCCAGATTATCCGGCTCGAGCAAATCGTCAACGTCAACTTCCCGGAACTGCCCGAAGGCCTGATCACCCGTCCCACCCTGTTCTGGCGCTATAATTCCAACTTCAGCGGTAAAACCGACGCCAATGTCAGCTATCAAACCCGCGGTATGGGATGGACAGCCGAATACGTGGGCATATTGTCCGAAGATGAAAAAACACTCGGCCTCAACGGCTGGGCCTCCATCACCAACAGCAGCGGGGCAACCTATAAAGATGCCGTTCTGAAACTCGTGGCCGGGGATATAAACCGCGCCGGTTACGCCCGAGGAATGGCCCGCCCCGAAACCTTCGATAAAGCCATGATGGTCGCCGAGGCGCCCGGCTTTGAAGAAAAAGCCTTTTTCGAGTACCACCTCTATACCCTGCCACGACCGGCCACCCTCGCCAACAACGAAATAAAACAAATCTCGCTTTTTGACCCGTCCTCCGGCCTTGTGGATAAAGAATATAACTACTACCCCGACCAGAATGATAAAGACATTCGCGTCATGCTGAAATTCAAAAACAGCCGCGAAACCGGCCTCGGCATGCCCCTGCCCGCCGGACGCGTCCGCATTTTCAAGGTCGATACCGACAAGGGCATGATTCTTCTGGGCGAAGACCGCATCAGCCATACCCCCAAAGATGAAGAAGTAAAATTGACCATCGGCAATGCCTTTGATATTAAAGCCGAATTTAAGGTCACCGATTACAATCAGATTTCGAACCGGATCGATGAACAAACCTTTGAGATTAAATTGCGCAATCACAAAAAGCAGGACGTTACTATAAATGTGGAGAAAAAACTTTACGGCGATTGGACGATTCTGGAGTCGTCCCATAAATACGAAAAAACCGACGCCAGCACAGTCAAGTTCGCCGTGCCGGTGGCGGCCGATGGAACCGCCGTGGTCACTGTCAGAGTTCGTACGACTCGCTAAGATGACGATTGCGACTTGACACCCCGGCGAAAAGATATTAGATTCGAGGCCTGTTATGACCGAAAAGAACAAAAAACACGATCGGGAGGATAAAATGAAAATAATGAAAACCCTGTGTATTTCGATGATTTTGCTGGCACTGGCGATTCCGACTATGGCGGATAAAACGCCCAAAGGACTCAAGCCGGCCGACGCCTACATCAAAGCCGTGAAAATCGCCATGCTGGCATCACCGCCCCGGCTGGAAGAAGCCCTCGGCTTTCTGGATACGGTCCTGACCTTTCACGGATCTTACCCGGAAGCTTACTTTTACAAAGGCAATATTTTCGCCGAATACGCCAATAACACTTATGACCCGGTTCAAAGGCTGGATTACATCGCCAAAATGTCGGCCAGCTATGATTCCATGAAAATCAGTTGCGCCGACCCCGAAGTAAAAAGCAAGCTCAAAAAGAACTGCAAAGATTATTCCCGAATTGTCGATTCAATCGGCGAATTCTACTGGCGCGAAAATTTCAATCAGGGCGTGGTCACCGTGCAACGCTATGATAAAACCAGAAAAGACATGATGAACGCGTCCGACGATGAACGGCCGGAATATGAAACCCGGCTCCAGAGCATCGCCGACAGCGCCCGGACTTTCTTCACCATCGCCACCCTCGTGCATCCGGATAATTACCGCTCCTATGAGGGCCTGGGCCTTGTTTATGATCGTGAAGGCAACTATGATTCTTCCCTGGCCTACTATACCAAAGCCTCCGAAATTGCGCCTGATTCGATCAGCCTGATTCAGAATGTGGCTTATGCCTACATTCAGAAAGACGACTGGACCAACAGCATCACCTGGTTCCAGAAATATCTGTCAAAAATCCCCGAGGATGCCGTCGACGCACGGGTAGGCATATTGTCGAATATCGCCATCTGCTTCACCAATTCCGGACACCCCGATTCGGCCTATTTGTACAATACCAAAGTAATCGCCCTTGATCCTGACCACATCAGCTCATACCTTGACAACGGCCGCTATTTCCTGCAACTATCCTCGGAATATTCCGATTCCATTAAAACCGCCCAGCAAAATGGCAATGAAGCGGCCGCCAAAAAACTCATGGCCAGCCGTGATGCCGCGCTGGATTCATCGGCCGTCTATCTCAAGGCTGTCTTTGAAAAGGAACCCGACAATGCCCGCGCCGTGGAACAATACGCCGTCGTGAGCGTTATCCGCGGGCACAACGACAATGCCCAAAAAGCATACGCGGCTCTGACCGAACTGGAACCGGACGACAAAAATCACTGGATCGGGCTGGGCGATTGTCTGATACGGCAGGAAAAATTTGCCGAAGCCATAAGCCCCTATGAAAAAGCGGTGGAACTCGACCCCAGCGATTTAACCATCTGGGAATTGCTGGTGGAACTCTATTCGACCAACGGACAGGTCGGCAAAGCCAACGAGGCCCAGAAAAAGATCAACGCCTTGAAATCGTAGCATGAACCATTAAATTCAAAAGGCAGGTCCGGCACGGGCCTGCCTTTTTTTATCGATGCCCGAAACACTTATAAATATCGCCATCCCCGGTACCCCCGGCCGCCCGTTTACCTATTCCTGTCCCGCCAACAACGCCGCCTCCCTCGAACCCGGTCAGAGAATCGTCGTGCCGTTCGGCCGACGAAAATCCCTCGGCTTTTTTATCGAAAAGACCCGCCAAAAACCGGACGCCGCCATTAAATCCATTCTATCCGTCATCGACTACCGCTCGCCCTTTTCTCATAACATGTTCACCTTCCTGCAATGGGTCGGGTCGTACTATTATGCCAACATCGCCGATGTCCTCGCCGCCGCATTGCCCCCCGAACTGCGCAAAATCAAAAAACCGGGGCTTATCGTAAACAAATCACTCTTGCACGATACAATTCACCCGGACATCGAAACCGACCTGCTGAAAAAACTGGAAAACATCGATACCGTCGATGGCCGCCTCCTGTCCGGCCTTAAAAATAAATACGGCCGGACCATCGACCGCCTTATCGAATCCGGCATCCTGATTGAATCATGGGCAAAATCGCGCGATGATGACAACGGCATTCTGCTGGGATTTACCATTCATGCCGACAAGCTCGACAACGCCAATATCGGCGATACTCTCCTGCCTTTGGCTGAATCCGACCGACATTATTCCAAAAAGGAAATAATGGCTTGCGGCCTTAGCGAATACACCTTTAAAAAACTCAAAGACAAAAATATCATCCTCCCCGTCTACGGCCTTCCCGATATACTGCCCTACATCAAACCCCGGCCCGGAATCGAACAACTCGTCCCGACCGACGAACAGGCATCGGCCATAAAAATACTGCTCGACCACTCCCGCGGCTTTCATCCCGCTCTGCTCTATGGCATCACCGGGTCGGGTAAAACGCTGGTGTACTGCCATGTCGCCCGTGAGATTATTGCCCGCGGCCAGTCCGTCCTCTTTTTAGTCCCCGAAATCGCCCTCGCCGGGACAGTCCTCGCGTCGCTTCGCGCCTACTTCCCCGACCGCGTCGCCATCATGCACTCGGCCGTCAACCCCGGCGAACGGCTCGGCATCTGGCAGAAAGTTCGCGAAGGACACTTTGACATTGTCGTCGGCGCCCGCTCCGCCATTTTCGCCCCGCTGGAAAAACTCGGACTGATTATCGTCGATGAAGAACACGATGAATCCTACAAACAGGATGACCCCGCCCCGCGCTTCCACGCCCGCGATGCCGCCGTCATGCGCGCCAAATTGCTCGATATCCCCGTCATCCTCGGCTCGGCAACGCCCTCGTTCGAGTCTTTTAACAATGCCCAAAAAGGCCGCTACAATCTCATCCGCCTGACACGGCGGCCGGAGAAAACCTCGACCCCGATGGTGCGTCTGGTCGATTTGAAAAACGAACCGTTCAATATCGACCAGCCCTACTTCTCCCCGATTCTTAAAAGTCGGGTTAAAGAGGCTTTGTCGAATAAACAACAGGTCATATTGTACCTCAACCGCCGCGGTTTCTCGCCACGCATCAAGTGCACTTCCTGCGGCCAGACCCCGGAATGTCCTCATTGCCTGGTGCCACTGGCCTACCATAAACAGGGCCAAAAACTGGTCTGCCATCTGTGTGATTATTCGCTCGCACATTACGACGTCTGCCAAAATTGCGGCGGCACCGATTTCTTGTATCTCGGCTCCGGCACACAGAAAATAGAAGACGCTCTCGCCGCCGTCTTCGATTCCCCGCGCGCCGTACGGCTCGACAGCGACAACGCCCGCAAACGCGAACAGGCTCATATCGCTCTCAATGACTTCGCGCAGAAGAAGTACGATATCCTGCTCGGCACACAGATGGTCACCAAGGGCATCGACTTCCCCGATGTCACCATCGTCGGCGTACTCATGGCCGACCTCGGTATGGATATGCCCGACTTTCGCGCCCCGGAAAAGCTGTTCGCCAAACTGATTCAGGTGTCGGGACGCTCCGGGCGCGGGACTATCCCCGGCGAAGTCATTATCCAGACCTTCCAGCCCGAACTGGACTTGATCGATGACGCCGCCCGGCAGGATTATGATTCTTTCTATGAACGCGAAATTATAACCCGTCGGTCACTGCACTATCCCCCCTTCAGCCATCTGGTCAATGTGCGCTTCTCCGGCAAAACCGAAGCCACCGTCAAAATACAATCCCTGCAGTTTAAATCCGAACTGGAAAAACGCCTGAATAATTCAAATCATAAAGCGATTGTCCTCGGCCCGGCCATGTGTCACTTTTATCGTTTACGCGGCCTGTATCGCCGACACATAATATTAAAAACCGGCCAAATCAATTCGTTTATCCGTATCCTGTCCGAATGGGAGAACACCGTCCGCAATTTCGGCCTGCCCTCGACCGTCCGCGTCACCATCGACATCGACCCCTGCGATATGATGTGATCCTAAAAGTAGGTCACGCCGACTCGCCGAAGGCTCTGAACGACGTGAAGAGCGGCGTGACATCTTCCGCATAGAGCATAATCGAATAAGAATGTCAGGCCCCAAGTGGGCCTGACATTCTTTTCGCTGTGCCCGGTCGTAGATCCTGAACTTTGAAGAGTCGATCCTCAGATCGACCGGGATAAATCTTCTCTTGTCATCCCCGCCTCTTTAATTGTCATCCCGGACTTGATCCGGGATCCAGTTCCGGACTTCTGCCGCGCTGTCAGGAACCCTTTCCTGACAGTTTCCATATAATCAATCCGGGAGCGTCAGGAAGGGGTTCCTGACGCCGCTAAAACAGACTACAATTTCACTATCAACTTTGTAGTGCATGCCCGTGTTTAGCCCCGTTTTTGAATGGTTTTGGCACAGTTATTTTATTATTATATTTATTGTTGCCGCACGTTGGGTCCGTTTGTCATTTTTAGTAATGTTTTCCTTATGTGTGGCCCCTCAACTTTTAAATTGCGCCAATTCGTACGTTGTGATCGGTGGGTCCTCAGACCCACCGCCAACCCGGTCGATCTGAGGATCGACCGGGCACAACGCAGGGGCGCCGGGTGGCAATCCAACATCTTTTGGCTGTTTGAGCTCATAATTATAGTCCTCCATATTTACGCTCCCGGGCGGAATCACCATTGATTCTATGGGCATTTTGTCATTGCATATCGACAGAAAATTGATATATATTTCAATGTCAAAATCGACAGGATCGGGAGTTCGTGGGGATGCTTTGGCGGAAGAATAAAATGGTGGTTGTTAACAATATAACGGTGCGATCAACAAACTTCCCACCCGTTGGGTAAGTTGCCGGTTTGACCGTTGAATAGATATAATATCGATGGAGGAAATCATGCGGGTATTTACATTATTCCTAATGATTGGAATTACCATAATAGGATGTGCCTTTACCGACATATCTTCCCGAATCAATCCCGAAAGGCCAACAGAAAGTTACAATAAAGTCCTAATCGCTACTGCATTTAATGATTTGGAGCTTGAAGAGGCTATCCAGGAGAAAATTAAATATTCTTTAGGCGAACACGAAGTGCAAAGGAGTTCTTGTCAAGAGTTGTGTAAATTTAATTTTCAAGCAGCGTGCCTTTC
>CAYWLR010000009.1:0-119803 GCA_964459465.1 uncultured Ignavibacteriaceae bacterium | reverse complement strand
TCCAAGTGGCCTGACTCAACTAAAACAGCCTCCGGAAAAACCGGGGCGGTTCATTTGAGTCAAAAGCCGGGTGGAAGTTCATTATAGATATATTCATAGGCCTCATACATAAGAGGGGCCGACGGAATCACCATCGGGTAGGTAGTGGAAATGGGGTGGTTAGAAACGCATCCTCGGATATCGAGCCACCTGGGCGGAGAGGCAAGAAAGATGAAAAGCCGCCCATCGCTTCGCTTGCCTTGCGGACCAAGTGAAGGCAGGGCCTTTGACGAGTCGGCCCAACCTACCCAAGAATCTTCCGCACCAGCGGGCGGGAGTGGGATAATCGCTGGACGATCTCGAAGCCGGAATCTTCGAAGATTTTCAGTGGGCCGGTCCAGGTGAAAGCCGGGGGGAGGCGATTGCCATCTTTGGTCAGAGGCACCGGGTAGCCCTCGACCATTTTCACTTTGCGCCTTTTCATGAATTTCAAGGCGGCGTCAAGCATGGCGCGTGATAGGCCTTGCCCGCGATAGGCTTTATCTATGAAAAAGCAGTTGACTGACCAGACTTTGTCGGTGTCATCGCGTTTATAGGCCCTGGCGGTTTCGATGCGCGGGAAGGCGGAGCGGGGGCCATAGGAGCACCAGCCGATGCATTTGGGGCCGTCGTAGGCCAGAAGGCCGGTCATTTCGCCGGAGAGGATCAGGTTCTTCGTGGCGGTTTTGGCGGGGGCGCCTTTGATCATCTCCCAGGCGCGGCCATGTTTGGGGACACGCCAGCTCTGGCACCAGCAACCGCCGCAGGCGCCGTTGTCGCCGAAGAGTTTTTCGAAATCTTTCCAGTATTCCGGGGCGATTTCTTTGAAGGTGAATTTGGGCATGGTTGGTATCTCGTTTATTTTTTTGTGTGTTGTGATCGGCGGGTTCTCAAACCCGCCGCCAACCCGGTCGATCTGAGGATCGACCGGGCACAACGTACGGAAAAACAGCTTATATTTAAGCGCACAATTCCGTGATTAAAATTCCACCCAACTCGCGTCAGGTCACACCCATAAGAATGGGCAAGACCTGACACAACTTAAAGTACCAAATAATTTATTATACAAAGCTAACTTACTCACGGCAAGCCGTGGGCGACTCTGGCCAAAAAAATAAGATAAAATCAATCGATAATCAATCACATTTGGCAATCGGGGAATGGCATTTAATAATGTGCTTAGTGATTTATTTCACATATTGGCTTGACTTTGATTCAATTGCTTCGTAATATCTTGAAAGAATGCTGTCAGCGGTTATCACTAAAGGAGTTGCAGGCGTGGCAGGTTCGGCCCAATGGCGCTACCCGGCTTTTTTCAAGAGCATAATTGTTATTGTGGGCGGATTTGGCTCGGGCAAAACCGAGGTGGCTGTCAATCTGGCTAAGTTTATGAAAGCCAACGGCCACGAGGCTATTTCATTAGTCGATCTTGATTTAGTTAATCCGTATTTTCGCACCCGTGAAGCTAAGGGAGAGCTAAAAGAGCTGGGGATAGATTTGATCGCCCCCGAAGGCGGAAAATTCTATGCCGATTTGCCGATACTTCTGCCGCAGGTGCGGTCTTTGGTGGAAAGTCCGGATGGATTACTAATACTTGACGTCGGGGGTGACGAGCAGGGCACCAAGGCGCTTGGGTCCATTTCGGACATATTTAAAGTCGGCGAATATGACATGCTGATGGTTTTAAACAGCCGTCGGCCGCAGACCTCGAATGTCGCGACAACGCTCGCCACGATGAAGCGGGTTGAGGGTACCTCAAGATTGAAATTCACCGGCCTGATTTCCAATACCCACATGATAGAGGAAACCGATGCTGGAATTGTCATGGAGGGGTACAATCATTCGAAAGAGATTTCGGAGAAGACGGGTTTGCCGCTGGCGTTCGTTTCGGCCAAACGGAAGGTGCTGGAGGGCTTGAACATGAATGAAATCTGCTGTCCGATTTTGCCGCTGACGCGATCGCTTTTAAAACCCTGGGAACGAAAAGAAAACACGGCCTGATGGGGCCGTTGGCGATAGAGAAGGGATAAATATATGCCCGGAGTGAGAATAGATAAGAATTACTGCAAGGGGTGTGAGCTGTGTGTGCACGCCTGCCCGATGCAGATTCTCAAGATGTCCAAGGATATTAATCTCAAGGGTTATTTTTATGCGCAGCTGGTGGAGCCGACGCATTGTATCGGCTGTCGGATTTGCGCGATAACCTGTCCCGACGTGGCGATTGAGGTTGTCAATCACGGCACCCAGTTCACTTTGTTTCAATACTGACGGGGAGCGAAGATATGGCAAAGAAATTGATGAAAGGCAACGAAGCGATCGGCGAGGCCGCGATTGCGGCGGGCGCTCCGCACTATTTCGCCTACCCGATCACTCCCCAGAGCGAAGTGGCGGAATATTTATGCTGGCGGATTCCGGAAGTGGGCGGGGTGTTCGTGCAGGCGGAATCGGAAGTGGCGGTCGGCAACATGCTGTTCGGCGCGGCGGCGACGGGGATGCGGGTATTCACGACGTCATCGAGTCCGGGCATCAGTCTGATGCAGGAAGCGATATCATACATGGCCGGGGCGCAGCTTCCGGTGGTGCTGGTCAATATCATGCGCGGCGGCCCGGGACTGGGCGGAATTCTGCCGGCGCAGTCGGATTATAATCAGGCGGTCAAGGGCGGCGGGCACGGGGACTACAAGACGATCGTGCTGGCGCCGGCGTCAGTGCAGGAAGCGGTGGATCTCATGATTCTGGGGTTCGATTTGGCCGACAAGTATCGCAACCCGGTGATGCTGATCGGCGACGGGATGATCGGGCAGATGATGGAATCGGTGGAGTTTCCGGAGAAGTATCGTGACCCGGTGTCGCCGGAGGGCAAGGACTGGGCGCTGACGGGTGCGAAGGGACGCAAGGCGCGGATCACCAAATCGCTTTTTCTGGATCCCGAAAAGCTGGAGCTCAATTCTATAGAATTAGACCGTAAGTACAAACAAGTCGAAGCGGAAGAAATACGTTTCGAAAAGTATAAAGTGTCGAATAAGAATAAGATACTTATTGTGGCGTATGGTTCGATGGCTCGTATCTGCCAGACGGTTATCGACGAATTCGAAGAAGAGGGGGTTTCGGTCGGGTTATTTCGTCCGATTACGTTGTATCCCTTCCCGGGTCAGGCCATTCATGATGAGGCGGTCAAGGCCAATATCAAGACGGTGCTGGTGGTGGAGATGTCGATGGGGCAGATGATCGAGGACGTGGATCGCTTTCTCAAAGGTAAAAAGCCAATCGAGTTTTATGGGCGGACGGGCGGGATCGTGCCCAGCCCCAACGAGGTCAAGGACAAGATACGCGCGATTCTTAAAACGAAAAAAGCGGAATCGAAATAGAAGAGGCTGTCATGGCAGAACAGGCAAATGTAATATTCAGGCGGCCCGACTCGCTAAGCACGAATGTCACCCACTATTGTCCGGGTTGTACGCACGGGATAATTCACCGGCTGGTGGCGGAAGCGCTCGATGAACTGGGGGTTCGCGAGAAGGCTGTCGGGGTGGCCCCGGTCGGCTGTTCGGTTTTGATATACAACTATTTTAACGTGGATTTTCTGGAAGCGCCGCACGGCCGGGCGCCGGCATTGGCGACGGGTTTCAAGCGGATGCGCCCGGATATGATCGTATTCACATATCAGGGCGACGGCGATCTGGCGTCGATCGGCATGGGTGAGATTGTTCACGCCGCCAACCGCGGCGAGAAGTTCACGACGATATTCGTCAATAACGCCATATATGGCATGACGGGCGGTCAGATGGCGCCGACGACGATGCCGGGCCAGAAGACGACGACGTCGCCGTTCGGGCGTGATACCAATCTGGCGGGATTCCCGATTCGCATGTCGGAACTTTTATCGGCGCTGGTAACACCGGCCTATATTGTTCGGACGGCGGTGCACACGCCGATGCACGTCGTCAATGCCAAGAAGCATATCAAGAAAGCTTTCCGGTTGCAGAAGGAGAATAAGTGTTTTTCGCTGGTGGAGGTTTTGTCGACGTGTCCCACCAACTGGGGGATGCCGCCGCATGAGGCCACCGGTTGGGTTGCAAGCACGATGCAACCGTACTACCCGCTGGGGGTTTTCAAGGACCCGGAAAAGGGGGTAATCTGATATGACGCGGCAACAGGAAGTGGTGATGGCCGGGTTTGGCGGCCAGGGGGTGATGACGGTCGGGCAGTTATTGGCGTACACGGCCATGGACGAAGGCAAGCAGGTGGTGTGGATACCGTCGTATGGCCCCGAAATGCGGGGGGGAACGGCCAACTGCACGGTAGTGGTGTCGGACGTCCGAATCGGGTCGCCGATTATCAATAACCCGCAGTCGGCCTGCGTATTCAATCGTCCCTCGCTGGATAAATTCGGGCCGCTGATTCGGGCGGGCGGATTATTGCTGATTAACAGTTCGCTGATCGACGTTACCTCGGGGCGGGATGATATCGAAGAGCTTCTGGTGCCGGTCAATGATATTGCCATAAAGCTGGGCAATCCCAAAGTGGCCAATATGGTCATGCTGGGGGCATATATCGGCGTCACCGGGATTGTTTCGTTCGATACTTTGTTAAAAATGTTAAACGTCAAAATGGGTCATAAGAAAGAGCTTCTGGATATCAATCACAGGGCCATCGCCGAGGGGCGCAAAATAGGCGAAAAATTCCGCGCCAAGGTAGGGACGAAATGAACATCGACATGAATAAAGTCACGGAGATTCTCGACCGCAATCCCAAGGAACCGGGAGCGATTATCGCGGTGTTGCAGGATTTCCAGCGGGAGTTCCGGTATTTGCCGGTTCCGGCCATGGTAAAAGCTTCCGAAGTACTGCATGTCCCGTTAAGTAAAGTATACAGCATCGCGACGTTTTATAATGCCTTCAGTCTGACGCCGCGCGGGGAGAAGGTTATCAGAATTTGCAAGGGGACGGCCTGTCATATAAAAGGGGCGGATAAAATTCTGGAGCAGATCGAGGCCGGGTTGCATCTCAAACCCGGGGAAACATCGGCGGATATGAAATACACCGTCGAGGTGGTCAATTGTGTCGGCGCCTGTGCTATGGCCCCGGTGTTGATTGTCAATGATAAGTACCACGGCAAGGTGCGCTGTGACCAGGCCATGGGCAAGGTCAAAAGGGGATAAGATGCATATTGACACACCGAAAAAACTGGAACAGTGGCGGCGTGATTGCCGCAAGCGTCAGGATTCCCTGAAAAAGAAAATATTGGTTTGCCTAGGGCCGGGGTGTCTGGCCAACGGTTCGGACAAGATTCTCGATGAATTCAAGAAAGTCCTGAAGGATAAAAAAGTAAAAGACGTGAGTCTTGAGGCGGTCAAGAAGACGGGGTGTCACGGCTTCTGTGCGCAGGGGCCGATGGTGATTATCGAGCCGGAGGGCATCTTCTACGCGAAAGTAAAGAAGAGTAATGTGGCGGAGATTGTCGAAAAAACGCTGGAAAAGGGCGAGATAATAGACAGGTTGTTGTATTCCGATCCGGATAATGGCCATAAGTACACCGATTATAAAGAGATTCCGTTTTACAGGCATCAGGTACGGATATCGCTTCGCAATTGCGGGCAAATCGACCCGGACAATATCGAGGATTATATCGCGCGGGGCGGTTATGCCGGGCTGGTCAAAGTGCTGACCGACATGAAGCCGAAGGAAGTCATCGAAACAATCAAGAAATCTGGTTTACGCGGGCGCGGCGGGGGCGGTTTTCCGACCGGCCGCAAATGGGAATCATGCGCCAAAATCGATGCTCCGATTAGATATGTCATCTGCAACGGCGATGAGGGTGACCCGGGGGCCTTCATGGACAGGTGTATCATGGAGGGTGACCCGCATTCGGTTCTGGAGGGCATGATAATCTGTGCTTATGCGGTCGGGTCGAGGGAAGGATATATCTATGTTCGTGAGGAATATCCGCTGGCGGTGATAAATCTCCAGAAGGCCATCGAAACGGCACGGGGGTACGGTTTTCTGGGTGAAAATATTCTTGGCAGTGATTTGAGCTTTGATATAAAAATCAGCCGGGGCGGCGGGGCGTTTGTCTGCGGGGAATCCTCGGCCCTGATGAAATCGGTTGCAGGAGAGGTCGGCGAACCGCGGGCCAAGTATATCCGATCGGTGCAAAAAGGGTTGCACGACCAGCCGACGGTTTTGAACAATGTTGAAACGTTTGCGACGGTTCCGGTCATTATCGATAAGGGGGCCGACTGGTTTGCGTCGATCGGCACGCCCAAGAGCGCGGGGACCAAGGCTTTTTCACTGGCCGGGAAGATTCGTAATACAGGCTTAATCGAGATTCCCATGGGCATGACGTTACGCGAAATTATCTATAATATCGGCGGGGGTATTCCGGACGGTCGCGAGTTCAAGGCGGTTCAGACGGGCGGGCCTTCGGGCGGGTGTCTTCCCGCCGACAAGCTGGATTTGCCGGTCGATTTCGATACGCTGACCAAGGCCGGCTCGATGATGGGTTCCGGCGGCATGATAATCATGGACGACCATACCTGCCCGGTGGAAGTGGCGCGATATTTTCTCGAATTTCTGGTGCACGAATCCTGCGGGAAATGTGTTCCCTGTCGGGAAGGTCTGCTTCAGCTATATAAGTACTGCACGAAAATCACCCGCGGTGAGGCTACGGAAGCCGACTTGGCGTTAATGGAAAAGCTGTCGAAAACGATTGTGACGGCGTCGCTGTGCGGGCTGGGGCAGTCCGGTCCCAATCCGTTTTTATCGACGGTTCAGTATTTCCGGGATGAATACCTGGCGCATATCCGCGACAAGAAATGTCCGGGCGGGGTATGCCGGGAACTGATCCAATATGTCATAAATGATAAATGCACCGGTTGCATGGCCTGTTTGAGTGTCTGCCCGGTAGGCGCCATTTCCGGGGAGAAGAAGAAGTTACACGTAATAGATCAGAATAAATGCGACGCCTGCGGCTCATGCTATGACGTCTGCACTTTCGCCGCGATTGATATAAAATAACAGGTGAGATATGGTACATATTACGATAAACGGGAAGGTGATCAAGGCCCATGAAGGGGAGATGCTTCTGGCTGTCATAAAAAGGTTGGGTATCGATGTTCCGGCTTTATGCAACCATGAAGCGATCGAACCGACCGGCAATTGCCGTTTGTGTATGGTGGAGATCACGCGCCCGGAATGGGAAGGCTGGAAAAAGAACGTAACCTCGTGTCTGTATCCGGTCGAGGACGGGTTGATCGTGA
Source organism: uncultured Ignavibacteriaceae bacterium (assembly GCA_964459465.1). GTDB lineage: Bacteria > Zixibacteria > MSB-5A5 > GN15 > PGXB01 > CALAMC01. The sequence goes on along the minus strand of CAYWLR010000009.1, from coordinate 112,527 downwards.
ATACTCATACTCCGGAACTGTTTGAAATCAGAAAAACTCTGCTGGATTTGCAGCTGGCGCGGTGTCCCAATTCCGAGGTTATCCAGAAAATGGCCGAGGAGTATGGCGTTCATGAAACCAGTTATTTCGCCAACATCGAGGGTGATAACTGCATCATGTGTTACGCCTGCACGCGGATATGTGATGTGCTCGGTAAAAGCGCCATTTCGGCGGTAATGCGCGGCCAGAAGAAGGTTATTGCGCCGCCGTTCGGCGAGGAGCCGGTCGACTGCATCGGATGCCTGGCCTGCGCCCAGATATGCCCGACCGACGTCATTCCATACGAAGACAAAGACGGTGTCAGAACGATCTGGAAGAAGAAATTCGAGTTGGTTGCCTGCAAAAATTGCGGGAAAACCATCGTGACCCGTGATTTCGCCGATTATCTGATTGATCAGAGAAAGATCCCCCATGAGTATTTTGAAACCTGCGACGATTGTAAACGTCTTGAGCTGGCTCAAAAAATGGGTGGTCTGATTACGAAGGCGGCGGAGGTGGCCGTATGAAATACCGCTTCGAAATAATCCCGTCGCTGTGTATCGGCTGCCGGACGTGCGAACTGGCCTGCGCTTTTTCGCACGCCAAGGACAAGAAACCGGGCCGGAGCCGTATTTATCCACTGGCCTACGCCCCCGACAAATATGTTCCGGTTGTTTGTCTCCAGTGCGATGACCCCGCCTGTGTCAAGTCGTGTATGTTCAATGCTCTCAAGCGAAATGAAGAAACCGGGGCGATTGATCTGGACGATGAGCGGTGTGTCAAATGCATGGCCTGTGTGGCGGCGTGTCCGTTCGGCTGTGCCATGGTTGACGCGGGCCACGATGAAATTGTCAAATGCGATATCTGTAAAGGTAATCCGGCCTGTGTTCAATTTTGTCCGACCAAGGCGCTGGTTTACAATAAAGTTTGAATTTCCGGGATTTTTTGATTACAAAGGCCCCGCCCGGAGCGGGGCTTTTTATTTTCCTGATTTGACATCGGGTCGGTCAAAAAGTATATTCCCGTGCAATTAAGCAGAACGGCGTAATATCGGATAAAGGCAGGAATCGATGAAAAGTCATATTGGTCGTCTGACGGCGGTTGTTTCGGGTTTGCTGATTTGTGTGGCGCTATTGGGCTGTGGTAAAAAGAAGGATGAGCCACTGCCGGTTTATGAGGGCTGGGAGAAATACACATACAGGCATTTCGTCTATCATTATGAACGGGGTGAATACTGGGGACGGAATATCGACCGCTTCGCCAATTTCAATGAACGATATTTGCTGGAGAATTGTGAATTTCTGGCCATAGATATCCCGACCGACACGATTCATTATTATATTCACATGGATTCGGCCAACGCCGCGGCGCTTCTTGGACATGAAATTCCCTATGTGACGTCCAATCAAATTCACTGGGGACGACCGGTGCCGCTGGGGGTTCCGATTATAGCCTACCTGATTCCGAAAATGAAGCTTCGCGCGACCGATTTCCGGGTATTGCACGACGGCCTGATAGCATTAAGGGACTATTCCGGCCATGATTATCACGACCTGACGGGTATGTTACACAAAATCGGGCAGTATATCCCGCTTGATAGCATGTTCAACAACGAGGCGTTTTTGCGCCGGCATATTCTTTATCGCCGCCAGGAGGCGGCCTCGCTGGTGGCATATATAACGTACACCTACGGTATCAACCGTTTCAAGATGCTCTGGCAGTCGGCCGCCGATTATAAGAAATCAATCGAAGAGCTGTTTCGGACCGATTTTTCGAAATTCGAAGCGGACTGGGAGACTTTTGTCAAAGAACGATTCACGGGCTTTACGATTCAGAAAGATACTCTTATCGACGATTCGGTCGTCCGAGAGGTTATAGAAGTAAAGTAACAAGGGAGGCGTAATGTCGGAGAGTGACTGGCAATCGGCCATTACCAATATCGCGCCCGGCAAGATCCGGGTAAGGGGTTATGATATCACCGATATCATGGATAAGTTGTCGTTTGCGGAAGCGGTGTTTTTGATACTCAAAGGGGAATTGCCCAATAAGGCCGAAGCCGAAATGATGCGGGCGATACTGGTGTCCTCGATCGATCATGGTTGTTCGCCGCCGTCGGTGCTGGGGACGCGCAATGTGATATCGGGCGGAAATTCGCTCAACGCGGCCATCGCCGGAGGCGTGCTGGTAATCGGCGACAGCCACGGCGGGGCGATCGAGAATTGCGCTAAAATCCTGCAACAGTGGGCCAAAAAGGAGGGCTCGGTCGAGGAGTTGGCCAATCAGCTGGTCGATTATCTGGCCGAGAAAAAAATCCGCATGCCGGGCTTCGGGCATCGCCTGCACAATGTCGATCCACGGACATTGAAGCTTTTTGAAATTGCCAAGAAGTGCGGGTTTTCGGGGCGGCATATCGAGCTGTGCCTGGCACTGGAAAAGGCGCTGGGGACCAAACTGGGCAAGCAATTGCCGATTAATGTCGACGGGGCGATCGCGGCGGTTATCTCCGATATGGGTTTCGATTATCGACTGGGCAAGGGGTTCTTCATTATATCACGGGTTCCGGGATTGATTGCGCATGCCTATGAAGAAATGACGCGGGAGAAACCGATGCGTCAGCTGGGCAATCGCAATTTTTCGTATGATGGGCCGGCGGAGAGGGAGATATAGGCGATTGAAAGGCTGGGGCAGTTGTGAATAACCTCGGGCCAGGAAATAGAAAATATCCCACCGCTGATCCTTCATAAAATTCAGGACCTTCGGGCGATGGGGCACGCAAACATTTATTAAATATCAAAGCCATGAAACTTGTATTAGCCACCAAGAATAAAGATAAGATCCGGGAGATAAAAAATGTCTTGGCCGGGTTGCCGGTCGAGATATTGACGTCATCGGATTTTGAGGATTTTCCGGATATCAAGGAAACCGGGGCGACCCTCGAAGAAAACGCCATACTCAAGGCGCGCGGGATTGCGGAATTTGCCGGCTATCCGGCGGTGGCCGATGACAGCGGGCTTGAAGTGGCGGCATTGAACGGCGCGCCGGGGGTATATTCATCGCGGTATGCCGGGCCGGGATGCACGTACGCCGACAACAACGCCAAACTTTTAAGGGAGATGAAAGATGTCCCCGAGGATAAGCGACAGGCGCGATTCCGGACAGTGATCGCGATTGCCTGGGATGACGAAAATGTCGAGACGGTGGATGGCACCGTAGAGGGAGTCATAACGCGTGAAAACCGGGGCGAGAATGGTTTCGGTTATGATCCGGTGTTTTTCTATCCCCCGGCGGGGAAGACCTTTGCCGAAATGTCGCTGGAGGAGAAGAACAAGGTGTCTCACCGGGGCAAGGCGGTGGCGGCGGCGAGGGAGTTGATAGCGATGAGGGTTTAAAGCTGGCGAAGACCCGGTCGATCTGAGGACCGGCCCTTCAAAGTTCAGGAACTGCGACCGGGCACAACGGCGAGATTATTTTCGGCAGGTTTGCGGATCGTTCGACCGGGCACAAGGCATGGAACGATCCAGGGGATTAAAATCACATTATTCGATAAGGCAAAACTTCAATTGAACATTTATTAAAATCGCCCGTCTAATACCTGTGACAGATTAATTAACACCATTAAGCTGGAGGATCTCTGTTAACAAGGCGTGCCGCTACGGGTATGTACGCCGGAAAACCATAATCCGCAAAATTATACAGAAGGAATCGGGAAATGTCCTCACGATTTTTCAGGCCGTTATTCGGCCCGGCAATGGCGGTAATGGTGTGGGGTTTAATGATTGTTACGGGTATGGCTTCGGAAAATTTTCAGCCCGTGTTTCATCCCGTCATGGATATTGCCAGAGCGACGGGGGCGATCTATGTGGATGGGGATTTGGGCGACGCCGGTTGGCAGGCGGCGGCGTCATCGGACAATTTCGTCGAACGGACACCCGGCGACAATAGCGAGCCGCCGGTCAGGACGCAGGTCATGGTAACTTATGATGATAATAATTTTTATGTGGGATTTATCTGTCATGACGACCCGTCACAGATTCGTGCGACGATGTGCCAGCGCGACCAGTTCAACAGTGACGATGCTGTTATTGTGCTGCTTGATACCTACGGTGATGCCTCCTGGGCGTACTTGCTGTATGTGAATCCTTACGGTATTCAAAAAGACATGATGTGGAACAATATTACGGGTTCGGATATCGGTTTCGATCTGGTCTGGAATTCGGCCGCCAAAGTTACATCGACCGGTTATCAGGTGGAAATGGCGGTGCCGTTTGCCGGTTTGCGATTTCCCAACCGTGATGCGCAAACGTGGCGGATGGATTTCTGGCGTAATCACCCTCGTGAAAGTCCCCGTCAATATTCCTGGACGGCCAATAACCGCAATGAGCTATGCTGGCCCTGTCAATGGGGAACGGTCAACGGTATCGCCGATGTCCATCCGGGGCGGGGAATCGAAATTCTTCCGGCGGCGATTGCCAATCAAAGCAAATTCGTGACGGATCCCTATGACCCGGAACTGCCCTTCAAGAGCCTTGACGTTGACGGCGAAATGGCGCTGGGCGCAAAATATGCCATTAATTCCGACGTTACTCTGGAGGCAACGGTGAATCCCGATTTCAGCCAGATAGAGGCGGACGCGGCACAGATAGATGTCAATTCGCCGGTGGCGCTTTATTATCCGGAGCGGCGCCCGTTTTTCCAGGAAGGCCGGGATATTTTCATAACGTTGTTTAATTCCTTTTATTCACGAACGATCAACGACCCGCAGTTGGCGGTGAAGCTGACCGGCCGGTCCGGGAAGTATCGATTCGGCTTTTTGTCGGCGGTCGACGACCATTCATTTTACCTGGTGCCGCTGGAGGAATCGAGTGTCGGACCGTTCGACATCGGCAAAAGTTATGTCAACATATTCCGGGGCATGCGTTCTCTGGGCTCGAGTTCGCAGATAGGGATGATACTCAATGACCGTCGGTATGAAGCGGGCGGGTCGAACACCATTTTCGGACTGGACCAGCGAATTCGCTTATCGCCCACGTATTTTATCGACGGGCAGTATCTGATGACTTATACCAAAGAATCGGACGACAGCGAACTATACGGTTCGCAAAGGTTGTTTGCCGACGGTAAATATACGCGTGGATTTGACGGTGAATCATTCACCGGATTCGGCCTGATTTCGCGCTTTAATCGGAACGCCCGGCATTGGAGTTTCCAGCTTGACTATAATCAGGTTGATTGGACCTATCGGACGCAGGTGGGTTATGACCCGTGGGTGGACTATCGGAATCTGAATTTTTACACCCAGTATGTTATTTATTATGACCGGGGCCTGCTCGATCGGATGTGGCCAAGTTTCAGCGCCGATTCCCGATGGAATTACGAGGGCGAGCGGAAGTGGTCGCACGTGAATCTGGGGTGGTCAACCGCTTTAAGATTTGCCCAAACCAATGCTTCGGTTGTATTAAGCACCGGCGATGAGACGTGGAGCGGGGTGCGTTTTCGTGATCTCTGGCGGATTCACTTTGACGCCTTCAGCCAGTTCAGCAATAAACTGGGGGGATATTTCAATGCCGAAGTGGGGAACGGCCCGGCTTTAAACGTGCTCGAAAAGGGGCGGGAACTTTCATTTCAAGCCAGCCTGAACTTAAAGCCGATTGACAGAGTTATAATTGAGCCGTATTTCAGCTATTTGAAAAGCGATGACCTCAAGACCGACCGGGAATTTTTTGAAAACTACGTGGCACGAGCCCGGCTCGGATTTCAGCTGACCAAGTCGTTGTCGGTTCGGTTGGTGGTTCAGCATACCTACCGTGAGGTTGCGATCCCGATATCGGAGGATCCCTCGGCGGAATACGCCTATTATCTGCAGAAGAACTGGAGTATCGATCCGCTGGTCACTTTTCGTATCAGTCCTTTTTCGGTGTTTTATGCGGGGGTAACCTATGATTTTGAAAAACTGCCGGCCGATTTATATCCATTTTACAGCCCGGAGCCGAATCCGAGTCTGGCCCAGAACTGGAATATGGCCTCGCGCAAGTTTTTCATGAAAATTCAGTACCTGTTTCAGGTGTGATGGTGTCCTTATATTTGTCAAGGAAGCGGCCGGAGGCGGCCGCTTTTTTATTGGAGTCGGAACAATGGCGGAATTTTTTAGTTTTGAAAACGAAATATAAAAAAATGAGGGCTGGATTGTGCTCTCGGCAGACGGACAGAAAAAGACTGCCAAATACCCAGCCCTCAGGACCTATCTCTCTTGAGAGAGAATAATGGGCAGTTTTATCCGCAATGTCAAGTCCAAATGCGGGTGAATTGGGAAACGATCGGGACGCGACAGGGCGACGATTGCTTCCTAAAGCTTGACTTGCGTCCAAGAAGGGGTATATTTTGGCGGAATCGGGGTGTAGCGCAGCCCGGTTAGCGCGCTTGCTTTGGGAGCAAGATGTCGGAGGTTCGAATCCTCTCACCCCGATTTTTGTCATCTCATAAATTTTCTCTTGTTCAGTTTTTGCACAAAGTGTCGATAATTCCCTATAGAGAGACTATAGAGGAGAAGATCGTGCTGGTGACCGGACACGCCGAGAAAGGCGCCGACTATTACGACGATATTTTCAGCCGCGACTATAACGAGCAAACGCGGGATTTTCTATATAAACAGGTTTTCGAAAAACTTATGGCGTTGGAAAACCCCCGGGTTCTTGAAGTTGGGTGTGGGACCGGGTATCTGGCCCGCATGATTATCGAAAAAGGTATTGCATACCGGGGCTTCGATTTCAGCGCCGAGGCGGTAAGAAAGGCGCTCCAGTTCAGCCCCAATGGTGAATTCAGAGTCGCCGACGCCTATATCCCCGAAAGCTATCTTCCGGTCGATTATAATGCCATCATCTGCATGGAAGTGCTGGAGCACGTCGATGATTTGGCTTTGTTGAAAAATCTTCCGGCCGGGGTTCATTTTATTGCGACCGTACCGGATTTCGATGATGTCGCCCATTTGCGGTTGTACACCGATCCGGAGCGGGATATTAAACAACGATACGCCCCGTTTATGGATGTTCGGGAAATACAGGACATTCCCTGTTTCAACCCGGCCCGCAAGAAGAATGTGCATATATATATGTTCAGCGCGATTATAAAGGACCACGAGACCAACCGGGGTATTCCGAAAACCAAAAGTCTGACCGTGAAAAAAGCCCGGCCATTAAAGGCAGAAGTCAAGGGGTTGAAACTGAATATCGGCTGTTCTCATGAAACCAAACCGGGGTGGGTAAATATCGATACAGTCCACGGAGACGGAGTAGATGTCACTGCGGATTTCAATAATTGCGATTGTTGTCGATTGCCTTTCGAGGACGATTCGGTCGAAGAAATCAATTGTTTCTGGACACCGGCTCGAGTGGCGAAAATTCTGCCGCTGATGGAGGAATTGCATCGCATTGCCAAAAATAATGCCCGGGCAACGTTTATTGTCCCGTACGGTTCCTCCGATAACGCCTGGGAGGATCCGACTTTGGTACGGCGGTTCTTTTTGAAATCGTTCAATTATTTTTCGCAGACGTATCTGGCGGCGGGTAACGGGGTTTACCGGGGTGACTGGCGGCCGGAGACGATCGAGCTATTTGTCGATAGTGCAAAATACATAAACAGGAAAGCCGAGGACGTTGCCAGAGATATAGAATTGTGCCGAAATGTGGTGACGCAAATGAAGGTGGTCATGACCGCCATCAAGCCGGCCCGAACACCGGGCAGCGGGCCGCCGGACGAGCCGGTTTACCGCATTTTGCCGAAATAAATAAGTCCTTCCTGATTCGCATCGGATTTACGACATAAATCCGCGAACCAAACGCAGGGCTGTCGCCGGACGCGTGACAGCCCTTCGCTTTTGCACATAAAAAATCCATCCGTCAGGAAGCGGAAGAGCGCGGTTCGCGGCGTCGTGAATCGCTGAAGCGTGGTGGCCGGATTGGCGGCTTAACCCGGATATTTTCCCGTAATGTAATCCTTGAGGTAACGGTTTTCCACGGCCAGCTTTTCGACGTTGGCGGCGACAACGTCGCCAATAGAAATAATTCCGACAAGCTTTTTATTATCCATGATGGGCAGATGGCGGAAACGGTTTTTGGTCATCAGGGCGCCGACGTTTTCGACGTCATCACCGGGGAATCCGATAACGATGTCCCGTGTCATCACGTCAGCGACGCGAACTTTGAATCCGGCTTCGCCTTTATCGAAGGCGATGCGGAATATATCTCTCTCGGAGATGATGCCTTTCAGTTCGTTTCCTTCGATCACCGGCAGCGCTCCGACCTTGTGTGTCAGGATCAACTGCATGGCTTCCCTGATAGTGTGGTCCGATGAAACGGATATTATTTTGCCCGCCTTTTTTTTGAGAAGATCGTGAACTTTCATTTTTCCCCCGCGATTTCGGTTATCCAGGCCAACGGATACTGGACATACGCAGTCCAATATCTTCTTGATTCAAGATTATATTCTATAAACACCGGAAACAACTAAAAGTTGCATTCGCTTTTTAAAAGGGAATAGATATAATCGTCGTAAATTTTGCCGTTATGAAAATGATGCCGGCGCATAACGGCGTCGCGTTTAAATCCGAGGGATTCCAGAAGGGACAACGAGGCGGTATTGAAGGACCCCGTCTGGGCGTAAACCTTATTCAAGTCCAGTTGCCGGAAAAGATAGGATATGAGTAAAATCAGGCCCTCGCGGGCAAAGCCCTGACGTTGTGATTCGGGGGCGACGATATAGCCCAGCTCGGCGGAACGGTTCAACGTGTTGAGATTGAAGAAAGCCAGCTTGCCGACAAGTTTATGATTTTGTTTATGGACCATAACGAAGTCACTGCGGTCAGGCGTCTTTTCTTTTATCCGCTGACGGGCGGCCATTTCCTCCGGGGTCGTTAATGTAACCGGGCGGCAGGTCTGCGAGGACGGGCCGCATTTCAGAAACCAGGCATACGTAATTAAATAATCATCGGGGATGGCCGGGCGAAGATAAATTTGGCGGCCGACCAGATCCGGAGTAGTCGAGGTTTTAAATTCGTCACCGTTCATGATGTTCCGAAATAGAGCTGTCGCCCCGAAAGCGGGGTGCCTTATTTAATATTAAGGTCAAGATAACATTAAATTTTTAAATTCCAATAAAGTTATTTGAACTTAACAATTAAAGTATATATTGGCTCAAAACAACGGGTAAAGAATCGTAATAATGAATATGAATGCAGCGATTTGGTTTGCGAAGTACCATCTTCCGGCCATATTATATGCGGCGTTGATTATAGCAGTATCTTCGATGCCGAATCTTCATGCCGGAGCCATCAATGTCCCCGGACTGGATAAGGCCGCGCATTTTGCGGAGTATGCCATATTTTCGGTTTTGGTATTCAGGTCGTTTGCCAATATTTCATCCCGGATGCATATAAATTACACCTTTCTTTTAAGTCTGTTGTTTATTTCGATTTTTGCCATAATAGATGAGTTTTATCAGCGCTACATTCCTGGTCGTGATTCCGATGTGGTCGATATTATTTTCGACCTGCTGGGTTCGGCGTTGATTTTATTTGTTCTCTGGCGGATGGCCAAAAGACAAAAAGCGGAATCATGACAGCGATTTGCCGCAAATATGCAATAATTTGCCTATCCTGTTGGCGCTATTTACCTTGACAATTCGGCCCGTATTATTATACTATTGTTGCTGACCTATAAGGGGTTAGCGGTTTGGGTGGGGGGTAGAAGAAAGTCTTCGGTACTTGCTTTGCTGCCATAAAATATGAGTAATAGCGAGGTTGGAGTTTCAATAGGTGTGAAGGGATAAGCTTTGTATTTTACTCATAGGCGACTAATAAAATCTTTACAATTAAATGATATCTTAATGACTTATCCTTTTACCGCCAGATAAGGGATAGATGGATATTCGTTATTATTTACAACATAAGAAGGAGCGTATTATGCGAGGTACGATTCTGAAGTACGTATTGGCTCTTGTTTTCGCATTTGCGACAAGTGCCGGTGCGGCCAATGTTTTCATTGACGCCGAAGTCACGTCGTTGGGGGCCAATCCCGACGTCGTGGAAATGGGCGATAATTTCACGATTGACTTTTACATGCAAAATTCTTCGGGTCTTACTATTAATGGTTACAGTTGCACTTGGAGGATTTTCAGTCCGACCGGTAATAATGTGACGTACACCGATCTTGGCGGTACCATGTATGGAATGCCGAGTATGGTTATGGGTTATAACGGCTGGCTTCCATCGTATACTCCGGGGGCTTTTTACTGGACGACCATGAACGCATATAACATGTTTAATATGGATGGGGCGTTGCCGGACACTTTCAATCATACAACGATTTCGTTATCGGGCTGGCCGGCATCGGACGACACCCGCAAGCTACGTTTTCAGATAGGCATGAACAGCGCGCAGGCGGGAACAATTTGTATTGATTCCATTAACTATGCGCCGAATAATACGTTTGACTGGCTTTGGGCGCAGAGTGCCGAATGGGTGGGGGATGCCTTCTGCTTTAATGTCATAGACCCCAACGCCCCGCAGAATGACCCGCCGGTACTGGGAGCGATCGGCGACAAGATGGTGGCCGAAGGCGCGACGCTGGTCATAAACCTTACCGCTACCGATCCCCAAGCCGGGGATGTCCTGACGTTCTCGGTTGACCCGGCTATTCCGAATGCGACCCTTGTCAATCACGGCAACAGAACGGCGACATACACATTTAATCCCAGTTTTACGCAGGCCGGTTCCTACCCGGTGACATTTTCGGTTTCCGATGGAACCGAGACCGACAGTGAAGCGATAACGATAACGGTCACCAATACCAATCGGGCTCCGGTGCTGGCGGCGATCGGGAATAAATCGGTAGATGAAGGCGCCAGCCTGGTCATAAACCTGACTGCGACTGACGCTGACGGTGACGGACTTGTTTTTGGAGTCACTCCGGCTATTGCCAATGCCAATCTGGTGGATTATGGCAATGGTTCGGCGACCTATACTTTTAATCCCGATTATACTCAAGCGGGGTCATACCCGGTGACATTTTCGGTCTCGGACGGTACCGACTCCGATTCGGAACCGATAACCATCACGGTTTTCGATGTCAATCAACCGCCGGTTCTGGCCGCTATCGGCAACAGGAATGTAGCCGAGGGAGTCATGCTAACTATAAATCTATCGGCCACGGATGGAGACGGTGATAATCTGGCGTTTGATGTTGATCCGATTTTGGCCAATGCCACTCTGACCGATAACGGTAACGGCACGGCCGTCTATGAGTTCACGCCCGATTATACTCAAGCGGGTGATTATACGGTCGAATTTTCGGTTACGGACGGAATCAATATCGATGCCGAAACAATCACGATTACCGTGACCAATACCAACCGGGCTCCCGAGCTGGCCGCAATCGGCGATAAAATCGTAGCGGAGGGGGGCACGCTGGTAATTGAACTTACGGCCACCGATCCCGACGGTGAGGAACTAACCTTCGCGGTTGACCCAACGGTTCCCAATGCAAATCTGGCTAACAATTTCAACAATACGGCCACATACACATTTAATCCTGATTATGATCAGGCGGGAGATATAGTCGTTACGTTTTCGGTGACGGATAGTGATCTGGAAGATGATGAAACGATAACCATCACTGTCACCAATACCAATCAGGCGCCGGTTTTGTCGCCGATTGGCCCGCAGGGGGTTGAAGTTGGAGACATGCTGGCGTTTCCGATAAGCGCGACCGACCCGGACGGGACGATCCCGACGCTTCACGCGGAGCAGCTCCCGGCCAATGCCAGTTTCGATGACAATCTGGACGGAACCGGATTTTTCTCGTTCACACCGGAGGCCTCACAGGTCGGCCAGCACGAGGTTCGCTTCTATGCCGATGATGGTTCTTTGATTGACGAAGAGTATGTCATTATTACGGTAACCATGGGCAATGTGGCGCCGGTCTTGGATCCAATCGGAGACAGAAGTGTCGCCGAAGGTGACCAGTTGATCATCGAACTTAGCGCCTTTGATGGTAATGGTGATAATTTGTCATTCTCGGTCAATCCGGTGTTGTTGAATGCAGTGCTAAGTGACCATGGTGACGGCACGGCGACATATACTTTCAATCCCGATTATACACAGGCCGGGGTATATCCGGTAACGTTTTCGGTAACCGATGGTATTCTTGATGATGAAGAATTGATAGAGATAACGGTTATCAACGTCAACCGGGCGCCGGTGGCGGTTGAGGCCGGACCGATGACGGTGGATGAAGGCGGGACACTTAATTTTACGTTTGAAGCTTCTGATCCGGACGGCGACCCGCTGTTTTTGAGCGCCGAGGATGCCCCGATCAATTCAGACTTCAATGATAATGGCGACGGTACCGGCGATTTCGTTTTCAATCCGGATTTCCAGCAGGCTGGAGTCTATGTTATCCGGTTCATTGCCACTGATGGTTCTTTGAGCGACGAAATTGAGCTGGAAGTAACGGTCAATGACGTGCCGCAACCGCCCGTGCTGGCGGCCATTGGCGACCAGACCGTTATGGAAGGTGAGACCTTAGTACTGCTGATTTCGGCGACCGATGCGGACGGCGGTATTCTGATTTATGCGGTGGATCCGGAATTGCCCAATGCAACTTTTACCAATAACCATGATAACACATACTCTTATATTTTCACGCCCGATATGGATCAGGCGGGTGAATATGATGTGACGTTTTCTGTTACCGACGGTATCTTCACCGATGAAGAAACAATCACGATTACGGTAATCGACGTCGTTCCGATTGTGATCAAGACCAATCCGACGGTATTCGATGTTACTTTAACCGAGGGCCAGTCGGCCAGTTTCGGTCTTAATGTTTTCGAGGAATTTGACCGTAACGTTGATTTCACCATTTCCGAGAGTGTCGGCTGGATTAATATCATTCCGTCGTCGTCGCCGTATTATACGACGCCGATGACGTTCAATATCAATATTAATACCATTGGTCTGGCGGCCGGCGATTACAATGCCGACATATCCATTACAGAATATTCCGATCTTAAGCAGTTCGACGAAGTGATTGTTCCGGTTAATCTGACGGTTAAAGCCTTGAGCACGCAGCCGGATTCGGTCTGGATATCGGCGGTTCCCGGTATTCCCGGAAATGACGCGATTGTCCCGGTTTATTTCAAGACGGAGACGATGCTGACGGCCATCAATCTGCCGATAACCTGGAATTCCAATCATCTGGTTTTGAATGCCGTAACTTTTGACGGTACCCTGATGAACGGGTATGACACGAAATCGGTAACGATAAACAATGCCTCTCGGCGGGCGATGATCACGATTGCGCCGATATTCAACGGCCCGATTCTTCCGGGTCGCGGTATGATGGCCAAGTTGCACTTCTCGATTCTGGAAACGGCGATTCCGTCGTTCGTGGATATCGATACGACAACAATTATACCCGGTGGCGGGCTGACCTTTGTCGATGAATTTTATAACATGATCACCCCGACCTTTATCAAGGGGACGGTGATTATTGGTGACGACGATGCCTTTGTCTGCGGTCGGGTAATCGACATATTCGGCAATGAAATCGAGGGTGCCACGGTCGAATTCTGGAATGAATTCCCGGCCGGGGCGCTGATTTCAACGCATACGAGCGATGTCAACGGCCAGTTCGCCTGTGAAAGCGAATCGATCTTCCCGTTTGATGCCTATGCTTACAAAGAAGGCTATTATCCCGGCATACTGGAAGATATCCAAATCAACGACATCGGCTTTGATATTGTCCTGACCCCGGTCGATATGCCGATCGGTTCGCCAAACTGGGTGACTTTCTACTGCGATAATAACACTTATTACAATGTTCCGCTTCCGGTCGGCGCGGTGGTCGACGCCTATGATCCCGACGGCGTTCACTGTGGAACGGTTTTTGTCACCGAGCCGGGCAAATTTACGCTGGCGGTTTTCGGTGATTTGATCTACACCATTGAGGATGAAGGCGCCGAAGCGGGTGAAACCATCGATTTGTTCATTAATGGCCTTCCGGCCAAGAGCATGGGAAATAATGTCTGGACCGCCCATGGCGACCGCATCGAGGTCTGTCTCGATCTGGAATCGACCGAGGATCGGTTTATCACACTTCGTTCCGGCTGGAATCTGATTTCCTGGAATGTCGATACGCCGATTGACGATATTGAACTGGTATTGCAGCCGATTTACAGTTGCATTGACGTGGTTCTTGGTTTTGACAAGGGCGGTTATACATTCGATCCGGCTCTGCTTGAGTTCTCGACTTTATGGGAAGTCGATCATATGCATGGCTACTGGGTCAAGATCAAGGACGGCTGTGGCCCGACCGTAAATCTGCCCGTCACGGGCGTGCCGGTGTCCGCCACGACGCCGATTATGTTAAACAAGGGCTGGAACCTCGTGTCCTATCTGCCCAATGAATCGGATACGGTCACGCACGCTTTGAGTTCGGTCAATGATAATCTCATTATCGCGCTGGGTTACGACGGTGTCCCGATGACGTATGACCCCGACCTGGCCAACTATTACTGGACGTTACAGCACTTGTCTCCGGGTTTTGGTTACTGGCTTAAAATGGTTGTGCCCGATGTCCTGATTTATCCCGGCGTCGGACCGACCGTGTATGCCCGTCAGCCGTTTGCCTTTGCCAAGGCGGCGGTAATGGATGAAATTTCGACCAGCCGCGTATGGATGAATCTTTATTCTCATGAGTTGGTACTGGATAACGAAATTGTTGCGGCCGGCACCGAAGTGCTGGCGATGACCGCCGATAACCGGGTTGTCGGACGCGCCGTGGTTCGCGAAGGCGGCAAGTTCGGCTTCATGGCTGTTTATGGAGACGACCCCTTAACCGAGGAATCGGAAGGTCTGGCTTCGGGCGAGATGTTTAATCTCGTTGTCGACGGCGTTCGTACTGCGGAAACGTTTACCTGGTCACAGCCGGGTGCCGGCAAGGAAGTGTTCTCCTTGAGCTCTTCCAGCGGCGAACCTCTGGTTCCGGCTTCATATTCGTTATCCCAGAACTACCCGAACCCGTTCAATCCGACGACCAATATTGTCTTCTCGGTTCCGTCGGCGATGCATGTGACGGTCGAGGTGTACAATATTCTGGGCAAGAAAGTGGCGACGGTTTTCGATAACCTGGCCAATGCCGGGGAGAATATCGTCACCTGGAACGGCACCGATCAGAGCGGCAATAATGTGGCTTCCGGTGTTTATTTCTACCGGATGCAGGCCGACGATTATATCGAATCACGCAAAATGGTTTTGATGAAGTAAATTAGAAACCCGATTCTTAAGCCGGTCGCCCCGAATACGGGCGGCCGGCGAAGGAAGGTGAAATAGTGATATCGAAAATACTCAAAATACTGATAGCGATGGTGCTGACGGCAGTTTTTGTTTTGCCGGTAGCGGCCGAACAGAATGCCTTCCCAGTGTGGACCGATTTTTATGGGGATGCGTCGCTTTATAACGGCCAACCATTGCCGGTCGGTTCGATTGTCGAAGCCTTTGATACCCAGGGAACTCTGTGTGGAAAGTTTGTAGTCCACACATATGGGAAATACGGTCTTCTGGGAGTATTCGGTGATGAGTCCGATACTGATGAAGACGAAGGCGCCGTGCCCGGAGAAACCATTGCTTTTAAAATCAACGGCCGCAATGCTACCGCTTTTGGTCCGCATGATCCTGTCTGGCAGGGGATGGGCGCAGTTTTAAATGTCAATCTCTCGGCCAATGCGCTGGTGGGAATCGAGGCGGTGGAATTTCCATCGGACCAGTATTCGGCGCCCGGAGAAACCGTCCATTTCACGGTTTTATTTCGCAATACCGGTGAAGGCACTGATTTCTACAGGATCGAAGGGGTTTCGTCCAACGGCTGGATTGTCAAACCGCAGGCGGATTTGGTTTATGTCGGGCCGATGGAAGTCGGAAGCATTGGCATTGACCTGGTTGTGCCGCCTCTGGCTCCCAATAATATAACCGATGAGTTGACTTTCACGGTTCGTTCCGGTGTCGATCCAACCGTGACGCTTGCGGGCGACGTTACCACTTTCGTGGTTACATCATCGGCTCCGGGCGGCGATGATCCGCTGGTGCCCCAGGGGTTCATGCTGCATCAGAATTACCCCAACCCGTTTAACCCGATTACTACTATTGCGTTTGAGTTACCGGAGCGATCTGAAGTAAGGCTTGAAGTTTTCAATTTGCTGGGTCAATCGGTGGACAGATTCGAATTAGGCCAGCTTAACGCCGGGCCGAATTCGTTCACGTATGACGCCGGGGCTATTCCCAGCGGCGTTTATTTTTACAGTGTTGAATCCGGGAAGAATAAAGCAACCATGAAAATGGTATTGTTAAAATAAACCCGATACGCTCTTTTGTTGGACCCCCTGCCGGTGCGGGGGGTTTTTTTATGATAAAATTTTTATTTGCAATATATTATGAAAGTTTCTTATAATTTTTGTGTCGTGTAAAAATACTTAGAGGTTGTTTTGAGTCTGCAAATAACGGCTGCCGGAAATACCAATATCGGGCTGGTACGAACACAAAACGAGGATTATCTGTTTCTCGACCCGGACAATGACCTGTATGTGGTTTGTGACGGGATGGGTGGCCACAAGGCCGGTGAGGTAGCTTCGCGCGAAGCCTGTAATATTATCCATTATAGTTTCACCGATTTGCAGGCGAAGCTGGCCGAAGATGTCATTCTGGGATTGCCGGCCAATTTGCCGTCTCGCGGGAGTCTTCTGGTTCAGGCCATTCGCCTGGCCAACCGAAGCGTGTATCGCCGTTCACGGTCGCACAGCGATTTTTCGGGTATGGGCACGACCGTGGTGGCCATGGCTTTTCAGGACAAGCGGGTATGTATCGCACATGTCGGCGACAGCCGTGCTTATCGCCTGACCGATACGACCCTGATTCCTCTGACGACCGACCATTCCTGGGTTTGCGAGTTGCAGAAAAACGGACAGGTGAGTGAAAAAGAAGCCTCACAAATGGTCAACCGCAACGTGATTACCCGGGCGCTGGGCATAAGCGAAAGAGTCGACATAGATTTCCGAGCGAGTCGAGTCAGCAAAGGGGATATTTACATATTATGCACCGACGGCTTATGCGGATTTGTCGATGACGAGGATATTTTTTCGGTGGCGTCGGCTTGCGGTAGAGACGTCAATAAAATCGCCGCTCAATTGGTCAAGCTGGCCAATGAACGCGGTGGGCAGGATAACGTTACGGTTCTGGCGGCGCGGGTGGATCTGGTTGACAGCGGCGATGGTCCCGAGGAGATTGCGCCGATTACAATTTCGGGGGAAAGTGAAGAAGCCCTGTTCCGTGAAAATGAAATCCTGGATTCATTCAAAAAGCCCTCGGAAGCCGCCGAAGATATCCCCTCGCCGAAGGCCACGTATAACCGAGCTTTTCCGCTCTGGCTAATCTTTTTGATATTTATCGCTATCGCCGTTGTATTTATATATTTCGCGAATATTAAATAAAATAGCCGACGCTCACTTGCCCCTGTTTAAAACTCCCAAAAATAAGACGATTAATTTTGATTGACATTTGGTGGAATTTGTCCATATTAATAGGCCGTTGCAACGAATGCGCCCATAGCTCAATTGGATAGAGCGTCTGGCTACGGACCAGAAGGTTGGGGGTTCGATTCCTCCTGGGCGTGTTTTTTATTTGAATTGTTTTCGGCCGATCGTTTTTCAAGTAATCACAAGTAATATCGATTGCCCGGGTTAAGGTCAATGCCGATTCGTACGGGCTATTGCGTTTTTTGTCGTCGGGCTTTATCATAGCCGGTAAATGAACGCCCTTCGCGCCATATTCCTTTTCGAGCCTGAAAGCGAGCCGTTTTATAATATGGCCTGCGACGGGGCGCTTTTCCGCTCTTTTTCAGAAAAAAAATATGAAATTTCGGCGGTATTACGGCTGTATTCATGGGTTATCCCGGCGATAACGATTGGCTATAACCAGGATATTTCAAGGGCTTTAGATATGTCACGGGTGGAATCCGGTTTGCCGGTAATCCGTCGTATAACCGGAGGTCGCGCCATATATCATGACCGGTCAGAATTGACGTTTTCGCTGACGGCCCGAATGAACCTGTTGCCCCCGGGGAAAAATAGCCTGACAGAAATAAACACTGCTGTTTCATTGACGCTGGTCGATATTTTAAATGAAATCGGAATCCCATCGGTCTGGCGGCGTCATTCCGACGCTAATTTCAAGAGCAACGGGCCGTCTCGAAGCGGCGCCTGTTTTGCTTCGGTTTCGCGTTATGAGATTGTCAGTCAGGGGGTTAAGATTGTGGGGGGAGCGCAGCGACGGAGCGGTGATTGTTTTATTCATCAGGGATCGATTAAAGCCAACGGCATAGCCACACATCCGGCGCTGGGACCGGTGGGGGGTGATTTTCCCGGGGATGATACAAATGGCCGGTCAATCCGGATATCCGATATAAAAGAAATATTTATCGGTAATTTTGCAGGGGGATTGGGGATTAAGTTTGATGAAGACCGATTGCCGCCTGAAGTCATCGGCGAAATAGATATTGAGACGGAAAAATTGCGTCAGAATCCGCTTTTAAAGAAATTAATTTTTTAAACAGAATATTACGGCGAATAGTCTTACCAATGAAGGTGGAATGTCCGTATTAAATATGGCTGACCGTTTAAAAAAGCTCTTGACTTCCGGCACGTTACGGGGCTATACTGTAAATTTGTTGGGAAGGAAATAGGAATAACGGAGGAGTCAGGCGTCGGTCTTTCACAATCGCAGGCGCGATTGATTTTCCCTCACAAACCGTCGCACTCTTTAGGCGAACTTGATAGCGAATGAAGCAGAGATTTTCGGCAATGAGAAAGGCGACCGGTTTAACTATTAGCAAAAAATTGTTATTTTTGTATAGAGGTAAGGAGGATAGGGAAATGTCCAGGCTGCCCAAAGTATGCCTGTTTTTGGTAGTATTAATTGCCGGGGCGATGCTGTTGTCGTCATTGGCACTGGCCGGTACCACCGGTAGGATCAAGGGGCGGATAACCGATAAAGCGACGGGAGAACCGATACCGGGGGCGTCGGTGCAACTGATGGGAACAAGGATGGGTGCGATGACCGATCCCGACGGAAGCTTTATGATTGTTCTGGTTCCGCCGGGAAAATATAGCCTGCAAATCACTTCGGTATCATATAGCCCCATGGAGATTGAAGGGGTTGAAGTTGTCGTAGACATTACCACGGAGCAGAATGCGCAGATGCAGACGGCCGTGACTGACCTGGACAAGGTTATCCGGGTAACGGCCGACCGCGACAAGATTGATATTTACAAAGTATCCAGCGAAGTGACCATGTCCAAGGATCAGATCAAGAGCATGCCGGTGGCGAACGTTGACCAGCTTTTGCAGCAGACGGCCGGTGTGGTCACGACATCCGAAGGCGAGATCATCATTCGCGGCGGTCGTGCCGGTGAAGTGGCCTACATCGTCGACGGTGTCACTATCGGTGACCCATTGGGCGGATATGGTCCGGCCAACCTGGGATTGTCGCTGACATCGGGTTCGATTCAGGAAATCAGTATTATCAAGGACGGATTCGACCCGGAATACGGCAACGCCCTGTCCGGTATTATTCGTATTACGACGCAGACGGGTTCGACTGAAAACACGAACGCGACGTTGCAGTACATTACCGATGATTTCGGCAATAAATCGCTGAACAAGTATTCGGAAAATTACGACAACCTTTATTTTACCATCAGCGGTCCCGATCCGATTTTGAAAAGCCGACTGCTTCCGGCGCTGGGCCTGAATATGCTGGAAGATAAAGAGGTGACGTATTTCTTCTACGCCGAAATGACGAAGACGAACACGTCGACCAATTACAAGGAATTTGAAAGCCCGTTGTATCCGAAGACATACGGATCTTTCAACCTGTTCGGGATCGATGTGCCGGAGCGGCAGAGCAACGACTACACGATCAACGCCAACATCATGATGAAGCCGATCAACACCATGAAGATGATTTTCAGCTACAAGAACGCGGTGAATCGGCAGACCCTGTTCGACTGGCAGTATCGTTATACACCTAACACGGCGCCTGTCGGCGAGACCAAATGGCAGTCCTATTCGATGGAGGTCACGCACCAGATCAACAAGGATATGCACTATTACGTGAAGGGGTCATATTACAATCGTGACGTGTTGTATCAGCCGGGCGACCCGAACAATCCCGGAAAAGGGCTGAATCCCGACCAGTTTTTGCAGTATAACCTGTATGAATCATATCAGGATCGTTACGCCTACGTGGATCAGGCGGGCAACATCGTATTCGACAACACTATTCGAAACGGTCAGTTTGACCTGCCGGAACCGATTCTGGATATATATCCCGATACGGTGGCGGGTAATTTTTACGGCCGCGACATTTCGGGGCCGTACTGGACATTCGGAAATATTCAGGGATACGGCGGCATGTATGATTTTCGTTTCAACAACATCGCCTTCGCCGATAATCTCGAAGGGGAGCCGTTTGCCGACCTCAACGGCGACGGCGTCTGGAATCCGGGGGATTACCTGTATGATTCCAACGGCAACGGCAAATTCGACTATGACCGCCGGGACGTGATCGATGAACACCAGGCCGAACCGTATCTCGACGGTGATGTCAATCTCGGGGAGAGATTCATCGACGTCAACAATAACGGCATATATGAACCGGGGCTGGATATTTTCATAAGCTGCGATTGTCCGGAAAACATGGATATTGACCGCAACGGTCGCTATACGGGCCCCAATGAGGCATGGTCGCCGGGAATCGAATTCATCGACCGTAACGGCAACGGCATTTTCGATTATCGCAACTATCAGTATGATCCGGGCGAACCGTTCACCGATATTAACGGCAACGGTATCTATGATTACGGCCCGGGATTTTTGAACGTTGACAGCTATGATGCGACGACGGTCTGGCATCATCGCCGAATCCAGCAGTATGTTATGGAAGGGCGCATGTATCGCCAGATGGGCAATCATGAAATCAAGGCCGGCATGGAAATTCGCAAGGAATACATGGACAAGGAAGACATTCGCGGTCTGGAGATTCCGTACGTCGGTCGTGATGACGGCGGCGCTTATCCGGGTATCGGCGAATTGCGCGATTTTTACAGCTACAGTCCTTTGGCCGGAACGTTTTATGTCCGCGACAACCTCGAATACGGTTCCATGATTGCTTCGCTCGGGTTCCGTTATGATTACTTCATCCAGTCGTCGGGATTGGAAGAGGTGGCCAAGGCGGATGACCTGGGCACCGGCGTCATTTATGGCGACCGGACCCGTTTTTCGCCTCGTATCGGTTTTTCCTACCCGATTTCGGACAAGGCCAAGATCCATTTCAATTACGGGCATTTTTATCAACTGCCGTCATATTCGTTCATGTATGACCGGAATACGACGTCGGCCTCGGCCAATGACATTATCGGGAACTATAACCTCGATTATGTCAAGACGATTCAGTATTCTTTCGGCGTCAAGTATGCCATGTCGGAAGATTACTCGGTTGACCTCTCCGGTTATTTCAAGGACGAGTTCGACAAGATCAACTCGGCCAACGTGAAAATCGGGGGTGGGGCGCTGACGGTTCAAAGATACGAGAACCGTGACTATGGCCGCAGCCGCGGTTTTGAAATTACGATTGACAAGCGCGGCGGCCGCCTGATTAACGGCGAAGTCAACTACACGTACGCCTTCGCGTTCGGCAAGCAGTCGCAGACGCGCACGACCTACTGGGAAGATTTCCAGTTGAGCCGCGAATCGCTGGCCGAAAAGCCGCTGGACAACGACGTTCGTCATTCGCTGAAATGCGGCATTCAGCTGGTTATTCCGGAGACGATGAAGCCGCGGTTGTTCGGTTTCAGAATCCCGAACGGCTGGACGTTTTCGGTGCAGGGTATGTTCGAGTCCGGGCGTCCTTTCACGCCGGGTTCGAATTATCCCAATCTGACGACGCAGGAGGGTGTCGATGTCGATGAGAATTCGCTGCGGCGTCCGTCGACTTTAAATTTCGACGTCCGTTTTGAAAAATATTTCCGTCTGTTTGCGCTCAACTGGCGCGGGATTGTCTGGGTCGATAACCTCTTGAACACCCGTAACGTGGTTTCCGTCTATGGTAATACGGGACGGGCCGACACCAGTCAGAATGACGGCAGCGGCAACGTGACGGGCGGGACGGAATATGACCGCAATCCCGAGCTCTGGCGCTATGGTCGTCAGATCAAGTTCGGGGTGCAGGTGAGTTTGTAATAAATACGGAGAAAGAATAATTTTAGAAAAATGGGAGTTGGTGCTGATGAGAATACATAAATGCCGGGGCAGTCTCCTGTTGTTGCTGGCGATATTGCTTCTACCGTCGCTGGCCTTGTCCCAGGCCAAGGTGGGAACGACGGGGGTCAATTTCCTGGAGTTGGGGGTTTCTGCCCGGGCCATGGGGATGGCCGAGGCCTTTACTGCCGGGGTCGATGATGCCTCTGCGGTCTTTTATAACCCGGCCGGCATGGTGTATGTATATGGCCGGGAAATAATGCTGACCCACATCGAAATGCCCGCAGACATCAATTATGAATTTGTCGGCATGGTCACGCCGCTCGAAGCCGTCGGCGGGGTGGTGGGTATCGGGGTTTATTCGCTCAACACGGGCGATATTCCCTATACCAGCTATGAATACTGGAATGGCAGAGATGCGGCCGGGAATATGCAGTATTTCTCGGCGGGCGACATTGCCGTCTCGGTCAGTTACGCGCGTTATCTGACCGACAAGTTTTCTCTGGGTGTGACGGCCAAGTACATCCGGGAAGACCTGTCCGAATACAGCGCGACAGGCTGGGCGGCCGACGTTGGCACCATTTACAATTCGGGATACAAGAATTTCAAAATCGCCATGCTCATTTCCAATTTCGGGCCGGACATGAAATTCATACAGAAGGAATTCCCGCTGCCGATCAATTTCAAATTCGGGGCATCAATTGATTTTATCGACATGGAGGATCACCGGGTGATGCTGGCCGCCGAGGGTGCGCATCCGGCGGATAACCTCGAGAAATATAATGTGGGTCTGGAATACCAATATCTTAACAGGTTTACCCTTCGGGTCGGGGAAAGGCTCAATTACGATTCCGACGGCTTTACGGCCGGCGGCGGTTTGACCATTCCGCTCGGTGACGAAATGGACCTTTCTGTTAACTATGCATATCAGGATTTTGGATTCCTGAATGAAGTTCATCGGTTTTCATTGGGGATTTCGTTCTAATGGAGAAGATAAATAAAATCGGAGGACCTATGAAGCGCGGATTTTTGATAATATGTGCGCTGGTGTTAACTATATATGCCGTGGGGATGTGGGGATGTTCCAAAGAGATTTCGGGTCCTCCCAGAGTCAATCAACCCCCCCACGTGCAGTTTGTCAATATCCCGGTTGAAGGGACGCAGTTTTCGGCCGACACCAGCATATACTGGTTCGGGACGGACGTGGACGGTTTTATCCGGTACTATCGTTATGCCGTCGTGGAAAGCAGTATGGTGGCGCGCCTGGCCGGGGATGATATCGTCGCCTTTGTCGCCAACCATCCCGATTCAATCGACTGGACAGTGCTCGAGGTTACACTGCAAAACCCACAGACCAGCGCCAGAATAAAGCTCAAGGCGGATTCGCTTGACCCGGTGCGGTCATTCGTGGCATCTTATATTATTTTACAGGCGATCGATAATCTGGGTGCGGAATCCGAGGTGGCATTCCGGTTGTTCAAGAAGAATAATCACTTCCCTGAAACGACGATAGGGTATGTTTTGTTAACGGATCCATACGTGAATGCCAAGGATTCTTCGGGTGTGCTGGAAGGCGTCAGGATGACGTGGAGCGCCACGGATCCCATCGATTATCCCCGCAACCCGCCGCCGTTTCAGTATCGCTGGCGTTGTTTCGGGCCGTTCAGCAAAGCCGGTCTGGATTCTTTGAAGAAATATTTGCGGGTCAGGGTTTTTGTGGATGCCTACGGTGATTATTATCAGCGGGGCGACTCGCTTAAGATATTAAGCAGGGTTGACACGACCATCAATAATTCGGTGACACCTCCGGAAACGACGTTCACGCCGATATACACATATTACCCGGTCAATAATCTGGGAGCCGCAAATCAGGCGCTGGGAAAATGGCGCAATTATTTTATCGGAGCGTTCCGGGGATTGGATACGATGATATTCTCCCAAGACAGTCTTCTGGCGCTCAAGCAATGGCGCGATTCTCTCGATCCGGCGGTAAATCCCGGGATACTGGTAAAAGAATCACAAGGCTGGGGATATGACCAAAGCGTTCGCTTATATAATCTGTTTGCCAATAAGCAGGTGGATGCCGCCGGCGATACGACCCGGACGGGATATTTTATATTTACCTGTCAATCGCGGGATGATTCTGATGTTCCCGACAAAGTCCCGGCTCATACCTTTTTCCAGGTTATTGAACCGAAATTCGAGCGGGATTTATTGATTGTTGATATAACAAGGTATAACTATGGGCCGGCTAATGTAAATTTCCCAATGTTCGGGATTTTTGACAGGCCATTGGAAACGATGGATCTGCAATTTAATATCCCGCTGGGTTTTGTGGCAAGAGATGCCTATGGGGAATTTGCCAATAACTGGAAGGCGAATTGTTTTGATGCGACGGAAATATTGGAAGAAGTATATGCCTATGGGACTTTCATGGGCTATTCATATAATGGCTGCACACAAGATTATATTTCCACGTGTAATCTTACTGATTTTAGCCTTTTAAATGATACAATCGGGCTCAATCAGGTTCCTCTCCGGGATATATTAAAACATAAAGTTGTCCTTCTATACAAGGATGACCCATTTAACGGCATCGATTTCTCAAACACCACGGCCCGCTCACTGATTCGATTTTTGAATAGCGGCGGGAGTGTTTGGACTATGGCAAGGGCGCCATTCGGATCAAGCTTGCCATCCATTGATTTTGCATATTCTGTTCCGGTTGACGCTATTTATAGGCTTTATTTTAGTATCGACAGCATATTTTTCTCCGGTTGGCAAGGCATAAATAACGATCATATTGATGATTCAATGGCAATTTTGGGCGGTCAACCGATAGATTTACCTTATCGCGATAAATTTTACAGGATTGATGATTTCATCGGAGGCGATGCTATAACCGGAAACGCCGTTGGAGTACCGGACGTTTATATAGATACTGCTTTAGTTAAACAAAGGTACATTTATCAGGTATGGGATCCGCTGAACGGGAAAGTCTTTTATTATCCCTATCCATATATTGATACTATTCCGGCTTTGCCTGAAGTCGGCGCACTTGAACCGCTTAAACTGCCTGGTTATAAATCACTCTATCTTTATACTTCGAGATACCACTACAGAGTGGAAAATGGTCAAATCGTGGAATCGTTTACTGGACGCGTTCCAAAATATGTGACGGATTGGTCAATGGATTTCCAGGGGCGTATTTGCGCTATGGCTTTTGAGACGCAGATTTTCAAGACGTCGCACTTCCAATTCCCACTAATGGCTATGGACCAGACATCGGCTCAACAGGTATTCAACAAGATGATGGATTGGCTGACGGTGCAACCATATATTCAAACCGGCAAATTCTCAACCAGCAGTACTGCCGGGCGAGTCAGTATCAGTAAGTTACGGGCAATTGAAGAAGAATACAATGAATTGTACCGCAATGGGTTGTTATCTGATCAGAAAAATGCGGCCAATGCGCGTTAG
Source organism: uncultured Ignavibacteriaceae bacterium (assembly GCA_964459465.1). Lineage (GTDB taxonomy): Bacteria > Zixibacteria > MSB-5A5 > GN15 > PGXB01 > CALAMC01. The sequence goes on along the minus strand of CAYWLR010000009.1, from coordinate 86,673 downwards.
AAGAGACTGATTTTCTATGAAGCCGGAGGAAAAAGTCTTCCGGCTTTTTTATTGGAGTCGTGATTTTAGAATCGCAATGGCCTCATTGTTCGGGAATTTGCGGTCGGCAAGGGTGAGTACCCGGCGGGCCTGTTCTGAATTACCAAGAGAAAAATATCCGCTTATTAAATTAACGTAGGCTTCGACAAGATTCGAATCGAGCGCAAGGGCGGCATTGCTGAAATCGACGGATTGCCTGAAATTGCCGGTCAGGCCGTAGATGTACCCCAGTTGATAGGCGGCACGGGCCCGGATGGAGGTGATATCGCGGCCGGAAATTTTATGAATGTTACTAAAGGCGGCGTCATCAGTTTCGGGCGGTGCCGGTTTGGCGGAAAAGGCAAGAGAGAGGTATTTTTCGGAGGCGTCGAAGTCTTTTATCTCCGAAAAAATGATGCCGGCATCGAGATATAGCCGGGCCGGATCGGATATTGTTCGGGAGGCCTTTTCCAACAGTCGGTTAATACCGGCGATGTCGTTTTGCGCCGCCAGAGCGCGCAGTTTAACCAGATGGGGGTCGTCGAAATACGGGCGAAGGGCGATAGCGCGGTCGGCCAAGATGATGGCCGAATCGTGGTTGCCGTCGAGATATTGCAAAGACGCCAAATTAGCAAGAACGCGGGGGTTATCGGGGTATAAACGGTATTCCCGCTCGAAATAGATACGGGCCGAATCGCCCCGGCCGGCTTTAAGGAAAAGGGCTCCCAGATTCAGGGCGGCTTCGGGGTAGTCCGGGCGGTTTGACAGGACCCGTCGGTAATAGTCGGCGGCGGTTGGCAGGTCGCCGGCGGCGAAATAGTTGTTGGCGCGGTTAAAAAGGCCGCCGGAAATATCGGCGCTGTCGTGATGGTAGAGATTGGTCAGGGAAAAGGCGCTGACGACAATTCCCATTAACAAGGCTATCGCCGTTTTCGGGAAATTTCGCCCGGTTTTGACGTTGTTATATAACCAGATTGCACCCGATGCGGCAAGGATGAACAAGAGCGGCAAAATCGGAAGGCGGAAACGAGCGTTGATGAAGTAGAAGGAAATGGTCGTAATGTACAATAATGGAAACAGGATCAGGAATATTTTCAGGCGTTTTCGATTCGGGCTATCGGCCGGAGCGAAAAAGCCGAGCACCGTCAGTCCGATGATAAACCAGAAGGATATTGGCAGGATGCCTAACAGACCGTTGTTTGAGAATTCATAAACGAGATTGCGGTTATTGGAAATTTCGAAATTATTGAGCGAATAGTACAATTTTTTGAGATAGAGTTCGGCAAATTCGAGTTTGTTGTTCGATATCCAGTTCCATCCGAGATTATAATAAAATGATGATATTTCCGAGGGGGTCAATTCTTTCCCGGTGGCGCTTTCGGCGGCGTATTTTATGTCCGTGATTCTCCAGTCATTGGTCAGAGGCGGGGGGTGAGTTGCCGACAGGCCGTCGGCGTGTTCGTTGTTGCCGATATAAAAATTTATTCCTCCCGATGAGGCAATCAGGGTGGCGTCGCGGCCGACCAGGAGATTCCTGACCGTGACGGGCAGGATGACAAGAAACATAACCATTAATATGGAGGCGGTCTTCAGAATACAGTGAGGCGACCGGCGTTTTATTATAATGTACCATAACAGGTACAACGGCACCAGGGCAAGGATGACGGGACGGGTAAGGGCGGCCAGCCCAAGAAACAGGCCGGTGAGTATCGGCCATTTTCGGCGGTCGCTTTCGGCGGCGTTGAAAAGAGATAGAATTGAGGCCTGCACCAACACGACGAACAGGCCCTCGACGAGAAGTTCCCCTTCATAGAATATGGTAATGGGATATATGGACTGAATGAGGGCGGCGACGAAAGCGGCCTTGCCCCCTGCGACGTGATAGGCGATGCGGTATGTCAGGTAAATTGAAATTATCCCCAAAAGCTGTCCGAATACAAAGCCGATCCGGGCGGACTCGCCGAATATGAAATACAGCAGTCCGAGAGCGTAGGGGTAAAGCGGTGCCCGGAAAAAGGTTTCTCGGCCCAACCAGTCGCCGGAGGCAATGGCGAGCGCCCATTTATGATGAAAGAGGGTGTCGACCAGAAGGTATTCTTCGCCGGCATAGGGGTAGCGCGTAATGAAATAGATAACTCTTACCAGTACCGCCAGAGTCAGGACGACCAGCCAGGGTCTTTTGGAAACGAATTGACGCGCTTTACTCATAATTAATCAAAAAGATATCATTTAAAGTCATTGATTTCAACCCGCTTTTTATGCGCAAGCAAATTCCTATATGCATGCAAAATCAGGGATATGAAAACATCCGCAGTAAGGGATGATATTCGGTGCAATCTTTACACAGGTTTAAGTAATTCGTGTAACCGTATGGGACATAGCGCGATAAGCTCTCGCCGGAAATATTATGTGTGGTGCGGGTTGCACAGAAATATGACTATAAATGCTTTTGGCCGACGGCATATCGGTTGCTCAAACCTGTTTTGGTTTTATTTAAGGAGGAATAGATGACTAAGATAAATTCTGTATTTTGCAAGGCCTGTCTTCGGGGCCTGATAATATTTATGATTTCCGGCCCGGCCCGGGCCGACCTTTCGCCCACGATAGAAAATGCCCTAAGTCGTATGACCGCCGCGAGCGTCGATTCCATGGTTTCGGTCGTGATTTTTGCCGAGGATGATAATTCGAGAAACGACGTATCCCGCATTTCGGCCGCCCCCGAAAAGACCCTGCGCGCCCGTCATCAGGCGGTGATAGAAAAGCTTCGGCAGTCCAATGCCAATCTTGACCGGATTTATGATTTTGTTTTGTCGGTGCCGTCGGCCCGTGTCATCGAAAAATTCTGGATAAGCCCGGCGGTGGCGGTCGAACTGCCGCTTTCGGCTGTGGCCGAGATTGAAAACCTGGCCGGTGTCAAGAGCGTTATCGATAATGCCGTTCTGGAGTATATCGAGCCGGTCGAAAACACTCCTGCTTTGCTCGGCGGCGCCGCTTCCAGCCATCTTGAAGTCCTGAAAGTTCCGGCATTGTGGCGGCGCGGGTTGACCGGTGCCGGTCGTATTGTATGCAGTTTCGATACCGGGGTGCAGGGTGATCACCCTGCTCTGGCGTCCAAGTGGCGCGGCAACCACACCTCGTCGAGTTCCTCCTGGTTCGGTCCGGTGGCGGGAACATCGACTCCGATCGACCGTTCGGGTCACGGAACGCATACCATGGGCATCATGGTTGGCAGCACCCCGACCGATTCGTTCGGCGTCGCGCCGTCGGCGGAATGGATCAGCGCCGCCGTGGTTGACCAGGGTTCGAGTTTTTCGGCGACCATCGCGGATATTTTGAGCGCTTTTCAGTGGGCGGTCGATCCCGACGGTAACCCGGCCACGGTAAGCGATATGCCTGATGTCATACTCAACAGCTGGGGAGTGCCGCAGAGCATTTATGCTCCGTGCAATCAGACTTTTTCACAGGCCATAGATAATGTCGAGGCGGCCGGGATTATCGTTGTTTTTTCGGCGGGTAATGAAGGCCCGGACGCGATGAGCCTGCGTATTCCCGCCGACAACGCCTCGACGCCGCTCAATACCTTTTCGGTGGGCGCCATCAACAGCTCGACGCTGACGGTGGCGGATTTTTCCAGCCGCGGTCCCTCGGCCTGCGACCAGACGTCGAAGAAGCCGGAAGTGGTAGCCCCCGGAGTGTCGATCGTTTCATCGTACAAGGACAGCACTTATCGTTCGATGAACGGAACCTCGATGGCGGCTCCGTTTATCGCGGGGCTGGCGGCCCTGTTGAGGCAGTACAATCCGGACGCCACCGTGGCCGAAGTCAAGAATGCCATCATTCAGTCGTGCCGCGATCTGGGGCCCGCCGGTGAAGACAACGCTTACGGTTACGGCCTGCCCGACGCCGAAGCCGCCATAAGTTTCATGCCCGTGCCGGTCCTGCCGCCGGTTTACGTTGACAACCATATATACGGTGGCGACGGCCATGCCGACCCCGGCGACACGGTGCAGTTTTTTGTCCGTCTGTCCGATCCCACCGCCCGGGTCGATTCCGTGATTGTCCGTATCGAATGTGAAGACGAAAATATCACGATTTTGAATGACGAAGCGATTTTCATTTTCCCGGGTAATATCAACATGTCCATGAACATCGAACCCTACATTTTCAACATTAATGCCGCCGTGGTGCACGGATATAATTTCACGATGAATTTGATTGTGTCACTGCCATTCGGAGTCGAGTATGATACTTTGCAGATTAATCTTATCGCCGGATATCCGCCCGCAGGCAGTATTGTAACGCATACGACTTCGCGCCTGGAATATTCGGTATCCGATTTCGGTCAGAACGGCCTTGGTCCCAATTCCGCCTATTTCGCAGGGGGGCAGGGGTTCCGGTTCGACCGGTCGGAAAACCTCCTTTATGAATCCGGGATAATCATCGGTCGTAACCCCCTGCAGATCGCTTCGTCGGTTCGCGACAGCCTCGGCAAGAGTCATCATTCCGATTTCAAACCGTCCGAAGTCCTGGCAACGGCTTATCCCGATGTTGACGGTGCATTCAAAAGCAGCGCCACATACACCGACGCCAATTCTGATATAACTATTCCGATAAAAGTCCGGCAGACGGTTTCGACTTATGACCAGGGCGGCGATGACGGTTTTGCCATCATGCGGTATTTCCTGAAAAACATGTCGGCTGAAGTTATTACCAATGTCAGTTTCGGCTTCATGGCCGACTTCGATCTGGGAATCGGCGGCGAAACGGTGGAAATATTCGAGGCCGACAATATGCTGTATTACGAGGGAAACGGGTTTTATGTCGGTATGCTTCCGGTGACAAGCGCCGGCGGGATGGCAATCATGGAAAATATCGAAGGTAAATCCGGGTTGACCGACACAGGGTTGTATGAGCTTATCAGCACCACCGGCGTCAGCGGTTCGACCGGCGTGAGCGGCGACTATATGACTTGCCTGTCATTCGGGCCGTATCGTATCGCGTCCGGGGACTCGGTCGAAGTGGCGCTGATTTTGGCGGCCGGGCACGATATGTCCGAGCTGTACACTTATGCTCATCGAGGTCTCAATCGTTATTACGGTGTCACCGCCGTGGAAGAACACCTGGATAATCTGCCGGACCAGTTTTTGCTGCACCAGAATTACCCCAATCCGTTCAATCCGACGACGACGATTACCTATGAGCTGACCCGCACCGGGAATGTCAGGCTGGATGTCATCAATATGCTGGGGCAGGTGGTGACGACTCTGGTTGACGGCATAGCGGACCGGGGTGTTAATGCGGCGGTCTGGGACGGTACGGATGGGCGCGGTCATCAGGTGGCCTCGGGCGTATATTTTTACAGGATAACGACTGAAGGCGGGGCGCAGACCAAAAAGATGATGATGCTGAAGTAGGCATACAAGCGATACGACTGTTCTATGAATGCGGCAATCGGAAATAATCTGTTCAATCTGATGATAAATATGATGGTTCTGGCAATTATGCCCGTGTCGGCGTTATCGGTTCCTTTGTCCGACGAGGCATTGATACAGATGGAACAAGAGGGTCGTCTCGGGCAGTTCATAAATTCAATGAAAGAAGCGCGCGAACGCGGATTAGATAAGGCGACAAAGTTTGCAGGACGAGCCGGTCAGTCCATGACATTGGCCGACAATGGGGGCGGCGTCGATACCGTTCGCGTGCTGGTGCTTCTGGTCGATTTCAACGATAATCCGTTCACCGCCGGGGCGGTGGCGGGAGCCCCAGGGCAGTTTGATTCTCTGTTGTTTTCGACGGACGGCAAGAATCCGACCGGCTCGATGACCGAATATTATCTGGAGAATTCCTACGGGAAATTTCATATAATCGGAGATGTTCACGGCTGGTTGCGGATGCCGCAGAATTATTCATTTTATGTCGGTTCGAGTTACGGCCTGGGGACGTTTCCGCATAGCAGCAAGATGCTGGTGCTGGACGCTATCGCCGCCGCCGATTCGGCCGGGGTCGATTTTTCGCGTTATGATCTTTATGACAATGACGGTTACATGGACGGGCTGTTTATAGTGCATGCCGGGCCGGGACACGAAGAAAGCGGCGCGCCGGATGATATGCACTCTCATAAATGGAATTTGGGGCAGTATAAAATATCGGTTGATGGTATAACCATCGATGACTACACGGTGGAGCCGGAAGAATCCTATGCCGGACAGACCTTGTCGCATATCGGGGTATTTTGTCACGAGTACGGCCATATTCTGGGGTTGCCGGATTTATATGATGTCAGGGACCGGACGAACACGTCGCTGGGTCTGGGGAAATGGTCGCTTATGGCCACCGGGTGTTACAATGGCGGGTCGCGACGGCCGGCGCATCTCGATGCCTGGAGCAAGGTTTATCTGGGCTTTGTCCAACCACTCGAAGTATTTGAAAACATGACCGGTGCCGCCATTTCGGAAATTGAAACTTCGCCGGTAATTTATAAATTATGGGCGGGAGGCGATTACAATGGTGACCAATATTTCCTTGTCGAAAATCGCCGGGCGAATAGATTTGACGCCGCGTTGCCGGGACAGGGGCTTTTGATCTATCATGTCGATGAAAGCGCCGGAGACGTTGCGGGGAATAACGACGATCCCGAAAGATATCATGTCGCTCTGGAACAGGCCGACGGATTGTACCAGATTGAGTATACCCGGAATAATTCGGGGGATAACGGAGATCCGTTTCCGGGGTCAACCGGAAGGCGCAATTTCGATGATGCTTCGACGCCTAATAGTCGGGCCTATGGCGACATAGCCACGCAGGTTGCCATCTGGAACATTTCCGATTCGGATTCGGTTATGACGGCGAATTTCGATGTCAGGTGGTCGCGTCCGAAATTTGAATTGACAGCCTTTCGTTTCGATGATGCCGATGACGACGGCTGGCTTGAGGCGGGGGAAAGGGTCGAGTGTAAGTATGAAATAACAAATAAGTGGCTGACGGCGAAGGATGTATTTGTAACGCTGTCGGCGTCAAATGCAGGTCTTGATGACGATATCCCGGTTGTTTATTTTCCCGTTGTCACCGGTGATGGGGGTCGGATTGATAATGAACATGAACCGATTGTATTTGTTATGCCTGATTCGGTAATGCCGACCTACGCTTCATTTACGCTGGCGATAAGCAACAGGGCCGATAGTATATTGGATAAATTTACGATAGAAAGAACCATCGGTCATCCGCAAGTTCTGCTGGTCGATGCCGATCGCGGTGCGGCGTATGAAGAAATATATCTGAATGATTTTCATTCTTTGAAAACGCCGGTGGCCGTCTGGGATTATAAGAACAAAGGGATACCTCCCGCTCATTATGTCGATGATTTTAGAATGATGGTTTGGTTTACCGGCGATACGGCTTCGAATCTCATTTCGCAGACGGACCTGATGTTGCTTACAAACTATCTTGACGGCGGCGGTGCGTTGTTTTTGACCGGCCAGTGGCTGGCGTCAGAATTGGCCTATGAGGACAGGGCTTTTTTGAATAATTACCTTCATGCCGACATTGACGGTTCCTGTTTCAATGTCATTCATGAAGGGATGGCCGACAACCCCATCGGCAATAATCTGGTAGTCCGTTATACCAGCTATGCCAATCAGGACTGGGAGGCCAGCTCGCAAATAGCCCCTGTCAACGGAGGCGCGGCAGTATTCAGGTATGATGGCGGCGGGTATTCGGCGGTCAGTTTTGCGGGAGAGCATAAGACGGTCTTTTTTAACTGGGGATATGAAGCACTTTCGGATATGTTCGCCACCTATGACAAGCGTGTTGATGTTTTGCAAAGAATCATTGCTTTTCTGGGCGGACAAAGTCCGGATATTTATAATGGTTCGCCGTTTGTGCCGCTTCCCAAAGATATTTCGCTGGGGCAAAATTTTCCCAACCCTTTTAACCCGACCACGACTATTGTTTATGAATTGAATCCGGTCAATCAAGACCGCGAGACGCACGTCGTGTTGAGCATTTTCAATATACTGGGACGCAGAGTGAGAACGCTGGTCGATGGCGAACAAAGCGCCGGACGTTATACGGTCATTTGGGATGGCACAGATGAATCCGGCCTCGAAGTCGCCAGCGGCGTCTATTTTTATCGACTTAACCGCGGCGGTGAATCGGAAAGCAAGAAAATGATCCTTCTTAAATAAAACCAATGTCTTTTACAGCCTGCCCGTATAAAACCGTCCCGTTCCTCCGGGACGGTTTTCTTTTGGGCGCTTTATCTGTTTGACAGTCATCCGTCCGCTCATTAGATTGCGCATCTTGATGGTGGAGGAACATACTTTTGCGAAATCGTTTGATAATCGGGCAATATCATCCCCTGGATTCATTCGGGCATAACCTTGATACCCGGTTTAAAATTGCGGCGGTCGCGGTCATTATGGTTCTTTCGGTTTTTACGGTTTCGGCCTGGTTTTATCTGGGAATAATCGCCGGCCTGATTGTCCTTCTGCTTATGTCCCGAATATCGACCGGGAGTATTGTCTCGAATTTAAAGCCGTTTCTTATATTGGTTTCGATTACGGCCATTTATCACCTTATTTTTTCGGCGCGGGATAGCCGGACGCTGGTCGAGATATGGGGCTTGCGTTTAACGGCAGGCGGCGTGGACATGGCCATAAGTTTTTCGCTGCGCGTTCTGGTTTTCGTTTTTTTGGCCTTTTTTATATCGCTGACGACTCTTCCCACCGACATGGCCGAATCTTTGGTGCGGGGGCTGCGGCCGCTTAAAAGGTTCGGGGTGCCAGTCGATGACCTGGCCTTGATAATATTCATCGCCATGCGGCTGATACCGGTGTTGATCGAGGAGCTGGACACTATTCGCAAGGCTCAGATTGTGCGGGGAGTCAGTTTTTCGGGAGGGCTTTTTATCCGAGCAAGAAAACTGCTTTATCTTGTGATACCGGTTTTTCAGGCGTCGCTGCGTCGTGCCGATGACCTGGCCTTGGCCATTGAAGCGCGCGGTTATGTTTCCGGCGCCGAACGCAGTTCCTATCGAATTTTCAGGGCCACGCCGCGAGATTGGCTGTTTCTTATTATAAGTATTATCATAACCGGAATGCTTTTTTGGATATTGGGTTGATAGTAATGGCTGAAAAGAACATTCGTCTAATAGTTGAGTATAACGGTGCCTACTATTGCGGTTGGCAGGTTCAACCCGATGAAAATACGGTTCAGAGAGAGATGGTCGAGGCCATCCGCAAAGTAACCGGTAAAGAGGTAACGCTTTATGCCGCCGGTCGGACTGACAGCGGTGTTCACGCCCTCGGGCAGGTCGTCAATTTCCGAATTGAACATGATTTGCCGATTGAGAAATACAAGGATGCCATAAATTATTTCTTGCCGCGCTCTATTCTGGTTAAAAAGGCGGAACAGGTTGCCGACAATTTCAGCGCTCGTTATTCGGCCATCTGGCGGAAGTATAAATATGTCATATCGCGCGAAAGATCGGCTTTGTATCACGATTATCGCTGGGAATATCAATATTCGTTGAATGTTGAAAGGATGGAGGAAATCGCCGCATATATTCTGGGGCGGCACGATTTTTCGGCCTTCTGCAAGGTCGCTTCACTCAAGGAAAAAAATGAGTGTGAAATCTATCAATCTCATTGGCGGTCACACGGTTCGTTACTGGTTTATGAGATTAGAGCCAATCGGTTTTTGCATACTATGGTGCGGTCGCTGGTCGGGGTAATGACTCTGGCGGGGCGCGAGAACGATTACTTGACTTTGAAAAATTTTAAGGATATTATGGATTCGAAAGATCATACTCTGGTGAAAATGGTCGCTCCGGCCCGGGGATTATATCTGGTCGAAGTCGGCTATGATAGTGAGGTTTAAGATGAAATTTTTTATCGATACTGCGAATCTGGAGGAAATAAAAGAGGCCACATCGCTGGGCATCCTCGATGGTGTTACCACCAACCCCAGCCTTCTGGCCAAAGAAAAGGGCCCGTACCGGGAAATTCTGGCAGAAATCTGCAAAATGGTCAAGGGCCCGGTTTCGGCCGAAGTCGTTGCGCTGGATGTCGAGAATATGCTTCGGGAGGCCGAAGATCTGGCCTCGATTGCCGAGAATATTACGATAAAAGTTCCCATCACCAAGGACGGCATCAAGGCCATCAAGCGGCTTTCGGAACAGGGCATTATGACCAATGCCACCTTGTGTTTTTCGCCGATGCAGGCCTTGATGGTGGCCAAAGCCGGAGCCACATTTGTTTCGCCGTTTGTCGGCCGCTTGGACGATGTTTCTCATTTCGGCATGGAGTTGATAAAGCAAATTGTTACGATATATGACAATTACGGATTTGAAACCGAGGTGTTGGTGGCTTCAGTCAGAAATCCCCTGCATGTGGTCGAAGCGGCCATGATGGGTGCACATGTGGCGACGATACCGTTTAAGGTAATCGAAAGCCTCGTTCGCCACCCGCTGACCGATGTCGGTCTGAAGAAATTTCTCGAAGACTGGGAGAAGGTCAACAAGGGATGATCGCCCGTTACACTCTTCCCGAAATGGGCCATATCTGGTCCGATGACTCCCGGTTCGGCTACTGGCTGGAAGTGGAATTGGCCGCGTGCCGGGCCATGGCGGACATGAAAATGATTCCGCAGAAAGCCTGGCAGAACATCAAGAAAAAGGCCGCTTTCAATATCGACCGTATCAACGAAATCGAAGCCGAGACTAACCATGATGTCATCGCTTTTTTAACTTCGGTCGGTGAGTTTGTCGGGCCGGACGCGAAATATATTCATTTTGGGATGACTTCTTCGGACGTTCTCGACACGGCCCTGTCGCTCCAGATGAAAAGGGCCGCTGAAATAATAGACAAGAAATTAGTTGTGGCCCTGTCCAAAATAAAGAAGTATGCCCTGAAATACAAATTGACGCCGATTATAGGGCGTACGCATGGTGTTGCCGCGGAGCCGACGACGCTCGGTCTCAAATTCGCCGTTTGGTTCACCGAGTTAGAGCGCGGGCGAAAGCGCTTCAAAGCGGCGGCGGAAGAAGCGGCGGTAGGGGCTATTTCCGGGGCAGTCGGAAATTTCGCCAATGTCGATCCCGAAATCGAGGCGCGCGTCTGTAGATATCTGGGACTAAAGGTGGATAAGGTTTCCACACAGGTGATTCAGAGGGATCGTCACGCGGCCTATATCGCATCGCTGGCGGTGCTGGCATCATCGATGGAGAAAATCGCGACGGAAATAAGGAATCTGCACCGGACCGAGATCGGCGAGGTCATGGAGGGCTTTGCCAAGGGGCAGAAGGGATCCTCGGCCATGCCCCACAAGAGAAACCCGATTACGGTCGAGCGGATATCGGGTATCGCCCGCCTGGTGCGGGGATATGCTCTGGCGGCCATGGAAAATGTCACCTTATGGCATGAGCGTGATATCGCTCACAGCTCGGTGGAACGCGTCATTATTCCCGATAGTACGATAATTGTCGATTATGCCCTGAAAATTTTCAACGATGTTCTGGACCGTTTGCTAATCAATCCCGACCGGATGTTGACGAATATTAATTGTTATGGTGGGGTGGTCTTTTCGCAACGCCTGCTTCTGAAGCTGACTTCGGCGCTGTCAAGCCGCGAACAGGCCTATCTTATGGTGCAACGCAATGCCATGCAGGCATACAACGGCAAAAAGGGTTTTCGGGAGCTGGTGCTGGCCGATAAGGAAATCGCGGCGGTTCTTAAGGTCGAAGAAATAGAGGAGTGTTTTGACCTGTCGTATTATATGAAAAACGTAGATAAAGTATTCAAGAGGGTTTTTGGCAGATGATTGTCGGATACGGTTTAAAACTAATAATGCCCGGGGTATTGTTGACTGCGATTCTCTGTCTGCTGGCGGCCCGTCAGGATTCGGTCTGGCTTCTGGTCCTGGCCCTGATATTTGCCGTATTGACCGTGTTTCTGACATATTTTTATCGTAACCCGGTAAGAAATATCCCCAACGATTCCCGGGCTATACTTGCGATTGCGGATGGCCGGGTGCTGGCGGTGGAGCCGATTGAACATAATTATATCGGCGGCCGGGGAAATAAGGTTTCGATATTCCTGTCGATTCTCGACGTTCATATAAACCGCATGCCCTGTGACGGCACGGTCGAGTATGTGAAATATACTCCCGGGAAATTCTTTGCGGCTTATGTCGATAAAGCCTCCGATGAAAACGAGCATACCGAAATCGGCTATGTCTTCAAAGCCGGTAAAATGATATTCAAACAAATCGCCGGCATCATGGCCAGGCGTATCGAATATGATTTGAAAAACAATCAACAGGCCCGGGCCGGGGATATTTTCGGTATGATACATTTCGGTTCACGCGCCGAGTTTTTCCTTCCGGAGTCCGTGGAAGTAACCGTCCGGCCGGGCCATAAGGTCAAAGCCGGTGAAACCATAATAGGTCGCATCAAAGTAGATGAATAAGGACGTCCTGATGCCAAATATGAAAGGGATTTTCCCGGGCACATTTACGATGGGCAACGCTGTCTGCGGGTTTCTGGCATTGCTGTCGGCTTATGAAGGGGATGTCACGACGGCCTGCTGGCTGGTGATACTGGCGGGGTTTCTGGACGGCCTTGACGGCAAGGTGGCGCGTTTTTCCGGCTCATCATCATCTTTTGGGATCGAGCTTGATTCGCTGGCGGATTTTTTGTCATTCGGGGTGGCGCCGGCCTTTATTGTTTATACGCTCAAGCTTCACGCGATGGGCAAGTGGGGCTGGATAATAGGGATTGTATATATAATGGCTTCGGGCTACCGTCTGGCCCGATTCAATGTCCTGGCCGATACCGATGAGAAAAAAGAATTCATGGGTCTGCCGGTGCCGGGCGCGGCTCTGGCGCTGGTTTCCTTCATTATAATGAGCTATTATCTATGGGGTAGTCTGCAGTATTCTGAATACCTGGTATCGATGATTATTCTGTTTGCGGCGCTTATGGTTTCGCAGGTTGAATATGATTCGTTTCCCGACAAGTTCAATACACGCAGAAATCGAATCAAGCTGATTTTTGTACTTATTGCCGCAGTGGCGGCCCTTTATAAGCCTCGGCTTTTATTATTCCCTATATTCGCAATATATATTATAACCGGCCTGGTTCGTGAGGCCTACCGGTTTTTCTATCTTGGTGTGGATTTTGTCCGCAGGCGGCAAACCAACGGTCGAAATGACGGAGAAAACAATGGGCAAGAATAAAGCAACGGTATTTGTCCGTCTCAAGGACGGCGTTCTGGATCCCCAGGGTCTGACGATCGAAAAGGCTATAAAGAACATGGGTTACGATATGATAAAAGCGGTACGAAGCGGACGCTTTTTCGAACTGGAACTGAGCGATAGTGAAGATTCGAAAGAGAAAGTCACGGAAATATGCCGGAAGCTTCTGGCCAATCCCGTGATCGAGAAATTTGACGTGGATTTTGACAAATGAAATTCGGGGTGGTCACATTTCCGGGCTCCAATTGCGATTATGATGCTTTCGCCGCCGCCAGGCTTATCGGCGAGGATGCGGAATTTCTGTGGCATCAGGAAACCGATCTAATGGGTTGCGATGTCATAATTCTCCCGGGCGGATTCGCCCATGGCGATTATCTTCGCTCCGGCGCCATCGCCAGGTTTTCGCCGATTATGAAAGCGGTCGCCATGTTTGCCGCCAAGGGCGGGTTGGTTTTCGGTATTTGTAACGGTTTCCAGGTTCTTCTGGAATCAGGGCTTTTACCGGGAGCGTTAATCCGCAACCGTGACCTGCGTTTTCGCGGACGTGACGTATATATTCGCGTGGAGAGAAATGATCTTGCCTTCACGTCCGAATACCGGGTCGGTGACGTACTTAAAATACCGATCGCCCACAAAGACGGGAATTATTATAATTTCAGCGGCGACGTGGAGCTTTTGAAGAAAAACAACCGGATAGTCTTCAGGTATTGTGACCGTGAGGGCAATGTTACCGATCGGAGTAATCCCAACGGTTCGGCCGATAATATCGCCGGAATCGTCAGCGAATCCGGGAACGTCATGGGAATGATGCCGCACCCGGAGCGGGCTATGGAGAGTATCCTGGGGTCAGACGACGGTTATAGGATGTTTATATCGATTCGAAATTTCATAAACCGGAGTATTGGCTGTGAAAAAGCGTGAGTTGACGTTTATAATCGTGGCGTTGATTCTGGCCGCGGTCATTGGCGGCTTTGTGGGAGAGTTGATCGGGTCCTTTCTGCAGCCGGGGGCGGCCAAAACGCTGTTTTCAAAGTCGGTCACGATCGGCATGGATACGATGCGTTTTCAACTTTATTCCATCGCTTTCACGATCGGGCTGACGTTCAAGATTAACTTCATGTCGGCGCTGGCGGTATTAATCGTAATTGTCTATTTCAGGTGGTGGTATATATAACGTTTGATGAATAATATAAACTTTACCAGGATTCTGTCGTTTATTATATTTGGGACCGGTATGAATAACAGGGTTGGAGAAATTTCGCCAAGGAGTTGAATATGTTTGGAATGGGGCCGTGGGAAATAGCATTGGTTTTTTTGGCCATCCTCTTATTGTTCGGTGCCAAACGTCTTCCGGAGATTGCCCGGAACATGGGCAAGGGTATTCGGGAATTCAAATCGGCTGTCAAGGATACCCAGAATGAAATCAAATCGGCCATGGATAGCAGCGACTCCAAAGATAGCGACGCCAAAAAGAAAGACCATGAATAAGTTCACAGAAGAAGATGCCAAAAGGGTCAGTGCGGTATTAAAGGCCGAGAAAATTTTATACGAAAGTGACCATTTTCGCATCAGGATTTCCAATCAGAGCGAAAAGCGCGTTCTGATACTGGAAATCTATCCGGAAATTCTGCTCGGTAAAGCCCGCGGCATGCTGGTTGTCGTCTACACCGGCAATTCCCATTTGCAGATTCATAATTGTTCGGGGTATGTCGTTTCGGAGGAACTGGGTGAAGTCACGTTCGTCAACGAAACGACCGAAAATATTTCCGGGCTCGTGGTGGAGCAGGGCGCATCATGTTCGCTGTATTCGGGTATCGATCGCAGCCTGATTTCCAGCGATTTCACGCGATTGGGGGTAGAGGTCATGTTGTCGGGGGTGGCCCTGTCTTTGGCCGAAGAGATTATCGATCAGAACAAGTCCGGTGACGATAACGAGCCGGGCTGATTCTAAACCGACTTTTTCGTTCCGAAGGATTCAATAAAATCAGAAATAGCCATGCCGATTTCGCCGGCGTGCTGATAGCGCGCGTCGGGATTTTTGGCCAGAGCTTTGGCTATCACGCGGTCGAAGAGGCTGGGGATAGACGGGTCCAGCGAGGACGGCGGTTCGGGGTCGTTGTTGACGATATTATAAATCAACGAGGTCAGATTCTCACCGCGGAACGGCCGGCGTTGCACCAGCATTTCGTACATCACGACGCCCAGGCTGAAAATATCGGTGCGACGGTCGACCTGTTTGCCGGATAATTGCTCCGGTGAAATGTAATTGGGTGTACCCATGGCAATACCGGTTCGGGTCATCGACGAGGAATCGACCCGGGCGATGCCGAAATCCATGACCTTCACTTTGTAATCGGTCAGGATCATGATATTGGCCGGCTTGATGTCGCGGTGGATGATGCCCTGGCTATGGGCATAATCAAGGGCCATGCAAATCTGCGAGATAATCTGGGAGATGATCCGATAATTCATTTTTGTCTTCTTGCGGATTAAATCTTCCAGCGTTTGACCCTGGAGGTATTCCATGGCGATGTATTGCAGGTTGTTCTCCGACCCGACGTCGTAAATCGTGACAATATTGGGATGTGATAAATTGCCCGCCGCCTGGGCCTCCCGGAACAGGCGCTCTTTGAGTTCGGCCATTTCTTCCGGGTCATTGACAAAATCAAGGCGAATGGTTTTTAAAGCCACATTGCGGTTGATAGCCGGGTCCATGCCTTTATACACTGTTCCCATGGCTCCCTTACCGAGTATGCCGACGACCTGATAACGCCCCAGCTGCGTGATCTTCTGGCTGTCGGGGATCATGTCGATGGCGGAAGAGTTTCCCGTTTTTAAAGCCGTTTCAGCGGTGGGCCGGTCAACATTAATATTATTATGCTCAATGCTTCGAGAATCGGCCTTATTGTCAGCGGCGGCGGCGAATGTGTTTGCCGGCGGCGGTGTCGAGGCGAAAACTTCTGTCCTTTCCACGCCAGTGCGGTTAATCTCGGTCTTTAGCTGATCCTGAATATTTTTCTTTTGCCGACTGTTATCGTAGTCCATTTTGACCGTCGCCCGCGATGATTCGTCGACTTTCGGACGCGACAGATCATCAGGCCCCGTTGTGCGGTGCGGTGTCGGCGCGGTATCTTCAATCACGCGAACTTTGGGTGGCCGGGACCAACCGGATTTTTTCGGAGAATCATCCTTTTTAGACGTTAGCCGCTCCAGGAAATCGCCTTCGAGAAACGGGCTGGCGATCAGCAGGAGGAATATTTGCAGGCCGATATATAGCGTCCGAGGCAGAATATTATATGAATTGAATAGAATAAAATTGACGTTGGCCAGAATGAACAACGAAATAAAGATTATAACAAATCGGAATTTCAGCGATACTCTGGGCAGGATGAAGGCAAACAGGCCGCCGAGGCCGAACAGGAGGAGCATGTCGAGCCCACGCGCGCTATCATAACGTCGCATATAATTGGAATGAATGATGTTTTCAATGACATTCCCCCGCAATTCTCCACCCGCCAGTTTCTTTGCAACCGGTGTTCCGAAGTAATCGGTCAACTGGGTTGAGGTCAGGGAAATGATCACCAGCTTATCGGAAAGACTGGCCAGGTTGATTGTCTCATCGAGAATATCGGCCGCCGAAAATTTAATGAATGACTGTCCCGGTTTGTTATAATTAATAAACATGCGGGTTTGCTGATTAACCGGTATTTCGACATTCCCCAGAAAAACCCTGCCGTCGCTGTGGACGGTAATCTGTGACGGTTTATATCCCAGGTAATTGGCTGCCGCCAGAAGCGGTGCCGACGGATAATAAAATCCATCATAGAACATAATTAACGGGTGCCAGCGGATTTTACGATCATCGTCGAATATGGAATAGCGAAAGCCGATTCCGGCGGAATACTGGCAAAGCTGTCGAGGAGGCAGAAATACATTCTGGGCCAGAACCGTGGCATATTCATCGAGTATACCCAGGTCAGTGTTGATGGTCACGGAATTATCGTACAAGTACTCTGGTCGGCTGATACGGGCGTTCTGGAAATCGGCGCGATTGAACTGATAGGGAATGATTACGTTTTTTACCCAGGACATTTGCCCGGCGAGCACGTCAGTATATCCGGCGATGTCCTCGTCGGTATCAGGTTCGAAAATCAGGTCCATAAAAATGGTTCGGGGAGCACCGGACCCGACGGCCGCCAGCAGATCGGCGATGCGGTCGCGATGCCAGGGCCATTGCCCGTACTTGGATATAGCCACGTCGTCGATGTTAACCATGACAATGTCAGAATGCAGTACCTGTTCACCCCGGAAAGAGTAGAGCAGGTCGTTGACTTTACTTTCGAGTCGGACCAGCGGCGAGAAATCATTAACATAGAGGGCTACGACCAGAAAAGAAATCAGAAGACAAAGTATGTAAGACGAAAATTTCCGTATCATATTCCCAACCTGCCTATGCGCCGACGGAGAGTCGCTCGATCAGAAACTCCGGCATTTGAGCCCTGGCCATTTTCTCCTGCGTTTTTTGAATATCGTAATCGACGCGGTGGTATTCCAAAATTCCCCCGGTTATATCGATGGTGACATAACATGCCCGGCAATCCTTATCGCGAGGTTGTCCCACGGAGCCGACGTTGACCAGGTATTTCTTATCTTCAGTAAACTTTTGTTTGTTTTTAATGTGCGCCGTTACTTCGCCGCTATCCTGCCGAATGAACGTCACCGGGACGTGCGAGTGCCCCACGAAACATACCGACTGCGGGAAATGATGGAACTGATCGACGGCCTGTTCGACATTAAAGACATAGTGCCAGGCTTCCGGTTCAAAGGGTGTGGCGTGAACCAGGTGATAGTCGAGAAAATCGGCCGATAATTCAAAATCAGCCAGTTTCTCCATAGTTTTCTGTTTCAGGCAGGCCTGTGTCCATTCCAAAGAAATCCGGGCGGCCTTGTTAAAGGTTTCGGCTGATTCCAATCCCAGGGCGGCATAATCATGGTTGCCCATGATTTTGATATCACAATGTCTCATGATCAAATCGACACATTCGTTGGGATTGCAGCCGTAGCCGATGGCATCGCCGAGAAAGTGGATTTTTTCCACGCCCTGTTTTTCGATGTCGCGCAAGACCCGATCCAGGGCTTCCAGGTTTGCGTGAACGTCCGATATCAGCGCAATTTTCATGAATCAACTACCTTCCACAAAACGATATGTTGATTTCCCAACCTGTATAATATCTCCGTTTTTCAGAAGGTTTTTATCAACCAGTTCACCGTTAAGTCTGGTTTTACCTTTACGGCCGAGATTCACCAGTGTGTAGCCTTCTTCTTCTTTTACGATTTTGGCCTGGATACCCGACAACATGAAACCCTTGGCATGAACATGGACGAATTTGGCCCGGCCGATGGTGGTGACATTGCGGTCGATACGGTATTCCGAGAAGTCGGTATTATCTTCCCCCACCAAGACCGACGAACCCATGCGGTTGACGATTTCGCGGTCTTGCTGATCCTTGTGGAGCAGTTCCTTGTGCTTTTTAGTGTTCAGCACCATGGTTCCGTCCATATTGGACGCCACCCCGTCGCGAGAGACATCGGTATGATATTCGAGAGTATATTTGCCGATCATGATCTGATCGCGATCCCGCAGGATTTCCTCGGTGACTTTACGGTTGTTGACGAATGTCCCGTTTAACGATTGGTTATCGATAATGACGGCGGCGCTTTCATTAAATTCGATCTGGGCATGTTTGCGGGACACGCCCCGATTATCGAGAATGATATCATTATCCGGCGTCCGGCCGATACTCAATCGTTTTTTTTCGGCGACCACGCGCTCGATCACTTTGCCTTCAAACTTAATTATTATTTCCGGCATGGGGGGCTCCTTTCATAATCCCCAATGTTTTATTTCATATTCATAATGTTGCAGACACGGCCTATTTGTCCGGGTGCCCTTATTGCAAACACAATTAGAGTTAATTATATTGTCGGCATGAGAATCGGAAACTTGAACCTCGACTCAAAATTGATTCTGGCCCCATTGGCCGGTATCTCCAAGCGGCCCTTCAGGTTGCTGGCCAGGCGGTATGGCGCGGCGCTTTGTTATACGGAAATGATTTCAGCCGATGCCCTTGCCCGAAATCATAAAAAAACCATCCGTATGCTGGATCATACTCCGGAAGAGCATCCTATAGGGATTCAGTTATTCGGTTCTCAACCTGAATTTATTGCGATGGCGGCCAAAAAGCTAATGGAATTCGGTCCGGATATAATAGATATCAATCTGGGGTGTCCCGTTCCAAAAGTTATAAAAAGAAACGGCGGGGCGGCTCTTCTTAAAGACCCCAGTTTGGCCGAGGAAATTATGGCGGCCGCGGTCGAAAATTCGACCGTCCCGGTGACTATAAAAACCCGCTCGGGCTGGACGAGTGATATGCCCAGCTATCTTGAAATCGGCCGGCGAGCGCAAAAGATCGGCATTGCCGCCATGACGCTTCATCCGCGTTACCGTACCGATGGCTTTGCCGGCAAATCCGACTGGTCCCTGATAAAACGTCTTAAACAGGAAATAACGATTCCGGTTATAGGCAACGGCGATATTAAAACCCCCGAAGATGCCCAAAGGATGTTTGAAGAAACCGGTTGCGACGCCATCATGATCGGACGGGCGGCCATGACCAATCCTTATATTTTCAAGATGATTGGCGAATTTCTGGAAAACGGCCGTATTATTCCCGACATAACTCCGGCAGAGAAAGTGGCAATGGCGCTGGAACACGCCCGACTTATGGGGTTACAATATCCCGACCCGGTGGCATCGCGGATGATGCGCAAGCATCTGGCCTGGTACACCCGCGGTTTCCCGGAGGGACATCAGCTGCGGCGGGATATTATGAAACAGGAATCTTATAAAGAAATGGAAGCATGTTTGAATAATTATCTGACTTTCGCGGCGGGTTTGAATGGATAAAGAAAAGCTCATAAAATTATTAACAGAGGTTGAACGCGGTTCACTGTCTGTCGAACAAGCTCTGGAGAAGTTGCGGTTTCTGCCTTTTGAAGATGTCGGTATGGCTCGAATCGACCACCATCGACTGATTCGTCGGGGCCAGCCGGAGGTTATCTATGCTCCGGGAAAGACTGTTGAGCAAATTATAATGGTCGGTGAAAAATTAAAAAAGGCGGGGACGGACGTTATTATCAGCCGGCTTGAAAAAAAACAATTTTCAATTTTAAAGGGTAAACTTAAAGCGGCCCGTTATTATCCGGATGCCCGACTGGCCCTGATTCTGGGCGGAAACAGGAAGCAGCCCCGGATGATGACGGATACCATGGTTTTGGTATGTTCGGCCGGGACATCGGATATTCCGGTCGCGGAAGAGGCGGCGCTCATGGCCTGGATTATGGGATGTCCGGTGGAGAGGTTATATGATGTCGGAGTGGCTGGTTTGCATCGGCTGTTTGGGGGCGGGGAGTTGATTAAAAAGGCCGGTGTCATCATTGCCGTGGCGGGGATGGAAGGCGCGCTGGCGTCGGTGGTGGCTGGGCTGGTGGATGTTCCCGTAATCGCCGTGCCGACCTCGGTCGGTTATGGGGCGTCGTTCGGCGGATTGGCGGCCCTTCTGGCCATGCTCAATTCCTGCGCCTCCGGGGTCACGGTGGTCAACATTGATAACGGTTTCGGAGCCGGAGTGGCGGCGGCCACAATAGCCCGGATAACGGCAAAGGAGAAATAATGCGGGTTCTTTATATGGATGTTTATTCAGGCATTGCCGGCGATATGATGCTGGCGGCCCTGGTGCATCTGGGCCTGCCGTTTGAATACCTCAAGGAAAATCTTGACCGGTTGAATTTGGCCGGTTATGAACTGGAATATCGGGCCGTTGAAAAAAACCATATCGCCGCCGGAAAAATAGATGTGCATGTTTCCGAAAGGCATGTTCATCGTCATTTGAAAGATATCCTTGAAATTATAGAAAAGGCGGGGTATAATCAGACAGTTAAAAGTATATCCGAAGCGGTCTTCCGAAAAATTGCTGAAGCTGAGGCCCGGATTCATAACACGACACCGGATAAAATCCATTTCCATGAGGTAGGCGCAGTCGATGCCATCGTCGATATTGTCGGTACGGCCATCGGTATCGACTATTTTAAACCAGATTATATCATAGCCAGCCCGGTGCCGTTAAGCCGGGGGGTAATTCGTGCGGCACATGGAATACTGCCCGTTCCGGCCCCGGCCACCATGGAAATTCTCAAGGGCATTGCGGTGGAGCATATCGACGGTGAAGGTGAACGGGTTACGCCCACGGGGGCGGCGATTTTGACCACGTTACGGGCTATGTATGGATACCCTGGCCAGCCGTCGTACAGGATAGACAATATCAGCTACGGTGCGGGAACAAAAGATTTCCCCGACCGGACCAACTTGCTTCGTCTGGTTCTCGGGCATCTGGATGAAAGTGCGTCTGTCCCGACCGATGAAGTGGAAATTCTGGAAACCAATATCGATGATATGATCCCGCAGACTTATGGGTATTTGCTGGACAGGTTGTATCAGGAGGGGGCCAGCGAGGTCTATATCACGCCGGTATATATGAAGAAGAATCGTCCGGGACAGCTATTGACGGTCATATGTAAAAAGGACTTGGTCTCGAAATTAAGCGATATTATATTCTACGAAACCACCACGGCCGGGATTCGGTATCGGACGATGAACCGCCGCATTTTGGAAAGGCGGGTTGTCAGAGTTGATACGCCGTATGGCCCGGTCGGGGTGAAGATATTAAAATTCGGCAATAGGATTAAATTACAGCCCGAATACGAAGACTGCAAGAAGGCGGCCGGCGAACACAGCGTCGCTTTGGCCGAAGTTATCCGAACGGCGGTCAGGCAGGCTGAAATAAAGGAAGGACTGAACCAATGAGCGTAAAAGTGCTGGCTTTGGCCGAACATAAGAACGGGAAATTGTCTCACGTCAGTTTTGAACTATTCAGCGTTGCCAAAAAAATCGGCGGTGAATTGACAACCGTGATTCTGGCCGAAAATGCCTCGGAAATGTCCAAAGAGCTGGCGGCGCATGGCGGCGGCAAAGTAGCAGCCGTATCGAATCAGGGGTTCAAATATTTCAATGACAGCGTTTATTGTAAAGCCATAACGGAACTAATAGGCAAGTATCAACCGAATCTGGTTTTGATTCCGGCCACCTTTTATGGCAAGGCGCTGGCGGCCCGTCTGGCGGCGGCCAACGGAGCGGCGATGATTTCGGATATCACCGGGCTTACCGCCGAAGGCGACCGGATCGTGTTCACCCGTCCGTCCTATGGGGGAAATGTAATCGCCAATGTAGCCGGTGCTTCGGGGAAGCTGACGGTGGTCACGGTCAGGCCGAAAGTTTTCGATGAGTCCAGAGAAGGGGCCGGAGAAGTCGTTTCCGAAACCGTCAGTGACGCCGTTTTCAACGTCAAATCGACGGTCAAGGAGATGATCGTGGAAAGCGGGCAGTCGGTCAATATAACGGAGGCCGACGTAATCGTCGCCGCCGGTCGCGGTATTCGCGGCCCGGAAAATCTTGCCCTCGTGGAAGGTCTGGCCAAAGCGGTAGGTGGGGCAGTCGGTGCGTCGCGCGCTATAGTCGATGCCGGTTGGATTCAGTACCGTTTCCAGATTGGCCAGACCGGCAAGACGGTCAATCCCAAGCTGTATTTCGCGCTGGGCATTTCCGGGGCCATTCAACACTTGGTCGGGATGCAGACTTCCCGGACGATCGTGGCTGTAAATCGTGATAAGGAAGCGCCCATATTTAAAATTGCATCTTATGGAATAGTCGGGGATTTGTTTGAAATAGTCCCGGCCTTGACCAGGAAATTCGCATCGGCAGGAAATTAAATATAAAGATATTGATATAAAAAAAGCCACCTTTGCGGGTGGCTTTTTTTATTCGTTTTATCTATCGCGCTTTTTCCGGCGGGGTTATATAGGTCAGGATGTACTCCAGAGAACTCGATGCCAGGCGCATGCTGTATTTAGGATTGTGAATCCCATTACTCTGGTCTTTTATTATAAAGCGATAATTATACAAGGCCCCGGCGATTCCTTCGGGACGAATATAGCCAATGGTATCGAGCAGTCCCAGGCTGTCAAGGTAATATTCCAGCAGGGCGAGAGTGTCCAGAAACTGCTGCCGGGACGGCTGGGAGTAGGTGTCGAAGCTTGATATGGCGGTGCCGCCGGTATGACAACCGATGACATTGCAGGAGGCGATATGCTCGGTGGCGCCATCGGACATATTCACGCTGTGACCACCCAGCGAAAATCCGGTCGTGACCGACATATGGCATTTGACACAGCCGCCGGTAAAGGTGGAACTGTGGGCAAGATTTGAATAATTGACGCCATCGTAATGATACCCGCCGCGACCGAGAAACATCTCCGCCTGGTTTGACCCATGCGGTCCCCAGAAGTTGGACACGGCCACGGAATCATTAGAATTGGCGTCGAAGATGGCGTTTACGATGAGGTTGACATCTCTTATGGATTTATGACAGGATACGCAATTGTTCGATGAACCCGAATTGAAGGTCGTGCCATCGATGAGTGTGACAGCGGCACTATAGCGAAGCGAATAATCCCAGGTTGTGTGATAATCATGGCAGGTTTTGCAGCGAATCTCGAGGGGCTGATCGACACCATTTGTCGATCGAGCGATGTAGCCCTGTGATGTGTGGCATTGCGGCCCGCAATAATTGGTCGTATAAATCTTGGGCGTCAATAATTCAATATCAAGCAGTTGATAATTGGTCAGCTGACCGGCGGCATGGGTGGAGTTGATCCATTCCCCGCGGGCGATATCGAGGACCGAATTCCGGTCGGAGTGACAGGCGGCGACGCAGGTGCTGTCGATTAATGTTACGGTATCATAGCTGTAATAGAAATTTTCTTCGGTTACGAGTTTATCGCAACCGGGGAGGCCGGTTAAAATGGAAAGGCTGGCAAGAAAAAGCAAAATCAAAAGCGGGAAAATTCTTTTCATGGCATATACCTCGATATTTTTATACTCAAGAAACCGATGTGACGGGCATTTGTCAAAGTATAAATTAAAATAAGGTTGAGATTTCCGCAACACTGATTAACGAGTGAACATTCAAGGGCTTAGGCGCGTATAATGTATACGTTATTGATAACAGGGGATAGATTATATTTGGTCCTTAATGCTTGACTTGGCTTTCCGATTTGACTATTTTATCATGTTTTTTGGAGGAATATATAGGTAATAGCTAAAGAAAAAATAAAAATAAAAGATTTGGAAGGTTATAAACTTCTTATGATTCAAAGCCGGAGAAACCCAATCAAACGCCGGCTATTTTTATATTATGATTAAAAAATTAATACTACTGATTTTGCTCCTGACAATTTCGGGAGCGCAGGCGACGGTCCTTTTGAAATCGCTGGATGAACCCCAGGTTTCGGTCGGACTGTCGGATAATGGCGTCATCGATATTATCAAGCACAAAGGCTCTATCTGGCTGGCCACCAGCGGAGGCTTGAGCTACACCGATGACGACGGCCAAAGCTGGAATATTTACAATACCACCAACGGACTGGTATCGCAGGAAATTTCGGCCTTTTATTCGGCGGGTGACGAAATTGCCGACAAAATCTGGGTGGCCACCAATCATTCGGAAGAAATCGGGGGCCAGCTCTATGCGATTGCCGATGGGTTATCCTATTCCGACGACGAAGGCCGGACGTGGGATACGATGATGGTCAAGGGCTCATATGGAGGTCAGTCGGTCATTTATGACATTACCGGGGTCGACAGCGTCATATTCTGCGCATCATGGGCCGGGGGGTTATTTGGCAGTTTCGACGGTGGTCAGACCTGGCGGGATTTTTATGCCTCGGCCGCGGATTCAATCAATCGCAACGATCCCACGGTGGCGCGGCGGACGAGCGACATTTATTTCTCGGCGGTGGTCGATACCTTTCATCAGGATTCTCTGATTTTATGGGCCGGGACGGCCAGCGGCCTGATGAAATATGTCTGGGCTCCGGATTATGCTAAACCGTCGTCAAATAACATCCTCGATATCTTCAAAGCCGACACGTTTTATATTATCTGTGGAGACCGGGGTCTTTCGCGTTACAGCGGACTGGGAATGGCCAATACATTCAATTCAGCTTATTCCCCTGATGACGGGTTACCCGGGCCGACGGTAACGACCGGCCACTTTTATGGTGACAAGGTTTTTGTCGGAACGCGCGAGTCGTTGACCGGCCCCGGCACCGGACTGGCAGTTTCGGCCGACATGGGCAGAAGCTTCACGGAAATAAATGATCCCGCTCTGGATGTCAAAGATACCGATAAATATGTTACTGATATCGCCGATTTGAACGGTGCTCTTTATGTGGCCGCAAAAAGGGGTGGTCTTGCCCGCTCAATCGATATGGGGCTTTCATGGGAAGCGGTCGTGATTGATACCGGCGGCCCTCTGGAGGATCTCAACCGCGAGACAGTCAATAGCCTTGTTCCGGATACCGCCAATAATCGTCTCTGGCTGGGCACCGACGCGGGACTGGTCATGCTTCAATTCGACGGTTCCAATGTTTTGGATTCCACCTTTTATTATGTATTCCCGGATGATGACACTTCGGGCGCCCGAACGCACAAAGTGGATATCCAGCATTTTTACGGTGACGATGAAGTGGTCGATTCCATTTATATCTGGGCGTTAAACAGTCCGCTCGATGAAGAGGTCGGTTCCAATGCCGTGTATATTTCTTTCGATGAGGGTGCGAGCTGGTACACGCGATATGTCAGTCCGATGGACACTCTTTATTACGACATCGCTTTTCTTGATGATTATGTCGCTCTGGGCGGACAGAATCTTCTAAATCAGATTATTGATTTGGAAACGTGGATTTGGGGCACGTCACCGGGTTATCAGATTCAGGACAGTCTCAATCCAATAACGCTCAATTTCCGAAATCGGGATTTTTGGGTGATTGAAATTATTGACAGTATAATTTTCCTCGGGACCGACGGCGGTGGTTTCGGGGTTTCGCCGCCCAGTCAGGGTTCGACAGTCCACTGGGGGATTCATAAAGCCAATACCAACCCTATTGCGCCCGACAAGGTAACGCCTGTGGTTTATCCGAATTTAACCGGTAACTGGGTGACGGCTCTGGGTATTCAGGAATTGCCGGGTGGTGAGCAGTTGTTATGGGCGACGGGTCGGCCGGTGGCGACCGGATTGACGGGCGAAGCCAACGGGATATCCTTTTTGGATTTACATTCAGAGAATGTCTGGAGAACTGCTTATACCGGGACGGTGGCGTGGAATTTCGGTTTTTACGATAGTACCGTTTTCGCGGCAACATCGGCCGGTCTACTATATTCCAGCTTGGATACAAATGTTTTTGGGGATATTGTCTGGGATACGGCCAGAATTTCGGGGCAACTGGTATCCAACCGGCCGAGGGTTGAATTCACAATAGACATTTCCAGTTCCATATATGGGGCAAAGGTGATTGACGATCAACTCTGGGTGGGAACCGAGGATGGGGCAGCCGTCATTCCGGTCGATTTATTCGAAACCGGAAGCTGGGATATTTTCCGCACTGAAGCCATTCTTGATTCGTATTTCGCCTATCCGGTGCCATTTTCGCCGGTCAGCCAGAGTTATGTGTATTTTAATTATCCGATGCCGCAAACGGGTTATGTTACGATTGAAATATATGATTTCGCCATGAACCTGGTAAAAACGGTGGTAAACAATCAACCACGCCAGGGTGGGGAGGATATTGCCTATTCCACCGACTACTGGGACGGCCGTAATGGCCGCGGGGATGTTGTCGCCGCCGGGATTTATTATTTCAAGGTCGAAACATCCAACGGCGATATTAACTGGGGCAAACTGGCTATAATCCCGTAAGAGGCAAATATGAAAAAGATATATTATATATTAATATTAATTGCGATCATGGCCGGGCAGGCCGCCCGCTCGGATGAAGACGGCGGTTACGCCGGGGCGATATTTCAATTGTCGGTTCAGGCGCGCCCGGCGGCTATGGGCGGGGCCTTTTACGGTTTATCCGATGACGCGGGGGCGCAGTATTTCAATCCGGCCGGCTTGACGCAAGTATCTCAAAATACTTTTTCAAGCGGTTATCGGGTCATGACGCTGGACCGCAAACTCGGATATTTATCAATGGTTATTCCAACGCGCATGGAGTCGGCGATCGGCATCAGCTGGTTGTATGGCGGCTATGGTGAAGTGACTGCCCGCAATCGGAGCGGTCGGGAACTCGGCCGAACCATATCTTCCGAAGAGCATATGTTTGGTCTGACATTTGCCAAGCGATTTATCCCATATTTAAGTGTGGGCACCAAATTGGGCTATTATTATAAAAAACTGGCCAATATCGATGCCAATTCCATCGGGATAAACCTGGGTGCTTTGCTCTTTGTCGATTCATTGTTCGAATATGCCTATATGGATAATAAACCGGTGCAGGATATCACGGTCGGCCTGGTGGTCAACAACCTCGCCGCCACCTATCCCTGGACCACTAATGATTACTGGGAAAGATACAGCTATAATCCGGGGGTATCGCAGGATGACGAATTTCCCATTCTGGTGGGATTCGGTCTTTCTTTCAAAACGTTCAAACAGAAATTAACAACCGCTTTCGACATCGAGAAGAATACCAAACAAACGGCCAAGGCGAGATTCGGCGGGGAGTACATGGTCGATAAAATGCTTCGGCTTCGCGCGGGATTGAACCAGGGCCGTCTGACGGCTGGTCTGGGACTGGTGCAGGAAATAAACAAATTCACGTTGCTGTTTGATTACGCCTTTTCTGCCGAAAAAGCAGATGAGGGGAGTGACCACATAATAAGCCTTAACATGGTGTTTTAAACTTATGTCGCGAACGATTAAATTATTATTTTTCACAACTGTTTTTCTATGCTTAACGATACCGGTTTGGGCATTATCGGGGTTGCGGCTTCTGACGCTCGAGTCGGGCGGGCGGCCGACCGGCATGGGCGGGGCATTTGTCGCCGTCGAAGCCGATCCTTTCTCCGCCGCCTTCAATCCGGCCACAACATATGGACAAGATGGCGTCAACGGCAGTTTTTCGCATAACACCCACTGGCAGGATGTTGCGGTCGAAGCCGGATACATTTCATTTTCCAAGCACAAGGCCGTTTTCACGGCCGGGATGGTGGTCGGACATGTAGAAGGTTTGCAGGGCCGAACCGATTCGGTGCCATCGAGCACCTATTACCCATTTGATGCGCAGGATGTTTCGATTAAGGCCGGGGTATCATACCAATTTGAAAAGAGGGTGGTAGTGGGAGCTATGGCCGGATGGATGATGGAAAAAATCGATACATATACCGGTTCGGCGATTAATTTCGACATCGGGATCTTGTATAAATTGTGTCCCGAAATTAATATCGGTGCGGCCGTGCAGAATTTCGGTCCGACCATGAATCTGCGCAACGAAGAAATAGACTTGCCCACGACATTCCGTCTGGGCGGGTCCTATCGTTATGATAAGCTTCTCGGGGCGTTGGACCTGGTGGTTTTCGATGATTCCAACGTCGATGAGTACAATTTGCGGGTACACGCCGGAGGTGAATACGAAGCGCATGAAAATCTGTTAATCCGGGCGGGTTACAGGTTCAATTATGAAAGCAAGAGTATTTCGGCGGGGCTGGGTTTCAGGAAACGGAATTTCCGCATTGACTATGCCTTCCTGCCGTATTCCAACGAACTCGATGATTCTCATATTTTCAGTTTAACCTTCAACTATTAACAGGAGCGGCTAAAGAGACAATGGCTAAGTATAAGATTGCGTGGATGCCGGGCGACGGCGTCGGCATCGATGTCATGGACGCGGCTAAAATCGTCCTCGACAAATTGAAAGTGGATGCAGAATATATCCATGCCGATATCGGCTGGGAATTCTGGTGCAAGGAAGGTAATCCGCTTCCGGCGCGCACGATTGATATATTAAATAGTACCGATTGCGCCCTGTTCGGGGCGATTACATCGAAGCCCAAGGAAGAGGCCGAAAACGAGTTGGTTCCGGGACTCAAGGGCAAGGGGTTGACTTATGCTTCGCCGATTGTCCGGCTCCGCCAGGAATTCAATCTGCGCACCAATTTGCGCCCGTGCAAAGCCTACCCGGGCAACCCGCTGAATTACAAAGAAGGTATCGATATCGTGGTCTTCCGCGAAAATACCGAAGACCTGTATGCCGGAGTGGAGTTTTTCCCGCTTCCTGATGCGGTGCGCAAGGCGATATGCGACGCCAATCCCAAAATGAAAAAGTTCGATAAGCATCCGGGGGGCGAAGTGGCCGTATCGCTTCGCATCAATACCAAGACCGGGTGCCGCAATATCATCACCGATGCATTCGAATACGCCAAGAAAACCGGGCGCAAGAGCGTGACCGTGGTGGAGAAACCTAATGTCATTCGGGAAACGTCGGGTCTCATGGTTCGCACTGCTCGTGAGGTGGCCAAAAATTATCCGGGGATTGAGCTGTGGGAAACCAACATCGACGCCATGTGCATGTGGCTGATTAAAAATCCGCTGGATTACTCGGTGCTGGTGACGTCGAACATGTTCGGTGACATAATTTCCGACCTCTGTGCCCAACTGGTCGGCGGGCTGGGGTTCGCGGCTTCGGGCAATATCGGCGACAAGTACGCCGTATTCGAGCCGACTCATGGTTCGGCGCCGAAGTACGCCGGGAAGTATAAAGTCAACCCGATGGCGACTTTGATAACGGCACAATTGATGCTTGATTGGCTGGGCGAGAAAACCATGGCGGAAAAACTGGAGAAAGCCATAGCGGCGGTCATCAAAGAGGGCAAAGTTCGCACTTATGATATGGGTGGAACGTCCTCGACGCTGGACGTGGCGCATGCCGTGGCTGCGAAGCTGTAATTTAAATTCTTGAAATATCAGATTTACGTAGGGCGGAATCCCCTGTTGGTTTCGCCTTTTATTTGATTATAAATGGCATGGGGCATTAATACAGCCAACCACCCGATGCGTGAGATACAATTCTATTTTGAAAGTAATTTGTTAAGATCGTCTTCATCAATTATTGTCACGCCCAGTTTTTTGGCGTTGTCGTATTTACTTCCGGGGTCAACGCCTGCCAGAACATAATCGGTTTTGGTCGAAACCGAACCGGTCACTTTGCCCCCGGCGTCTTCAATAAGTTTCTTAAAATGCCCGCGCGGTTTGGAAAGGGTGCCGGTGATAACGAAAGTTTTTTCGACCAGAGGTCGGGCGCCCCTTATGATTTTATACGGTCTAAATTGCACTCCGGCCTTTTTCATTTTGTCGATCATTTTGCGATTGGCGGGTTTGGAAAAGTAATCGACAATTGAGCGGGCGATGATCGGGCCGATGCCATCGATGGAAGTAAGAGCTTCTTCATCGGCCCGCATGAGATTATCGACTGTTTCAAAATGCGCGGCCAGGGTTCGTGCGGCGGTTTCACCGACACCGAATATGCCAAGAGCGACAATGATGTTGGGTAATTCACGGTTTTTGGATGCTTCAATGGCATTTAAGATGTTTTGCGCCTTTTTGTCGGCCATTAAATCGAGAGGCAGAAGTTTTTCTTTGGTCAGAAAGTATATATCCGAAGGGTCTCCAACCAGGTTTTTTTTATACAACTGTATAACCAGCTTGCCACCCATGCCTTCGATATCCATGGCATCCTTGGAGGCGAAATAGGACAGCCTTTCGATTACCTGTGCGGGACAGGCGATATTGGTGCAACGCCAGGCGGCTTCGCCGGCAGGGCGAACCGTTTTGGAGCCGCATGATGGGCATTTATCCGGCATTTTTATCGGTTTTTCGCGTCCGGTTCGTTTTTCGGTAAGCACTTTGACAACGTCGGGGATAACATCGCCGGCACGCTTGACGATAACCGTATCGCCGATCATAAGATCAAGCGTATGAATTTCATCCTCGTTATGCAGTGAAGCGTTGGATACAGTGACGCCACCGACATGCACCGGTTTGAGTTTGGCAACCGGAGTGATTATCCCGGTTCGTCCGACCTGAAAATCAACGTCAAGAATGACGGTTTCGGCTTCTTCGGCGGCGAATTTCCATGCCACCGCCCAGCGCGGGGCGCGGGCAATTTCACCGAGAATGACCTGATCGGCGAGGCGGTTAACTTTGATCACCATGCCGTCGATTTCATAGTCCAGTTCGGGCCTGCTTTTTTCGAGTTTGTCAAAGGTTTTCGCCACCTGCGCCACGCCCCGGACGGTGACGAGATTTTCATTAATACGAAACCCTTCATGTTTTAGAAAGCGCATGGTATCGCTGTGGGTTTCAAGATCGGGCAAGTCGGTGGCGGAGATGCCATAGGCATAGAAGATCAACGGTCGTTCGGCGGTGACACGCGAGTCGAGCTGTCGTAGTGACCCGGCGGCGGCATTGCGAGGGTTGGCGAAGGGCGGCAGTTCGCGTTCGGTCATTCTGGCGTTGAGCTTTTCGAAATCGGATTTGCGCAGGATCACTTCGCCGCGCACTTCCAGAAGGGGGTACTTTGCGGCCGTACTATCGGACAGCTTAAGTGGTATGCTTCGAATGGTTTTCAAATTAGCCGTGATGTTTTCGCCTTTGGCTCCGTCGCCGCGGGTAGAACCGATAGCCAATAATCCTTTTTCATAAACCAGTTCAACCGCGAGACCATCGAGTTTCGGTTCAGCCGTATATTCGATGTCACCCTCGACGCCCAATCCTTGTCGTACCCGCCGGTCGAACTCGGCAAATTCCTCCGCGGTTGTGACCTTTTGTAAAGACAGCATACGGACGCGATGCGTCACCGTTTCGAATTTGCCCAGCGGCGGCGCTCCGACGCGCTGTGAAGGTGACGTATTGTCGATCAATTCGGGGTATTGTTTTTCGATTTCAAGCAGGCGGTCAAACAGACGGTCATACTCGGCGTCGGATATTTCCGGCGAATCGAGGACATAGTACAGCCGATTATGTTTTTCGATTTCGGCGACAAGTTTATTGTACTCTTTTATTATATTTTCCGGGATAGCCATGCGGTAAATAAAAGATTCCTTTCGCATCATGTCAACTAAATGAATTTGGCCTTCTTAAGTCCGGTATTGGTCGGGTATATTTTTTCGGCGACGATGGCCGGACTGCCTTCCTTCAAATTGACGCGGCCTTCGACGGTGAGATAGCGCCAGGAGCGCACGGTTTCGCCGTATCGGCCCCATACATCGGGAAACAGGATGACCTCGAAAGTGTCGTTGAGGGCGTCGAATGTCAGAAAGACCATCTGTTTGCCATCGCGGGTTTTAATTCTCTTGCGGTCGGCCAGCCAGCCGGAAGCGGTTATGTATGAATCATGCTTCATCTTTTTCAGGCCGTTCGGGTCGAAGTCATGGTAGCCATCAAAAAGCGAGAGTGGATTGAACGACGCCGGAATTTCAAGAATGTCCCGCTCGGCGTTAAAAATATCCAGCCGGGAGAATTCCTCAAGACGGGGGAGGGTCTGTCGGTGCGGTATTATGACCTGCCCGCCGAAAATATCGTCCTTGCTTTTCGTCGCTTTTCCCCAGAGGCGATACTGCCAGAGGAGTTTTGGCCGGGATGTTTCGAGTGAATCGAAAAAACCAACCCGGATGAGATTCTCCATTTCACGTTCAGACAGGCGGATTTTAGACAGAAAATCGGCCAGCGAAACGAATGGCCGGTATTGTTCGATCTGTTCCAGAGTTCTATTTGTGATATCGCGCACCCGATGGAACCCAAGATATAATTTGCCATGGCGGACCGTATCGAGTGTCTCCGAGAAATGGACGTCGGGGGGATGTATCTCGACCCCCAGCCGCCGCGCCTCGGCCACGTAAACGGCCGAGGGGTAATAGCCGCCGCCGTTACGCAGGACGGCGGTCATAAAGTGGGCCGGGAAATGGGTTTTGAAAAAGGCGGAAATATAGGCCAGATGGCCATAAGTGGCGGCGTGGGCTTTGCAGAAGCCGAAGGCGGCGAATTGCTGAAACTGGGCAAGAATCTTTTCGGCGGTGGGCATATCGATGCCGTTTTTTGCCGCGCCATCAAGGAATCTATCGCGAAGTTTGTCTTTCGATCCGGCTTTGCGCTTTTTGGCGATGGCCCGGCGGAGCATATCGCAGGCGGGAAGATTGAAGCCGGCGATTTTCCGGGCGGCCAGAATGACCTGCTCCTGATAGATAAATACGCCATACGTTTCCGCCAGAGTCTCTTCAAGTTTCGGGTGAGGATATCTGGTTTGTTCTTTGCCATGAAAGCGGTTAAGGAAGACTTTTTTCATGCCCGATTCCGAAGCCCCGGGGCGGATCAGGGCCAGCGCCAGAGTGATATCATCGAGTCGGCGGGGCTGAAGGTCCCGCAGAAGGGCTCTTAATCCCGGCGATTCGATTTGAAAAACACCAATGGTTTTGCCGGAGCGGAGCATTTCAAATGTCCCCGGATCATCATCGGGAACCCTGAAAGCTTCACCATGGACCTTTC
Source organism: uncultured Ignavibacteriaceae bacterium (assembly GCA_964459465.1). GTDB lineage: Bacteria > Zixibacteria > MSB-5A5 > GN15 > PGXB01 > CALAMC01. Next base: position 52,849 of record CAYWLR010000009.1, on the reverse strand, counting down.
GCGCCTGTTCCAGGCAATCGGCGATGACCGCCAGCCCGCGTTGGCCCAGGATATCGATTTTAACCAGTCCGATTTTTTCGGCTTGATACATATCGCACTGGGTGACCACAATTCCCTTGGCGGCCCGCTCCAGCGCGACATATTCGGTGATGGGTCGTGGGGTGATGACGATGCCACCGGCATGAACGCTCAAATGGCGGGGGAGCTCCGCAATGGAACGGGCCGCCGCCAGGATTTTCTGAAAACGCTCCCATTCGTGGCGGGTATGGGTCAGGTGTTTTATTTCTGACAGGCCGTTATCGGGTTTAGCTAAGGGACCATAGGGCAGCCGCCGGGTGAAGCGGTCAATCTCGCCGGGATTGCAACCCATGGCTTTGGCGGTTTCACGGACGGCCAGCTTGGGCTGGAAGCGTATGTATGATGCCATCATGGCGACATGTTCATGGCCATAACGGTTGTATATGAAATCCAACACCCGGTCGCGGTGACGCCAGTCGATATCGAGGTCGATGTCGGGGCAATCGGAACGGGCTTCATTCAGGAAGCGTTCGAAATATAAATCGTGTATGATCGGGTCGACCCGAGTGATATCAAGCGTATACGATACGAGTGACCCAGCCGCCGATCCGCGCCCGACCATAGCAATATGGTTTTTTTTACAAAATTCGACGATCTCGCGGACGATCAGAAAATAATCGACAAAACCGGTGCGTTCGATAACGGATAATTCGTACTCCATGCGGGCGAGATATTGTCCCGGGATGCGCCGCATTTTTTTCTGAAGCCCCTCAAGGGTGTCGTGGCGAAGGCGAATGCGGTGGTCGCCATCGATTTTAACGTCGGGCAGGATATTTTTACGCTCCGGAAATACCAGTCGGCATTTTTCCATGATTTCTGCCGCACCGGACATGGCCCCCGGAAACGCCTTATATATTTGTTCATACTCGGATAATTCCCGAAGATGCTCGCTGTCATTGGCCAGTTCATCGGGAGGAATATTATCTATCAGATATCCGCCGCCTATGGCGCGCAGAAGTTTATGACGGGGGAAGTCATTGGCGGTCAAAAAGCTCACCGGCGGCAAGGCCGCCGCTTTAATACCGGAGCTTTCACTTTGCCGCAGGGCCACAGTCGGTTTGACAAGTCCGACCGGGATATAAATATTCCCGCCGAATATTTCCTTTAAAACGGTATAATCGCCGCGTATTTCCGGTAATACTATCAGACCGTCGGCATGCCGGGCGAGTATGTCCGGGTCGGGGAGATCGTGCAATTGCAAATGGGTTACCAGACGAGTCAGGTTTTTAAAGCCGTCATTATTTTTGCACAGGACGGCGATTTTGCCAAGAGAAGTATCGAGACGTGTGCCAACTATTGGCCTTAGGCCATATGCCAGAGCGGCATAATAAAAATCGTAGGCTCCATACAGGTTATTGTTATCGGCCAAGGCAATGGCTCCAAAACCGGTTTGCGCCGCCCGTCGAACCAGTTGTTCCGGCGAAGCGGTTCCATAGAGGAGTGAAAAACTACTGTGACAGACCGGGAGTACGCAGTTCAAAGCCGGTATCGCCTTTCTTATATCGTGTTTCCAGCGACCAGGTGCGGCCGGTCATCAGGGAAAAGAAGCCCTCACGGGCGCGGATGGAATCGAGCCCGCGGCGCAGACGCAGATCCTTTTCAACCCGGTCATTGAGGAAGGTCTCGTTATCAACATAATTTTTAAGGCCGGTTAATGTCACCCCGACCAGGCGTATGCCAATGCGCCGGGTGAATAGCCGCGTGAACATGTGTTCGATCAAAGGATAGATTTTACTTTCATCGTTGGTGAAAGGATGCACTCGGTGGGCCCCCTCGATTGTCTGGAAATCGGCATAGCGGAATTTTACTTTGACCGTCCCGGCCCGTTTGGACAGGGTCCGCAGTTTGGCCGCGGCCCGCTCGAGAAGATAATAAAAATGCGATAAGAGCACGGCGTGGTCGGTGATATCATCGGCGAACCCGGTTTCGCGGCTGATCGAGCGGATGATTCGATGATCACGCAGAAGGGGGCCGTCCTCGCCCCGGCAATAGGCGGCGATTTTCAGGCCGTTGAGCCCGAATATCATTTTCAGGTAGTTTTCCGGTACCTGGGCCAGTTGCCCGGCGGTGTGAATACCCATTTCGTTCAATATATTTTCTTTCACATGTCCGATCCCAGGAATTCTTCGCAACGGCAGATGTTCCATGAAGGCGGCCATATTGTCATGGGTTAATATGGTCAGACCGTATGGTTTATTCTGTTCGGAGGCTATTTTGGAGGCCACCCGACTGGGGGCAATACCGATGGAGGTGGATAGTCCCAGTGTATTTTTAATTTCCGATTGCAATGCCATCGCCAGCTTTTGGCAGTCCCCGAACGGGCGAATGGCCCCGGCGATATTCAGGCAGGCCTCATCCTGTGAGATTTTATCCAGTTCGGGCGTGTATGATTCGAGGATGTGATAGAAACGTTGGGAATAATCCTCGTAGCGGTTGAAATCTCCTTTCAGAAAGATGCCGTCGGGAATCAACCGCGCCGCTTCGTGAAGAGGCGTTCCCGTGTGGACCCCCCGCGCGCGGGCTTCATAGCTGGGGCAGGCGACTACGCCGCGTTCGTGTTTCAACCCGCCGACCATAACCGGACGCCCGACCAATGCCCGGTTGATCGCCTGTTCGACCGAGGCGAAGAAAGCGTCGACGTCGATGTAAAGGAATAAACTCATACAAACCTCCGCTATAATTAACGGCAGGGCTGGCGAAGATTAAATCACTTACGAATCACATTCGGTACGAATCACATTCGGGCGGAAATAGTCGTCTCGATCAGGAAGGAATTATTGGCGCGGAGCATTTTGCGCCATGAAGATATATTCTGCCCGGCGCGGTCATCGGTAATGCCGGTCAACCACAAGGCAGTCAGGCTGTCATCGGAATCGACCTGGGCCATGACATTTTCGGCCAGCAAATAAGTCGCTTGGGCGGGTCGTTCAGAGAATTTAATATAAATTGTTTGCCGTTTAGTATCGCAAAAGATATCCGGTTCGCCGAAACGTTCGCGGAAGTCAAGAAATCGCATATCGGCCGGAACAGCGTATTCAGGCAGAACCAGGTTAGGCTCCGCCTGCCAGCGACGCCGGGGGAGGGTTATTTCGACAAAAATTAGACGTCCTTCGCGATCGAGCTGTAATGAAACGAATTCGGAATCGAGAAAGGAAAAGTATTTGGTACGAGTGCGACCGGTCTCCAGCGGAAAGTATAAAATATCTTCTTCCAGTTGGTAAAAACCCCGGGCGCGAGGGATCTCCGCATCCGGGGTTCTGGTAATTACTTTAAGCCGTCGAACGGTCATTTTATTTGAGCTCTTTGAGTTTTTCGGCGGCCTGGTCGGCTTCCAGCGTGCCGGGATAATCGTTGACCAGTTTCTGATAGTTCTGCCGCGCGTCGTTGCGATGGCCCAGTTCTTCATGGGAGCGGGCAATTTTATAAATCGCTCCGGGACATTTTTCCGATGACGGGTAATTTTTCAAAACGAGATCGAATTCGCTGATAGCCTCGTTGTATTTTTTCATGGAATAGTACGCTTCCCCCAGCCAGAAGCGGGCGTTGTCGGCCTTGTCGCTGGTGGAGCAATATTTGAAGTACTCATTGAAGCTGGCAATGGCTTCATTATACTGGCTCTGACGGAGCAGAATAAAGGCTTCATCATACAAGGCCAGGCAGTCCACAGCCGGAATGACCGCCACGGAATCGGCCTTTTTTGAGCTATCAGTCCCGGCCGCAGTTACGGGTGGAATATGCCCCCCGCGCGACTGACCGCGTTCGGAGAGGTAATCTACTTTGGCCTGCAGGTCGGCCAGATTAACCTGCATCGCCCGGAATTCAGTCAGAAGGTCTCGAACCGAAGAGCGAATTTCGGCCCGAAGTTCAAGCGATGCATCTTTATCCTCGGTCAACATGGCGTCGATGCGCCCTACCGCGTCGGCCACTTTTTTCTGGTCGGCCTGAACGCGCTGGATTTTTTCATCGACAATCATGACGTCACGCTTGGTGGCACAGCCGACCAGCGTTATAAAAGCCGCCGTGAAAATCACGACGGCTTTCCCCAAACTTTTCAAAGACATGATAGCTCCCTCGTTATTGAGAGACTATTTTAAATTCGGCGCGGCGGTTTTTAGCCCAGGCCGCTTCATTGCTTCCCAGGACAGCCGGTCTTTCTTTCCCATAGCTGATAATCGACATACGGTTGGCCGAGATACCCAGGTCTTTTAAATACGTCATGGCGGCATTGGCGCGCTTTTCGCCCAGCGACAGGTTATATTCCACCGTGCCGCGTTCATCGCAGTGACCCTCAATCAGGACGATCACACTCGGGTTTTCGCGCAAGATCTTGGCATTATTAGCCAGAGCCGCCTTGGCCGAATCAACCAAGTTATACTTATCGAAATCATAATAGACCTTCATGAAAGCGCTTTCGCGAATCATTTCTTTAACCGGCTCCGGTTCGGGTGTTGGCTCGGGCTCCGGTTGAGAGACAGGTTGAATGACAACCGGTTCTTCAGCAGGCGGGGGCGGCGGGGTCTTGGGACACCCGGCCAGAAAAACCATTACGAACGAAAGCAACATTAGAATGGTCAGTTTCTTCATCGGTCTCCTCCTTGATATTATTGTTTTTAATTTTCCAAAGTTTATAAATTTTACACAAAATTCGCATTCTGGTCAACATTAAAATCGTTAACAATTATCATATTATACATCCGACCAGTTGTTATTTTTCAAACGGCAGCCAAATCGGATTGGAAAATCCTCCTCTCATGGTCAAACGTTTTTGGTTATTCCCGAGAAAATCCATCACGTAAAGTTCTGTCGGTCCGAGGCGATTAGATGAAAAAATTATATGATTGCCATCCGGGGAATAATGCGGATTCTCATTATTACCCAGGTCGGTCAAAACCTGGAAATTTTTTCCGGTGATATCAACAGAGCAGACCCTGAAATTGCGCTGTCGACTGACGAATACGATACGGTCTCCACGAGGCGACCAACGGGGGGAATCGTTATAGCTGCCCTGATAAGTCAACCGGCGGACATTTAAACCCTCGTTGTCCATGACATAAATCTGCGGCAGGCCGGTGCGGTCGGAAATGAAGGCGATTTCGCGGCCGTCGGGCGACCAGGTCGGGGAGGTGTCGATGGCCGGGTGTTTGGTCAGGCGGCGTTTGATTTTACCGTCTTTGTCGAGCAGATAGATTTCTGAATTGCCATCCTTGGATAAAACGCAAGCGATATACTCGCCGTCGGGCGACACCGCCGGGGCGGCATTGAGTCCGGCGTAGCTGGCGATCTGTTTGACATCATTGTTTTTCAGGTTCAAGCGATAAAGCCGGGGTTCGCCGTCCATATAGCTAGTGAAATAAATATATTTGCCGTCGGGTGATACGGCCGGGGAGATATTAATCGACCCGTTATTAGTTAGCTGCACTTCACCGTAGCCATCAAAATCGGCCATGAAAATTTCTTTGGCCTTGTCAACTTCTTTGACGTACGCGATCTTCGTGCGATAAACGCCTTCGTCGCCGGTAAGAGTTTTAATGATGTCATTGGCGATGTCATGCACGATATAACGATGGGCTTCCTTATAATCCTCAAATGACTTGCGGCGGATTTCCCTGCCCTGGGCGACCGAGAACAGGCGATATGACAGCCGCAGGCGGTTGCGGGGGAATTCGGCGTCGAGTTTTACAAGATATTCGGAACCGAGCCGCTGCCAGCCCAGCATGGACATTTCTATCAATTCCATATGCCGAAGGAAGAATGAGTCCAGAAGAACGATGGCAAAATACGGTGAAAAATCGAGGTCGTTGCGCAAAATGGTGGCGCAGTTACGCATGATAACAGTATCGCTATAGGTGATAAAGTCGATGCCGCTGTAACGAACGTCCTCGACCGAGATGTTGGTGGGCTGATAGGTCGAGCGGGTGCTTAGTTCGCCATGGACGTCACGAATCGACAGGCCGGACTGCGCCATCGACGATGCCGTCGCGGCGGCGCAAATTAAAGCAATCAGGATAATTTTATTAATTTTCATTGTGGTGCATAGGGGAATTTAAGGTGAATGCCTAAAATTTCTTCGGCGAAATCATCAGGCAACGGCGGCAGGGGCTGTGACAGCCTGACGGCTCTTTCGCAGGCTCGGTCGAAGGCGTCGATGCCCGATGACTGCTCTATTTCAATTTTGATAATTCTTCCGGACGATATGACCTGGAAATATATGGTACAGTACAGGGGCTGATTGGCGTAAACGGGATTGGTCCAGTTGCGTTCGATTTTGGTAAAGGCCTGAACGAACCAGTAGGGATAATTAAAGGAGGCGTTGTCCACCGAGGCGCCGCTCAATTTCGAGCCGGCCTGCAAGTTGCCGGACACGTCCTTTTGACCGTTTTCGGTGCCCGCACGGGTCTCGGTTCCTTTTTTGGCGTCCGGTTTATAATCTTTCGATTTGTCATCTTTTGGTTTCGGTTTGGGTTTGTCCACCTTTTTGGCCTCGGTCACGGTAGCCAGCTTATCGGGTATGGCCGCGATCGGATCGTCGGCCACAACCGCCTGCGGGACGACAATCGGTTCCGGTTTGGTCGCTTCCGGCTGAAAGGCGGGCAAAGCGGCCAGATTGACTTTGATGACATCACCCAAGTCGGTACGAATGCGGGCTTGAAACGGTGCCATGATGACGACAACGATCAAAAACATGAAGTGCAATATGAATGAAAATATAAAATCGGTTTTCATCGGCGTTTCGGGCGATTGTTTTCCTCGCGGGCGGTTATCAGCCCCAGTTCTTCGATCCCCATTATTTTCAGGCGGCTGATGACATCGACCACTGTTCCGTATGGTACGGTCGAATCGGCGCGAAGATAAACCGAGGATTTCCCGATCCGGCGCAATTCCTTGTCCAGCGACGATTCGAAATTTTCCAGACGGGTCCAGATATCATTGACAAACAGACCGCCTTTATTATCGATCGTCAGGACCACGCCCTCGGTTTCTTCTTCTAATGCGGCCGCCTTCGTTTTGGGTAAATCGACTTCGATACCCGACTGCAGAAGGGGTGCGGATATCATGAATATTATCAGCAGCACCAGAACAACATCGACAAGGTTGGTGACGTTGATTTCGGCAAGGGCGTTATATTTTCTTTTGGCAATCATGTCAAATCCTTCTTGGAGCGGGCCATAAATTCGAGGCCAAAGCCGGTAGTAGCATCATAAAACTGTTTGATTTTGTTGTTGGCCCAGTTATAACCGATGACGGCCGGGATGGCCGCGCCGAGGCCGACGATAGTTGCCAAAAGTGCTTCAGCGATTCCCGGCGCCACGACCGCCAGCGAGGCCGACCCGCGTTCGCCGATAGCCCAGAATGAATCCATGACCCCGACCACGGTTCCCAGAAGGCCCAGAAAAGGCGAGGCATTGGCGACCGTGGCCAGAAAGATGACCTTGCGCTCCAGCAGGGCGATCTCTTCGTTGGTGCTGCGGTCCAGCGTCATCGATAAAATATCGGTGTCTTTGGTATCGAGCCGGGGAAGTTTCTCGGCGTCGGGGTTACCGGCCTTTTTGCGACTCAACAGGTCTTTTATTTCGTCATACCCCTGTTCGAAAACGCCCGCCAGAGTGGACATGCCCAGTCCTTTGGCGGTTGACAGTACATCGGACAACTTTTTATTGCGGCGGAAAAAATCCAGGAAGGCCGCATTTTGCTGTTCCACGGTTTTGAAGCTTCGCCATTTGTTGAACATAATTGTCCATGACACAATCGAGAAAATCACGAGTATGATCAAGATTATTTTCCCGAACAGACTGGTCTGGCTGATAATTTCACCGATGCTTCCTGCCACCAGAAACAAAGGTATGATAATCGTACTGGTCATATAATTCCTTTTACGTTATTGGGGCGCGGTTGGTCCCTGTCAAATAAGTATTTCCGTCCATCTCCTATCCTAAGTAACCGTAAATTATACACGCGAGTCAAAAGAGCGTCAATATAAAAGCAAAAACGCCAATTTTGCGGCGCAAGTTTTTCTTGACATAACCGGTCAAATTCATTTTTTAAATAAAATGACTAAATGGATTTTGAGAAGGAGAGGTAAGGGATGAAGAGATTTTTTGCCATTGCGTGTTTGGTATTAATGGCGCTTTTGCTGGTCATCGGTTGCGGCCAGAAAAAAGAAGAGCCGCAAGTCGAACAGGTCGTTGAAGAAACGATCGACATGATGGATACGGTATCGACAATGATCGATTCGACATTGGCACCTGATACCGCGGCCGTAAAAGAAGCCATTGAAGAAGTCATTAAAGAAGGCGGGAAATAATAATTTATAGATTTTTCGCTGACCATAAAAAGGCCGCCAAAAGGCGGCCTTTTTGTTTAAGTCCTATTTAATGAGGTACATCCAAAGGATGACGCAATCTCTTAAGATTCAATCATTTCCACATTGGCGCGGGGGACAATGGCCTTTTTACCATCCATGAATTTGACCTCCAGGATCCGGGCATGAGACCCCGATTCCAGCTGGGTCAATTCCGGGGGAAGGTTGGATACTTCGCCCAGTTCACCGAAATATGGATGTCGAATAACGCGTACGGGAGAGCCTATTACCAGTCCCGTTTCCCGGAAGTCGGCATCGGCCTGCCTGGCATGGATGTCGCCACCCTTGGGGATAATAACTTCCGGTCGGATTACACCGGCGCGAATCTGGGTAGCACCGTTGATACAGGCAAGCTGTCCTTCGTTGGCTTTGAGAAGGTCAAACGTTCTTTGAGCCATATTAATTTTGCCAAAGCCCTCGGTGACGATTAAAGTTACGCCGATTTCTTCCGAACCGGTAATAGCCACGCCGATATCGTAGCCAAGAATATCCCGGAGGTCCTTGTCGTCGAAGCCACCGACAACTATCCCGGCGGCGCCCACTTTAGCCGCCTTTTTTATAGCATCGGCCAGAACCATGCTACCGCCGACAATAACCTTACCCTTGCAGGATTCATCGATTTCCTTCTCGGTCAGGGTAGTTGAATTGTCTGGAACGACTATTTTTATTTCGCCATGGGTTTCGCCGCCGATGCCGAAAATGCCCTGAATAAATGACGACCAAGTTGCAATGGCAACGCCCTCTCTTTCAAAAATCTCCACGACTTCGCCTTCGATATAAGCCTTAACCGTAACCGGGATAGGCTCACCGCGCAATAGCACCTGCCCGGTGATATGAGATATCGATTCAATCGTCCCGCTAATACGGGCCTGGCATTTGGATTTGAATAGCCCGAAGAAGGACTTTGACAAAGCAATATCTTCGCCCTGAACAACGGTGTCGCCTTCTTTTTTAAGCATGGCATCGGCAATATCTTCAGGGGGGATACCGAGAATATTGGCGACGTTAATCGGTTCAACGACGCCGGGCAGGTGTGTCCGGGCGACAACATCGTCCGGCCTGACCTTATCGCCGACTTTTACGACGACTTCTCCCTTAAGGGGGAGTATTCTTTTTTTGGTCAGGAGTATTTTATCCGTGACTTTCAGTCCCGGTGTATATGCATGACCCATAAATTCGCCTCTTTATCCATAATCACTTGTCTTTTTTCTTGTTTAATATAATGTAACACGCTGCCGCGAGAATAACCAACCCCAACACGATTATCAGCCAGCCTGATGCTGGTTTGGATGCTGTCTCCGTCTTGGCTTCAGAATTCAGAGGTTTCTGAATATCGCGTTGTGACAGGTCAACTATTTGAGTGCTTTCTTTGGGAGCGACGCTATGGAGGTTTTCTGTGGACAGACTGGTCGCCAGTTTGAAAAATTCCTTTTCGACATCATGGTAAATGCTGTCTGGAGCATAGCAGTTAAATACGGCGATTCCCCGGTCATGGAAAACCCTCATTTGCAGAAGCATTTTGTTAACCGGTTCACCCCGGAAAATATCCCGGACTGCCACGGCCCGTATGCTTTTATCATATACCGGAGTCGTCAGGTCAAGGCCGTAATCCCCGGTGCTCCATTTGCCATGGCGGCAGGTGGTTCCATATTCCGAAGAAATGTCCTTGAGGGCCGAATCAATTTCCGCCTCGGTCAATTTGCCGACCGTGTAACTGCTGACAAAAACATAGACCGTCTCCCAGAACGGCACGCGATCTTTGGCGGCCAAAGCGACATCATAATCAAATTCATCCATGGATACCCCTTGCATGCCCAGGAATATGTTTACCTGGCGGTATTCGACTTCATACCAGTCGTCGGGGTACCGAAAATGAAAGCTTCCCCGCCAGTCAACAAAGGTTTGATCGGCCAGACAGGTCCCGGCAATGAGTATCGCCATAAATATCGTAAAGAATAATGTTACTTTTTTCATGGCTTCGATTACCGATCCAAAGCTTCTTTCGGATAGATATTCAGCTCCAGCATCCATTCTTTAAGTTTGCGGATGCGTTCCTTGTTGTCGATTGGCAGGGTGAAAGGCCGCCCGCGGGCGTCGAGAATAATGCCAACCACGCCGCCGGACAATTCCGTTTCCACTTTGTGTCCGCGCCCCATGCCCAGGTCGAGATGCTGCAATGGTTCCAATTCGGCTCTGGCTTTTTGTGGCAGGCCTTTTTCATCGAGGCCCAGTTTGATCAGCTTCATGTCGCCAAAATTCATCGTTCCCGACTCCACTTTGCCGTCGGGCAAAGTTATTTTGTAATTCAGGACAGCGCCGCCCTTTTTGACCTCACCGACCGGCGCCACACAGCAGCCGAGGTGAATCAGGCAGTCTTTGTTAAATACTTCGGTGGCCGCCTGTTCCTGAACCGTCGACAGAACCCCCAGCTGGGGCATCATGAAAATCGAATCAACGGCGAGGCGGGTTATGCCTTCAGGGAGGAAGGAGTCGATCATCATCAGGGCCGACTGTTGGCGACGCGGGGCGTGGGACAGGACACCACCCGAGCCCACCAGGATATTGAGCGTCATCATATTGACGATAGTTGCGCCCGAAGCCGACTGCTCGAAAGCGTCGGCGATTGTTCTTTGCTGCTGAACGCCTTTGAGTACAGTCGCAAAATTCTTGTGCTGTATAAAAGCCAGACGCAGGGCTTCCTTGGCAATGGCCTGTTCAAAAATAAGCTCTTCCATCGACTGTGGAATGGTGGTCGGGCGGATCATTTTGTTTTTGACACGATTGCGCAAATCGCGTTCGTCCATGTCGAACGGGACCCAGCGCATGACCATCGGCAGAGTGGCTTCCGCGAATACGTTGGAAACCGAATAGCTCATGCCGAGGTTGGCCGACACGGTCCGGTTGAATACCCCTTCAAGATTACCTTCCGGGCGGAAAACCGAGAAAACGTCGGTCGTGGCGCCGCCAATGTCAACCCCGACCGCCTCGATGCCTTCGATGTCAGCCACCTTTTTGATAATCAGCCCGACCGCTCCGGGCGTGGGCATAATCGGGGCATCGGTCCAGCTCATCAGTTTTTTATAACCGGGAGCCTGGGCCATGACGTGTTCCATGAACAGGTTATGAATTTCTTCGCGGGCCGGGCCGAGATTTTCCCGTTCCAGAACCGGACGAATATTGTCAACCGTACGCAGGTCAACTTTATCTTTGAGAGTCTCCTCGACGGCTTTGGCAGCATCCTTGTTGCCGGCATAAATGATGGGGAGTTTGTATCCCGTGCCCAGGCGAGGTTTGGGATCGGCGGCTGAAACCAGCTCGGCGATTTCAACGACGTGGGTGGTGGTGCCGCCGTCAATCCCGCCTGAAAGCAGAATCATGTCCGGACGCAAATGCCGGATGCGTTCGATCTGTTGATGGGGGAGGCGTTTATCGTTGGAAGCGATCACATCCATGACGATCGCGCCCGCGCCCAGCGCGGCCCGTTCGGCCGATTCGCCGGTCATGGAGCGTACCACCCCGGCCACCATCATCTGCAAACCGCCGCCCGCCGATGATGTCGAAATGTAGACATCGGTGCCGATATTATCTTTGGCAGGAGATATAATTCGTTCGTTTTCGTCAAGGAGCTTGCGTCCGGAGAGTTCTTCCACTTCACCCACGGCATTGAGCACTCCCTTGGTGACGTCCTCGAACGGCGCTTCCACTGTGGTCGGAGCTTCGCCACGGACAATCAAACGATATTCCCCGTCGCGTTTTTCTATAAGAATCGCCTTAGTCGTGGTCGAACCGCAGTCGGTCGCCAAAATCACTTTTATATCGTTGGGATCCATCTTCGCCATATCTGTTCCCTGTAATCTAAAAAATTATTTCCGTTTCTTCTGCCCGGCGGATCAAAATTCGTCGCCATACCAAACGGGCAGTTTTTTGTCTAATTTAAAGACCATAATTATAATATAAAAGCGCCGGATTGTAAACCGAATTCTGCTATATTCGTCTGCCGCCAAATAACCCCTCTCATCGAATTTATAAGCCTTGACAGGCGGATATAAACGGCATATTATCCTGCGCTTATGATGGACACTGCGATGTGGCTGGGGCTGGTGGCGGGGACGCTGACCACGGCGTCGTTTGTACCGCAACTCACCAAGGCGTGGAAATCCCGTTCGACGCGGGATATTTCGCTGGCCATGTATATCGTTTTCACTCTGGGTGTTTTTTTATGGCTGATATACGGCTTTTATATCGATTCGATTCCCGTGATAGCGGCCAATGTTATCACTCTGGCCATAGCCATCGTAATCCTTGTTCTAAAAATAAGATACCGCTGAACCTTTACAGGATTGAGCCCGTATTCAGGGTTATGGCCGGAAATAAATATTCGCAACTAATCGTGGCGCTTGTCGCGGCCATTATTATATCTCAGGTTGCGTTAAACCTGCCTCAATTTTTATTTGAGAACACTATTACCAAAATGACCACCACGCAGGGATTGGAATTATTTCTTTCTTTACTGGCGATTTTAATTCTGGGCAAAGGCAAATTCGGGGACTATGGTTTTCGACTGCCCTCCCGAAGTCATTTGGCGACGGGGGCTTTCGCTTTATGGATGCTGGGGGCATTGGCCTTGGGGGCGTTGGCGACGGCGTCAATACTATTATCCGGCGGCATGGGCAATCCGGTAACGAAGAAACTCACTTTTCCTCAAATCATTCTGCTGGTTATGATTTCGGCGAGCGTAATCGAAGAAGTTTTCACGCGCGGATTTTTACAAAGTCACTTATCCGGTCTGGCCGATAAAACCGTCAAACTTGTTTTCATCCGGGTCAATCTTCCGACCATGATCAGCGCCGTCTTTTTTGCCTGTATGCATCTGGTATTGCTTCGAAGCGGGGCGGACCTGGCGACGGTTCCGATTATTTTGATTTTCACGTTTTTGCTTGGGCTTATGGCCGGGCATCAGAGGGCAAAATCCGGCAGTCTAATTCCGGCCATTGTTTTGCACATGCTGGGTAATGTCGGGGGCATTGTAGGTGGCATAATATACGCGATTATTACTTATTTGACTACCGGCGAAATGCCGAAGATGTAGTAATTGCCGGTCGGAAAACCGGTCAATAATTCAAGAATAATAACATCCCGCATGAAATTTTGGCGACTTCAGCGCAATATTCGAAATTGCAGTTTTCGGGAATATCCTGATCCGTAAAGGTGAACGGGTTGAAATAGTACTCCTCGAAAAATATGGCAGGATAACCCGCCTCGTGAAAATAGCGGGCGTCGGTAAACATGATATGGTCACGGGCATCGACCGGAATGATCCTGGTGTGTTTTTTGCAGATGCGATGTGCCAGCGAGGTGACCACTTCCGAGCCGGGGTAATTCTGGAAGTCAAGCATCCACTCGGCCGTATCGGGCGCGAAGCTGACCTGATTGTTGTCAATCATGAGCGTAGCTGTCCGGCCTTCCCGAAGGAGTTTCTCGATATAATTCTGGCTCCCGCTATGACCGCTTTCGAACATGGTCATGAACTCTTCGGATCCGAAGGCCGCGAAGTCGATTGAATATTTAGGAGTGAAGCCAGACTGTTTGAATATTCGTGCGATTTCGAGACACACCGCCACCCCGGAGGCATTGTTATTGGCGCCGGGGGCGAAGATAAACGGATCGGTGTCGGGGCCCAGAATCATGCAGTCATAATGAGCCCCCAGAACACATATGCTGTCGCGTGATTCGCGGCCGGGAAGAGTGGCCGAGATGTTGTATTGCCACGATGCAACGGTATTACCGCTTTTCATCGGCCATTCGATGGCGCTTTGAAAGGAATCGAGGGCGATTATATCATAACCGAATGACCGGAATTTATCGGCCAGCCAATCGGCGATTTCCCGGCGATTGTCGGCCAGCATGAAGCGGGTATTGAAGGCGGTCAGTCGTTCAATGTATGACTTGATGCTGTCAGGACTGACTTTATTGCAATAGGCCGAGATGGTGCTGTCAAGAACAGGAGAATCAAAAAGCCGGTTCGGAATTGAGTCACCGAACAATTCAATTTGACCCTTGGCCTGAGTGGAAAAAATGGAAAGAAAAACCAATACGGATAAAATAATCGACTTCATCAATTTTGCCCAATCAGACACGCGGGTCGAGACCAAAAAGGTCTAAATCACATTCGTCTCTTCAACTGTGGCGCCTTTAACGAAACGGTTCGGCGAAAGAGTTGACACATCAACGGAGGGTTTCTTTCCGCAAATCATTTCTGCGGCGACCAGTCCCGCCGCCGGGCCGTGCATAAGGCCGTGGCCGGAAAAGCCGTTGTTATAAAACAGACCTTTGAGCTCCGGCTCAAAGCCGATAATGGCGTGGTGGTCGGGCGTGGTTTCGTAGAGCCCGGCCCACGCTTTTTGTATCTCGGCCGATTCCAACCGCGGGACGCGATCGAGAGCTTTCATGAGAATAGTGTCGGTATAGTTGGGGTCAACCGATTCATCGAATCCCGGCGGAACATCTTTGTCGGCCCAGCCGAACAGCAGGCCCGGTGATTCGCGGTGGAAATAAAGTCCGGCACGAACATCAACCACCATCGGGAAGGTATGGGGGATATAATCGAGGGCGCCGGTGGTGACAATCTGGCGGCGGACCGGTTCAACGGGAAGGGCTTTGCCGGCCATTTGGGCGATTAATTTGGCGTAAGGTCCCGCCGCATTGACGACCATATTGGTGCTTATCGCGCCTTTTTTCGTCTGCACGCCGGTAATACTATCCCCATTTAAAATCAGTCCGGTCACCTCACTTTCGGTTTCAATTTCAACCCCGGCCTTTCTGGCGGCGGAAGCATAGCCCTGAATCATGTCGTTGGGGTCGGCCAGGCCGTCATTTTTGCAGAAGGTGGCTTTGATTATGTCATCGGTGCGAACCGGGGGCGCGATTTCGTTGACCTGTTTGATATCTATAAACTCGACCGGCAGTCCAAGCGATTTTTGAAGTTGCACGGCGTCGGTGAACTGGGCCAGCTCGTTGTCATCGGAAATAAGAAACATATATCCGACCTGATCGAACACGGCCGGCCATCCGGTCAATTCCTCGAAATTGACCAACAGCTCTTCGGATTTCATCGACATCTGTATATTAACTTTGGTCGTAAATTGCGCGCGAATACCTCCGGCGCACTTGGCGGTGGCCCCGGTGCCGAGAAACATCTCTTTTTCCAGCAATAGAATTTTGCCGTATTTCATTTGCGCCAGATTGAAAGCGGTGGCCACTCCGATTATGCCGCCTCCAATGACAACGGCATCAGCTTTATTAATCATAGGATTTTCCCCTGCAAATTAAGCGTGACGTCGAACGTGAAACTTTTCACAACTAAAAACCCTCCAATTCAACGCATATCCTTTGTCAATTTAGCCTTAGCGGCGGATAAGTCAAGAATAATCACAGGCGATAGATATAATTTGAAAACCGGAACGGGATAAAATGCTTTACGGGGCTTTTATTTTATAATAGATTCTTTTTTGTTATGAGGAGTTTTTTCGGGGATAAGATTCATAGGGTTTTCCGCTTATCGGAAACCCAGATTTTGATCACGCTGGCCGTAATAATCGGTTTGGGAACGGGTGTCGGGGCATACTTTTTTACATGGCTGATTGTGACCTTCAAAGATATCTTTTTCGGCTATTCCGAAAGTATTCTGGCCGGGCAAACGGGGGAACTCAAATGGTGGATTCCGGCTATTCCGCTGATCGGTGGTCTGATTGTCGGACCAATTGTGCATAAATTCGCTGTCGAAGCCAAGGGGCATGGAGTCCCGGAGGTTATGGCGGCGGTGGCGCGACGCGGGGGGATAATTCGACCGCGGGTAGCCATTGCCAAGATCGTGGCGTCCGCCATCTGTATCGGTTCGGGCGGGTCGGCCGGGCGAGAGGGGCCAATTGTGCAAATCGGTTCGGCGATTGGTTCGACTATAGGCCAGCTCTTCAAAATGTCCGCCGAGCGATTGAAAATTCTGGTGGGTTGCGGAGCCGCGGCAGGAATTTCGGCCGTATTCAACGCCCCTATTGCCGGGGTTATCTTTTCGCTGGAAGTTATTCTCGGAGATTTTGCTATCAAGACTTTTTCCCCGGTGCTGATTTCATCGGTGATTTCATCGGTCGTAGCACGGGCCATCTGGGGTAATAATCCGGCTTTTCAGGTTCCCGATTATTCACTCGTTTCGGTCTGGGAGATTCCCCTGTATATGGTTTTGGGTATAGTCTGCGGTGCGGTGGCGGTTTTATTTACGCAGACATTGAATCATACCGAGAACCTCTTTGACAAACTAAAAATTCATCCCTGGATAAAACCTGCCCTGGGGGGACTTCTGGTGGGGTTTATCGGTATGTTTTATCCACAGATTTTTTCCGACGGCTATGATACTATACGTTTGACCATATATGGTCGGGTTGCGGTCAGTGTCACCCTGATTTTGATTTTCCTGAAAATCCTTGCCACCAGTTTGACTCTCGGAAGCGGTTCCTCGGGCGGGATATTTGCCCCGTCGCTTTTTATCGGGGCCGTCACCGGGGGGACATTCGGATATGCCGCGCACTTTCTGTTTCCGGCGATCACGGCCGGTTCCGGTGCATATGCCCTGGTCGGGATGGCGGCGTTGGTCGGCGGGACCACCCACGCACCCATGACGGCCATCCTGATTATTTTCGAGATGACCAGCGACTATCGTATCATACTGCCGCTCATGGTGGCGGTCGTGTTTTCGACTCTTGTGGCACGGCGGTTATTTGAACCGTCCATATATACCATCAAACTGATCAAGCGCGGGATATTCCTCAAGGCGGGCAAAGATACGGCGATTCTGCAGGGGACAAAAGTCAGCGAGGTTATGAGCCGCGATTTCGCAACCATAGCGGCCGATATGCCCATCGCCAAAATTCTGGAGACCGTTGAAAAATCACGCGGGACGGATTTTGCGGTCATCGACCGGCAGGGGAAATTTATCGGGATGCTTTCCCTGCTGGATTTAATGGGAGTTTTGAGCAAACATACGCTGGATAATTTAATCATCGCCAAAGATATCGTCCTGACCAGTCTTGTGACGGTTTCACCGGAGGATACGCTGGAAGATGCCAATCAGAAGTTTGCGGCAAAAGGCTATCGAATGTTGCCCGTAGTCGGCAAATCGGATCCGTCGATTATACTCGGTGTTTTGCACCGGGCCGATATGATGCGAGAATACAATCGCAAATTAATCGAAACCATTAAATCATAATCTTTTCGTTTTAATCTGCGATCCGCCCATAATTAAAGAAAGTGGGAAAATTTTTCCATTTTGTACTTGACATTTTTAAATCAATATATAGTATAGTAATAGATCGTTAATCTTATATATGGTGAACATCGGAACCGGCCCGAATTCGGACTAAATTGGCGTTATTAATTCGCTTGCGTAGATGACAGCTATTCTGTATTATTGAGCAGGAGATATAAAATTAACGGATAAAAAACGACCCCGTGTACTGGCACGGGGAAGAGTGCTCTGGATAATCCAGGCGCTAATATCAACATCGGAGGAGGTACATCGAATGTACGTACTCACAATCGTCAAACTTGAAGAGAAGGTTGCCCCTGTTGGTTTCAATCAGGGTGGCCAGGTTTTTGGCGGTTGGGGTGGCGGTTGATCTTAACGGCTCGATTTGCCAACCGTAACTGCCGGGAGTCTTGACCATCAAATTGCCATTGAGGGCAGGCTCCTCTGAATGTTGACATGAGGGCAGGTCCTGTGGACCTGCCCCTTATTTTATTTTGATACCAAAAGGTTGTTCAGCTTTTTTATTTCCTGTCCGAGGGAAATCAGTAAATCATTTTTCAGTAATGCCTGTTGTATATCGGTGTCTTTGATATCCGCCGCCATTTTCTTAAAGCCGCCAATGGCTTCCCGGTAATGACCGAATGCTTTTTCATAGTCCTTCAGATGGACGTGAACCAAACCAAGGTAATAGGCGGCTTCACACTTTTCGGGCAAAAGCGCTGACCGTGCCGCCAGGTCGCGAGCCTTGATAAGTGTCTCAAGGGCATCATCGGGTTTTTCCGTCCGAAAATAAAAAAGCCCGCGTAAATTTTCAAGGCGGGGAATTTCCAGGTCGGTTTCCGAACGGTCAAACAAGTTGTCGAGTGTTTCAAGAGTTTCTGCCGCCAGTGGGATTTCATTATGCTTGAGGGCCAGTTCCGCTTTTTGAATCAGAATGTGACGGATATTTCTGGTCAGTTTGAGTTCCTCGGCGATTCGGAGCGCGATATCGAGATGGCGATAATCGCTGTCGATCTGGCTCTGTAGAATAATGGAGGCAATCTGTGCCCGGCTGTCACCCAGCTTGCGTGCCAATTCGTCGATTTTGAGATAGATATCATAGGCTTTACCAAGAATATTCAGCCGGTAGAATATATCACCCATTTGAATCAGGCACAGAATCAAGTGAGGTTCATCGCCGTTTTTCTCACTGATGATTACGGCGCGCTCGATATTTTCAAGGGCCTGGCCGTAATAGCCCATGCGTTTTTGCACTGTGGCCAAACCACGAAGAAACGCCCCTTGATGTGGCTCGTCACCAAGTGTTTCCGCTATTTTCAGCCCTTTTTTAAGATGCTCGATCGATTCGCGCAATCGCCCGGCATAGAGCATGACGAGCGTCAGATTTTCAAGGTTGAATAGCAGGTCCTTTTGCGACCCGGCTTTTTCATCGAGTTGGCGGGATTCCTCCAGGCAATCAATCGCTTTTTCAAGACTGCCAAGCTCCGTATAGACGTAACCGAGGTTGTTGAGCGTCCGTGCGATTTCGAGGGCATTGCCGGTGAGTCGCTTGAGTCGCAGTGACAGCTTAAACAAACGGATCGCCCGGTCAAAACGCTCGCGGAAAAAATATATCGAGGCCATGTTGGATAACGTTGAGGCGACGTCATCGATGGCCTGAAGCCGCCGTTGGATTTTAAAAGCCTGAAGATAGTATGACCAGGCTTCGTCGTAGCGGGCGTCAATCCAATAGATATTACCGATATTGTTCAAGGTATGGGATAATTCCAGTTTGTCGTCGATTTCATGAAAGACCTGCTCGGCTTGCCGGAGGGCCTTGATGCCGGAGTTGTAGTCCTGTTTCATTTTGTAAAGGTCGCCAAGCTCTTTAAAAACCTCGGCCAGGAATCGATCGGCCTTTTGGTTTTTATATTGGTCGACTATTTCCAGTAGTAGTTTTTCGGCACGGCCAATCTGACCGGTGCGTTTGGCAAGGTCGGCTTTTTGCCGACGCAGTATTTTAAGCCGTTCATAATCGGCGGCTGCATCGGCCAGACGGATATACTTGTCGGCAATATCCAGCGCTTTGTCAAAATCGGACGCATTTATCGCTTCATTGATAAAGTCGAGGGCCGGGCTGTACCCCTCGTCCAGATTGCCCGCCCGGAAGCGTAATAATGCGGCCAGATAAAGATTCTTGCGCGATGTCGCCTGACGGGCCAGATTTTGATTTATAAGGCGAGCGGCGCGGGGAGATATTTTCCCGCCAAGAAATGTAAGCAGGGGCGGCGGGTAGTCCCGACGTTCGGGCGCCTCAATGATGCCGAGTGTCATGGCATCCTGGGTATTCCCCAAAACGGCGCAACCCACGGCCTTTTTCTTTTTCGACCAACTCAATCTGTGAAAGGCTTTGCCCTGATGTCTTTGCATTCTTTGTGGCCAATGCAATTTCAAAGATGGTGACGACGGGCAAAACTTTCCGGAGTCGTTCCAGACAAAATTCCCCTTGCCGAAATTAGACTCCAGCAAATGCCGAATCAGGACCGGGTCATCACCGGCCAATGAATAGGTGGCCTTCCGGCATGTTTCATCAAAGTCGAAAGGAAATTCCAAAAGCATGTTTATTCCATGGTCGGAGTTCAGGGCTTGAAGGATATGTTTGGGACGAATCATGGTTCGATATGGCAGGGTCGCCCCAATTTTTTCGAGTTCACGGCATATTTGAAATCCGTCTTCCGGGCGTTCCGATGGATTTTTAGCAAGCATTTTCAGGATCAGGTCGGATATTTCGGGCGAGACAGAATCGTCAAGAGCGTGTGGGGGGTCGGGCTCGTGCTCCTTGATACGGGAGTTGGTGCGGACCGGGTCGTTGAATTTATCTATAAAGGGGTGGATTCCGGTGGCCAGGATATAGGCGATGATGCCCAGGGCGAAGACATCTGATTTATGATTCAAGGTTCCGTCGGCCAGCGTCTCGGGGGCGATATATCCGACCGTCCCGAGGCCGAGACGATTCTGGTTCGATGAGTTGGCTTTCAGAGCCAGCGAGAAATCGGAGATTTTGGTATAGGTCTTGCAGCCGCGATGCATACGCTCAAACGGCGCCGCCAGAAATATATTCTGGGGTTTGAGGTCGCCATGCGATAGGCCGGCGATTTTCAGGTAGTACAAATTGATGGCAATCGACGATAACAGGTTGAGGAATGCGGGCGGGTCGTGTATCACGCCGATTTTATCGAGAGTGTCACCCGGGCAGTATTCCATTGTTAAAAACGGGTATTTATCGTCGGAGTAATTCAAATCGTGAACCCGAATCAGACCGGGGTACGATAAATTACCGATTAAGTCAAATTCTCTTTTTATGAGAGGATAGAACTGGCGAACTTCTCCGGGGGCGGAATCGAGGGCGGTTTTAAGGGCTACCGGACGACTTTCCGGCGACCGAGTTGCCAGGTACACCCGCGCTGTTCCGCCGTTGCCGATGGAGCGGATAATTTTAAAGTTTCCGATACTTTCAATTTCATCCGACATTTATTCTATTTTTTTGTGTTCCCGGGGCAGGGTAATAGTGAAGCTCGTCCCCTGGCCCACTTTTGACTGCACCGTAATTTCACCCTGATGAGACTCGATAATTTTGCGGCAATTAGCCAGACCCAGCCCGTGCCCCGAATCCTTGGTGGTATAATGTGGAGTAAATATTTTGCTCAAACCTTCTTCGGGAATACCGCAACCGTTGTCGGCGACCGTGATTTCGACCCGGTCCTTTTTGCGGTCATACGATGTTGAGATATCAATATGGTGTTTGTAGCCGCTGTCTTTGCCTTCGGTCTCGGCGCGGTCGTCGGTGGCATCGGCGGCGTTATTAAGCAGATTCATCAGAACCTGCTGAATCTGACCGACATCGATTTCGATGGGCGGCATTTCGGTGTCGAGGTCAAATGTAAAGTCAACCTGTTTGAATCGGGCCTGCGGTTTGATGGAGAAGAGGAGGTCTTCGATCAAGAGCTTGAGGTCATAGCTGATGACCTCGGTTTCGAGTTTGGAAAAATCCATCAGGCCGTCGGTGAACCGTTTCATTTTTTTAATGCTTTCGATTATCTGAACGGTATTTCGCCGGGCTTTATCCGATGAGCCTTTGTCGATATTGAGGGACAGAAGTTCGGCGTTATTGGCGATGATGGTCAGATAATTGTTGAGTTCGTGGCCGATGGACGCGGCCATTTCTCCCCGAGCCACCAGTTTCTCGGAGAGTATGACATATTTTTCCATGATAATCTTTTCGGTGATGTCTTCGATGATGAGAATCAAACCGTCGCCACCATAGGGAATCTCAGTGGTGGGAGAAATTTTGATCGACAGAACTTTTTCTTCGTAGCCGGTATTATGAAAATACCGGGCGTCTTCATAGGACTGGTTGGTGGTGAGGGCGACGTCGATCATCTGCCGCCATTTGGGCCGTTCCGATTCCGGAATCAGATTGAGAAATTTCGTGGGCGCGATGCGCGGATGATACGCGGTGATATCATCTTTGTTTTTTTCAAGAGTCGCCAGGGCGGCGTCGTTTATGGATATCACGTTGTATGTCGAATCGATGACGACGATACCGACCGGGGAATTATTTACCACGGTTTCATTATATTTCTTCAGGGCCAGAAC
The DNA here is from genome assembly GCA_964459465.1 of uncultured Ignavibacteriaceae bacterium. Classification (GTDB taxonomy): domain Bacteria; phylum Zixibacteria; class MSB-5A5; order GN15; family PGXB01; genus CALAMC01. The sequence continues at coordinate 30,479 of CAYWLR010000009.1, read as the reverse complement.
GTGGTCATACAGCCCGGCATTATGAATCGCATTGGCCGCCTGCTGGGCGAACAATTCGAATAAAAACAGGTCCGATTTCAAGAACAGTTTGGCCTGGGAAGAATTGTCCAGATAAATGATGCCGATGACGCTGTTCTTGATTTTCAAGGGGACGCACATGATGGAGCGAAGGTGCAATTCCCGGACCGATTTCTGGCCGGCGTAACGCTCGTCGGACTGGGCGTCGGAAGTATAGACGGATTTTCCGGTTCCGGCGACCTGGTCGGCGATGGAATTGGAAATCTTGAAATCCTCATCCATCAGGGCCTCTTTACAGAGATTGAAAGCCGTTTTAAACTGCAGTCTGTTGGTGTCGTCCAGTAACATGATAAAGCCTCGTTCGGCTGAAAGCAGCTCAATAGCTTTTTTCATGACAACCTGCAGAATGTCTTCAAGAACAAGCGATGAATTGACCGCTTGCGAAACATGCAGAAGCCCGCGCAAATCATCCAGCGATTTGGTGGCGGTGACCTCGTCCTGCTCGATGCGCGGGTTGGCGCCGGCTATTTCATCAAGGGCGGCTTCCATCTCGGCCAGGGCATTGCCTGATTCCGCAACTTTCAGTCGCTGGGTATTCTCGTCAATCGGGCCGGAGTCGTCGAAAATAATGTCCGGCTTAAACTTGGTTGTATTTCCCTGAAACTCGTCCATATATGTTTACCCCAGTCCTGCCATAAGGCTAGTAGTTTAGTTATTTATCGGCAAACAACGACCAACTCTTAAGTTGCCGAGGCGGGACGCAGGCCGGTAGCCATGTGCCGAAATATTAAATTTAGCCGGTCAATTGATATAGTTGATCAGGGGATTAATTATGGCGGTTTCAGTGTCGGCAACAGCATGAAATACAAAGGATTATGTGACAGGCGAGGATGCCTTGCATGAAAAATGCGGCAGAAATAAAGACCCGTTAATCCAAAATCAATATATTCGTCCGATTCTGACATAAAGCCGGGGAGAAGCCCCGGACCTGTCCAGACGCTGGGCGACATTCAATCTGATATCCTCGTTGATGGAAAGCCCCACGCCGAGGCAATGTTTGACATCGAAATCACCAAGGTCGCGAATACCGTCCCCCATTTGAGCGACGTTATAAAACAGCCAGCCGTCAAGATCGCTGTGGGGCAGGTCTATATGGTATTCGATATCGGCCATCCAGAATTGGTCGCCGAAATATTCTTTATGGCGATAACCATATAGTGTCCCCAGCCCGCCCATGAAGAATTTTTTGTGCATGGGCAAAATGCCGTCGGCCGAACCAATCGCCACGCGAAGCAAAAGCCCGGAATATTCATTAAGTCGCTGATAGCGTACCCCGGTGGCAAAATAACGAGTGTAATCAAAATCACCGCTCCAGCTATCCGGCGACCATTCGATTTCGCCGTGAGCTGTCCAGAATGACTTTTCCATTTCTTCGCTCAAACCGGGAGATTTGTAATCGATTTTGAATTCCATGGCCGTCAGGTCCTTTTCATGAAACTGCTCGCGAGCCAGATCTTCGGGGTTCTCACCGAAGGCATAAAAATTGGAGGGGAATCTTTTGGAGCCGCCGCACAGTGACCACAGGTTGGGATGGGCCTCAAGCCAGCGGTGACGTTCGCCGCGCAGACCGATTTCGTAACGGTTGCCGGGAAACGGTGTCCAGCGAATAAAGCCATAGCCGCCGCGCGCTTCATAAAAGTCTTTATAGTCCTCGGTTGCGATCAGGGCGAAGAATGTATTTTCGGCGTCGGAAATAATCCAGTCATCGGGCGAAGCCAGCCTTTGATAAATGTTGCCGCCGAAAGTGGGAAGTCTTGGCCGTAAAAAGGATTGTTCGAAGCCTAGGAAATAACGCCATCTTTCGGAGGCGAAGGCATAGCCACCGTAAACCGTAATCGCCGGATACAACGAGTCCTTGTCGAGGTATTTTATGCCGAGATATGGTGCGGCGCCGTCCACCCGGTTATAATAAAACTTGGCAATAATCGGGAAGTTTTGCTCATACTGCCAACTTTTATTCCATCGTCCTTTCCAGCCTTTGCCCTCAAAGTCGGTTTCCGCGAATTCGCCATAAACGGTAGCCTTTGTAGAACCTGTGATGGTTCCGTTTATGGCGACGATATCGCCGCGTATGACGGCGTTGTCACCGAGAACAACGTCGCCGAATATGGCGATGACGTCGAGGTTTATTTCTCCGTCAATATGAATATCCGACCAGAACCCGATGACCGAACCACGGACGAATTCGCCCTTAGGGATATTCATGTCCTTATCGACTACAATGACATTGCGGCGGCGGCTGCTCGAGGTGGACGCGCTCTCGACCTTGCGCGTAAAAGTAACCGTGACGTCGCGGTCGCGTTCGACGGTGACCTCGGTTCGGTCGATGACGTCAAGCGGGAAATTGCGGTTGCCGATTCGCAAGGACTCATGATCCAGCATGAGATCGTCGCCCAGAAATATGATGTTGTTCACCCGGCGGACATCCGACTCCTCGATGACGGTGATTATTTTGTCGTCGCCGTCGAAAATGGTGATGGTTATGGTGCGGTTGGCGGCGGTGATTATTATATAATCCTGTCCGTCGGATGAAAGATTGTAGCTTTTATAACCATCGGCGGCCATTGCGGGAACTGCGGCCAGAATAATTATAAAGAGAAAACATGATTTTATCATTTTATAGAAACTCATCATAACCTCCGGGTTTTATGAAAGCCGGTATATCTATATTAGAATTAGACAGATTGGCAATATAAAAGTTTCATTCACTCTCCGGAAACCGGGCGATATAATCGGCGAGAGCCTGGCGGTGAGAAGCGAAAGCAATGTCCCCCGGCAAATCGGTGAGCTTGAAAAAGCGCACTTCGGCGGCATCATCTCCGGCGGCCAGCTTTCCGCCGGCAATACGGGCAAGGTACAAAATAAGAACGGCGTTGGTGCGAGGGTCGTCATTGCCGGAATATACGTCGAATAGCCTATCAATTTGTATGTCCAGTCCGGTTTCTTCCTTGAGTTCACGGACAGCGGTTTGCGAAGGGTGTTCATCAAATTCCATGAATCCGGCGGGAAGGCACCAGGAGCCGATTTTCGGAGGCGCCGATCGTTTGACCAGCAGAATTTTACGATCATCGACGATCATGGCCCCGGCCGCGGGCGTCGGATTGTGGTAATAGATATAGCCACACCCACCGTAGCCGCATTGCAGCCGGAGTTTGTGATCCAGTTTGCGTTCTATAAAAGGACTGCCGCAAACGGGGCAGTATTTAAATCCGAAATTATTGTATTTTCTTTCGAACAGCGATTTTTCATCAAATTTGCCATGTGCCATTGCCAACCCCGTTGTTCACTTTTAAAATGATTATGGTTGTGTCGTCGCGCGGTGGATCCGATGAATCAAACTGCGCCACGTCTCTGATAAGGCTGTCAATGATTTCTTGCGGAGGGAGGTGCCGATGATTTATGACGAATTCGATGATTCGGTCTTCACCGTACTCCTCGTCGGCCTCGTTTTGAGCCTCGGACAAACCATCGGTGTAAAAAAACAGCAGGTCATTGACATGCAGGGTAATTTCGGCGGTATCATAAGCGGCCCCGGCGAAAGCGCCGATCAGCATGCCGCCTCGTGAGAGCAATTCATGAGAGCCATCGGCCCGGACCAGAATCGGATAATTATGCCCAGCGTTGGAATATTTAAAGGTTCGCGTTTGAGGCATGAACTCGCCATAAAACATGGTGGCGTATTTTTCTGCGCTGGTCGATGAAACCACGTATTCGTTGACATTCTGCAGTATACGCGACAACTCGTTTTTATTTTGCACCTCGGAGTGCAGCATGGCTTGAATCTGGGCCACCAGCAGGGCCGCCGGAACGCCTTTGCCGGAGGCGTCGGCGATGACAATCGAGAATTCCCCGTTACCGTGATTGATGAAGTCATAGAAGTCACCCCCGATGGTTCGCGACGGTTTGGAGAAGGCTTTCAGGTCGAACGCGTCGGATGCCGGCGGTTTTTTGGGAAGAAGCTCTATCTGAATCTGACGGGCCATGGCGATTTCTTCTTCCAGAACCTGCTTTTCCAGCGAATCGGCGTACAAGCGCGCGTTGGTCAGAGAGGTCACCAACTGATTGGAGATGACGCCCAGCACGGTGATATCTTCGGCGTTGTAGCGATAACCGGATTCTTTTTCCGTCAGGGCTAAAAAACCCAACAGGTGGTCGCTATCCTTGAGGGGTAGAATCAACTGGACCCGACGTTTGCTCAATTGCAGAAGGAGGTTGCTGTCCCGGGCGTATTCGCTTATGCGGTCGAGCGGTTCGGGAGCGTCGAGTTGACCGATGGCGCCCAGAAGGGAGTCGTCACGGCTGATGATCGAGCGATTGGGGAAATCATCGGACGCCAGAAGTACATATTCCGCGAGTATGTCATCATACATTACGAAATATACCCGCTGTATCAGGATGGTTGTCTGCAGCGTTTTTTCGATTATGGCCCGCACGCGGGCGGGGTCAAAAACGGAAATCATGCTGCGGGACAACCGGCCCAGGACGGTGCGGTAATCGGCCCGGGTTTTCATGAACAACTTCTTTATCAGGTTGTCGATTCGGTTCATGATCGGCTGATAAAGAATCAAGGCCAGGACGATGAAAGCAACGTTGACAATTTTGGTTTCCTCGCCAAACAGGTATGTCACAAAGCGATCCATCTGGCCGACCAGCAGGATATAGCCGCCGACCAGAATCCCGGACGTGAGGGTATAAGCCAGCGACTGCCGAAAAATGAAACTGACGTCCAGAAACTGATGCCGGACGATCGACCAGGCAATCGAACCCCCGCCGATAATCAAGGCAGTCATCATCGCCAGGCTGACTACGGTCGGGGACATTTCGAGCGATAACAGGCGCGGTATCAGAATGGTCATCGTCAGGATGACCACGGAAATGAAGAGCCCCCAGATGAAGACGTTGGTTTGGCGGCGGATTTGTTTGTTTTCAATCAGGGCTTTGCCCCGGATAAGATAGTACACGGCCAGTCCGACATAAACCAGGTTGATGAATGAGAACAGGGCGTTTTCCGAACTCAACAGCAGGCTGAACCCGAGCACGACCCACTTCATGATATAGGATAACGGTTCCAGTATCAGTCCCCAGAAACCGCCAGATGATTCAACCTCGAAAAGATGCAGAACCCGTTCGGGATTGCGAAATAGCAAAACCAGCAGGAGGTGAAACAGCTGGGGGAAAAATATCAGGTAACGCAGGCGACGCCATTTCATATATGATAACCGGTCGATTGGAAACACCCAGCTGAATAAAAGAAGAGTTGGGAAAAACAGTTCCCAGATATAAAGGAGGTTATAAACGAAGGATTCCTCGAAAGGAGCGCCGACGGCGACGTTCGGTTTGACAATGGTGCCCAGGGCCATGAATATCGGTCCGAGCCCCGCAAAAAAGAGCATGGCTCCGGCGATACGATTAGCCCGGACGGAGGGATTGTCCCGGACAATAGTATAGGCCAGAAACAAAAGAATGCCGCCGAAAACGAAGTACATCGGCGTTGTTATCGCCTTTAGGAATTCCATTTCTTAAGTGCCGATTCTCAAATTTTTTTGGCGATCGTGACCCTGGTTCCATCCTTAAGGAATTTTACGTCAACCCGGTCCATCAGGGAACGGACAATAAATATACCTCGCCCGACCTCCTTGAGCAGGTTTTGTTCGTCGATCGGACTTTCCAGATGCTCGATGTCAAACCCGGTGCCTTCGTCGGTTATGGTGATCTCAACCACGGAATCAATCTTTCCGATTTCGACAGCAACTTCTTTGTCGGGATCGGATTTATTTCCGTGGATAATGCTGTTATTGACCAGTTCCGTGACACAAATGGCGATGTCCGCGATGGTCGTCTCATCGGTTCCGAAACCGCGCAATATACCCTCGATGAAACTATCCACGTCAGGCAGGAATTCTTCCTGCGAGGGTATTCGTATCGTGTTATTCACGATTATGGGCTTTTTCATTCTTATATTTCCATATACGCAAAAAGGGCAGATCGGGATGCAACCTACCCTTTTGGATTGATTTCATGCCGGTGCCGGTTGTCTAAAAGGATGCAATCGCCTCATCCACCGAATCGTGGGCCTCAAATACTGTAACCAGTTTGGTGATGGTCAACAATGATTGAATTTTGTCGGTCACATTGGCCAGTTTCAACTCCCCGCCGTTGTTTCTCATGGTGGTCAAACCGGAAATCAGAATGCCCAGACCGGTTGAATTCATCCACTCTACTTTGGCCAGGTCGATAATTACTTTCTTATTGCCGTTTTCCACGCATTCATGAAGTTTCTCATGGAGAATAGTGGCATCTGGTCCGCCCATAATTTTGCCTTTGGGCTGCAGCACGGCCACACCGTCCTTGATAAAATCCGTCAAATTCATACCCTGAATTCCTCCGAATACCATTTTAATTATTGAAACTTAAGTTATCCATAACCCCGGAATTTTAAATATATTCTCCTAATTGAAAGTCCAAAAAAGCGCCCCTTAAGTCAAGTCTTTTTAGCAGTTACCTCTGCGATAATTGTTTGCCGTACAGAAGATAATCGGCCCCAATTCATGGCACATTTTTCGGCCCAGTCCGTTTTAATAGATAGGCATTTAACATGGAGTCAGCTGAATATTATCTGCAAGCCGCCCGTTGCCAGAAACTTATGAGCCCCGGAGTATTATGGTAGTGCAGGATAACAGCGGTAATGTCTTATACAACTAAATAATGAGGGGTCAAAGCGTATGATATACAATATATTGCGATTATTTTTGTAAAATCTTATTTTTTTTATTGACATGGAAGGCGAAAATGGATAGACTCGTTTTCGCTCTTTGGCTGGCACATCCGACAGGAGTCCCCGGGGAGTTGTGGTTAACATAATGCCAAGTGCGGCAATGCATTAGGGTCGATTAAGGCGTCATATGGGTATTTTGTGCCACCGAATAAAAAAGTGATATCAACTGCGATTGTTTGAGGGTAGATTATATTGAGCAACAGCAATTTAACATGGATGGATACGATGATTCAAATAGCAGGGTGGCCGATCATTGAACTGATGGCCATTACCCCCAATGCCGAACAGGTTATTGAGCTCGCCTGTCGGACCTGCTATCTGTCTTTTCATCGTTATGATCCGCCGAATTCGACGGAAGAGCTGATCCGGAAGGTGATCCGGAAGAAACACCATTCGGTATTGGAACACGCTTCGGCTACGTTTCGCATTAAGGGAGGCTCGCGCATTTTCACCCATGAGATGGTTCGGCATCGTTTAATGTCGCCATCCCAAGAATCCCAGCGATATGTCGAATACGGCAAGACCAAACCGTATGAAGTGGTTGTGCCGCGGTCGATTGAACAAGCGGGCTTTAATGACCGATATAGTGATATAGCGGCCCGGTGCGAGCAGTTATATCATGAAATGGTGGCGGCCGGGGTTCCCAAGGAAGATGCCCGCTATGTTCTGCCCAACGGGACCACATCGGAAATAGTATGTTCGGCCAATTTCAGGGAATTCAGGCATATTTTTTCCGTCCGCTGCAATCCCCGGGCTCACTGGGAGATCAGACGGATATGTCTGATGATGCTAAAGATATTGATGCAGGAAGCGCCTATCGTGTTCGGTGATTTTGTAATCGATGAAGAAAACATGTCGGCCACGCTGATTGAATCATAAGGAGGACATCATGGAAGATGATCGCCAATTCGATTTGACCGAGAACTCGTTGAAAGTTCTCGAACGCCGCTATCTTAAGAAAGATAAGCAGGGTAATGTTTCGGAAACGCCCGAGGAATTATTTCGTCGAGTGGCCCGGGCCATCGCTGAACCGGATAAAAAATACGGGGCTTCGGTTGATGAAATAAAAGAGCTCGAAGATAAATTTTATAATTTGATCGCATCGCTGGAATTCATGCCCAATAGCCCGACTTTAATGAATGCCGGGCGGCCACTGGGGCAGCTTTCAGCCTGCTTCGTATTGCCCATCGAGGATTCCATGGAATCGATCTTCGATGCTGTCAAGCATACCGCCCTGATACATAAATCGGGCGGCGGAACCGGCTTTTCGTTTTCCCGTTTAAGGCCGCGCAATGCCGTTGTGGCATCAACATCAGGCGTGGCTTCCGGCCCGGTTTCTTTCATGAAAGTCATCAATGCGGCCACCGAGGCGGTCAAGCAGGGGGGGACTCGTCGCGGCGCCAATATGGGTGTCCTTCGGGTTGACCATCCGGATATTCTTGAATTCATCTCCTGTAAGGATAATCTCAAGGAACTGACGAATTTTAATATATCCGTGGCGGTCACCGATGAATTCATGCGGGCGGCCAAAGAAAACGCGCAGTATGAATTGAGGGATCCGAGAAACAACGGCCCATATTTACTGGACGGAAAGGCCGTAACCTTAAATGCGCGTGAGGTTTTAAATAAAATCGTTGAACACGCCCATGCTACCGGTGAGCCGGGCATTATTTTCCTTGACCGCATGAATGATGGTAACCCGGTGACGCGAGTGGCGCTTTATGAGGCAACCAATCCCTGCGGTGAGCAGCCGCTTTTACCGTATGAAAGTTGCAATCTGGGTTCCATCAATTTGAGCAAAATGGTGCGTGCGGTTGTTGACCTCAACAGCCCGACCGAGCTGTCCCGCTATGAGATCGACTGGGAGAAACTCGATCAGACGGTTCGGACCTGTGTCCATTTTCTGGATAATGTTATTGAGGCCAACCGTTATCCGTTGCCGGAAATCGATTTCAATACCAAGGAAAATCGCAAAATCGGCCTGGGTGTAATGGGCTGGGCCGATTTGCTGGTAATTCTGGGCATTCCCTATAATTCCAAACAGGCGTTGGAGCTGGGCGAAAAAATCATGTCGAGGATCAGTCATACGGCGCACAGTGAATCTCAGAATCTGGCGACTATTCGCGGCGTTTTTCCCAACTGGGAAAAATCGAAATTTTTCAAGAATGGGGAAGGCCCGAAGATGCGCAATTCCACCGTTACTACGATAGCTCCGACCGGCACGATTTCCATTATCGCCGGCTGCTCGTCCGGGATAGAGCCATTGTTTGCGGTTTCCTATATGCGCAATGTCATGGATAAAACCAAACTGGTCGAAGTCAATCCCTACTTTGAACGTATTGCCAAAAGCCGGGGTTTTTATTCCAAAGAACTGATGGAGCGGATATCCGAAAAGAACTCCATCGCCGATTTCGATGAAATCCCGCAAGATGTCCGCGACATATTCAAGACAACGCACGACGTCAGTCCGGAATGGCACGTGCGCATGCAGGGAGCATTCCAAAAATACACTGATAACGCCGTTTCCAAGACCATCAACCTGCCCAGCGGCGCCAGTGTCGCCGATGTCGAGAAGGCCTATATGCTGGCTTACGAAGTCGGGTGCAAAGGGATAACCATTTACCGCGACGGCAGTCGCTCGGAGCAGGTGCTTTCGACCAAATCGACGAAAGACCCGGGGGCCGACAAAAAAGCCGCGGGCCCCGAAGCGGCCGAAAAACCGGTGACGGTGGAAAAAAGGCCGGAAATCCTGACGGGTATTACCGAGAAGATAAAAACCGGTTATGGAAATCTATACGTGACCGTGAATATGCTCGACGGCCGACCGTTCGAGGTTTTCGCTTCAATCGGAAAATCCGGTTATTCGACCATGGCCGATACCGAGGCCATATGCCGCCTGATTTCGCTGGCTCTTCGTTCGAATATCCCCGTTTCGAAAATAACCAAGCAGCTCAAGGGCATCGGCGGGGCCTCGCCGGTATTCGGCAATGGCGGGCTGATATCATCCATTCCCGATGCCATCGCGCAGGTTTTGCATAAGCATTTCGGCAACGGCGAACACCTGGTTAAAGAAATCGATCTGGCCGAGGAATTCTGTCCCGACTGCGGCGGTCGCGTCGAGCGCGAAAGCGGCTGTCTGGTTTGTCATACCTGCGGTTATTCCAAATGCTGAAAATGTCGATATAACAGGGGAGGGAGACTATCCCTCCTTTGTTACTATGGCACAATCTGATTTTATACCGGCCGGGCGCACGACGCGAATTAACAAAGGGGGCAAAGATTTTACGCTCCAGACGGAATACGCGTCGCGACCCAATCCCAGGTTGACGACTTCGGTTTTCACCCAGGGTCAGGTTATTTACAAAATAGAAAATGAACTGCCCGGGGCGGTCGATTCCTTTGAATTGAAGGAGAAAGTCGAGCGCCTGCTGCAACGTCAGCACGCCCAGGCTCTGGAAATAGCCCGTAAGGACAATTTTCCTCCGTCGAACAAGGATTTCGATCTTGGAGAAAATGAAGACACACTGGTTTTGCATCCCCGCAACGATCGGGAGAAACTGCAGTGTGTCGATGGTGTTCAATATGTTGTCAGCGTTGACAATGACGGGAATTTCGAATCGCCCAAATTATCCGACGCTTTTCGCCGTAATTTCACGCCTATATTCAAACATCTTCATGAAATTCTGGATATCTTCGCCCAGTTTCCCAATGGCAACCGGGAGCGGGGTGTGTATGAAGTGGAGGTTGATCGATTGTATCTGGTTTCAACCGGCAAAGAATGTTATTTTGTTTTGACCAAACCGACCGGCCGCATTGTCGATTATTCCCGCGAGCTGGAACTGGCCATCAGCTAACGTTTTCCCGTACAAAATAATAGGAGAGGGCGGTAAAATTGAAAAAACTCCTCACCTAAATACGGTAAAGGGTTTTTACAGCCACTTCCGGCGTTTTGCGTTCGCTGCCACCGTAAGGTGGGTCACGGCGTATGCGCAGCCATGGAAGAGACGACCTTCATCAGTGAGTTGTTAGAGATTTTTCAAATACCCTAACCCTCTCCAATGTCTTTCCATATACAATCTACGTTTAAAAACCGATCATGCAACTATTTTTTTGCATATGGCATTGCCAATTTGTCAAAGATCGCTTATTATCCCGTTAAAATTATCGGATTTAAGGAAGGGTAACTTGATATGATTTATGGTTTAGGAATAGATATTATCCAGGTGAAGCGCATTAAAGAGGCACTGGACAAATACGGCGACAAATTCGCCCGCCGCATCCTGGGCGAGGACGAACGCGAGATTTTCCGTGAACGGCTCGACAAGGCCGCTTTTGTGGCCGGACGGTTTGCCGCCAAGGAAGCCGTCATGAAATCGCTTTCGTCGTTTTTCGACGCCGGCGGCATTTATTTTAAATCGATTCAAATTCTGCCCGATTTGTACGGCCGGCCGTATTGTCATCTCGACGATGACATCCGGGAGAAAATTTTCGACAAAGAAATAAAGATTTCCATCGCGCATGACCGGGAAGCCGCGACGGCCATCGCCATCATGTCGGGAGACTGATCATGGCCGACGTGCTCAAGATTTTCAAAGATGCGGATGCCCTGCTCGAAGGGCATTTCAAACTGTCATCGGGAAAACACAGCGATATTTATTACGAAAAATTCAATATCCTCAAAAAACCCCGGTTGTGCGAGCAGGTTTGTGTCGAGATGGCCAAAATGTTCGCGCGCGACAATATCGAACTGGTGGTCGGGCCAACTACGGGCGGGGTGATCATCGCGTTCGAGGTGGCCAAATATCTTGGCGTCGATGCTATTTATGCCGAGGCCGCCGATGACGGCAAAAGCCGGGTGTTCAAACGCGGGTTTTTTATCGACGAGGGGACGCGGGTGCTTATTGTCGATGACGTCGTCACCACCGGCCGGGCGATTTTCGAGGTGATAGATTTAGTCAAGCAGTACAAGGCCAATATCATCGGGGTCGGGGTCTTTCTGGATCGTTCCGGCGGGGCGGTGAAAATCGATTACCCGTTCAAGGCGTTGGCGACAGTGGATGCCAGCAAGCGGACGTGGGAAGTGGATGATTGCCCGTTGTGCAAGAAAGGTATGCCGCTGACGCAGAGAGGGTCAAGGAAATTTCAGAAGGCGTAAATACTAAAATATAATTACCAGAAAAGCAGGGCAGAATATAAATGGTTCTGCCATTTTTATTGAACAAAGATGGCAGGAGCACTTCGCAAGGCTCGGCTCCTGCACTACGCAAGACTATCGTTAAATTCTTTGATGATCGCTTCGGCGTCGAGGCCTTTTTGCTTCAGGAAATCACCGATTGAACCCCAGGCCGGTTCGCCGCAGACAATGCAGTTGGTGCCTTTGGATATCAGGAAGGCATTTAATTCGGGGTACTGCTTTATCAGGTCTTCGATTTGGTCGTTGTATTTAATCATTCGTTAGATGCTCGTGGGCGCTTGTTGTTCCGCCCCAAATAAATTTGCGTGGCCGCACCGGTTAAGGGGCAAATGTGGACATTTGCCGCCCACATAACCCGGTCGATCTGAGGATCGACCGGGCACAACGCCCGGCTATGGTAATTCTTTAATTTTCTTAATTATCGCCGTGGTGGAGCGGCCGGGGGCAAGTTCGATACGATGCACCTTGCCGCCATACGATTTTACGAACTCCGCCCCGACAATCTCGGATTCGGCGTAATCGGCGCCTTTGACGAGGACATCGGGCTTAACCAGTTTAATAAGTTTTTCCGGGGTTTCTTCTTCGAACATTATCACATAATCGACCGGCTTGAGCGCGGCGACAATGTGCAATCGGTCCTGCTCGCTTTGTACCGGTCGTGATGGCGACTTGAATTTCTTCACCGAGCTGTCCGAATTAACACCGACGATAAGCACGTCGCCCAGCGCTTTGGCTTCGGTCAGATAATCGATATGGCCATAGTGCAGAATATCGAAGACGCCATTGGTGAAGACGATCTTCTTGCCCACCAACCGTAGGGGAGAGGTGATGGCATCGATTATCTCACTAGTGTGTGTAATAAGAATAATATTTTGCATAATAATTGTTGTTCATTTGCGACGTTCTTCGTATGAGACCTTTATGCCGAGTGAATTTAGTTCCGTAATTAAGGACTCAACTAAGTCGTCATAATATTCCCGGGCAATTCGGACTTGTTTATGGAAAAGCCCTACCATTTTGGCGGCCTCTTTTAGAGTTTCCATCTTACTTGCTTGTACGAATGTCCATAGCAAAATATGACTCTGGGTTAAAAGCGCATTTTGTCCAATATTCCCAAATTCGCGGTACACTACGTTAATTTTATGATACAGTTTTTCATCGGCAATTGCTACCATTGTATCTGTATTTTGTAATGCTCTGTAACCATAATCTTTTAAATGGAATATTAAGGCGTGGCATGTCTCCAGCTTTTTTAAAATAATATTCATCATGATTTCCAAATGCTCTTGAGGCGATTCATTCGACGTCATGGCTCCGGATATAAATTTTTCCAAGGACGACTCGAATTTTGATATATTCTCGTTAAGGAGTTTATAAAGATTGTGCTCGATATTGGTAAGTGGCATCTTGTTTTTTTCGCAATCCTCAAAAACCATGACTAATGCCATTTTCCATTTTCTTTTTCGTAATTCGCTTTCCGCTCTTTTTTTTAAGGTGTCTGCTAGAAAAACTCCCCAAAATGTACCTATTAATCCAAAGACAGCCATATCATAAATATCAGTCTTAATGCAAAACCGCAGGTATAGCCAGATTATAAAAGGGATAATCGTTATGCAGAAAGCCCAGAAGCCATAGTTGTCTTTCAATCTCTTTTTCTTGGTTTCATTATTCATTGTATTTTTCACTCTTAAAAAATAAACGCGGCTCCTGACCTAACTTAAATCAGCATCAATTTAATCATTTCTTTGGATACAGCTTTTCCAATTCCTCAATCAATTTATCTTTGCTCACGCTGGCGGTACCGATTTCGCCAACCACGATGCCGGCGGCACAATTTGAGATAACCATCGCCTCGGTCAAATTCGCCCCGGCGGCCATGGCCGAAACAAACACGGCGATAACCGTATCGCCCGCGCCGGTGACGTCAAAGACTTTTTTGGCCACGGTCGGGAGCAAATCGAGTTCACCGGTGGCATGGAACAGCGCCATCCCTTTTTCGCCGCGGGTTATGAGTATCGAGCGGGCTTCGAGACGTTCCAGCAACTCTTTACCGACAATTTCCAAATCACGGTCGGTGCGGATTTTGCGTCCCGCGACAAATCCAGCTTCATGGTGGTTGGGTGTTACTACCGAAACTTTTTTATAATGGAAGAAATGCGCGTCTTTGGGGTCAACGGCGACAAAAATATTGCGTTCGATGCAGGCGGGGATGATTTTTTCAAGAAGTGATTTGGTTATAACGCCTTTGCCGTAGTCGGAAATGATAACGGCTTTAATCTGATCGGCCACCGCCGTGAATCGGTCCAGGATAATTTTTTCGATCCTGGCCGAAATCTCGAAAGTATCTTCCTTATCGGCCCGGACCACCTGCTGGGAATGGGCGATTATTCGCGTTTTGATGGTTGTCCGGCGGTCTTTATCATCGACCAGATAATCATGGGAGATATCGTTTTCTTTGAGCAGTTGCGATAATTTTATGGCGGCGTCATCAAGTCCGATAACTCCGATCAGACAGGGTTTATCACCCAGTGTCCGGATGTTGTTGGCGACATTGGCGGCCCCGCCGAGTCGGGTTTGCTCGTGGTTAACTTCGACCACCGGTACCGGCGCTTCGGGTGAAATCCTGCTGACAGTTCCATGAAGATATTCATCGAGCATGATATCGCCCAATATTAATATCTTGGCTTTTCCGATATTGTTCGCTATCTTAACGACCTGTCCAGTATTAATTGGCATACTTTGAGCTTTTTATTTATGACGGTTCAAATTTTTGCCAATATATTTATTATATGACCGTTTTACAAGAATTTTGAAGGAGTAAAAATATTATGGATATGAAACCGCAGGCACGCATCAATCTCGAAATCGACGACAAAGAAGCCGAAGGAATATATTCCAACCTGGCTCTTATCGCGCACAGCCCCAACGAGTTTATTTTCGATTTCGCCCGTATCATGCCCGGCGCCAAAAGGACGCGGGTGCAGGCCCGTATCATCATGACCCCGGCCCATGCCAAAATGCTGCGCAAGACGCTGGAAGAGAATTTGAAAAAATTCGAGGCTCAATTCGGGGAAATTAAGGTTCACGGCGGTCCGGAGGGTCTGCAAAAGGGCAATATCGGTTTTGAATCATCGCCCATGCCTGAAGAAGGCGAAAAAGATATATAATCGATGCAGCACGCACGTATTGCATAACGTGGGCATTCTTGTTAAAGCGCGCTTTCGAGGATGTCCTTCCCGCCTGAAATTTAAAAGTATCGGGATTGATTCCTGATTCTGCTTTATGAGGCGGGGATACCATGCTCTAACGCTCGCCGTTTTTTGTTGCGTTTCAAATCAATAAAACTGCATAATGAGGCATGGTCGTGCAAAATAAAACCAGGCTTTGCCCTTACTGTAATGAAGAAATTTCGCCCGGGGCGCTGATGTGCAAGCATTGCCACGCGCCTCTGATGAAAAAGCCCAAACCGAAACCGCCATTCTGGCGCGGGCAGTACATGCTGGGGGTTTATTCGGGCGTCTTGTTCATGATTTTGGTGATATATATTTTTAACAAAGTTTTTTAAGGTTTTGGCCGCCAATTGCAATATTGCCCCGCCCTGTCTTGACGCGGCCGGAATTTATGGTTAGGTTCGAAAAGACGGACCATATGAATAGAATAAATAGTGTTGCATCAGAGTTGTCCGCCAAAGGTTACTGGCCGGCGGTGGCGAAGGAGTTCCTGGATGAAGGGAAATACGCCCGAGTGGTTGAGCTGTGCGCGGCCCGTTTGAAGGATCAGCCGAAATCGCTTTCCGGGAGGCTGGCATATGCCGAAGCGCTGTATTTATCCGGTCAGAATCAGAGCGCCGAAGAGCATTTTTATAAAGTTCTTCAAAATGATCCCGATAATCTTCGGGCGCTAAAATATCTGGGCGATATCAAATTCGAATCCGGGCATAGGGTCACCGCCCTTTCATATTATGAACGCACATTGCAATTGGAGCCGGACACGTCCGGGCTATGTTGTTCAATTGAAAAAATGAAAAAGGAAAAGACTAAAGTAATGGTCTTGAAAAGAGGCGAAGAGGTGTCGCCCGCGGCGGGTCAGAAGTTGCGCGAACTGCCATTCAAGACCGAAACCATTGGAGAATTGCTTTTATCTCAAGGGCACCCCCGGCTGGCTTTGTCCATATTTCGGGAGTTGGCCGATAAAACTCAAAATCCTCGCTTGAAAACGCGGGCGAACGAAATTGAAGAAGCTCTAAAAACAAAGGAATAGTTATATGCATCGCGAACGCATTAAGAGACTGCAGGCTTATATTTCCGGCGAAAACATGGATGGTTTTATCGTCACCTGCATGGGGCATATTCAGTATTTATGCGGGTTCACCGGCTCGACCGGAATAATGATTGTTTTGCCGAACAAGGCCTTTTTTCTGACCGATTTCCGTTATCAGGAGCAGTCGAAAAAGCAGGTAAAAGGGGCTCGGACGATTATTACGAAAAAGGCGGTGTATTCGGAACTGAAGGAACTGACCCAGTTTCATGGAAAGAATTTCCGTTATGGCTATGAATCCGATCAAATTCTTTGTAATAACCTTGAAATAATAAAGAATTCCTTTGTCGGATCGATTTTGGTTCCAACCACCGGCGTTTTCGAGATGTTTTCCGTGATTAAGGATAAAAATGAAATCGAGTTAATTCAGAGAGCGGTGGATATTTCGGATATTGCCTTTGAGCGAATTTTGAGCATAATCAGGCCGGGGGTTAGGGAAAGCGAAGTCGCCGCCGAATTGGAATATCAGATGAAAATGCTCGGTTCTGAAAGGCCGGCTTTTGATACGATAATCGCTTCCGGCTATCGCGCCGCGTTACCACACGGAATTGCATCGGACAAGAAAATCGCCCCGGGCGATTTTGTAACTTTAGATTTTGGAGCCACTTACAAGGGGTATGTGTCAGATATTACACGTACAGTAGTGGTCGGTAATGCCACCGCCAGGCAAAAGAAAATTTATGGCATTGTGCTTCGGGCCCAAAAAGCAGCCATAAATAAAGTCCGGCATGGAATAGAAACATCAAAAATAGACGCCTCCGCCCGGAACATAATCGATAAGGCCGGATATAAGAAGTATTTCGGACACGGAACAGGTCATGGCATTGGTTTGTTTGTTCATACCGAGCCGAGAATCGGGCCGACCTCTGGCGGCGTTGTCAAAAAGGGGATGATTTTTACCGTGGAACCGGGGATATATTTGCCGGGCTGGGGCGGGGTAAGGATAGAAGATGATGTTTTGGTGACCTCGACGGGTGTAAAGGTCCTCAATTCGGCCCCAAAAAACTTATTGGAGCTGTAAAATGAATATGTTATCTTTCCGGGTCAAAATCTGCCCGTGAGGATGGATAAATGATGAATGAGAAGACAATAAAAAGACTGATAAGACTGGTGGAAGAATCGGAAGTGGATCAGCTTGAGGTTACGAGCTGGGGCCGCAAGGTCAAGATTACCCGCAGATTGCCTTCGGCCAGCAACGGCCATTCGGATGGTCCTGCGGTTATGGTCCAGCCGATGCCGGCTGTTGCGCCGGTGGTTTCTCGGCCAACGATTTCGGTCGCAACGGCGCCGCCAGTCACGGAGGTTCAGCCGCCTTCCCCGGATGCCGACAAGAAGTATGTAGAGATTAAATCGCCCATGGTTGGGACATTTTACGCCGCGCCGGCCCCTGACGCGCCTCCGTATGTTAAGGTTGGAGACAGGGTCTCGGTCGGCCAGGTTGTATGTATTGTCGAGGCGATGAAACTGATGAACGAGATCGAGTCCGAGGTCACCGGCTCCATCGCGAAGGTTATGGTCGAGAACGCACAACCGGTCGAGTTCGGACAGATCCTGTTTCTGATTAATCCGGATTAATACTGATTCAGGAGGCCGGCGGCATGAATCTTAAGCAAATGCTGGTTGAGATGCTGGAACGCAAAGCATCTGACCTTCACCTTCGTGTTGGAATCCGTCCCAATATACGCGTCCATGGCTCGCTGGAAAAAATTGCCACGGATCCGATTACCATTGATGAAATGCAAAACATCGTGGGGCAGATTCTTAACGAACAGCAGTTGGAGCGGTTCAATCGCAAGAACGAAATGGATCTGGCGCTATCGGTCGCCAAACTGGGGCGTTTCCGTATCAATATCTACCGTCAGCGGGGAACTACTGGAATTGCTATTCGTGCGGTCAACACTATCGTCCCGAGTTTCGAGGAATTGCACCTGCCGAACGTCATCAGGGATTTATCGATGGAAAAGCGCGGCCTGATATGCGTTACCGGAACGACCGGTTCGGGAAAATCGACGACTCTGGCGGCCATGCTGGAACATATGAATGAGACCCGCGTCGACAATATTCTGACGGTGGAAGACCCGATTGAATATATATATCGAGACAAGAAGTGTATTATTTCTCAAAGGGAAGTGGGTGCCGACACCGAATCGTTTTCGTCGGCTTTGCGTCACGCCCTTCGTCAGGACCCGGACATCATCATGATCGGTGAAATCCGCGACGTGGAAACGATGTCGATCGCTTTGACCGCGGCCGATACCGGCCATCTGGTTTTAACCACTTTGCATACGCTTAATGCCGTGGAAACGATCAGCCGTATCGTTTCGTTTTTCCCGCCGCATCAGCATCAGCAAATTCGCCTGTTGCTGGCCGGGACGCTGACATCCATTGTTGGCCAGCGTTTGCTGCAGCGCGGCGATATGCCCGGGCGGGTTCCGGCGCTGGAAATTCTTATGTCAACCGCCGCCGTCAAGGAATACCTCATGGATCCGGAAAAAACTTCGAGTATTCCCGACCTGATCGAAGAAGGGCGTCAATACGGTATGCGCACTTTTGACCAGTCGATAATGGAGCTTTATCGCTCCGGCAAGATTTCATTCGAAGAGGCCATGGCTCAGTGTTCCAATCCCGATGATTTCGATTTGCGGGTTAAGGGTATTATGGGCGCCTCCGACCGCTGGGCGACAAACGCCGTCGGCGATACCGACGACGTGAGTAAGGTTTAGTATATATTTTTTTATTGGATTAAGACTGTAACCGAATAGGATTCATTTTGATCAAGAAAGTACTTATCGCCAATCGTGGCGAAATAGCTTTACGTATTATTCGTGCCTGCCGGGAGTTGGGCATTCAGACGGTCGCCGTGTATAGCGAGGCCGATCGGGATGCCCTTCATGTCCGATTCGCGGACGAGGACGTCTGTATCGGTCCTCCCAACCCGGCCCAGAGTTATTTAAACGCCAAAAGCATTATCTCGGCAGCCGAAGTAACCGGGGCGGATGCCATACATCCGGGTTATGGTTTTCTGGCCGAAAACGCGGACTTCGCCGAAATATGTCAGTCCTGCGGCATCAATTTTATCGGCCCTACCCCCGAAATGATCCGCAAAATGGGCGACAAGGGCGTTGCCAAACAGGTCATGAAAGAGGCCGGTATCCCGGTTATTCCCGGCTCGGACGGTGTCGTTGCGACTATCGATGAGGCTCATGCGGCGGCGGCCCGAATCGGTTATCCGGTAATGATCAAGGCCGTGGCCGGGGGCGGTGGGCGCGGCATGCGCCTAGTGCACAAGGAAGAAAATCTGGAAAAATCATTTCAAATGGCTCGGGCCGAGGCCGAAATTGCCTTTAAAAATCCCGATGTATATATCGAAAAAGTGATCGTCGAACCGCACCACGTCGAAATTCAGATTCTTGGCGACAGTTTCGGCAATATCATTCATCTGGGTGAGCGCGACTGCAGTGTGCAACGCCGCCACCAGAAGCTAATTGAAGAATGCCCGTCGCCGGTTATTACTCCTGACCTGCGCAACGAAATGGGCCGTACGGCTGTAATCGGGGCTTCTACCATACGGTATCTTGGGGCAGGAACCATGGAATTCCTAGTTGACGCCCAGCGTAATTTTTATTTCATGGAAATGAATACCCGTATTCAGGTCGAACACCCCATAACTGAAGAGGCCGTTGAACTGGATATAATGAAGGAGCAGATTCGTATTGCCGCCGGCCATAAGTTGCGCCATCGCCAGGAAGACATCATGATGAACTGGCATTCCATAGAATGCCGCATCAACGCCGAGGACGTGGAAAAGGATTTCCGTCCGACGCCCGGCAAGATAACGTCGTTTCACGTCCCGGGTGGCCGGGGTGTACGCGTGGATACGGCCGCATATGCCGGGTATGTCATACCGCAATATTATGATTCCATGATTGCCAAGCTGATCGTCAAAGCGCGTAGCCGCGAGTCGGCCATTACCAAAATGCGCTTCGCCCTCGAAGAATTTATCGTCGAGGGGGTCCCGACCACGATCGATTTCCATAAGAAGATTTTAAACCATCCTGATTTCATTTCAGGTAATTTTGATACATCATTTGTAGAAAAAATGTCTCGGGGCGACGAAGCCGTTCTGGTCGAACAAGGCGGAGGCCCGAAGAGCCAAGAAAGGGAGGAGTCGTGAACATCCCGTCTGATTTGAGATATACTTCAGAACATGAATGGGTGTCGCTGGAGGGTAAGCTGGCCACCGTCGGTATCACCGATTATGCCCAGGGTGAACTGGGCGATATCGTGTTCGTGGAACTGCCGAACGTTGGCGATGAAGTCAAGGCCGGTTCTGCTTTCGGAACCATCGAGGCCGTCAAAGCCGTTTCCGAGTTATTCGCCCCGGTCGGCGGCAAAATCGTGGAAATAAACGAGGAACTTCATGATAATCCGACTGTCGTCAATAGTGACCCCTACGGCGACGGCTGGATGATAAAAATCGAGGTCAAAGACCCCGGCGAATTCGATAAACTTCTGCCCGCGTCGGAGTATGAAAAACTGACCGAATAGGATTAATCATAAACATGGCATATATTCCCAATACCGATGATGGTCGGCGGCGGATGCTGAACAAGATCGGCGTTTCCGATTTTGAAGCCCTCCTGGCGCCGATACCCGAAAAAGTCCGCCTGAAACGGCCCCTGAATCTTCCCGGGCCCGTATCAGAACTGGAGCTTTTGCGAGAAATAGACGAAATCTCACGCAAAAACATGACCGGTCTGGTCTCTTTTGCGGGGGGCGGGGTGTACGATCATTTTATCCCGTCGGCCGTCGAGCGCATAATCAGCCGTCCCGAATTCATGACGGCCTATACCCCCTATCAGGCCGAAGTGGCCCAAGGCACGTTGCAGGTTATTTATGAATTTCAGACTCATATTTGTCGACTGACCGGTCTGGACGTGGCCAACGCCTCCATGTATGATGGGGCTTCCGCTCTGGCCGAGGCGGCGCTTTTGGCGGTGAACACAACCAAAAGAAATAAGGTGGTGATCTCGAAGGCGGTCAGCCCGATGTACCGAGAAGTCGTAAGAACGTACACTTCCGGTCGCGGTATAGAAATAATCGAGGTTGCCTTCGACGCTACCGCGGGCGTGACCGATTTCGATACCCTGCGGGGGACCATTGACAACAAGACCGCTTGCGTAATTGTGGCCCAACCGAATTTCTTCGGCGTTCTGGAAGACCTTTCGGCCGGCAGCGAACTAGCGCAAAAGCACGGGGCTTTGATGATTGCCGCGGTTGACCCGATTGCGGCGGCATTGCTCAAAACCCCGGGTGACTGCGGCGTGGATATTGCCGTCGGAGAAGGTCAGCCGCTGGGGATAAACCTGAATTTTGGTGGTCCCCTTTTGGGCTTTTTTGCAGTCGACAAGAAATTGATTCGCATGATACCCGGTCGTCTGGTGGCGCGCACGGTTGATGAGGATAACCGTCCCGGATTCGTTCTCACCCTTCAGACGCGCGAACAACACATTCGCCGGGATAAAGCCACATCGAATATATGTACCAATCAGGCCCTGTGTGCCACATCGGCCGCGGTTTACCTGTCGCTTCTGGGTAAGAAAGGTTTTAAGAAGGTCGCTCTTTTGTCCATGGAAAAAACCCATCATGCAGCCGAAAGAATTTGCGAACTGGACGGATTTGAACCGTACTTCAAAGGTGACTTTATTCGCGAAACGGTCATCAAGACGCCTCTCCCGGCCGAAAAGTTGATCGATAAGATGATCGACGAAAAACATATACTTCCTGGGATCAGTCTGGGGCGGTTTTATTCCGGTTTTGAAAACGGGTTGCTTCTGGCGGCAACCGAAAAACGAACGACTGCCGAAATACAGTTGCTGGTTGAAGGCCTTAAAAATCTCACCCGAAATGCGGTTTTATCCGGGGCGTGAAATTGCCGGGTCAACAGGTATGGCGGAAGATATAAACAAGGCCGGCGATTCGCCGGAAGCGCGCGGGGGAGAATGGAAGCTACTGGGCAAAGTCAATGATGCCACCTCGGCCGGGTACGCCAAAGAAACGCTGGAATCATACGATATCCCATGCACGGTGCTTTCCGAGTCGGGTTTTTTCGGGCAGGCCGGGTTGAATCTTCCGCAGGCTTATGGTTCCCGGTTGGGGCAATTTGAGATTTTTGTCCCGGAGGACCTCAAAGAAGAAGCTATTGATATAATGAATATGATCCTGGGCGACAAATGGGATCGTATGATTGATTAATGCATGCTTATGAGTAAACTGCCAATATTGGAAGGAGAGATGAAATGAAATCATTGCGGATCAGGATATTGCTGACGAGTTTCTTACTTATATTCGGGACGTTTGCCCTGCTGACCGGGTGCGGTTCCAAGGAGACAGACATGGTGACGCCCCCGACCCTGAACTTTTTTACCAGCTTTACTGAAGCCGCGCAGGCGGCGGCCGCCGATGACAAGCCGTTCATGGTCAAGTTTTACACGGACTGGTGCACCTGGTGCAAGGTTCAGGACACAACCACGCTGGTCGATTCCGCCGTTATTTCTTTCCTGAACGGGACCTTTGCCTTTGCCAGAGTGAACGCCGAGGTTGATACGGCGACGGCTAAAATGTATTCAGTCGGAGGTTATCCAACCATTGTTATTTTCGACAGCAAGGGTACCGAAATTGATCGCATTGTCGGGCATATGCCCCCCGAGGAATTCATGGAAACGGTTAACAATTACTTAAATGGTATCGGAACGCTGGAGTATTATCTGGCCATGGCCGATTCGGCGGGCACCGGCGAAGTCTATTTTGCCGTCGCCGATAAGTACAACGACCGGGGCAAATCCGATGAAGCCCGGATATACTACGAAAAAGTGATTAATGCCGATCCCGAAAATAAGGATGGTTTTACCGACCAGTCGATGATTTCGCTGGGCAATATTTTGCGTCGCAACGGGGATTACGACGGAGCCATCAAGCAGTTCGGTGAAATAATCAGGAGGTTCAAAGACAATGAAGTCGCCGCCGACGCCGAAATCTGGACAGCCATAGCCTATCGGCAGAAGGGCGACACGGCCAAAGCCATCCAGTGGTTCGAGGGTTTTGTAAAGAATCATCCCGAAAGTTCTGATACGGCCTATGCCCTGGCACAAATAGAGAAACTGAAAAATCCTCCGCCGCCGGAAGAAAAATAGGACAACGACGGATAAATTATGTCACAGAAACAATTGATATACGAAAAAACCTCGCCGGGAGTCGAGGGTTGCCCTATGCCGGATACTCAAAAATCCGAAAGGGAATTGCTGAATTTGATTCCTGCGAAATATCGTCGCGAACGCGACGCGGAATTGCCCGAACTGGCCGAAGGTGAAGTCATGCGTCATTTTGTCGGACTATCGATCAAGAATCACCACATCGAAAAAGGGTTTTATCCTCTCGGTTCCTGCACCATGAAGTACAATCCCAAGGTCAACGACAGGGCCGCGGGACTGCCGGGGTTTGTCGACCAGCATCCACTGGCCCCATGCCGGACATCCCTGGGAACGTTGCAGATCATGGATGAGTTGCAGGCGGCGCTAAAGGAAATTTCCGGGTTTGACGCCGTTTCTCTTCAACCGGTGGCGGGAGCGCAGGGGGAGTTTACGGGGCTTTTGATAATTCGGGCATACCATAAGGATCAGGGCAATGTCCGTAAAAAGATTTTAATTCCCGATTCGGCCCACGGAACCAATCCCGCTTCGGTCACTCTGGCCGGTTACGAAACGGTGCAGATAAAATCCGGCCCCGACGGTATTATCTCGGCCGAAACCGTGCGGCAGGCCATGGACAGCGACGTCGCCGGCCTTATGCTGACCAATCCCAACACCGTCGGGCTGTTTGAATCGAATATTGAGGAAATCGCCCGGGTGGTGCACGAAGCCGGGGGATTGATTTATATGGACGGCGCCAATCTTAACGCCCAGATGGGTATTGTCCAGCCGGGTAAAATCGGATTCGATATTTTGCATTTCAATTTGCACAAGACTTTTTCGACGCCGCATGGGGGCGGTGGCCCGGGAGCCGGTGCCGTTGGTGTCGTGAAGAAGCTTGAACCGTATTTGCCGCTGCCGGTGCTATCACGAAAAGCCGGTGAGGACAACCGTCTGTTCCTGGATTATGATCGGCCCAAATCGATTGGCCGACTGCATGGCTTTTATGGCAACATGGCCAATGTTATTCGGGCCTATACTTATATCCGGTCGCTGGGTGGCAGCGGTTTGAGAGAGGCCTCGGAAAACGCCATATTGAACGCCAATTACCTCCGGGTGTTGCTTAAAGACGAATTCGATATGCCCTATGACAAAATCTGCCAGCATGAATTCGTGATGTCATGCAACCGCCAGAAAAAGACGGGGGTGAAAGCTCTGGACATGGCCAAACGTCTTCTGGATTTCGGATTTCACGCCCCGACGGTTTATTTTCCGTTGATTATCCCGGAAGCGTTTATGATCGAGCCGACCGAAACCGAGAGTAAGGAGACGCTCGATGAATTCGCCGAAACCTTGATTCGGATATCGGGTGAGGCACGGGAGAATCCGGAATTGCTGCATCACGCGCCCCACGCGACGCCGGTTCGTCGCCTTGATGAAGTGCGTGCCGCGCGTGAGCAGGACGTTTGTTTCAAAGGATAACGATTTTATATTTCATAATATGCGCCGATGGCTTGATTTAATCCATCGGCGCTTTTATTTTGGCGCCTATGATTAAGTTTGACCGGGTCGGATTCGCATATTCTGGCGGTAAAAAGATATTCGACAGCTTGTCATTCGAGATAAAGCCTGGTGAACAGGTGGCCGTAGTGGGCGGCAACGGTTCCGGCAAAACCACTCTGATGCTTCTTATCGATGGCATTCTTACGGCGGGATCCGGTAAAATCGAAATCGATGGGTTAGACCCTGCCTGCGAAAAAGACAGGGGAGAGCTCCGGCGCAAGGTCGGTTTCGTATTTCAGGATCCGGATAATCAGCTGGTTTCGACCACAGTTGAACGGGAAATCGCGTTTTCGTTGGAAAATATGAATGTCCGGCATCCAGAATTGGCCGACCGGGTGCAGCGCCTAATCGATGGTTTCGGGATGCGGGCCATGATGACCCGACTGACTTCGGAATTGTCGGGCGGTGAAAAGCAGAAACTGGCGCTGGCGGCGGTAATGGTCACCCGGCCGAGTGTCCTGATTCTCGATGAACCGGGTTCGTTTCTCGATGAATCCGGCAAGCGGTTATTATCCCGGACGGTTAAAGACCTGATCGCACAAAATCCCCGGCTGATGGTTTTACGAGTCACCCAGTATGCCCGGGTGGCGATGGAATATGGGCGTATTATTGTCCTGCATAACGGTGCCATAGTGGCCGATGGTTCGGCCTCCGAAGTTTATGGCGACCCGGAGCGATGTTATCGATGGAGCATCGATGTCCCACTGCAATATCGCCTGTCTTCAGTGGCAGATTTTGCAGGCAACAATCAGGCTGTTGAGCCGGAAAAGCCCATAACCGGCTCTGGTGTGTCCGGTTCAAGTATAAAACTACAAGACGTTTCTTTCGGTTATGACCCGAACAATGCTTTACTAGGCCGGGTTAATGCTGTATTCGAAAGTGGTCGCGTTTATGCCGTTGTCGGGCCGTCGGGCAGCGGTAAATCGACTTTGTTGCAGATATTGGCGGGGCTGTTAAAGCCGACGGGCGGCAATATTGTCTATGATGGTTTCAAGCCGCGACCGGGCAATATAGCCTTGTCTTTCCAACAGGCGGAAAAGCAATTTTTCCTTGAGACGGTTGACAAGGAACTTCGTTTCGGGGCGGAAAACCTCGCGATTCGTAATATCGATGATATGATTGAACAATGCTATCAGGCCATCGATTTTGACAGGGTGCAATTCGCCGACCGCGATCCGTTCACATTGTCCGGCGGTGAACAACGACGGCTGGCGTTCGGGACGATTCTTGCGGTCGACCCTAAATTCGTCTTATTCGATGAACCCACCTGTGCCCTAGATGCACGTGGAACGGACCTGTTTATGGGGCTGGTCCAACGATTGCAGGCCAAAGGCAAAGCGGTGGTGCTTGTCTCTCACGATGGCAACCTGGTTCTGGAATTGGCGGAGACGATATATGTTATAGACAACGGTACACTCTCCGATCCGTACGTCAAAGAGACATTTTTCCGGTCGGTCGATTATTCGGCGTATCTGTCAATGCCGGGAGTCATAAAATATCAACTTGATAACATGGGCCGCATTGAATACCTGTCCGAAAGAGAACTGCTCAAAGCGCATCGCGCACTTTAGGTTGCGAGATATGGCTATTGTGCCGATAAGGCTTCCTAAAATTCCGGCAAATTTCCTGCAATTACACTTGACCGCCGACGAAATTATTATATAATCTCGTAACTTTAAAACCTTTTAAAGTCGTCCGGAGAGGCGGCAAAAGGAGCGTGTATATGCATAGAACTCCAATCTGATAACCCCCGGGTCACGGGCTATTTTTTTAATGGATAATTTATTAATTCAATAATGGAGAAGGAGGCAGATTGCAAAATATTAGCGGTGAAGTTTTGCTCGATAGCGAAGGCATGGATCGCGCCGTCACCAGAATCTCGCACGAAATTCTGGAGAAAAACCGTGGGGCGGGCTCTCTGGTTTTAATTGGCATTCTGTCACGCGGGGCCGATCTTGCCAAGCGCATCGCTCGCAAAATTAAGGAAATAGAAAATATCGAGGTCCCGGTCGGGCTTTTGGATATAAATCTTTATCGCGATGACGTCCATTCCAAGCTTGACCAGCCTATCATTCAAAAGACGGAAATTCTATTTGATATCGTCGATCGCGACGTAATACTTGTCGATGACGTGCTATTCACCGGTCGAACCATCCGTTCGGCGCTGGAAGCAATCGTGGATTTTGGCCGACCCCGATCCATTCAACTGGCCGTCCTTATCGACCGCGGTCATAGAGAATTGCCGATACGACCCGATTTTGTCGGCAAAAATATCCCCACGTCAAAAGACGATCGGGTTCTGGTGCGCCTTAAAGAACGCGACGAGAAAGATGTCGTCGTCTCACAAAAGAACGGATTGAAGGGAGGCGGCAAATGACTTCGTCTACCCTGCAATCAAGACATCTGCTCGGTCTGGAAGGCGTCACACGCGAGGAAATTAAACTCATCCTCGATACCGCCGAAACTTTTCGCGAAATTATCGACCGGCCCATCAAAAAGGTTCCGACTCTGCGCGGTATCACTGTCCTAAACCTTTTTTATGAACCCTCGACGCGGACGCGCATCTCCTTTGAGCTGGCTGAAAAACGCCTGTCGGCCGACAGCGTGAATTTTGCCAAGACCGGTTCATCGGTCTCCAAGGGAGAAACTCTCAAAGATACCGTTCGTAATATTGAATCGCTGAAAATAGACATGATTGTCATCCGGCATTCCAGCAGCGGATCACCGTACTTCCTGACCCAGTTTGTCGATTCCAATGTCATCAACGCCGGTGACGGTTCCCACGAGCATCCGACGCAGGCCTTGCTGGACATGCTAACCATTCGCCAGAAGTACGGCAAACTGGATGGTTTGAGGGTGGTACTTATCGGTGACGTAAAACATTCGCGGGTAGTGCGGTCCAACATCTGGGGTCTGAAAACGATGGGGGCGTCGGTGGCCGTCTGCGGGCCATCCACGCTGCTGCCGTACGAAGTCGAAAAATTCGGCGTGGACATATATACCGATCTGGATGAAGCTCTCGACGGGGCCGACGTGGTTAACGTCATGCGCATTCAACTGGAACGTCAACAGGCGGGGCTTTTACCGTCACTTCGTGAGTACACCAATTTGTTCGGAATGACCCGGGATCGGTTGCACCGGCTGAACAAGAATTACACGATCATGCATCCGGGGCCGATGAATCGGGGCGTCGAAATCACGCCCGAAGTCGCCGACAGCGAATCATCGGTGATACTCAATCAGGTGACCAACGGCCAGGCGGTGCGCATGGCCGTTTTGTACCTGTTGTCCGGCAAGAAAGAAGAACGGGGGGAGGAGGCCTAAATGACGGTTAACGGAAATGATATAATTATCGCCGGTGGGCGAGTAATCGATCCCGCCCTCGGTTTCGGCAAGGAAGCGGACGTTATAATCAGGAACGGCAAAATCGAAAACATTGTCGCTCCGATTAAAACCAAGAAAACATATGAAGGTGTCGCTCCCGACAAAATTATCGATGCCACCGGCAACCTGGTCGTTCCGGGTTTGATAGATATGCACGTGCACCTCCGGGAGCCGGGCCGCGAAGACGAAGAAACCATTGTCACCGGCTGTCAGGCCGCCGCCGCCGGAGGGTTCACCTCGGTGTGCTGTATGCCTAATACCGATCCGGTGATAGATAATCAGGAAACGGTAAAATTCGTCATTTCGAGGGCGCAGGAAGCAATCGCCAACGTCTATGTTATCGCGGCCATTACCAAGAAAAGCGAGGGCAAGGAATTGGCCGAAATCGGCGATCTGGTCAAGGCCGGGGCGGTGGCCATATCCGACGACGGGCATTTTCTTCAGAATCCCGAACTGATGCGCCGGGCACTGGAATACGCGGGAATGTTCGATATTCCCATCATCACTCACGCGGAGGATAGTTACCTCAGCGCCGGGGCGGTCATGAATGAATCCTATCAGTCCACACGTCTGGGCCTGAAAGGCTCACCTTCGGTTGCCGAAGAAATCGCTATCCTGCGCGACATCAAGCTGGCCGAGTTTTGCGGAGGGCGGGTGCATATCGCCCATGTTTCGACTGCCGGGGCGGTCGCGGCCATAAAAAGCGCCAAGGCCAATGGCGTGAAAATAACCGCCGAAGCGACGCCACATCATTTTACTCTGACCGATGAAGAGATCGGCAAGCGGTTCGATACCAATTTGCGGGTTAATCCGCCGCTTCGGACGCGTAAAGATGTCGAGGCCGTGATTGCGGGACTGGTGGATGGCACGATCGACTGTATTGCCTCCGACCATGCCCCGCACGCCGAAGAAGAAAAGGATGTCGAGTTCGATCTGGCGCCGTCGGGGATGATCGGGCTGGAGACAACATTGGGCCTGGTGAAAACTCAATTGATTGACAAAGGCTATTTAAACTGGGCCGACGCCATCAGAAAAATGACAATAAATCCGGCCCGAATTTTGGGACTTCCCGAAGGGACCCTTGAAATCGGTTCGGCGGCCGATATAACCATCATTGACCCGGAACGCAAATGGACGGTTGAACGAAATAAGTTTCGCTCCAAGTCCAAAAATTCACCCTATATCGGCTGGGAGTTAATCGGCCGCGTGAGTCATACCATACTGGGCGGCCGGGTCGTTTACAAAAGTGATTAGTTGATGGTTCGAATTCAACGGGCGGCATTAGTGCCGCCCGTTACTATTGGAATGCGTAATGGGCGTCAAGGTTTTTGGTTTATCATAAGCCCATCATTTTTTTCAATTGCCTGCTACCCGCCGAAGGTTTTCCCATGCCGCCTCTTATTACGCCTTTTATCCCCCATTTCGGCAAATTCTTTGTCTGTTGGGTATTTAATAGGTTTGGATTTTGGCTTTTGGCGGATTGTATAAGGAAGGGTTCCAAATCTCTTATTATTGCTTTCGACATTTTTATCTTGCTTCCTGGTTGGGTAATAAAAAACAGCACGGGGGTTCCTTTTATTCCTTCAAATAAAGCCTTATTATATATTTCCAATTTATGGAATGCAAAACATTCTTTCTCCATGGATCTCGCCGTTTTGCCAACATACCAGGGAGAGTATCCTTTTCCGGATCGTAACGCAAAAACATAGCATCCTTGTTTGGCGGGAAGGTGTTGGCCCTTCAATTCATTCCAGAAATCTTTTATAAGATCACGCTCAATGCGTTTGCTTGATCCAAACCTCTGTTTTTTACACGGAACTTTAAAAGGGCCGTAGACTTCAAGTATTAGCTGTTTCACTGACCAACCTCATCAATAGAATTTCGGAATGACCACAAAATAAGAATGTGGGAGTTGGTGTCAATAAAAAGAGTTAATTTCAAAAGGTGTGGAAATTGAAAAAAAAGTAGCGTAGCCTTTCGG
>CAYWLR010000008.1:84613-132352 GCA_964459465.1 uncultured Ignavibacteriaceae bacterium | reverse complement strand
TCTTCAGCATAAATACCAAAGCCCCCTTACCCAAGGGGGCTTTCGGTTTTTAAGAAGTACTTCAGTCCGGGCTAAATTGGATAATCAAAATCCATGAATGTCAAAGCCGAAAACTAAATTCGTATAAATGCCAGATTGTATCATGATGTCGGGAAGACAATCCTGATTCTTATGGAGGGGGGAGGATTCGAACCTCCGAAGGCTTCGCCGACAGATTTACAGTCTGTTCCCTTTGGCCACTCGGGAACCCCTCCAAAAGTATTTTGTGATCAGCTACCCGCCATGCTCTTTCCCGCCGCCGTATTAAAAGCCGGCGAGAGGAATCGAACCCCCGACAGGCTGATTACAAATCAGCTACTCTACCAACTGAGTTACGCCGGCGTATAGCTAATTGGCCCTTAAAATATTTAATAACGGCCATATGTCAAGCGCTAATATCGCACCCCGGCCGCAAAAATGCGCCGGTTCAGATTTTCTTTTTCCATTTGGTCCCGCCTGGAGTATCCTCCAGGATTATCCCCTTCGATAGAAGCTCATCGCGGATTCTATCGGCCAGCGCAAAGTCTCTGGCCTTTCGAGCGGCGATACGTTTCTCGATGGCATCCATGACCTCGGCTTCAAGGTCACTTTCGTCCTTTTTAATAAACCCCAAAACTGTATCGATTCTTTCCAGCGCTTCACGAGCCCGCGTCCGTTCTTCTGCGGACAATCGCCCTTCCGCTTTCAGACGATTGATCTCCCGGATAAAATCAAAGACCTCTCCCAGGGCTCCTGATATATTCAAATCGTCATCAAGATTGCTCTCAAAACCCTTAATCATTTTATCGATGACCGACCCGGCTTCCCCCGACGATTGCCCGCCCTGATAATCACCCAGGTTGACATAAAAATCATTATAACGTTCCAGGGCATTGGCGGCGGCATCAAGCCCTTCGAAAGTAAAGTTCAACTGCTGGCGATAATGCGTCGAAATCAGAACATAGCGCACGGCCAAAGCCGAATAGCCTTTTTCGAGTATTTGCCGAAGAGTATAAAAATTATTAAATGACTTCGACATTTTCCGCCCCTCGACAATCAGGTGCTCGGAGTGAAGCCAGAAGCGCACGAACGGCTGATCATTGGCCGCTTCCGACTGGGCGATTTCATTCTCATGGTGCGGGAAAATATTGTCCACCCCGCCGCAATGGATATCAAAGGTTTTGCCCAGGTATTTCATCGACATGGCCGAACATTCCAGATGCCAGCCCGGACGACCTTTGCCCAGCTCGGTTTCCCAATAGACATCACCGTCGTTTTCATCCCAGGCTTTCCACAGGGCGAAATCGGATACGGCTTCTTTATCATACTCATCGGAAGAAACCCTCGCCCCGGCCTTAAGCCCGCTCAAATCGATATGAGACAGCTTGCCATATTCCGGGAATTTGGCTATGGAATAATAGTAATTTCCATTGACCTCATAAGCGATTCCCTTGGCTTTGAGACTCTTGATTAGGCCGACCATTTCCTCGATATGTTCCGTGGCGGCGGGGTATACCTCCGCTCTTTCAATTTTAAGTGAATCCAGATCCTCGAAAAAAGCATCGATATAGCGCTTGGTATATTCTTTCAGCGTTATACCTTTCGCGATGGAACCTTTGATCGTTTTATCATCGATGTCGGTCAAATTCATTACCTGCGTTACGGCGTAACCTTTGTATTTTAAATAACGGCGCAGAAGATCTTCAAACATATAAGTTCTGAAATTGCCGATATGGGCGAAATCATAGACAGTCGGACCGCAGGTATATAGGCGGACATGGTCATTTTCGAGAGGTTGAAAAACCTCCTTTTTGCGAGTCAAAGTATTGGTAAAAGTGAGTGCCATAAATAACCTGCCTTTTAATCAGTATCGGTCAATGAAGAAACAACAATATAAAGGTTGATTCATTTATCGTCAATTTTCAAACCCGGATAAGCCAGTAATTCAGTCAGGTCACCGATAACCGCAACGCCATCGGGCATTGGTTCCGGGTATTCCCTCCCCCGCCTGAATTTGATGATTGCCTTCATTCCAAAATCAATCGGTCCCTGATAATCCTCGATATACCGGTCGCCAACGAATAGAAGCTCCTCGGGCAGAAAGCCCATCAAGTTCACGGCATGGCCATAAATATCCGGATGGGGTTTTCTTTTGCCGAATGAGGAGGAGAAAACAGTAAAATCGAACATGGGAAATAATCCGAATTTTTCCAATTCGTCGATATGCATCTTTTCAGGGAAAATAGTATTGGAAACCAATCCAATTTTATAACCGTTATTTTTCAGGTCGCGGATAACTGTCGGCGCCTCTGGAAACATGGTCACCTGCCGGGCAAGCGGAACATGATAAGCCGCGAAGAAACTGTCTACCAAATCTCGACTTCCATTCAAACCGAATGCTTGCAGCAAATATCTGATGGCATCGGTGATGACCCATTCTTCCAGCGTTTCCCCGGCGTGCTTGCGATAAACATCACGAATTTTCACGTATTCAGAAATAAAAGCATTTTTATCCGGGACCGCGCAACCGGATTCTTTAAGGTATTCATAACCGGCATCAAGACACAGTTGACCGAGCTCGTCCCATGGAATTGATTCATACTCTATCAGCGTTGAACCCAGGTCAAAAATAATACCGCGGATTTCCGTTGCCATTGTTTCCCCGCTTAACTTAGTGCCGCCTCACAAATTTCCTGCACCAGTTGGTCATAACTTATCCCGGCTTCTTTGGCCGCCATCGGGGCCAATGAAAGCTCGGTCATACCCGGTAAAGTATTAACCTCCAGAAAGAACGGCCGGTTTCCATCGCCCAGAATAAAATCCACCCGGGCCAGGCCGGAACAACCGATGGCCGTATAGGCCGTGTGAGCCATGGATTGAATGTCCGCCGCCACTTGTGCATCGATGGGGGCCGGACAGAGGTACTTCGACTTCCCCTTGGTATACTTGCATTGATAATCATAGAGTTCATTGGAGGGCACGATTTCCACCAGCGGCAAAGGCCGGCCATTGAGGACGGCGGCGGTGATTTCCCGACCCTTAATATAATCTTCGACCAGAATATCAGGACCGACTTCTTGTGCCAGCCCAAGGGCATCTTCAAGCCGATCCCATTCTTTTACCAGCGTCAGTCCGACTGTAGAACCGGAGCTGTTGGGCTTAATAATCAACGGCAGGTTGAAATCCTTTTTTATTATGGCGATATACTGATCCATGCTTTTTTCGTTTTTAATATTCAACAATCGCCAGTTGGCGGTAGGCATATTCTGCGCTTTCACGATCATCTTGGCGAATGCCTTGTCCATACAAACGGCCGAGGCGAGCATTTTGGACCCGGTATATTTCCAGCCGGCCAGATTAAGTAAGGCCTGCAGAGTACCATTTTCGCCGGCACCGCCATGAAGGGCGATAAATATAAGGTCATAATCGCATGCGGCCGATGAGCCAAGCGAGGCGAGAAGAGCCGTGGTGGCGAGACTTTTAAGGGCCAGTTTATTATCGGATTTTTCGTCGGTCTGAAGCAAATAGTGGCCATCACTATCCAGCAGGGAAGCACCGTCGGCGGTATCAATCACCGTATAATCGTGGCCCAGCCGCTTAAGGCTGTCGACTATGGATTTGGCCGACACCAGTGACACCTGACGTTCCTCGGATGTGCCCCCGGCCAGAACCAGAATTTTAAACTTTTTTGTCATTCTTTTTAATTCCATAAATTTTCTTTATTATCAGGGCCGCCATAACAACAATAATCATTGGCCATACAATTTTCTCATACAGCCTGAAATAATGCGCAATCATATCGAAATTTACAATAAACAAATGACCGCCAAAAAGCAGTATACCGTTAAAAATGCAAAATGAAATCAATACCAGAGCAAACGTCCGGCTCGCCCGGTAGTTCCCCAAACCGGCCACGAGCATAATCACCGTTCGAGCCCCGACCACAAAACGGTTAAATAACAAAAGCAGTGTTCCCCGGCGTTTCAGCCATGCCTCCATTTTATTAATATCATCGGCGGAAAAATATTTGTAATTCTTGGTCAGGAAAAACTGGCGTCCATACTTTCGGCCCAGATAGTATACCGTCATGGCCGAGGATATTCCTCCCAGGCAGGCGGCGACAAAAACCCCGGCCGCCTCAAGTCTTCCTGCCGCGGCCAGCGCCCCCCCGGTGATAGTCACGAGGTCGCCCGGAAAGGGGGGGAATATATTCTCGATATACGACGAAACACCAATAGCCAGATAAATCCAGAAAGGCCCATAAGCAAACAGCCGATCCAGAAAGTCATTTATCAGGTGTAAGGATTGTTCCATCGTCTCTATAAATTAGAACTGCGGCAATAACGGCAATCCCCTCTCGCCTGCCGATGAAGCCCATATTTTCATTGGATTTGGCCTTGATGGAAATGGCATCTTCATTCATTAACAAAATTCGTGCAATTTTCTTTTTCATAACAGAAATATGCGGGGCCATTTTCGGCTCTTCGGCAATGATGGTGGCGTCAATGTTATTAACCCGGTACCCTTTGGCCACGATTTTTTTAAAAACTTCTGCCAGAAGCAACGTCGACTTGATGTCCTTATACCTTTTATCGGTGTCGGGAAACTGGGTGCCGATATCAGACAAACCGGCCGCCCCCAGCAAGGCATCGGCAATGGCATGCAATAACGCGTCGGCATCGCTATGGCCGTCGAGTCCGTAATCGCAGGGGATGATCACTCCCCCCAGGACCAGCGGGCGACCCTTGAGAAAGCGATGAGAATCATAACCTGACCCCACCCGGAATCTGGTCAATTCATCGGTCATCCAATAATCTCCTGGCCAGAATTAAATCAATCTCTTCTGTTACTTTTATGTTCAAATAATGCGGTTCGACAATTTTTATTTTGAATCCGAGCTTTTCCACGAGGGCAGCATCATCGGTCACATTGTCCGAACCACCGGCCTGTTCGAAGGCCGACATAATCAAATCATACTGAAAGGCCTGGGGCGTTTCGGCCAGATATATTTTGGAGCGCTCCAGAGTGGCCAGAATGAAACCTCCTTCCGCGCGCTTGACCGTGTCAGTGGCGGCCCGTGCAAGTATCGCGGCCCGATTATTCATGGCTTCGTTCATAACCCTCGCAATATCCTCCGAGGCAACGACCGGCCTGGCTCCGTCATGAATGGCTACAAAACGGGTCGAAATGGGCAGCGATTTAAGACCCCTGCATACCGAATCGCGGCGAGTTTCGCCACCCACCACTATTTTACGAACCTTTTGAAATCCAAATGGTTCCACAACCTGTTCATTGGCGAAAAGCAAAAACTCCTGTGGAACGACAAGAACTATATCGGTTATTATCGAAGTATTCTCGAAAGCGGCGACCGTCCATGATAAAAGCGGCCGACCGTTGATGGGGCGGAATTGTTTGGGGACATCCCCCCCGAAACGGACTCCCCGCCCCGCGGCGACTATCAGGGCGACATTTTCCATATGGCGCAATATATTTATTAAATAAAAAGACCGAAATAGTTTTTACAGAATCAGCATGCAATCGCCATAACTGTAGAACCGATAATTTTCCCGAATAGCTTCATAATAAACTTTTAAAATCAGCTCCCGGCTGGCAAAGGCTGAAACCAAAAACAGCAACGAGGACTTCGGCAAATGAAAATTGGTAATCATATGATCGACAATTTTGAATTCGAAAGGAGGATAAATGAACAAGTCAACCTCCCCGGCAAACGCCTGAATCTGACCGTCAACGACTGGGGCCGATTCGAGAGTCCGGACCGATGTTGTGCCCACTGCGAAAATCCGTCCCCCGACTTTCTTTACGTTATTTATGGCCCGGGCTGAAGATTTCGATATTTCCGCGTATTCGGCGTCAACGACGTGTTCCTCGATCTTTCTGGTCTTGACCGTCTTAAACGTTCCATAACCGACGTGCAGTGTTACCGGAATAATTTTGACCCCCTTTTCTTCAATCCTTTTAAGAATCGAAGGGGTGAAATGCAAGCCGGCGGTGGGAGCGGCAACCGCACCGGTTTTATTTTCCTGTGCATAAACAGTCTGATAGCGCATTTCGTCCCGTTTTTCATCGGGGCGGTGAATATAAACCGGAAGCGGAATATGACCGTGTCTCTGGATAATCTCCTCGGCTTCTTTGCGACTTTTGAATCTGATGATAGTCCGTCCCGTGGGCAATTTAGCGATGATATCAAGGTAACTTCCATTATCGAATTTAATTCTCTCGCCTTCTTTAATCCGGCGGGTCGGGTGGGTCAAAACTTCCCAGCAGATTTTATTGTCATATCTGGTTTCTCCCAATAGAAATATCTCGATCCGACCGCCGCTGTCGCGCCGAGCCAAAAGGCGCGATTTGAAAACCATGGTATTATTTATGACCAGGCCGTCCCCTTTCTGCATATAGTCGATTACATTCGGAAACTTTTTATGCTTGAAAGCGCCGGTCTTGCGATCTACGATCAGAAGTCGCGAACCGTCACGGCGCGGGGCCGGATAATAGGCAATCCGCCCTTCGGGCAGTTTATAATCAAAAAGCGAAATGTCCATTTATGCGTGCTCTGTACTTATCAGGTTAATGGCCGAACTGCTGTAATTTCACAGGAACTCGCCTTTGGCGATCATTTCCGACCGACCGCCGACATAGATATCAATACGACCCTGCCGCACTAAAGAGGCTTTGATATATAGAATCGAGGGACGATTAATTTCAAAACCCTGCTCAATCTTTGCCGATACTTCCGGCGAGCCGAGGACTTCATATTTTGACAGATACGCTGCCAAACACCCCGCCGCCGAACCGGTGGCCGGATCTTCTTCGATGCCGTAAAATATCGGAAAACAGCGGGCACTGATGTCGTTGCCTTTTTTATGAGTTTGGGTGCTGAAGACGAATAATGCCCGGGCATCGATGCGCGTAATCAGACGGCCGTAAAGATCTTTATTCACCCGGCATCTTTTCAAGGCGTCAAGACTGTTTAAAGGAACAATCAGGCTGGGAAGCCCAGTGGAAACTTCGACGCACGGAAAACGACGGTTAATATCTTTTCCGGCCAGATTCAGGATCCGGGCAATTTCTCCGGCGTTAATGATTCGCCCGAATTGCGGCTGTTTCTGGCGCATGGTTAACCGTCCGATCCCCTTTTTATCGTGCTGGACATCGACCGCAATATTGCCAACCTTCAACCTCAAATTGACCTGCGGTGCTTCAGATTTTAAAATCTCCTTCACTATAATAAAGGCAGTTCCAATGGTTGGATGACCGGCGAAGGGGACTTCACGGACCGGAGTAAATATACGGACACGAAAAGAACCATCCTTATGGCGTTTATTATATATAAAAGTCGTCTCCGAATAGTTCATTTCCCTGGCAATCTTTTGCATCTCCTTCTGGCTGTAATGTTCGGCATTTCGAAAGACGGCCAGTTGATTGCCAGCGTATTTGGCCTCGGCAAAAACATCGATTATATAAAACACTCTCTTCACAAAATTGCCTCCGGCAAAATCAAATAACGCAGCCAAAATAAAAAATAAAGCCGGGCAAATCCAGTTATATTTGCCCGGCCCGACCTTAATCCAATCGATTTTTTAGCCTACACCGGCCATTTTCATAAACGTCTCCGCCTTCATATACTCTTCCATTAGATTCCCCTTGAGACCCTCCAATCCGGTTTCGTCGAGTCCTAGAATTTCCGAAACACCGGCAGGAAGCATATGATGAGAATTCTCAATGATGGTCGTGGGAAAAGCCACGTGGGCCAGATGATCCGCCAGACATACCAAATGAGCGTAATTCTGGCTGCTATTTTCATCCTGCGGGTTATGATGAAAAGCAATGGCCTCGGCCATGCGATCTGGCAGTTTCCAGCTTTTGATAAGATGACTGCCCAAGTGGGCATGATTGAAGCCCAGGATTTTTTCCTCGGCTTCATAAACCAGCAGTTCCTGCTTACTGCGCAATTCATCCATGATTCTGGCATGGTCAGCCGGAAGAAAACAGCATATGACAATGCGTCCGATATCGTGCACCAACCCCGACGTGAACGCCGGATCCGGATTAAAAACGGTGCCGTTTTTAAACTTCTGCGCGATTACCCTTGCGGCCACGGCCGTGGCCAGGCTGTGCCGCCAGAATTCCTCGTGAAACTCTTTATTGGCATTGTCGGACTTGAACATATTCAAAACCGATGCCGACAGCACCAGATTGCGGACCGCTTCAAGGCCAATAATAGTCACCGCATGTTTGACCGATTCCACCTCTCTTGACAATCCATAAAAGGCCGAATTGGTCAGTTTGAGCACTTTGACCGACATGGCCGCATCTTCGCCCAGGATTTTGGCCACCTTGGCCGAAGAAGCGTTGGGGTCGTTGATGACTTTTTGTATCTGCTCAAAAACAATCGGCGGCGTGGGAAGATTTCGGATTCCGCCTATTATCTGGTTGATTCTTTTTTCGATATCCGGGTCAAATGCGGTAAGTGCCATAACCTTGTGCCTTTACTTCAAATATTCCCCGTCAAAATCGGGTACCTTATATTACCTTATAATTCTTGTATATTTCTGCTGCCAGTGCTATGCGGACAATTTCCTCGTCTAATTCATCGTCCGACTCGCCGCAAATTTCCGGTATCCCGGTCAGTATTTCGGCCAGCCGTTCTGAAAAATCCAAAGAAGCATAATATCCTTCTTTGATTTTTCTTCTTATATCGCCCAGGCGGTCGGCCCCGTCGGTTTCGGCTTTTTGAACCGATTTCGCCCGATCCACGGGGTTGCCCTTTGGTCTTTCGTCTTTGATTGTTCGAGGGTTTTTCCTGTTTCCCATTCTTCCCTCCAAATCCGATTTATGTGCCCCATCGGGGCGGTTCCGGGGTTAATTCTTGCCGTCAACAAATTGCGGCGACGGATCACCTTCGTGCACGTACTGCATGATCTTACTGGAATTTTTAAGCTGTTCCAATTCGGCCAGTATTCTTCCGTGACGGCTTTTCAGGTATTGCTCGTTTTCTTTTACAAGCGTGATATTCTTTTTTATCAGCGTGATAATGCTGTTGACCAGTTTGCGAATTTCCGGCGCCGAAGAAGCCAGCTGGAACAAACGCGGATTCTTCTCCTTGAGGGCGTTAATTTTTTCCTCGGACTTGGTGATCCGCTGTTGACAACGCTGAACTTCGGTGTAGAGGTCGAGCAGCTTATCGTCTTTTTCGTATTTGACCATATCCTTTTGTTTATCAATCAATATGTACAGCGACTGATAAAAAGAATACTCTTCCTTCAGTATAAATGCCAGTTCACGTTCCATTTTTGTTATTTGGTTGGTTTCCATGTTCATGGCCTTTCATGCAGATATGGACAGGCTTTTATTGGTATTGGCCGTTGAGACCCCTTTGTTTTCCGATTGTTTCGATTTACTCTGCTGCGACAATTCCATCCATCCCTCTTTTACGTTGGATAGGATGGCCATTATCTCATCCAGTTGCTTCAAATCCCGGCTGGCCTGCACGAGATTGATTTCATTAATAAGGAAACTGTAAAGACTGGACAGGTTTTGTGCTATTTCGCCACCTTTTTCCATGTTCAAAGTGGTGTACAGGTGTACAAGAAATTTCTTACTGTCTTCGAACGCCTGATAACCGGAGGATATATCGCCGGATTGAATTGACCGACGGGCCCGCGACAAATTGTTAATCGCACCATTATACACCTTGACGATTAGCTCAATCTGGGAATTGCTTCCGGTGTCACTTCTGATGTATTCGCTGATTTTGTCTCTCATATGGTCCTATTTTGAATTGATGATTTTCCAGTTATTGGTGAGTTGTGTCAACTGCGCGTCCAGATAGGTGGAGGTTGATTGCATTTCGGCCAGAGCGTCTTCCATAGCCTGAAACTTTGAATACAATATTTCCCGCCGGGCCGCCAGCCGTTCGTCATAGAAAGTAATTTGCTTATCGAGATCCTCGATTTGTTGCTGCAAAGCCTGGGTTCGTCGTGCGATAGAACCTTCGTAACTGTCGGTAATATTTTCCAGAGTCTTGGCCACCGTCGAAGACAGCCCTCGGACGAAAGATACGGAACCTTCGCTCCCGGAGACCAGATCCGACGAAGTCAAAGAAACCTTTATTTTCAGACCGGCGGTCGTGGAATTGCCGCTATTCCCGGTCAGATACTGCCCGCTTCCGGTGGCTTTTTCACCGTTTATGGTTCCTTCCACGTCGCGACCCGCGGCCGTCGTGCCCGTCGCCAGCCCGAGTGCATTGAAGCCCGTATTGGACGCACTCGTGAGAATATCTATTTTGGAGCTGGAACCATAAGTACCACTCGTGAATTTTATATAACCCGTATCACCGTTATCGACCCATTCCACCGATACGCCGCGCTTTCCGATTTTTTCGTCGGCATTGATGCGGGTTTGTATTTCCTGAGCCAGTTCCGTTCCCGTAGAATATGTCTTTTCGGTAAGGGCGATTTCATTGGATCTGACGCCATCCACCATGAATTGCAGTATATTATTCGTGGCGTTTATGGTCAGGGGACTTGCCGAGGCGTCGGAAATATCTATTCCCCGGAAATATCCCTTTTCGGCGACCCGCGTAATATTCACGCTGTAATTGCTTCCCGGGACGGCTTCGCTTCCCGCGGAAACAAAGGAAATCCCCGCGCGAGTCGAGTCGCCCGAATCCACGAATAATTTCAAAAACTCACTGAAATTGTTTTCTATGGCATCGGTCAATCTTTCAGAATCGGCGATTTTCAACCGTCCATCGCCGCCGGAACGAATGCCAATTGAAGCCAGACTTTTATACGCCGAAGTAATTCCGGGAATAACCGAGGTCGTCGAGGAGCGGGTGGTTGACTGCATCGCCTGAAGCACAAACTCCGTAAACAGCACGCCGGTGTCGTTGCTTTCTTTGTCATACGTGAATTGATCTTCCATGAAATCCATCAGGCTGTTGTACTTGGTTATAAAATCATTGATCATGTTTTTTATGCCGTTGACATCCCGATTGGTTTCGATAAGAACACTTGCCCCGGGTTCACTGACCTTTTTGACGGACAGGGATAAACCCGGAATGACATCATTAAATACATTGGTCTCCGAACTTATGACAAGGGCGGAGCCGTAGTTGGCGTCGTCGGAACCCATGGCGATTTTGGCGTCGCTGGCCGCCTGCAACAGAGGGGCAAATGTCGAAACCTGAAAAGTGTCGCCTCCGGTGAGTTTTCCCGATGAAAACGACAGCTTAAGGCCGTCGGCGCCGTCGCCGACAAGTTCCACTTCGGAATCGGCCTGTGTGACCAGAATCGACCCCGAATTGGTACCGTCGGTCCAGTCCACCCGGATGACGTCCGAGCCTATGGTCTGCTCGCCGCTTCCGGCCACGGTGAAGGAATAAACTTTGTTGGAGCTGCCGGTGTATGAAGCGGTGCTCCCCAGGGATACCGACGAGGTCGTGCCTGTCGCAAATGACAGGGTTTCGGGATTGTCGAATGATTTGCCGGAGTAATCAAGCGTCTGCCCGCCGGATAGCGATATATCCAGATTTATGGAATTGGCCAGTCCGGTTTTATTGGAGGTTATTAAAAGGCGATAGGGATTGGACGAGGTGCCGTCGTTTACGATTGTAGCCGTGACACCGGCATTGGCATTATTAATGGCATTTTTAATGTCCACCAATGAATTGTTCGTATTGTCAATGTCGATAGTCATCAAACTTGAATTGCCCGTTGAGATTTTTATGGTTCCCGTTCCAAACACATTCTCGGTCGGGTCGTTAAAACCCTGCGAAGCAATTTGATGATTACGGGCAATCTGCAGAACTCTCAATGAGTACGCCCCGGGGCCGACTTCGCCGCTGGAACTGGCCGATATGACGCTGTCATCGGATACGCTCACGCTTGCCTGCTGAAATGAATCGGCTCGTTTTAGTTTATTTATGGCCGTCTGTACAGCCAGAAATTTGGCTTCAACCGCGCGATAGGCGGCAATTTGCTGTGTCTTGAGAGTCTTGTCGCTTTCCAGTATGGTGACCGGCTGACGCTCGTATTCCATGATGGTATCGATAATTGATGTAATGTCAAGTCCGGATACGAGACCCTCAATAGTCTGTAAGGCCGCCATATTGTCCCCTTTGCAAAATAATTACTTTCCAGCATTTGGCCGTTTCGTTTAAGAACGCATGGCCATAAATATCGTAATTCCGGGCCCAAACCCGAAAACCCTTATCTTCTTTTTTTATCGTCATTTTCCGCGAATTTTTCAGCCCTGCCGTATATAAATTTGTACCGGCCGTATGTTTCCCCT
Source organism: uncultured Ignavibacteriaceae bacterium (assembly GCA_964459465.1). Classification (GTDB taxonomy): domain Bacteria; phylum Zixibacteria; class MSB-5A5; order GN15; family PGXB01; genus CALAMC01. Next base: position 120,022 of record CAYWLR010000008.1, on the reverse strand, counting down.
TGAAACGAAATTCAATAAAAAAAGGCCCCGATTTCTAAAAATCGGGGCCGCTTTATGCCAAATCCATCACGATTAGGAGAAGAGAGACAAAACAACTTGAGGAATCTGATTACCCTGGGCAAGCATGGCAGTGCCGGCCTGCATGAGTATTTGATTCTTCACGAAGTTTGACATTTCTTCAGCCATGTCGGTATCGCGAATATTGGACTCAGAAGCCTGCAGGTTCTGGGAAGCGATACGCAGGTTTCTCAAGTTCGATTCCAGAGTGTTTTTCTGGAAACTACCGAGAGTTCCACGAATCACCGTAACCTCATCGATTGCCTGATCGATGATGGCCTGCGAATCCTGAGCACCCTGGGCTGTCGTCACGTCAATGTCGGCCAGCGAGGCATACATATTGTCGGACAAATAGCGGCCAAGAGTGGAAGCGGACATGTTGGGCAGACTGATTTTGGCCGTCTGACCAACGTTGGCGCCGATCTGGAAAACCAGCGAGTTGTCGTTGTTGCTGATCGTTTCCGAACCACCGTCGGCATCCAGGTCAAGCACTATTTTCAAGCGCTCGAGACCGGAGGTATCGCTGACGATGGTTTCGACACCGGCGATAACCGTATGGGCCGAACTGCCGTCCAGATAGACCGCAAAACGCGCGGCTTCGACGTCAACAATCATGTTACCGATGGTAACACCGCCGCCGGTCGCGCTAAGACCACTGACCGTAATGCCCATTGTTCCGCGACCGGTTTCTCCAACGGCTTTATTGCCGATAGTCCAGTCACGATCGGCACCCCAATCGACGCGATTGAGCTGGGTGGTATAGCCGTCGAATCTGATCACGGCATCGCTACCGGTCCAGGCAATCGAATCCTGGATGACGCCGATAGCGGCATTGTTGGCCAGAGCGCGAATGCTGTAGGCCGAACCCTGGTCGGCACTCGTGAAGACGATAGAACCATCGGTTCCTTCCGAAGCGGTAATATTCTGGGTTGTACCGTCGGCCATACCAAAACCGGTTCCGAGAGCTTCATCAAGCTGATCATTGATTTCGGCAATCAAGGAAGCCATCGTGGTATGCGTTCCGGTCAGAATCAGAGTCGCCTGCTGCTGCGCGGAGTTATCGTAGTTGCCGTTGACGATGGCTTCGAGAGCCAGTTCCTGGCTGGCCACACCACGATCGTCCTGCGCCGCGAAGGCGAACCAGGCCGCCGCACCACCGGTATAAGTGCTGGCGCCGACCGCTATCGAATAATCACTGCCGGTATTATCGGTGACGAAAGCCAGCGTTCCACCGGCCAGAACCGTCGCCGTGATGACGCCGGAACCGAAAGCGGTATCGATCGAGCTGTTGAGAGCCGTAAGCAATTGAGCCTGCGTCATACCATCGGTCACGGCCTGGGTGATGGTGGCTGTCTGAACGTCACCACCGGCATACTGATACGAAAGGGTAAACGTGACCGTACCAGCATCGGCCGCCGTGGCGGCGCCGTTCAAAGTGGCCGTGGAAACTACTTGCGGCGCATCAACTGCGGCACCGAAAGTAATACCGTTACCCCAATCATCAACGATTGTAACGGCCGTGCCATTGTTTTTTATCGCCGCGGAGGACGTCGTGATAACGTCCAGGGTATGGTCACCATCGGTCAGATTGGCCGGAATGACGGAAGTATCGATGGCAATACCATAGTTGGTCGTGTTCAACCTGGCACTGGATTCACTGATCTTGGTCGAGGTCAGATAATGCGTGCCGTCGGAAAGATAGCTTTCCCGAATATTGGCACCGGAAGAACCGGCATGGGCACCGGTGAAGACTGCCGTATTGGCGTTGGTGCCGTTAAGTAATTTCTTGGTTCCAAACTGCGTATTGGCCGCGATACGGTCAATCGTCAGAATGGCGTTATCAATTTCTGCCTGGTCAGCTTCGAGCTGGGCAACGTCATTGAAACCTTCGTTGGCGGCGTGAATGGCCAGTTCTCTCATCGAAACCAACAGGCTGTTGATTTCAGTCAGAGCGCCTTCAGCCGTCTGGATCATGTTGATTGATCCTTCGGAGTTTTTAATGGCTTGATTCAAACCCGCAATCTGGGCACGGAATTGTTCCGAAATCACCAGACCGGCCGGGTTGTCCGCGGCGCGGTTGATGCGATAACCTGACGACAATTTTTCCATGGATTTGGTCAGGGCATCAGTCGTATTCAACAAGTTACGATGCGCATTGATCGCGGCAATGTTGTTATTGATGCGAAGTGACATCCGTTACTTCCTCCTTGAATTTAATCCACTAGTGGTTAAAGTATCCTTTCTCACTCAAAACCGGACAAGGGTGTCACTTCCGATGTTTTCTCATGATCCCATTATTAAGTACAGAAAGCTTTTCTTGTCGTTATGCCTCCTCTCCTTTTTTTGACAGAAATAACGTTAATTTCAAAATTATTTCTTTTTGTATATATTTCGTCCTTATCTTTTTTTAATGAATCGGCAATATCATAGAAAACTTTATAGCCCGATATCCGCTTTTGAATAGGATAAGAGCCCGACTTTACGCTATATCAGACTGTTTTCAAAGAGGCCCCCAATTGGGCCATTCTTTCTTTGGCCTTACGATGCCCCGGATTTATCTTAAGTATTTGACTATAGCCAATTTGCGCCGACTGGATATGGCCCATACTATGGTAACATTCGGAAATAGCGAACAAGGAGTCAATATCGGCCGGATTATTACGTAAAACCTTCTCAAGATGTTGTATAGCCGAGGCAAAATCGCCCGACCCGATGTATAAATCGGCCACCGCCTTTTCTATGGCAAAATCATCGGGAGCGGTTTCCATATACTCTGTCAAAAAAGCCAGAGCATCCTTATTTTTCCCCAATTTGATTTTCGTCAATCCGAGATTGCGATAGGCAATCGCCAGATTTGTTCCCGTTTCGAGGGCCTTTGAATATTCGACTTCGGCGGATACAAAATCACCCAATTTAAAATAGCAATTGGCCAGATCATTCAGAATTTCGAGATTTCCGGGCTCAAGTTCCAGGCAGCGCCGGTATGACTCTATGGCCGTATTATAATCTTGCGCTTCATAGGCCGCAGTGGCCTTCAAATGCCAGGGTTCGAATCTTTTCGGTTCGACATCGGTCCAGCGACCGAAAGCGGCGATGGCATCGTCGTATCTTTTCCTGCCCGCCAGAAAACACCCGGCCTTTTTGAAAACATCGGTGCGATCCCGGGTTAATTCCAGAGCCCTCAAAAAACACGCTTCCGCCTCATCCATTTGATCCAAATACATCAAGGCCCCGCCCTTATACAGATGTGCCATATCCGAATCAGGATTATTAACCAGTTCCTTTTCGATGCACGGCAGAGCGCGTAACGGTTCTTTCCATTCCAGGTAAATTCCCGCCAGACGGATATAGGTATCCCGATATGGCTCCTGCTCGGCCAGTGTATTCGCAAAATATTCTGCGGCCTTCTCTTTATTTCCCAGTTCATATTGTATCAATCCCAGATAGTAGTAGGCAATATGCCGGGCACGAATATACATCTGAATCATATTTTCGGTCTTAATCTGCTGACCGTACCTGTGCTGCAAATCCAGATATTTTTGCATATAACGTTGCGCTTTATCATAATTCTTGCGGGCGATATAAACCTGGCCGTAAGTAAAAATGGCGTCAAGATAGTCGGGCTTTATTTTGAGCGCCTTAGTCAGGAATTTTTCCGCCGTATCGAGGTCCTTTTTCTTGAGGGCCGCAAAGGCCGCCTGATGATGCGCTTGAAGATGAATGCCCAGGCTTTTATCGGTCAGCTCAATAACCCGCTCGGCATGATAAATCACCTTGTCGTTAATATTCGGTTCATCGTCATCGGTGAGACTTCTTAGCAACTGGGCCATGTTAAAATGGGCAAAGGCGAAATCCGGCCGTTCTTCAAGCTGCTTTTCCAGCAGACGACGCGACCGCATCAACTTTTGCCGCATTTTTTCCGGCGCCAGATTATAGCCATAATGCTTAATGGTCACCGGAACCGGCAACGCTACCAAACCCTCCGGGTATTTTAACTGGTTATGGACAATTCCCTCATAACGGAAATCGGGACTGTTGCGAAAAAGGCGAACACTTATCAAACCCGACGACGTTTCGCCCGTTCGCGGATTGATGTTTTCCACATTGACCGAAATAAGTTGACTATCGGTCGTGGCAAGAATCGTCCGAAGCTTATTGACATCGGCACCGACAAATTCTTCGTCGGCGTCGATCACCAGAATCCAGTCACAGGCGGCTTTTTGCAGAGATAAATTGCGGGGCGCCGAAAAATCATTGGCCCATTCCTGGAAATAGACGTCGGCACCATACTCACGGGCGATTTCCACAGTGCGGTCGGTCGAGCCGGTATCGACAATGATTATTTCATCCACCCAGTCGCGAATCGAAGACAGACAACCCGGCAATAATTCTTCTTCATCCTTGACGATCATGCAGGCGCTGATAGTGACACGATTTTCGAGATTTTTTTTCATCATCCGCAATTCCTGCACCTGGCGGCATTTCTTCAGACCCTTTTCGACCCATTTCAGGGCTTCCTCGGTGCGGTTCGACGAATTCAGAACACCGGCCAGATTCAAATAGGCGTGTTCCAGAGTCGGGTCATACTCGATAGCCTTCATAAACGATTTGCAGGCCGATTCGGGATCATTCTTGGCGGCTTGGGCCAGCCCCAGATAATTGTACAGGTAACCTTCCCGTCCCCGGCTTAGATTAGCATCGCGGACCGGGTTGTCGGGGCTATTGATGTACTTTTGGCAATATTCAATTACCAGATCATGGTTTTTATAGCCGGTATTGATAAAGGCCAGGACGTAATAGAAATCTTTATCGGTATCGTTGAGTTCCAGACCGCGCATTGCCGCCGTTTCGGCATCGGCCAGGTTACCCGAAGTCGCCAGCGAAAAGGCCAGAAGCGCCAAAAACCGGCGTCGACTGTCCATATCCGTTATCAGCGAGGAATCGAATTGGGCGTACTCTTCGACGATTCGTTTGTACTGCTTGCGTCGATAAAGCGATAACGCCGCGTCCAGAACCGATTCTTCCCGTTGGCCTGACCTGGTTCCGGCCCGCCCGGTTAACGAACGTTCCTTCTTCGGGGAGGCCGGAACGTTTTTGCGGGAGCGGCCGGATTCTTTTTTGCCTTTGCCGCTTGCCATCGGAGATTAAACCGTAACTTCTTCGACGGTTTCCTCGACTTTGAAATCCGCCGGTGTGTCCAGAAACTCCGACAGCAGATGCCTGACACGATAACTGGAGTTAACCAGCACCAGCTGTTTGGCCAACCGGTTTCGCGTATTGATAATCAGCGGTCCCTGAAGATTTATCGAAATTTCCGCAGGGTTGGCGGGAACCGTAACTATGGCATACGTCTCCACCTCTCTGACATCGCCGATTTTCAATTCATCGAGCTCTCTTGGATTGACCTCGATTCGATAATCCGAACAAAAGACGATCGGGTTGACAATCATGAACGCCACCCCGGGATCGTCAATCGATTGAAACCACAAAAACGGTTCGCAGTCATCACGTTCGATTATACAATACCGCTTGAGGTGCTCAAACCCGAGCACCGGCTTGGGCATCGTTATAATCTTGCCGTCCGGAATCGAAACTTCCCCGAATCTTTGCGTTGATAAAATCATAACTCATTCCATTACACAGGTTCTATGTCAGAAAATCCAATAACGTCGGTTGTATTATCTTCGAAGCCGCGATTAAAGCGGCCTGGTAACTGGTCTGCTGCATCGCCAAATCCGTAACCAGTTGGGTCAAATCGGCGTCCTCAACCTCACTCAAAAGGGATCTATAAGTGTAACTCATATCGGAAAGACGCGCCTGGGTCGATTCCATGCGAACCACCCGTGTTCCAACTTGTGCTTCGTGAGTCAGCAGATCCCGAATGCATTCCTCGAAATTTCCGATTAATTGACCGACCACGACCTGGTCGTCGTTACGCATGGCCTGTTCGAGTAACATCAGCGAACCGAAAATATCCGGTGACCCGAATATCCCCATATCGTGGGCGGTGCTGCCACCGGCAATTTCATCGATTATTAATGACGCATTGCTCACCGTCGGGATGATCTGTATTCCCGTCTGGGCGGCGTTGATGGAGGCTTCAATACGCAGACCGCAGTTATTGAAGGCATTTATCAAATCACCCACCGTCGCATAGCTGGAGTTGCCCATATCGACAATTCTCGAAGTCCGCCCCAGAGAAATGCGAAGTTGCCCCAGTTCCAGTCCATGGCCTTTGTTCAACAGCGACAATGGCGTATCGGTCGTTAACCGCGGATTAAGGTCTTGACCTTCCATGCTTCCATAAAACACCCCGGAAATTCCCAGGTCTCCGGCCGTAGTCTGCCCCGCCGCGGATTCGGCCACCGAAAATTCGGTGCGCGGATTTAAGTCGGCTCCGTTGAGCACAAAGCCAATCTCTCCGGCTATGCCGAGGTCTTCGGCAGTAGTGCTGCCCGGGGCCGTATCAGATATGGTCAGTCCCAGATTGTTGGGGTCAGTAATATCGATGCCCGTTCCGGCCGCATTGATGGAGGCGGTTATGGCCTGCACTTGAGGGTCAGGACTTGCGGCAAAGGCATTATTAAGCGCCTGGATAACATCGTCAACGGTGACAGCGCCGGACAGGTCAACGTTCAAATTTATCGATTCGTCGGCGTTCGCTATGGAAATCGTGCCGTTTAACAGATTCACGCCATTTCCGGAATTCAGGTTAACCAGTTTGGTGCTTCCTGTTATCAAACCATCGGGGGTCGATTTCCATTCCAGTTGCGACCCGCCAAGGCTGTACCCGAGAGTAAGGTTGTTGATGCCCCCCGCGACCAGTTGGCTGTTGACCGAGGTAATGGCATCGTCAAGGGTCACGGCTCCGCTGATATCAAGTGTGACACTTATATTCTTATTAGCATCGGTAACGACAAATTGCCCGGTCGTCAAATCAACGCCCGCGCCCATATTCAAATCGGCCAAAAGTGTTGTCGCCCCGATACCCAATTTGAGGTCGGCTTTCTCACCCAGAACCGACAATCGGTTCATGAAAACTTGAGAACCGATCATGTTGACTTGCACCTTGGAGCCGGGCTCGATTTCCGTACGAATAACGCCCAGATCGCCCATATATTCGACGCCGTTGGCGCCCAGTTCAAAGGCCCTGGTCTGGGTCCGGAACCCCGAATATATATACTTGCCCTGCACTTGCGAATTGACCTGGGTCAGAATCGCTTCGAATATGCCGTGTATATCGTCGGCCCCCGCCTGCCGGGCATTGGCGTCATAATCCCCGTTGGCCAGGCCCACCGCCAAGACGTTGGCATCAGATATCAATTGTTCGATTTCGCGCAGACTCGATTCATAATATGTCTGCATGCTGTTTCCGTACGATATATTGCTTTGATATTGCGTGATTTGTGCCAGAACCGTACGATACTGCATGTCCTTCTGGGTGCCCGTCGGGTCGTCGGACGGGACATTGATTCGCCTCCCGCTGGACATCATTGACTGCAATTCCATGTAGCGGGTTAACGACCGGTTCAGGTTGAAGGAAACCATATCCGGAACCATGCTATGTGATACACGCATAATCTAATCTCTCATTTCGGACAAAGGCCCTGCCCGGCATTAAAGCGTTATTGCGGCCGGAATTGTCAGCCGGATGTGCCGGCGTTGTTTTCGGGCGGCCTGGTTGTATCCTTTTTGTATTTTATCTCCGGCGGTTTTTTCTTCTCCCCACTTCCGGCAATCTTGTCCTTCAACGCTCTGACAATACTGCCGAGGTCCTGTTTGACCGACTTGGCGGCCTTGCGGTTCTCGTTTTGAATGCGAACGTATACCTCTTCGCGGTGAACGACCACCTTCGGCGGAGCCTCAATACCGATTCGCACCTGGCGTCCGAAAACACCCAGAACGGTCACCTTGATTTCATCACCGATTGTTATCGACTCACCCAACTTCCTTGTCAAAATCAGCAAAACGCCCTCCGTGGACTGATTCCGTGTTACTTATACTATCTTCCCGTGACACCCATCGTTTGGATGATCGTCACCAGTGCCTCATCCATGGTCGTGACGACACGCGCCGCGGCATCGTAGGCATGCTGGTATTTTATCATCATGGCCATTTCCTCATCCAGCGAAACGCCCTGGATGGACTGGCGGTTGTTTTCGACTTGCGTTACCAGCAACTCGAAGTTTGACTTTTGACTTTTGGCATTGCTGGTTTTGATGCCGATATCGCCAACTATATTCTGATAGAAATCCGACAGCGTCGCCGTGCCGTTTTGCATCAACAGACTATTGCGCAGATCGGCGATCGCCAGGGCATTTGTATTATCCCCTATTTCACCTGAACCCGACGCGGCAATTTTGTTCGGATCGATTTCTATGTCAAAGCTCAAACTGATCGTGGCCGCCGTCGTTCCCCTCGGGTCGAAGAAATTCAATCCGGTGGAACCATCCAGTCCGTATCCCGCCCGATGCAGGGCATTGACGCTTGTTACCAGCGTCTGCGCCAGAGTATCCAGCGAATTTACATATTCTGGAATAGTCGTATCGCGCAATTCCAGAAGACCCTTGAGCGAACCCTTGAAGTTTCTGATCTCCCGATCGGTGTTTTCCCAGACAATGGTCGAAACGGTCAAATTGCCCGATTTGACCTGTTTTGTTCCGACGTTGAACGACTGGCTTCCGTCGACGATGGTCAAGGAACCGATATACACCATGAGAGACCCGTTGGCCTGCTCGCGGACGTTGACATCGACGTACGTTGACAATTCATCGACGAGGCTATCGCGACGGTCGCGCAGGTCATTGGCCTTTTCCGTGCCGAGTTCCTGACGGGTGATATCGACGTTGAGTTGAGCGATTTCCGTCGTAATATTATTGACGTTTTCCAGCAATAGATTAATTTCCGTATCCACAGATTTCCGGATATCGCCAATCTTGCTTGAAATCAGATGCAGGTTATCGGTCAGCATAATTGTCGCCGATTGCAGGTCCGACCGCGCCGCCAGAGAATCCGGATTATTGGCCAGCTCCGACCATTTGGCCCAGAAGGCATCGATAAGGCTGTTGATGGAACGGTCGCCCGGTTCGTTCAAGATATTTTCGAGCTGCGTCATGGTCTTTTCTTTCGAAGTCCATTCTCCCAGAGATTTGTTTTGCATACGGTACTGTTCCGTCAAAAACAGGTCCTTCACCTGATAGACGCCCGTGGCTGTCACACCCGTGCCGACAGATCCGATCGGCATTTGCTGTGGGTAGGTTGTGGTGAGATTAACCCTTTGACGGGCATATCCGGGCGTATTGGCGTTGGCGATGTTATGACCGAGGGTCTGAAGCCAAACCTGATTGGCCATCAAGGCTCGCTTACCCATTTCGATGCCGTCAAATAGCCCCATTATACCCTCCTGTCCATTGCCAGCGAGGCGTCGGCTCCGCCCGCTTGCCCCTCTTTCTTATAATTGTATTGAGGGGATTTAATTTTGCCCAGTAATTCCATCGTCATGTGTATATTTTCCCGTGACTGCTCGATGAGCATTTCATTTTGGTTGCGCACCCTGACAACTTTATCGTTAAGCTCGAGAATATTATCCTTGATTCGGGAAAGTTCGTCGGCCCGACCCGATGATACCAGCGTGATGAGCTTTGAGATGTTGATATCGTTTTCTTCATCATAAACTTCCGATATTAGTCCGATCAGCTTTTCCCGTCTTCTTGACAATTCCGCGCTTTCCGCGACTTTTTTCCGTTGCAGGTCGGTCACCCGATTCAGCCCCTCAAGGTCGTTTTGGACCAGCGCTTTCTGTTGCTGTTCCAAAAGCTCCAGGAACGTTTCAATCAGGGACGCTTCCCGTTCCAGTACTTGAATCAACTCCAGTACCAGTTCAGATTCTGAACTTCTGTCCATTATTTCTTTCGGCATCTTAAATATTCTCTTTAGCCGCTACCATCGGTTCGGCGGTTTCGGTTTCGGGTCGTCCCAATATCTTATTTATATAATCACGAGTTTCCTTGTAAGGCGGGATGCCGCCGTATTTTTCGACCGTCCCCGGCCCGGCATTGTACGCCGCCAGAGCGGTCCTGATATCGCCAAAGCGATTCAGCATCTGCCGCAGATACCTGGCCCCGCCTAAAATATTTTCTTCCGGGTCAAAAATGTCCCTGACCCCGACCTCCTCGGCCGTCGTATCCGTAAGCTGCATCAGGCCTTTGGCCCCCACCGGTGAAACTGCCGCCGGGTCCCCGCCCGATTCGGCCTTTATGACCGATTCCAGCAGTTTCGGATCCAGGTCATACTTTCGTGCGGCATTTCGAATAATCGGTCCAAAATCATTGACTGACCGGTTTTTTTGAGGCAGATTTAATTTATCCGGCTTATTATTTTCCGATGTGAGACTTTTAATCTTCAGATTAATCGGTTTCCGAACCGGTTCGATAAGGGTATTGACCGCTTTGGTTTCCGGCATTATGCCGGATTGTTTTTCAAGAATTTTTTCCAGATTACTATACAGCATATCCGCCAGGCTGCGCTTTCCGGTTCCGGCCATTTTCGAGGCCAGTTCCTGATCGAACATCTGCATGTAAACATCTTCACCGAATCCCGTCCCGACGACACCACCGTTATCGGAATTATCCGGAACGGTTTTGCGCATCGTTTGCAGCATGTGATATAAAAATATCGATTCCAGGTCCTTGGAGGCCTGATACAATTTCTGTTTGCGGGCTTCCAGAGAATCCGAATTATTAAGGGCCTTTGACGATACAGCCGCATGTGGACTATTGTGTACCTGCATGGTATTATTATGGTATTATTTAAATAATAACCAGCTCCGCCCGAAGCACCCCGGCCTGGCGCAGGGCCTCAAATATCGCGATAATGTCCCGCGGGGCGGCGCCAATCTGGTTTAAGGCATTGGCCACGTCGGACAGGGCGACCGTCTCCTGAAGGTGGACCACTCGGGCCTGTTCATTCTTGACCGATAGCTCATACTCCGAAGTCACCACCGTTTCTCCCTGCGAGAATGGTTCGGGTTGTGAAATAATCGGCCAGGACTTTATATTCACCGTGATATTCCCATGGGCTATGGCCACCGGTGCGATCGAGACATGATCTCCGGCAACAATGGTTCCGGTTCGTTCATTGATGACGACGCGGGCCGGTGAATCCGGCTCGACCGTCATGGAACCGATATCGGCCAGCATGCGCGTGCGATAATTGGGAAAATTGAGCGAATCGGGAACGATAATTCGAACCGTCGCCGCATCATCGACATACGACATCAAGCCATACTTCGTGTTAATCTTGGTGGCGATTCTGTCGGCCGTGGCATAATCCGGCGACTGAACAATTAGCAATATTTCTTTGGAATTGGGCAAATCCATGGGTACCCGCACCACCTTACCGCCACCCGGAACCCGGCCGACCAGAGTATAATTATTGATAATTTTGCTGCCGCCCTCGACCTGCACGTTGAACCCGCCGATTGATACCGGACCCTGGGCATGGACATACACATCTCCCTGGATTGATGACAACGGCGTCAGCATGAGGACTCCGCCCTGCAACGAGGAAGCGTCGCCAATCGATGAGACGGTGACGTCAAGGCGGTCACCCTCTTTGGCATCCGAGGAGATACGAGCGGTAACCATCACGGCCGCGACATTTTTCACTTTCAGCTGCGTCGCGTCCACGGTGACGCCGATGCGCTCCAGCATGTTGGCCAGCGACTGAATCGTAAATTGCGTACTTTTGCTGTCGCCGGAACCATCCAGACCGATAATCAAGCCATATCCAAAGAGGTCCAGTTCGTTTTTATCGTGAATTTTAACAATGTCCTTGATACGCGCCGCTCCTTCGGTTTGAGGAGCCGCTATCGTTAATGCTATCGCCAGCCAGACAACAAAAAAAGCCGGAATCGATATCTTCATGCATATAAAACTTCGCATATTCCCTCCTTAAAACAGCCAGTTGAGAAACCGCATTAGTGGTCCCGGTCGGCTGGCGTCGGACCCGGCCCCGCGGCCCGTGTACGATATTTCCGCGTCGGCAATTAAATACGAAGCGATGGTATTATCGGCCGCGATATCCCTCTGGCGCACCACTCCCGAAAGGGACATGGTTTCCTTTTCCTTGGATATATTGACCGTCCGGCTGCCCTTGATAATAAGATCACCGTTTTCCTTGCTGCCCGTCACGGTTACCGTCATCTTGCCGCGCAACGATTGACTGCGCTGATTTTCACCTTTACCGTTGTGAGAACCTTTGTTTTCGCCGCTGATACCGAACAACGGCAGAAAATCAAGCGTGCCGATACCCGGCCCGCCCTCGAGTTCGAATTTGCCGTCTTTCTGGGTTTTAGTCTCCGCCTGCGTTGTGGCACTCGCCGATTCATAAATAAGCACGGTTAAAATATCGCCGATACCATGCGCCTTGATGTCCGTGAACAGCGACGTTGACTGCCCGAAGTCACCCGACCAGACGCGTAGCGAAAATGGCAGAAGCAGCAAAAAGATGGTTATTAAAAATATCCTTTTAAGTTTCATGACACACCTCGTCTCACGGCGCCACCAGCACCGTTTGCTCGTTATTTATGATTGCCTCGATGGTTTTTTTCGATTGTTCATTGCGAACTCTGATGCTTTCACCGGTATAACCGTTTTCCAGCGCCGTTCCCAAAGCCGAAATTTCCAGAACACCGGAACGATAAATAATCGTAACTTCGCGTCCAACTTCCACGGTAGGGACTATTTCGGTATTGGCATAGGTTAGAATATTGCCTTTGCCGACCAGTCGTCTGGTTCTCCGTCCCGCGATTTCGTTGATATTGGTCAGAGGCCTGTCGGCCAGATAGGTTACATCCCGGCTTTCAAATGTGATCGATTCCGGGGATAACAGGGAGTTGCGGTTGATACGGTCGCTTGCCACCATAACATTCATGTAATTGAAAATATTGACGCTGACCTGCCCGGATTCTAAAAGCTCTCCGCCTTTGAACAAGCTGACTTTCACGATGACTCGCCCGACCGGGCGTCCATTCGATATCGGCTCCACCGCCAGGCTGTCGTAATCGCCCCTTACGGCGATCAACCTGATTTTGCGAAATTCCACCCTGACGCTCTGAGAATCGAGACGGAAGCAATTAATTATGGCATTTGATAAATCGTTTTTTAGACCGTCGTCGAAGGCCGAAGCCGTCGTGGCCGCCGCCAAAACAATCAACCCTGTGCAAATCCATTTGCGTATCGCCATTATATTGCTCTTCTATTTCAGGTTATTTACGACCTGCGCCATTTCTTCGCCGGTCCGAATAACTTTGGAATTCAATTCGTATGATCTTTGCGCCACGATCATATTGACCATCTCATCGACGACCTGGACGTTGGACATTTCCAGGTAGCCCTGGTCGATTTTTCCCAAACCGTCGAGTGACGGTTGCCCGAGTATGGGACTCCCCGAGGCGGCGGTTTCGATATACAGGTTGTGTCCGACCGCCGAAAGACCGGCCGGGTTGATAAATTTGGCCAGTTCGATTGTACCCACCGTTTGCGGATCAGAACTTCCCGCTATCAGGACCGATACCTCGCCGTCAACCGTCACCGATATCGACATCGCGTCTTCGGGTATGGTTATTTCGGGGGTTAGAAAGAATCCGTCGGAGGTAACAATCTGGCCGTCGGCCGACAGCTTGAAAGCGCCATCGCGCGTGTACGACGTGGTACCATCCGGCATGGAAATCTGGAAAAAGCCATTGCCGCTGATCGCTAAATCAAGAGCATTATTCGTCTGGACATAATCGCCGACCGAAAACTCACGCACCGTTGCGACCGCCCTCGTGCCATAGCCGACGTCAAGATTGGTCGGCACACTGCTGTTGATGGCCGTGGCCGTTCCGGCTTTACGAAGGTTTTGATACAAAATGTCCTGGAACTCCACTTTGGAGCGCTTAAAACCGGTCGTATTGACGTTGGACAGGTTATTGGCGATGTTATCGATATTCAACTGTTGGGCGATCATACCGGTGGCCGCCGTTCTCATGGCTTTTATCATAAGACCCTCTCTTTCTTAAGGGTTATCGTACTCGTCCCACATTGTTAATTAGCTTTTCCAGAGTCCCGTCCTGGATTTTTAAAGCCTGGGCATCGGATTCATAGCCTCGAAACGAGATAATCATGTCGACCATCTCGCGAACGGCATCGATATTCGAGGATTCCAGATAGCCCTGACGTACGGCAAAATCTACAGCCGCCCGCAATTCGACACCGTCTGGTATATTGAAGGCGTTCTTGCCGACTTTGGTTAACCGGTTGATATCGTCCGGTTCGGTCACGCGGATATTGGCCACGGGCGTTTCATTCACAGCTATTTGACCGGTTTCGGATACCGTTACGTCGCCACCCTCCAGCGTAATCGGCCCGGCATCACTCATCACCCTCATTCCATCAGGAGTGCTCAAATAACCGTCGGGACTGATCGAGAAGTTGCCTCCCCGTGTCAGATAAAGGTCTTCTGTTTCGGGGTCTTGAACGACAAAAAAGCCGATGCCCTCAATGGCCATATCAAGGGGATTATTCGTTCGGTCCAAAGAACCCTGGTCATAATTGGTATAGACTTGGTCGATCATCGGCGTTTCCCAATCATTCTTGCGCTCGACCCGTCGGGCCTGCGCCTTGGAAAGCTCTTGAGTAAATACCATGTCTTTCTTAAATCCGGGGGCCGAAGCGTTGGCCAGATTATTGGCGATGGTTTCCTGCTGCCTTATCCGCGGAATCATGGCCGATGCGGCCTTGTACATACCTTTTATCATAATGCCATTTCTCCGACATATTATTAAGCAGTCTCCGTGCCACATTTTTCATGGCCCTGCTCGGTTCCCGCAACATGCGACATTACAATAACTTATATGATATTTTACAATCTCGTTTTATCGTATTTGGATATGTTTCGGGAAAATATTTCCGGTCAATCCAATAAGGCATTTCCGTCCGGAATGATTTGATTTTTCATTTAATTATGTAATAGTCGCTTCACAATGGATTGGGACTGATTAGAAAAACGTGAATGCAAAGATTTGCACAATTTTTGATGTCTTAAGGCAATTTCGCTTGTTCAGTCAGCCTGATTTCGTTATATTATGATTAAAGAAAACTTTCTCAACTTGCGTTATTACATCGACTTGAATGAAACAGTCAATTTTGATGAGAATTTTCGAAATTTCGCATTACGTTTGCGTGATTGGTCTTCGGCGATATGAGAGGAGTTTACATGAAATCGAAAATATGTATTTATTCAGTTTTAATAGTTTGTCTGGCCATTAACGCATCGGCCAACTATGCGGGTATCAATGATACGGTCAAAGTTGATTCGGTTGACGCTTATGCGGGGCGGACGGCGATTGTGCCGGTTTTCATTACGAATTCCGAGGCCGTCTCGGCCATTGAAGTTACGTTAAAATTTGACTCCTTATACCTGATCCCGGATTCCTTCAATTTCAGCGGCGGCAGATTTGATTTTCTTTCCGAAACCGATTCCCAGCATGTATTCTTTAATGATACTGCGCATATGCTCGACTTGACTTTCTATGATTATGTTAATCCTTTCCCGCCCGGAAGCGGACCCGCGTTCAATTTATATTTTACCGTAAAATCAACTGCCGCAAATCGCAACCTTCCGATTGACACCGCCTTTTGGGCACTCGCGGGCGGCGGTATGCGCAAAACCTTTTTCGCATCGGAAGAAGGTATTCAGATAAAACCACAAATTGTCACCGGCAATATTCACGTGCTTGAAGCGCCCGCCACGCTCGATTCCATCTGGGTGGATGCCGTCGTCGGTCGTCCCGGAAATGGGGTTGCCGTCAACGTATACGGTTATAACGAAATCGAAGTTGATTCCATTGCCCTGGCTCTTGAATATACATCCGATGATATAACTTTCGGCACCGTTAATTTCAGCGGAACGCGGTCCGAGTCGGCCCTGAATAAAACGGTTGCCACCAATTTGCCGGAGCGGCAACTGCTGATCACGATTAAATTCAATTCGTCAATGCCTATGCCGGCGGGTGAAGGCGTGCTGGCGACGCTCTACTTCGACATTGATATTAACGCCCCCGAACATACCGTCTTGATAAACTCGGAGCCCTACCTCGGTTTCTGGAAAACCGTTTTTCACCGCCCTTCTTCCGGCGGCGGCATGACTATCGAGCCATACTTCCACCCGGGCCAGATCGAGATAAAACATACCGTGCCCGTTGAGGAAGATTTCGACAACAATCTCATACCTGAAGAATTCGCACTGGCGCAGAACTACCCCAATCCTTTTAACCCTTCGACAAGAATCGAATTCGCACTGCCCCGGGCCGCCGATGTCAACTTGACCGTATATAATATACTGGGTGAAAAAGTTAAAACTCTCGTCGATGAGCATATGAATCCCGGAGTGCATTTCGTCATATTTGATGGCTATGACGACAACAATAATCCGGTTGCATCGGGTATGTATTTTTATCGAATCAAAGCAGGAGATTTCAGTCGTAGCAGGAAAATGATGATCCTGAAATAGCAGAAAATATCCGCCTTGGATGTGGATGTATCGTCTATTGTCAGTCGGCTCCCGGTGTCTAAAATCGGGAGCTACTTTTTTGCAGGGCATAATTGGACGCGATTTCGTCCTGTTCTTTTTGTGAAACCAGTTCGGCCTTCTTGAGATAGGCTTCCCTTTTCTTTTCCCGAAGTTTTTCGAGAATCTGACGGCGGCGGGTGGCTTCGAGCAGTTCCTGCCGATGCTTCTCCCGCTCCCGCTCCAGGGCTTTGAGGACTTCTATCCCCGACAATTTATCTTTCTTGAGTTTCATGAAGTATCTGGAGTACCGCACGAGGTGGCTGGGGTCAATTTGCCCTGTCAAATATTTCCGGCTTTCGTCCTGGCCCGCACGGTTGCGACTGTCAAGGTTATGGATAAATTCCTGCTGGGACATGACCTTGCGTGCCGAAACCGCCAGTTCTTTTTGCTTCAGTGTTTCATCGTGCGATCTTAGCTGAAGCAGCTTTTCCAGCCGGAACTGGAACTTTTTCGCCATCGATTCGTCCTCCCTCGGGCTTTAATATTTCAATCAGGGATGCCTTTGATTTCTCAAATTCATCTCTCTCGGAAATTTTCTGGCGGAAAAACTGATTTATTTTGTCTATTTTCGATATGGCGTAATCTATTTTTTCCGATGAGCCTTTAACATAGGCCCCGATATTTATCAAATCTTCGGATTCACGATAGGTGGCGATTATTTCGCGGACCTGTGCGGCCAGATCCATATGTTCCTGATCGACCACGTCTATCATCAGACGGCTGATCGAATCGAGCACATCCACCGCGGGGTATTGATTATGCGCCGCCAGTTTTCGCGACAAAGATACATGGCCGTCCAAAATTGAACGCACGGCATCAGAAATAGGCTCATTGACGTCATCGCCTTCAACCAGTACCGAATATAAACCGGTAATCGATCCTTTATCATTATTCCCGGCGCGCTCCAGTATTCTGGGCAGAAGGGCGAACACGGAGGGTGTGAATCCCTTGGTTGCCGGCGGTTCACCTACGGCCAGTCCGATTTCTCTTTGGGCTATGGCGATTCGCGTGATCGAGTCCATCAGCAACATGACATTTTTGCCCAAATCGCGGAAATGTTCGGCAATGGCTGTCGCCGCCATGGCTCCCTTAATTCGAATCAGGGCGGGCTGATCGGATGTAACGGCAATAATTATAGACCTCTTAAGGCCTTCTTCGCCCAGGTCTTTTTCCACGAATTCGCGGACTTCCCTGCCCCGCTCTCCAACCAGCGCAATGATATTAACGTCAGCCGACGAGCCGCGCGCGATCATGCCCAACATAACCGACTTGCCGACGCCCGAACCGGCGAATATCCCCATGCGTTGTCCCCTGCCGCAGGTGGCCATCAGATCGATAACCCGGATACCGGTTCGCAGCGCTTCATTGATGCGCCGCCGGCTGAAAGCCGGGATCGGCTGGCTTTCGATTCGCCTCGTATTGACCGTCAGAATGGGTCCTTTGCCGTCAAGGGGACGGCCCAGGCCGTCGATTACCCGACCGATCAACTCATTTCCAACCGGAACTCGCAACTGCTCACCGGTTGAGACGACTATCGAACCGGGCGTAATACCGGTCATACTCCCCAGAGGCATCAACAAGATTCTGTTTTCGCGAAAACCGACCACTTCGGCCCGAGTCTTTTCACCGTCGGGATTCTCTATCGTGCATAGGTCGCCGATAGACACGGCCGGACCTTCCGACTCCACGACCAACCCGATTGTCTTGACTACTTTGCCCGATTGTTTTATGGTATGAACGGAATTGATCCGTTTAAGAAACAAATCGTAGGGAAGCTGTTTCATCATTATTCTTCGTCAGGCGAAAGGGCTTTGGCGACTATTTCCATCTGCGAATCAACCCGGGCGTCAATGTCTCCGGAGGGCGTTTCGATGAAGCAGCCGCCGAACTTGACCCGGTTGTCCGGTTCGATAGTTATTTCCTTGACAAGGGTTGAATCCCCCTTGAATCTGTCCAGTTGTGGCTCGAGCAGAGGCAGGTGCTGTGGATTTACTTTGATCTTTATTCGGGTTTTATCGATCAAACCGTCGATAGTACCCCTTATTATGCGGGCCGTTATTTCTTCGTCGATCTTTACGGCGTCGAAGGTCACTTTACGAGCAATGGCCATTATCAATTCAATGACGTTTTGACGTGCCTCTTCATAAATTTTCTCCCTCTGGGCTACAATCGAACTTATCAGAGAATTAAAATTGCCGACCACTTTCAGGGCTTCCTGATGGCCCGATTCAAGTCCCTGGCGGTGGCCCTCTTCAAATCCTCTCTTATAGGCGTCATCGCTGGCCTCTTCCTTTTCCCGGCGAACCTGTTTTTCTATTTTCAATAGTTCCTGAACCGGTATCAGTTTCTTGCCTTCGGTGGTCGTCAACACGTTTATGTCTTTGAACATCGAAGGCAATCGCTTTTCTATCTCGAGGTCGATTTCGATATCGGAGCGATATTCACCGATAATGACTTTGGTGCCGAGGTTCGGCCTTTCCAGCAGCTTAGACAATAATGTCCTCCTTGCCGCCACGACCGGATACGACAATCTGACCTTCTTCTTCGAGTCGTCGAACCGATTCCACTATTCTCTGCTGGGCGGCTTCGACATCGGACAGACGCATCGGACCCAGAAATTCCATTTCTTCCTTTATCATTACCGAGACGCGCTCGGAAACATTGGCGAAAATCTTGTTTTTGACTTCGTCGGCCGCGGCCTTAAGGGCAATGGACAAGTCCTTGGTTTCGACTTCTTTGAGCAACCGCTGAATGGACCGGTCGTCGAGCAAAACGATATCGTCAAAGACGAACATCATGTTCTTTATCTCGGCGGCCAGATCGGCGTTTTCTGCCTCGATGGACTGCAGAATATTTTTCTCGGCCGAGCTTTCGATCAAGTTCAAAATTTCGGCCATCGTCTTGGCGCCGCCCGAAACCGATAGATCCCCGGCCGTCGAGGAATCGAAATGTCCTTCCAGAGAGGCTTCGATCTCCTTCAATACTTCCGGCGAAATTTTTTCCATCGTCGAGATACGCAAGGCTACTTCGGACTGCAGCTCCGACGGCAGGTCACTTAGCACCGCCGCCGCCTGATGCGCGGTCAACTGGGTTAAGATCAACGCGATCGTCTGCGGGTGCTCATTCTGAATAAAACCGACCAGTTGCTTGGCGTCGATGTTTTTCAACAGGTTGAAACCGGTTTTATGAAGGGCCGATTCCAATCGCGATAAAATCCGGCTGGCTTTATCATTTCCAACCGCCTTTTCCAGTACCGCTTTGGCGAAATCCACGCCGCCCTGGGAAATGTACTGGCGGGCCATGAATATCTCATAACATTCCTCAATCACCCGTTTTTCTATTTCGGGCGGCACCTCACCCAGATTGGCCATTTCGACCGTTAGAATTTCCATGTCCGGCTCCGACATGCTTTTTAGCACCTGCGCGGAGACATCGGTTCCGAACGCAACCAGCGCGATGGCGGCTTTTTTGCTGGGCGACATATTATCGTATGAATCTTTTTCCATGTTACTGCGGCTCCACCATCATGGTTTTAATCACTTTGGCGAATTCTTCGGGGCTTTCATTGGCCGTTTTCTGCATCCGGTCGAGGAGCTTCGGTTTGCGTTTCTCGGGGATTATTTCTTCGACCATTTCCGTTTCAATACCGCTTTCGGCATACGACGGACCTGCCTCCGGGACCGGCCTGACGGGGGCCGGGGGCGGCAATATCCTTCCCAGCGACGCAAACAGTTTTTTCGCCTTCCGGCGGAAATACAATAGGCCGAAAATGCCCAGTAAAACCAGCCCGACTTTCTTCACCAGGTCAAATATGAAATCCTGCTGTATTATATTATCGACAAAATTGGTTTCCGTTTCGATTGCGGTTCGGTCAAAGGCGATGTTGACGACTTCTATCTGATCGCTGCGATCGGCATTGAAGCCCACCGCGTTTCTGACGATAGCCGTCAGGCGGTCAATCTCGTCCTGCGAGCGAGGCTCATAAATGACGCCCGATTCTTCACTTTGCACCTGATTATAATCCAGGAGCACCGCTATCGATATACGTTCTATGTCACCGACGGCGTTGACAATATGCTCGATCGTCTTGTTAATTTCATAATTCGTGGTCGTGGTCTCCACCCGGTTTTCGTCGGTGCTCTGCGATTCTTCCTCGCGTTTATCGGAGGCTGATGCCGTTTGTTCGGATTTTTCTTCACTGCGGATGACGGCGCTGTTGGGATCATAAAGCTCGCTGGTTTTTTCCAATTGCTGGAAATTCAGGTCGGCGGTTACCCGCACAATCGACCGGCCCGGTCCGACCACCCCGTCGAGCATGGTTTGGGCTTTTCGTTCGAGATAACTTTCAACCCCTTTACGCACTTCCAGCTGGGTAGCGGTCAGCCCGGCCAGCGGATCGGTTGAAGTCCCGGAAGAGAGCATATTGCCACGCTGGTCAATAATGGTGATATTATCCGGTTGCAATCCCTCCACCGATGACGCCACCAGGTGGGTAATACCGGCAATCTGCTCCGTTGACAGCATCCCGGGGCGGCGCAGTTTAAGGACGACCGAGGCCGTCGCCTCTTTTTTATCTTCCTTGAACAACCGCTCTTTGGGCATGACAATGTGCACTCTCGCGGCATCGACGCCGGAAAGCTGGACAATCGTCCGCATCAGCTCTCCCTCCAAAGCGCGACGAAAATTGAGGTTCTGCAGGAATTCCGTCATCCCCAGGTTGGATTGGTCGAATATCGAATACCCGACGTTGCCCGAACGCGGCATACCCTCCGATGCCATCGTAATTCTCAAATCATATACTTTATCCGACGGGACCGAAATTGAGGAACCACCGTTGGCCAGTTTGTACGGAATTTTATTATCGGTGAGATAGCCCGTTATTTCACCGGCATCGGCCGGATCCAGATTGGAGTACAAAACCGAATAATTGATTGTTCCAACCCAGCTGCTTATGGCGAAAATGCCGACAATGATGCCGGCGATGACACCGATGAGCATGATCGCCTGACTCGGCGTCATGGCCCGCACGAAAATTCCGATATTCGCGAAAAGGCTTTTAAAATATTCCATTCCTATTCTCTCTTGTTATATTCGCCTGTCCAATGGCGAATGAACGTAGCCGATTTATTTACATAGGCATTTTTACCAGCGTTTCATAAGCCTCAACAAGTTTATTTCTTATTTCCAGAAGCAGGTCCATGGCGACTCCCGCCTTTTCCAGCGCGATCATGACATCGTGCAAATCGGCGATTTCTCCGGCGGCCGCCAGTTCTTGTGCTTTGGCGGCATCGAACTGCAGTCCGTTAACCGAATTGAGCATGCTGCCCAGAACTTCCGTAAAGCTGGCGTCCTTGTCACTTTTCATCTCGGGCGGCGCCAACGGCGCCCGACTCTGAAGTCCCGGGACTATGCGGCCGACAGTGCCGATCGATTCGCTCATAACGTCACGTCCACCATTGTTCCCAGTCGTGTTTTTTCGGTCTGTCCGTCGCGTTCATAGGTCGCCGTAAGAGCCGCCGCAGACCGGAATTTTTCGAAAATTATTTCAAGGGCTTCTTTTTCCTGGGGCGTAAGGATTTCCTCGAATGCCCCGCGATTGACCCTGACACCGAGGACCGATTTGGCTTTCTCGGTTTGCCCGGTGATTTCCACCGGTGTTTTGGCTGATGAAGAATTTGTCGCCTGCTCGGCGTTTTGCCGGCGGGCAGTTTGATTGTCCGTATCAAGCTGCCGATAGGCATTAATTCCAACTGAATTGATATTCATATCTGTCACCTTTGTTTATTAAATTTCCATTGCGTTTCTGGCCATTTCCTTGGCCGCCAGAATAGCGGTGGTATTGGCCTCATAAGCTCGCGATGAAGTCATCATGTCAACCATTTCATTTATCAGCTCGACATCCGGCATTTTCACGTAGCCATCCTCGTCGGCGTCGGGATGAGCGGGGTCATAAATCAATTTAAAATCATCCGGCGAGGCTTCCACTTCCTTCGCATCAACTTTGGATATCTCAACACCGCTTTTCAGATTACGCGTCGAACCGGGCAAGTGTCCCGGATTGGTCCGAGCCAGGCGGGTACTGGCCTGATTCATGATGGTCTTGAACGGCATATTTTCTTTGGCCTCTTCCACCATGACTCTTTTACGGCGATACGGACTGCCGTCCTCGGTGCGGGTGGTTTCAACGTTGGCGATATTCTGGGCAATGGCGTCCATTTTGCGCCGCTGTATGGTTAAACCGGACGCCGACACATCAATTGAATTTACCAGACCGGACATATCTTATTATCCTTGACCTTTGATGGCCTTTTTAAGTCCCTGAAATTTCAGTGACAACATCCGGGCCCCCAGCGCATAAGTAATCTGGTTCTGGGCCAGGTCGGCCATCTCTTTATCGACATTGACGTTATTAATACCGTTTGACTCGGACGAATTGTCCGTAATAATTTTAGGACCGTCGCCAGAAACCTGTCCGGGCTGCATATGGTTTGGATGGGTCGTCGCCATCTTCAAACCGCTTTTTTGGCCAATCGCTTTTTTCAGTTCGCCGTGGAAATCGATATCTTTACTCTTATAGCCCGGCGTTGAAACATTGGCGAGATTGCCCGAGACCAGCTTGTGCTTGACCGCCGACAGTTCGAGGAATTTTTCCAGCATCGGCACGCCGCTTTTGGCGAAAATCGTATTTTGTATAATATCCGACATATCTTTTCCCGCGCCAGCGTAATGCAGTCGCCGTGCCAATTCGGATTAATTCCGTAAGTGACAAATATTCAATGAATTACATGATTTATTGGAATTATATGATGAAAAGGGCGGGAATTAAATTCCCCGAATAAGATGAAATAATTTCCAATTAAATGATCAATAATGGTCTGAATCCGGCTCCTGCCCGGAAAGCTCCATTGTCAGAACAACGATATCGACCCGCCGGTTTTTGGAGCGGTTTTCATCGGTGTTGTTGGGAGCGATCGGCCGAAATTCACCATATCCAAGGGCCGATAACCGGGTAGGCAGGATGTCAAAGCTGTTGACGAAATATTTAACCACCGCCGTGGCCCGTGCCGATGATAATTCCCAGTTTGAAGGGAAGCGGGCGGTACTGATTGGTTTATTATCAGTATGACCCTCGACGCGAACATGGTTTTCTATATTACGCAGTTGCGAACCGACCAGATCGAGCGTCTGTTGAGCACGATCCTCGAGATCGGCGGATCCTTCCCGGAACAGGGCCTGCTCCATGATATGAATGACCAAACCACGCTCCGACACTTCGACATTCAGCTCTTTTCCTTTGCCGGCTTTATCGAAAGCCTCGGTGATGTTATGACCCAATGTTTTCAAGTGCCCGATTTCGAGAATGCCGTTTCCGGGGAGACTGCCACGTTCGGCGCTCTTCTTGATTGCCGTATTGCCCCCGTGCAATACCCCCGACAGCGCTTCGCTCATCTGCCCGAACTTTTTGGCATCGATACGCGACATGGAATACATGACAATGAAAAAAGCCAGAAGCAGTGTAATCAGGTCTGCATAGGTCAATAGCCACCGATCCAGGTTTTCCTTGTTATCTCCCCTTTTACGACGAGCCATCATGATCAGTCGTCTCCGTGACGCAGATGCGGAGCCAGAAACGAAAGCAGTTTGGTGCGCACAACCCGGGGATTGTCACCGGATTGAATGGCGATAACGCCTTCCGTTATCAAATCCAGTTTGGCCAATTCTTCTTCGTGGCGCATTTTGAGCTTATCGCTTAGCGGCAGGTAACACAGATTGGCCAGGGCCACCCCCCAAAGGGTGGCGATAAAAGCCCCGGCAATGGCCTGGGCCATGCGGTCGGCGTTGGCGGTGTTGCTCAACGTATGAATCAGCCCCAGAACGGTTCCGATGATACCCATAGTCGGTGAAAAACCGCCCATTTTCTGGAAAAATAAAATCCCCTTTTTATGACGGTCCTCAACATAAGCGATTTCCGTTTCGAGGATACTTTTAAGATCCGTCGTTTCGCTGCCATCGATAACCAGCCGCACCGCCTTGCGAAAAAACGGATCGGATATTTTGCCTAATTCATTCTCCAGCCCCAAAATACCTTCTTTACGGGCCTTTTCGGATAACTTGACAATACGTTCAACCGTTTCCATCAGGTCGGCTTTACGGGTGCTGAAAGCCAAACGGATAAACGTGGGAACCTGGCGAACGGTATAAACCGAAGTCGTTACAACAGTCGCGCCAATGGTGCCGCCGATGACAATCATCATGGCCGGACCCTGGACAATGGAATTGAGGTTGCCCCCTTCCAGTACAAAGGAAACAACCACCGCCCCGATGCCGAGGATCAAACCGCCAAAAGTTGCTATATCCATAAATAATCCATCAAGCGGGCGATATTTTTCCCGCTCCGGCAACAATATGCAATTACAGGGATTATCGGCAAAAAACGAGAATTTTTAATTGAGCCTGCCGCAGGGATTTACACGACGGTGGCTATTATTCCTGTTCGACCGGATCTTCTATGTTGTATTCGGCCAATTTGTTGCGAATAGTCCGGGGGGTTATGTTGAGCACTTCGGCGGCCTTGGTCTTATTTCCGTTATATTTTTCCAGCGTCTTGAGTATCAGATATTTCTCACCTTCCTGCAACGTGATGCCTATTTCCAATCCGGGCGTTTGCTCGGATAATTTGCCCAAAACCAGATCTCCGGGGAAACATTCCCGCGTCAGTGTCGTCCCCGGCGAGGTAACAACCGCCCGCTCGATGTAATTTTCCAGTTCGCGAACATTTCCGGGCCAGTGATATTTCAATAGCAATTTCATAACGTCATCGTCGATCCCGGTGATATTTTTGTTATTTTCGGCGTTGTACTTAAAAATGAAATGCTGGACCAGAAGAGGAATATCCTCGAGCCGCTCCCGCAACGAGGCAATATGTATCGGGATGACGTTTAAACGGAAATACAGGTCTTCGCGAAATTGGCCGAGCGCAATGGCCTTCTTCAAATCACGATTCGACGTGGCGATAATCCGAACGTCGACTTCTATCGGTTTTCCGGATCCGAGTCTCTCGAATTCACGTTCCTGCAATACTCTTAAAAGTTTGGCCTGAAGTCCCGACGGCATCTCGCTGATTTCATCGAGCAACAAAGTCCCCGTATGCGCCAGTTCGAACCGGCCCTTATGTTGCCGAACCGCCCCGGTGAAAGCTCCCTTTTCATACCCGAACAATTCCGCCTCAACCAGATTTTCTGGCAGGGCGGCACAATTCAACTTAATGAAAGGATTATCACGACGGGGCGAGGCATAGTGAATCGCCCGCGCCACCAGCTCTTTCCCCGTTCCCGATTCACCCGTTATAAGCACCGTAGATCGGGCGTCGGCGGTAGTCTCGATAAGATCGAAAACCTGTTTGATGCGTTGAGATTTACCCACGATATTCTGATATTTCTCGGCCAGGTCGGATTTAAGCATTTTATTTTCGCGGCGGAGTTCGATCACTTCGGCGGCCCGTGCGACCACAATTTCGATATTATCCGGCGATACCGGTTTAAGCAAATAGTCATAGGCGCCCATTTTCATCGCTTTGACGGCATTTTCGACCGTCCCATAGGCGGTGATCATAATCGCCATTATTTCCGGCTGCATGCTTTTGGCGCGACCCAGCAGGGTGATGCCATCCATACCTTTCATCTTGATATCCGACACCATAAGATCGAATCGGGCTTCATCCAGACAGACCAATGCATCCTCGGCCGACAAGACCGATTCAACATTATGCCCCATGCGGGATATGGTTTCGGTCAGGAAATCGTTTACCAGACGGTCATCATCAACTACCAGAATATCAAGCTTCATGCCGCTATCTCCCCGTTTAGATTACTTTCATGGGCAATATTATTGAAAAAGTTGCTCCGTCGGAGCCGTGGTCGGCCAGACATAAATCGCCGCCGTGGGCTTTAATTATTTTCCAGGCAATGGCCAATCCCAGGCCCGTCCCGTTTTCCTTGGTCGAATAAAACGGTGTGAATATTTTTTCGATTTGGCTATCCGGTATACCGGAACCGTTGTCGCGTATTCTGATTTCTGTCAGGCGGTCCAGACCGGAAAGCTCGAGTCTTTTGCCGAATTCCGACTGGGACTTGTCCAGCGGTAACGTTCGGCAGGATACGGTCACTTCCGGTTTGGCGGCGCTCGCTTCCAGACCGTTTCTTATCAGGTTGAAAATCGCCTGCCGGAACAAGTGCGGGTCGATTTCGATCACGGCTTCGTCATCTATTATAAAGTCACGTCTGATACAGGACCTGGAAAATTCCGGCCCCATCGAGTCGAAGAATTCTTCCAGTATCGAATCAAGATACTCGTTCAATGTTACCGGGATTTTATTAATTTCATCGTTATGGGCAAAATCCAGAAGATTCTGGATGGTTTCGTTGATATTGTTCACACCGGTGACGATTTTTTCGGCCATGGCCTTTTTGGATGGATCATGGCACAGGTCGCGCACCAGAAGTGAGGCAAAACCGTTGATCGCTAAAAGAGGGTTTCGCACTTCATGGGCAATGGCCGCCGCCAATTCACCCAATGAAGCCAGCACTTTCATCCGCGATAATTTCTCCTCGAGACGCTTGACTTTGGATATATCCGAAAAGAGCTCCACCGCTCCGACAATCTCGCCCCGCTTGTTTTTCAGAAGAGAGGTTGAAACCTGCAAAGCGACGACAGTACCATAATATGTTTCAATTCTCTTTTCCTTCGAATCGATACAAAGACCGCTGCCGACGGTCCCGACCGCCGAAAATTCGCCGTTCTCAACCGCCGAAATTATATCGGCATAATGGCAGCCGCGAACGGAAGATATTTCTCCGGGCAATCCCAGAATTTTCATGGCCGAGGGATTGATATGGGTTACTTTCCCGGTCCGGTCAACCGCGATCACGCCCGATGTCAAGGAGCCCAGAATGGAATTCAAAAATTCCGTGACGGCCCGATTTTCGGCAACGAGATTTTGCAGCGATTCATTGACATCGCGCAGTTCATCGCTCTGGCGAGTATAAGTGTCCTTCAGCGCCAGGTATTGACGCTGCATGCGATTGATTACATCACTGAAAGAGCTGTAGCGCTCGGTGAATTCGGCAATGCTTTCGGACAAATCAATGTCCGAAACCTTTTCTTCATCCATGAACTCGTCTCCCTTATCCGATGGGAAAAATATTCCCCGTTAAACAGGGGCGCAATAAAAAAACTTAAATCAATATTGTTGCGCAAGGTCTTATTTTGATTATATGCGATTGCCCCGGACGGGAATTTGCCTGATTACCGACGATAATTTTAGGTCATTTCCACTGATTTATTGACCGTTTGTCGTCGATTTTCGATAATGGAATCGGCCGTCTTGTACAACTTATTTATATTAAACGGCTTCACGATATAGTCTTCGACTTTCAATCGTAGTGCGGCGATGGCCGACTCCAGACTGGGGAAGCCGGTGACAATCAGGATAGGTAAATCGGGGAAAAAGGCTTTGACTTTGCCGATCAGTGATATTCCGTCGGATTCGGGCAATTTTAGATCGACAATGACCAACTCAAAACGCCGATTTTTAAGCTGTTCCATGGCTTTGTCGGCCGATTCGCATACCGTGACCTGCCAGTTTCTTTCACTGAAAAAATCATACAGCAGGTCGCGAATCAGAAGCTCATCATCGACAATCAGAATACTTTTAGGGGTAATATCCAAAGATGTATCTCCCGCTTATGGTCACGATTTTCCGCCAACGCCGACTTCGTATGAATTCAGGGCTTCCCGTTCAGTCGAATAGATCTCGAAAATATGCGATAGTTGCGTGATATCGAATATTTCCCGAACGTATTCCACAAGATCGGACATGGTCAGACGACCGCGGTGCAAGCGGATTTCCTTCATTATTGAGACCAGCGCGCCCAGGCCGGAACTATTGACAAAATCGACGGCGGCCAGGTTCACGTGAATCTGCGACTTGCCGGTTTGAAGCATTTCTTTGACGACTTCCTTCAGCTTGTTACCATTGCTCATGTCCAGTCGGCCGCTCAATTCCACGATGGCAATATTGCCGGCGTCTTTTACGTTAAAATTCATGATTTCCTCCGCTTTTATGGCTACCCTACGCTTATTTTCATATCCAGATTAAATTTCAAGGAGATTTTCAATCCCCCCGTCTTATCATCTTTTTGGTAATCTACGCTGTCGGTATAGCATTCAATCAGATCTATACCACGCCCGCCTTCTGCCATAGGCTCCGGCCGTGCCCGGCCATGCAGAAAGGACAGGTCACACTCCCCTTCATCAATTATATCGGCAGTTAATTCCCTATCCTTTATTGACAGAATAACCTCAACCTTTTTGGAAGGATCCAGCTTATTACCGTGCACCAGCGCATTGGTAAAAGCCTCCGAAATTGTCAGGAGAATATTGTTCAGGCGTTTATCCTTGATTGGGAAAGCGCCCAAAAAGGCTTTGACATCGGCGAACATACGGCCCTCCGCTTCCAGGCAAGATGAATATGTGAACTGGGTCCGCTTCAATTTTAATCAAAACCTCATGATTATTTTCAATATCGTCAAATCGTCGACATTTCCGGCATCACCGTCACGGCTGAAACGTTCGACATAGTCTCTGGCTTGTTCGCAAAATGCCTGGGCGGTCAAATTGCGAGTCGCCATAAATACCTGCTGTGCCCGCTCCAGACCAAATAGCCGGCTTTTGGCATCGGCGGCCTCGGTTAAACCATCGGTAAAGGCAAAAAAATGGTCACCGTTTTCCACCGCTTCCTCTCCCAATTTATATGCAATATCATCAAATTGGCCCACAAATGGCCCGCCGATTTTTAGACCCTTGACCTTGTCTTCGCGTGCGTTCCAGTACATCGGCGGTGGATGGCCGGCGTTACAATATACAAGCCTCCGCCTGGCCAGGTCGAAACGAGCAATGAATAAAGTGACAAACATCGATTCGGATTTAATGATACCGGTGCACAGAATTTTATTTATGTGCGACATAAGGTCCGAAGGATTGATGACCGCGAATTGGGTCAACTGTGACCTTATAATGGCTATGGTAGCCGACATCACCAGCGCCGCCGGAACGCCTTTATTGGAGACGTCGCCGATCACGATCATGAATTCGTCGTCGTTAATGCGGATGATATCATAGAAATCGCCGCCAACCTGCCGGGCCGGAATATATAATGTCCCTATTTCAACCCCGTTGATTTTAATATCTTTGTCCGGCAATATGGCGCTTTGAATTTCGGTCGCGGTGACCAACTCCTGCTCCATCTTCTGCTTGACAAGGGATTCTTTGAGAAGCATGGAATTATCGATCGCAATCGCGGCGAATTGCGCCAGCAGTTTGAGATTTTCCTTGTCGGCGTCCGTAAACCCCGTTCCACTGGTTTTGTTAATAATTAAAATCGTGCCATGACATCTGGCCCGCGAAGAAATCGGCATGGCCAGAAGACTTTCAATACGAGGCCCGTGCTCAACGGGGAAATTATATGCATTCTCCACGACCGGCGTCTGTTTGTGGAAAGCGAAAGAAGCCACGTCTTCGCCATCCCGATACCGAATACTTTTTACCAGCGCGTCATCGACTCCCCAGGTAATCCGCGAAACGAGCTCATTATTTTCTTCGATAAGAATGGCGCCGACCTCGCCGCCGGCCATGCGGATGGCCATTTCCATAGCCACCGACAGGATGCTTTCGATATCCAGAAGCGACGTTACCAGCGTGGCCATAGTGGACAAATCGCTAAGCTTAAGCGACGTCTCTTCCAGCCTTGATTCGAGATCAAGAACCCGGGTTTCGATGACGCTTTTAACCTTCATAATCAATTATTCGGCATAAAACCGCCTGAATTAAGGGCCAGTCCGGAGGGATGAAAATATGAAAATATATTTATCTTTTTTTAAATTTTATCCGGAAGGGCACACCGGCAAAATCATAACTCTCACGGAGACGATTGTCGATATATCGCAAATAGCTTTTTTGGAGCAGTTGGGGATGATTGCAGAAGAAGGTGAAAGTCGGCGGCGCAACATCGGTTTGCGTCGCATAATATATGTTGATATACTTGCCCCGTATCGCGGCGGGCGGTTGTTTGGCGACCATGGTTTCGACGAAGGCATTCAATTCTGCGGTCGGTATGCGCCGATTCCAGTTTTCATAAACGGTATCGATAAGCGTCAGGGTTTTGGCGACGCGCTGACCACTTAGCGCGGATATAAATATTTGCGGGATATGACCGTGCACGCCCAAAAACGTTTTCACCTGTTCGGTGAAAATGCCGGCCGTATGAGTATCTTTCTCGACCAGATCCCATTTATTGACGGCCAGGACGATAGCCCGGCGGGCCTCGACGGCGTCTTCGATCACTTTAAGATCCTGCACCGACAACCCTTCGGAGGCATCCACCAGCACCACCGCCACATGACATCCCTCGATTGCCCGCAAGGTGCGAAGCGTCATGAAAAATTCCAGGTCTTCTTTGACTTTGGTTTTACGGCGCAGTCCGGCGGTATCGATCAAGATGTATTTTTTCCCATCGTATTCGAAAGGCGTATCGACGGCATCGCGAGTGGTTCCCGGCACCGGCGAAACAATGACGCGCTCTTCGCCTATAAGTGTATTTATAAACGACGATTTGCCGACATTGGGGCGACCGATAATGGCAATACGAACGGCATCACCGGCCATTTTGTCGTCTGCCTCGTGCGGAAGGAGTTCGACCAATTTATCCAGAGCGTCACCGACACCGTAACCGGTATTGGCCGAAACGGGGCAGGGTTCATCGAGACCGAGTTTGTAGAAAGCAAATCGTTCGACGGCGACATTATCATTGTCGGCCTTGTTGACCAGAAGCAGGACTTTGCGTTTTGATTTCTGAAGCCGCCGCGCGATCAATTCATCGGCCCGGTCAATGCCCGTCTGGCAATCGACGACGAACAACGTCAGATCGGCCTGCATGACGGCTTCTTCGGCCTGTTCCAGAACCAGGCGGTCGATTCCTTTGGCCGTCTCCGGTATCATGCCCCCGGTATCGATCAGATAAAACTCCCGGCCATTCCAGTCGCACAAAGCATAGTTGCGGTCTCGCGTTATGCCCGGTTTGTCATCGACAATGGCGATTTTTCTTCTAAGGAAACGGTTGAAAACCGACGACTTGCCGACATTGGGACGACCGATGATGGCGACCAGAGGAAGGCTCATGACACGGCCTCGTATATGGAATTGGCGATGAAATAACTTCCGATACGAATATCGGCGTTGAGTTTTCTCTTCAGGTCTTGCACGTTCATGTCGTCCAAAAACAGGTTATCATCATTCAGGCAGTTGGGCGGCAACAGGATGATATCATAAGCCCCGTCCAAACGCTTCACGGCCCGGCCTATGTCACCTCCGGTCAACAGGCCGCTGACCGTCACCGTCTTGCCCCAGAATTTATTCTCGACGGGAATAATGTCAATCGCGAGTCCGGTATTCTTCACGAGCGGTCCGATTATTGCCCTTTTCAGAGTCGCATGGGCCGAGGTTCCGGTCAAAAGCGCAACACGCTTTTTCGATTTCATTTTGGACAACGATTTCCGTCGGCGATTAAATTGGGTGATGGTCCAGCGAAGCATCCCGATGCCGTTCTCGAATTGCTCCATTTCTTCGTATTCGGAAAGACGGGGGATATCGCGGTCGGCCAGAACATAGAATTCATCGGCCGCGAAAACCAGACGCGTGCCATATTTGACGAGAAATGCGCCTTGATAAGTCGCAATCAGATCGATCATCTCCCCTGCGCCGGATTTATCATAGGGCTTAAGGCGTGTCAGTCTCTGGCGATATTTTGTCAACCCGACCGGCACAATGCCTATCGTTTGCACGCCCGGATAAAGTGACGCCAGGTCCTCTATGGTACGATTTAAAGCGGTGCCATCGTTTATACCCGGGCAAACCACGACCTGTGTATGAAATACAATCCCGGCTTTTATTAGGCGTCTCAAAAGCGGGATAATCGGTTCCAGCTTTTCATTGCGCAGCAAACAACGCCTAAGACTATCATCGGTGGCGTGCACGGATACATACAAGGGCGACAAATTCTGGTCAATAATCCGTTTTATATCGGTTTCCGTCAGATTCGATAAAGTAATGAAATTGCCATGCTTAAATGACAGGCGGAAATCATCGTCCTTGACATAGAGCGAGCGGCGCATCCCTTTGGGCTGCTGATGGACGAAACAGAAAATGCAGTTGGCTTTGCACCGCAGGATTTTGTCGTCTTCGAAAATGAGGCCCAAATCATGGGGACGGTCGATGCCGAAATCGAATTTGCTTGCAGCACCGCCGGGATTTTTAAAAACAAGCGACAGAGTGTCGTCGGCCGCCTTGAACTGGAAGTCCAGCGTATCGGCCACCGGCTGTTCATTGACAGACACCAGTTGCCACCCTTTGCGGACATATCCGAAAAGCGGCGAATCGGGATGTATCGACTGTACTTTCATGGCATAAAATTAAGCGGGCGAAGGGAGTCGAACCCTCGACGTCAAGCTTGGGAAGCTTGCATTCTACCGCTGAATTACGCCCGCTTTATTATTTATTAAAATCTATATCTCAATCAGTGTAAAGTCAAGACCCATCGGGGCCCGTTTATAGGAGCGCCCCGGCGACACATCCGGCCGACATCAACGCCCCCACCAGTAAATGGGTTTGGACCGTCCCGGCCATGGCCGGTATAAGTTCTTTTATTTTCTCGTATTCACGGCTGAAAATGCGCACGGTTTTGAGGGCGACGGGAAGCGACAGCAGAGCGATCAATGAATACGGGCTTAATTGGCCGAAAATGACGGCCAGCACCACCCCGGCATAGCTTCCGAAAATTAAAAAATAATAACCGGCTATAGCGGCCTTCTTGCCCTGCCGCACCACCAGATGGTTTTTGCCAACAACTTTATCGGCGTCATAATCGGGATACTGGTTGATATACAGAATAGCCGTGATCAAAAAGCCGATCGGAAACGACGTCCAGAAGGCCGACCAGCTGAAATGCCCGGTCTGGACATAATAAGCGCCCAGCACCGGAAGAATCCCGAAATTGATATGAATCATGACTTCGCCCAGACCCCGATAGGAAAACGCAAAGCGGGTAGCGGTATAGAAAAACCCGCCGATAAATCCGGCCGCGGCGATAATTAAAACCCAGTAACCGGGAGTCACCATCGTCAGATATACCCCGCAGGCCAGCGCCAAAGCCCAGAATATGAATGCTCCGGCCAGAACCGTTTTCGGACTCATAAGTTTATTCTGAATAACGCGACTGCCGCCGGAAAAGGGAGTATAATTTTCATTTATTTCATCATCGGTAGTCTTATGGTCAAAGTAGTCGTTGGCCATATTGGCGGCAGCGTGGGCGAAAATCGCCCCGAACAGCGTCACCAAAAAGGTCGTCCAGTTGAATTGCCCGCTTTCATAAAAAGCCAGAGTCGCGCCGAATAAAACCGGTATAATAATACCCGTAAAAAACGGTGCCCTTACCGCTATAGCCCACTTCTGAATCGGATTCATTGTCCTTCTCCTCTATTTGTAATTCCTTGCGCAGATTAATTAATAGATACGATTCAAATGTATGGATATCATTCTATTTTTCAAGCTCTTTTTCTTTTTTACCGGTGAATTTCACCAAATATATGGTCAACTCAAAAAGCAACATCAGGGGTACGGCCAGCAAAAGCTGGGTGAAAACATCGGGTGTCGGCGTCAATATCGCCGCGATAATCAAAATAGCCACAATGGCATAGGGCCTGATTTTGGACAGGCCCCGTGATGATACAATCCCGATTTTCCCCAGAAAATAGCCGACAACCGGCAGTTCGAAAGCAAAACCGAAGGCCAAAATCATCATCCCGGCAAAAGATATATAACTCGAAACGGTGATAATCGGCGTCATGATATCGGCGCCATAACCGGTTAAAAATTCAATGGCAAACGGAAGAACGAAGAAAAAACAGAAAGAGGCCCCGATTAAAAACAGTATGGTGGACCAGAAAACCAGCGGGATTATGACCTTTTTTTCGGTGGCATAAAGGCCGGGGCCGATAAATTTCCAGAGTTGATAGAAAACAATCGGTGCGGCGGCGATTATTCCGGTATAAAGAGCCAGTTTCATATAGGCATAAAACGACCCGGTAACCTCGGTAAAGTATAGTTTGGTGTCGCCCAGTGGGTAGGTGATGAATTTATAAAGTTCATCGGCGAAGATAAAGGCCAGGATGGCCATCACGGCAACCGATAAAATGGACTTGATCAACCGCCAGCGCAGTTCCTCGATATGATCCAGAAACGGCATCTCGGATTTGGTCTTCTCTTTTTTTTCTTCGTCAGACATAATTCTTTTAGGTCGAAACCCCTGCGGTTTCGACAACTTATCTTGATATCTTTTCTATTTATAAGACAGCCCTCAAAATAGACACAATTCATTGTTAAGGCAAGGGCTAAGTGCTATGGGTATTGAGCGGCATCTGGAACCTCTTCCTGACGCCGTTTAATTTATTATTGCGGCCCCCAGGCGGCAATACGATTCACATCGATCCCCCCAGCGGTGGTGAAACCTCCCCCGACAATCAGCTTATCGCCCCAGACTCAAGTGGGCGGCAGATGTCCACATCTGCCCCTCCTCGTTCATTTATAACCAACCGAAATCTTTGTCGACCTTCAAAGGTCCGCTTCTAC
>CAYWLR010000008.1:0-84513 GCA_964459465.1 uncultured Ignavibacteriaceae bacterium | reverse complement strand
CATTTATAACCAACCGAAATCTTTGTCGACCTTCAAAGGTCCGCTTCTACCGGATTTCAAGTGGGCGGCAGATATCCACATCTGCCCCTCTTCGTTCATTTATAACCAACCGAAATCATTGTCGACCTTCAAAGGTCCGCTTCAAGTGGGCGGCAGATGTCCACATC
This sequence comes from uncultured Ignavibacteriaceae bacterium, assembly GCA_964459465.1. Lineage (GTDB taxonomy): Bacteria > Zixibacteria > MSB-5A5 > GN15 > PGXB01 > CALAMC01. The sequence continues at coordinate 84,346 of CAYWLR010000008.1, read as the reverse complement.
TGCCCCTCTTCGTTCATTTATAACCAACCGAAATCTTTGTCGACCTTCAAAGGTCCGCTTCTACCGGATATCCAATCCGAGGCGCTGGAATACATCCATCCTTCTGCCACGTCAGTCAAGCCGGCCTTAACCGGATTCAAGTGGGCGGCAGATGTCCACATCTGCCCCTCTTCGTTCATTTATAACCAACCGAAATCTTTGTCGACCTTCAAAGGTCCGCTTCTACCGGATATCCAATCCGAGGCGCTGGAATACATCCATCCTTCTGCCACGTCAGTCAAGCCGGCCTTAACCGGATTATTGTGAATGTACTCTAATTTAATCTTAAACTGCTTTTCCGATGTAATCAACAAATCATCGAATCGTGTTTTCCATAACGAAAATGAACCACCTTTTCGAATCATATTAATTTTTCTTATTTCTGGAAGTTGTTTAACCTTTTTAGAGCTCAATATTTTAAAGCTCTGCATGAATTTCGACAGCTTTGAAATATCTTTGAATCCTAACAGGGCGTGCAAATGCGACGGCATAAGTACATAACCAAGCAGGGCAACATCGAAATACTTTAAAGATTCATCGAATTGCTTTAGTACGGCCATGGCAATCTTCTTGTTTTTAAACACGGGCTTCCATTCGGTAGCTGTTGTGGTGACGAAAGCCACCGCTTTGCCTGTTATATCAAGTCTTTTTCTAACGACCATGCTTTGACTTTATTCGAAGCGGACGGGCAGATGTGGACAGGTCTCCTGAACTTTGAAGGATCTGCCGCGCACCAAACAACAAGAAATCTTCTAGGATGTGGCATGGGGGGGTGTCGGAAACCGCTAATTCAGGGGCCGCTACAACGCCGGGATCGATCCTTCGGCTTTACAGTCTGGTGTCGGAAACCGCTAATTCAGGGGCCGCTACAACTATGGAGGCGCAGTTCTATACGGAGCATCCGGTGTCGGAAACCGCTAATTCAGGGGCCGCTACAACAGTAAAGCTCGGCGACGAAGTAACGCTTGGGGTGTCGGAAACCGCTAATTCAGGGGCCGCTACAACTATAAAGAAAGAGAGTGGTAAAGATGAGTAGGTGTCGGAAACCGCTAATTCAGGGGCCGCTACAACTCATCATTCATATAATCATACGCGATTTGAACTTAATTTATTCCGTCCGTCACAAAATCTTTAAAGTTCCTTCAATAATTAAACCCCTAATTGTCGGTTTCCTCGCTTCTGGGCCGAGTTCCTCTCTATTGGTGCTTGCGCTCCGCCAGAGGTTTTTCCGGCCAGAGGGACCACGAAGCAACTGATTATACATAACTTAAATTAAGCTGTCTGTCAAGTTTTTTCAACTATCAATCGGTGGGGAGAGTAATTTCACCCCAAAATACCCGTCCGAGGACACGGGCCGCATTCTCATCGCTATGGGTTTTATAATTACAGTCACTAAACTCACATTGAAAGGATTGTTTCCACTTATTATCACGCAACTTATTTTTATCATTCTGCGATCGACCGCATTGTGCGCATATCTGTGACGATTTAAAATACGGGACGGTGATAACGCGCATTCCGCGTTCGACGGCCTTTTCGGCAACCTTACGCCTGATTTGCCCATAGGCGAAGAAAGCCAGGCGGCGTTTCTTTTTCAGGTCCAATTTGTCGTAGCCGGGAGCCCGAAAACCGCGCATGCTCTCGAAGACAATCAAGTCAACGTTCTCTTCCTCGGCAAGTTCTGTGATCTGACGTGCATTCAAGCGAACCCAGTCGCGAATCATCCGCCGGATATGTGAGGTCAAATGTCGCAGGTCGTGGTCGCCGACGATATCGGGTGTATCATCAGAGGGCGCCATTTTCATATTCTGGCGTTTGGAGATTATTTCCTTTGTTCTCGCCTCCAATGTTTCAAAATGTTTACCCACATGATGCTGGGTTAATCCTTTTTCCCTTTGAATTTTCTTTTCATCGGCACTAAGTTTTTCGGGCTTGGTCGTATCAGTTTTTGGTTCGGTCAAAAGATCGATTTTCTTTAATTTTAATAGTTTGGCTTTATTAAAAATGCAACCGGTGAAGAATGCCGCCGCGGCGCGATGGGTTCCGAGATCGACAGCCATGATACGCAAGGCGGATTTTTGATTTTCATTCATGCCGTCAAGAAGGCGTTGGCGGGCCTCATTCAGGAATTCCTGATCCTGACTTTTGCCCGGGAAGCCACCGCTCCGGAGTTCATCGATCTTATCCTGGCTAACGGAAAAGCGCGAGTCCGAATGCGGAACCGCAAAACGAAATCCGACACGGGCCCGCGTACCGATGAAATGCACATGAACACTGGTTATGTTTATTTCTCCCGGCTTCTTATCATAACCCCGCGGCCAGGGTTTAAAGCCGAAAGATACGAAATTGTCGGCGGGCATATCATCAAGACGCAATTTCACGACATGCCGAGTGAAATCCAAATCATAATATCCCCGACCAAACAACTTTGGCGTTGGCAGTTTTTGTGCGGAAGGATAACGCAGGAAAGGTTTATTTGGCGGGGCCAAAAATTCCCGCCGCCATTCGCGATATGTTTCCTCCAATTCCCGCTCCTGATTGGAAAGCTTTTCCCCTAGCAGTAATTTATATCGCCTGCAATTATCAGTATGCTTTTTGAAAACGCATTCATCACTCAATTTTTCGCAATGCGGAAGATGGCCCGAATAATTTTCAAGAATCGTCGTTTCCAGAATATTGAGTGCGTTCAAATAGTTGGTCCATGCGTTGCGGAACCAGTTTCTGGCGAGCGGGACATTTTTAAAGAGACCATTCATAGCCATGTCACGAGTCCATTGTGGATAACGTCTGCGCAGCTCCAAATATTGATTGGCATTGTCCACGAAATGTTGTCTTTGCTTGCTTCTTAATTTGCGAGCGAATTCATGATATTTGATGCAAAGATCCGAATGGCTGATCCATTTATCACCTATATTCTTGCGTTCACCGGCCCAATCGCAATTATCCTTGTTTTCGGATAATTTTTTCCAAGAACAAACGTGTGGTCGCTTTTCGCTAATACCCAGCTCTACAAATATAGCGTTATATTTGTCGCGAATGGCCGGCGTTAATTCGGGGTGTTTATCTTCCCAAGCAGCTTTTTTCTTTTGCCATTCTTGCTCATTCTGTTTCCAGTTCTCCGATTGCCGAACGTACCTTGTCGATAGCCACTCCGAGGCGGATTTCAAAAGCACCATGACGTGCGAAGCCTCGAGAGATTTCAGGCGAATGAATAACGCTTCCGCCGTTTTGGACCGCGGCTTGGACGAAGCTATTTTAATAGACTCAAACAACGATTCCGGCATATTATGGGCCTTTATATCTTCGAATGTCCGCCATCCGGCCGCCAATACGAAAATCTCATGCCGCAACCAGTCGGGACCACGATCATAGGTATCGGGACAGAAATTCTCCGGCTCCAACATAAATTCCCAGAATAGTTTCGTTTCACAAACGGAACCGGGATTTTCCGGTTTAAACGAGATTAGCCACTGGCACAACTCTGCCACGTTCAGGTTAAATTGCTCAAAGTGCCGGCGTAATCCAAGTACGTTTTTGTTAAATTCAGCCTTATCCTGATTTGGAAGCCTTTGCAGGCCCCTTACCAGCGTCCGTTCTTGACGATATTTTATTCTGGTCATATATCACCTTATCCGGTCGCCAATGATTCCCACGAACTCCCGATTTTGTCGAAATTGATGCTAAAATATATATCAATTTGTAGTCTATAAGCAAGCTCTAAATGCATATAGAGCCGGGGTCGCCCACGGCTTGCCGTGGATTAAATTGTTTGGGCACAGTTCGCTCCACCTCATTTACCCTCGTTGTCGCCCCCCCCAATTTCGCTTCCGCTTCAATGTTAATTCCATACCGCCTCTTTATATAAACAGGAGGCCCAAATTATGCCCTGCTCCAAAAGACTACTGTCTGATTCACAATATTCTCAAAGACGGCATCATCCCGGTTATGACCGCGAAAGCGCCCGCCCTAAAACCTGTAATCATCCGATACCGCGCCGCCGGAGGCCCCAAAAATTTAAAAAATTTTCAAAGACGAACCCATTTGGCCGCAACCTCTCCAACCATAACGCAATACACCTATTCATGGACAACACCAGTCCACGTTGCCATCCGGGTGCCGCTCTTTATAACTGCTTCCATGCCAACGGAATCCCTGCATGAAAACTCAAAATATCCCAAAATCAAACCCATTTCGCCCTAACACCATTCGGTTCATCGTGTTGCGCTCACAAGAGCAAGAAAACGTCAAATCTCAAAAGAGATTTGACCTACAAAAAGACTACAAGAAAGATGGGCTATTTCAACAACTTTTTGAGTTCCGAGAAGAATTCTTCTTTATCCTGGAATTTACGATAGACCGAGGCGAAACGAACGTAGGCGACTTCATCCACTTCCTGAAGTTTCTTCATCACCATCTCGCCAATGGCCTGACTGGTGACCTCGTTTTTGGTCAACTCCTGCAAATCGCCCTGGATTTCATCGGCCATCGATTCGATCTTTTTGACCGAAACCGGCCGTTTTTTGAGCGCCAGACGCATCCCCTCGATAAGCTTCTGGCGGTCGAACGGTTCGCGGCGGCCATCGGATTTGACCACGGTCAACTCGACATTTTCGATATATTCATAGGTCGTGTAACGCTGGGCGCATTTGATGCACTCGCGGCGGCGGCGAATCGCCCGGCCCTCGCGCACCGAGCGCGAATCGACCACTTTATCCTCTTCGGAGCCGCAAAAAGGACATCTCATGGCTTCGGGTCCTTGACGGTAAAGACGGCTTCCCGGACGGCCAGACGGTAAACCGTAATTCCGGCTTCCTCTATCATCTGTTTGGCCATGTCATCGGGATAACCGTCGTTAATATATATGGTTTTGATTCCGGCATTGATAATCATCTTGGCGCACAACACGCATGGGTAAGTCGTGGAATACAGGGTTGCCCCTTCGATAGATACGCCGGAAGTGGCCGCCTGTATAATCGCGTTCTGCTCGGCGTGAATGGCCCGGCAGAGCTCATGGCGTTCGCCGGAGGGGATTTTAAGCTTTTCGCGCAGGCAACCGACATCGAGGCAATGCGACAGGCCCGACGGGGAACCGTTATAGCCGGTGGACAACACCCGTTTATCTTTTACGACTACGGCCCCGACCTGGCGGCGCAGACAGGTCGAGCGCGTCGCGGCCAGAAGCGCAATGCGCATGAAATATTCATCCCATGAGGGACGATTATCTTGGAGGTCAGACATGGCGTAAATTAATAATTAAATGCGCTGGAGGGCAAATAAAATCTGTGAAGTTTCCCGGTCGATTTGAGGATCGACCCTTCAAAGTTCAGGGCCTGCGACCGGGCACGACACATGGTCAAGACGTCGGGTTTCTCTCCCGGATACATCGGGATTCGGAACCCGGCATAATTGGTTCTAAACGTGGTCTGCCGGGTGTTTACAAATGCCAGGCGTTGAAGCCGAGGTCGTCGTTTCTTCTGCGGATGATTTCGGTTGTCAGGGGCCTGATGAACACCTCGAGCGTTCCCAGAACGATAGCTTCGAAGACGTGGCCGGTGAAGGAGTGAAGCGAGCTGTCGCCGACAGTGACATGCATATGGATGAAAATTTCATCGGAGTTTTCGACGCGGGCGATATTGCCGTTGAGCATGCCGACTTCGAGCCTCTCGCGGAACGACTTGGTGATATAGCCTTTGGTGAACAGGTCATAGACCCCGAGGGAGGCGCTTTCGAAAGCGCCCATACCCTGCAAAAAGCCGCCTTTAATATCGTGCTGTCGGACAAAATCGGTGAGGGTTTTGACGACTTCCTCACCGCGGTCGAGGCGAACCAGAAATCCTTCCTCAACCTTTTTAAAATTCATGATCAGGTTACCTCATCAATCCAGTCGAGATAATCCGGGTTGCCCTCGCTGACATTCAAGGTGATAATTTCGGGCACGTCGTCGGGGTGGTTTTCCCGGACGAATTTAGTCAACGTTTCCACCTTTTTTGTGGTCGTTTTGATAATCAGAAGGGATTCCTCGGATTCTTTTACCTTACCCTTCCAGCGATAAACCGACTGAATCCCTCTGACAATATTTACGCACGCGGCCAGCTCGTTGTTGACCAGCTGGCGGGCGAAATCGACGGCTTTGTCGGTCGGGATGGTCACGTGGGCTACACGAAATGCGGACATATTGCGAACCTCATTTTATGATTTGATTTTTCTGTTGAGCTTTTTCTCCAGCGACGACACTTTGCCGTTCAGGCGGTTTTCGGCGTCTTTGCGGTCATCCATGGTCAGCACCATATAAACCCGGTTGTTGGATTCACGCAGTTTCAATCGACACTGGTTAATCAGGGCCATGAGTTCTTCCCATTCGCCCTCGATGACGGTGGCCATCGCCGAAGTTTTATAAGGCAGGCCGGAGCGGTCGATAATATCGATAATCTTCGATACTTCGCCCGACGCCGATTCGGTGCCGCCCGTCGGAAACATGGCAAATTGTATCAGCATAATGACCTCACCAAATTATATCGTTTTAAAATCCGGGGACAAATAGAAAAATATCACCGATGGTTTTTTCGAGTTTATAATGGCGATTAACAAATTCAAACAGCGGCTTATATTCTCTGGTATTCGCATAATCGATGCCTGTCCCCTGCCGGGAATAGTCTTCCTCGGAATACTTCTGAACAAATATAATTTTAGGTTTATATTTCATAATCATTTTGGCGGCATCGACCAGCATATCGGGATGCAATCCCCGCCAGTAGTACCAATCCACTCTGGTCGGATTTTTGCGGTCGGTTAAATAATATAATACGGGGAAATCGGGGTAGATTAAAATGTAATCTCCCTTTTTTGTGTATTGTTCGACGGTTCGAACGAGGTCGGTGATTTGCCGGTAATTTCGCGCCGTGGTGCGAATGCTTTTGAGTTTTCCGGAAGTGAATTCGGACAGAAGCTGATCGCGCGGGGCATCGCGATAAACATGATTGTATTTAATCACGGAACCGACTATCAGGAAAAATATCAAAATCACGGCCGGAAAATATTTTTTATACACCGAAGGCGCCGCGCTTTTAAGGGAGCAATAGGATACGGTCAAAGCCACGCCGGAGCCCATATAACTGGAAACAATGCCCACGTAGGAAAATCCGGACAAATAAACCAATACCGAAACGGTCAGTTGAAGCGGCAGAAGGGCCAATAAAATATTCCTTGCCGCCGGGTTATTAGCCTTTTTTATATGCCATATCAGGAATACGAGCACGGCGTGGTTGAAAATGGCGGCATTATAGCTGAAAAAGACTGTCCGATGGTCATACAATAGTATCAAAATGGGGACAATCAGTACCGGAATAATCAACCACTTAATGTTTTTGGCATACGCAAGTATAAATGCCAGCGCCAGAATCGGCAGGGAGAATAGAACAGCAATATGGTTATTCTGGAATATCCCAAACAGCCAGCCGCGGGCGGTTATCTCCGGAAGAAAGATATAGGCGTTGGTAATATAATCGACCAGACTGCCTTCAAAAACTAGATAGACGAGGTATATCGCGGCAGGAATCGCAAAACCCGATAACGTTCGCAAGACAGGTGCGCGGTTTAAGAAATCAGTTTTAATGTGCAGGAGTTTTAAAATGTATCCGGATAACAACACAAGAGGAAGGAATAGTATGAAGTTCTGTTTGGCCCAGAAGCCCAGAAATGCCAGCATTCCGAACAGAAAATATCTCCTGCGACCGAGGGCCACTATGGCCAGAGCGGTATAAAAAGCGGCTTCATAGTTGTACCAGGGGTATTGAATCAGGAGGGTCGAGACCGCCCACGACGTCAATAAAAGTAATAATAATTCAATTTTGTTCACATAATTGCGATATACCATTGAGAAAAAAACCATCATTGCCCACATCTGGCCCGCCCAATAAATGCGGGACGCCATGATGGTGTAATTATCGCCGAAAATGGTTAAAAGCAGTGATTGAATATAGATTGCGAGCGGATTGATTAAAAAGTAGAAGTCTCGATATGGCACCTGCCCATCCGTAATCCTTTGGGCCAACGATAACAGCCAGCCTTCGTCGGTGGCGTTAAAACCGTCGGGCAGGAATAAATAATTGTAAACACCGACGATAATGGTGAAGATTAAATAAGGCCAGAGTCCGAAAACCGCTGGCCTTGAGTGTGTATGCTTCGTATTTCCCAAGTCTTTATTGCACCATATTATGTCCGTTCCGGATAAAGCGGGAATTTCCCGCACAGGTCTTTAACATCCTGCGCCACCGCGGCATAAACCTCTTCGTTGCCCAGATTCTGAATGACGCGGTCGATAAATCCCGCAATTTGCACCATTTCTCCGGTGCCCATGCCGCGCGAGGTCACGGCCGGGGTTCCGACCCGTATACCGGACGTGACAAACGGTTTCCGGGTATCGAACGGAACAGTGTTTTTATTGACCGTGATTCCGGAGGCATCGAGAGCATTTTCGACTTTTTTGCCGGAGTAATCACGGTCGATAAAGGACATTAAAAAGAGATGGTTATCGGTTCCACCGGAAACGATATGATATCCTTTATCTTTCAAAGCGTTGGCCATCGCGGCGGCATTGGCGACGATCTTTTTCTGATATTCTTTGAATTCCGGACTAAGCGCTTCTTTGAGGGCGACGGCTTTGGCGGCGATGATATGCATAAGCGGCCCGCCTTGGATACCGGGCATAACGGTTCTATCGAGATCGGCGGCGTACTTTTCTTTGCAGAGCACCATCCCGCCCCGCGGCCCTCGCAGGGTTTTATGAGTCGTGGTGGTGACAAAATCGGCATACGGCACCGGCGAGGGGTGCAATCCGGCGGCTACCAGACCCGCGATGTGGGCCATATCGACCATGAGATAGGCTCCGCAACTGTCGGCGGCTTCACGGAATTTCTTGAAATCGATTATGCGGGGGTAAGCCGATGCCCCGGCAATGATGAGTTTGGGCTGAATTTCTCTGGCCATGACGATCAAGGCGTCGTAGTCGATGGTCTCGGTCTCTTTGCTGACCTGATAACCATGGATTTCGTAGAGCATTCCCGAAAAATTAATCGGGTGACCGTGGGTCAGATGGCCGCCGTGCGACAGGTCCATGCCCATGACTTTATCGCCGGGTTTAAGAACCGTGAAATAAACGGCCATATTGGCCTGCGAGCCCGAATGGGGCTGGACATTGGCGTGTTCGGCATTGAAAAGTTGTTTGGCCCGTTCACGGGCAAGGTTTTCGGCGATATCGACAAATTCGCAGCCACCGTAGTACCGTTTGCCGGGATAGCCTTCGGCGTACTTATTGGTCATGATACCACCGGCGGCCTCCAGAACCGCTTCGGAAACGAAATTTTCCGAGGCGATCAGTTCCAGTTTGGTCGACTCCCGGAGGGTTTCATGCACGATGGCATCATAAATTTCGGGATCAACCTGTCTTAAATGTGTCATTGTATCCTGCCTGTATTTATTTCATAATCTAACGGCTGTCGGGTTATTCCGATTCGGCCTTCGATATTTTTTCCAGTCTGCGGCTATGGCGACCGCCTTCAAAGGCGGTCTCCAGCCATGTCTTAACGATATCCTCGAGTTCTCGGGCATCGACATATTTCTGCGATAATGTTAAAACATTGGAATCGTTGTGCAACCGGGCATAATAAGCCATGTCCTTGTTCAGGCACAATGTGGCTCGTATCCCCTTTATTTTATTGGCGGCGATGGTCATGCCGTTGCCGGTCCAGCATACAGCCACTCCCCGGTCGGCCCGATGCTCGGTCACTTCGCGGGCCACTTTAAGACCGAAATCGGAATAATCGACTGACGTCTTGTCGGTAGTCCCGAAATCAATTATTTCATGGCCAAATTTGGCAAGGATTTTTTTAACCTTTTCTTTCATTTCAAAACCGGCATGATCCGAACCAATGGCTATTTTCATGATGACCCCCGTCCGGCCGGCACATAGGTCAGCCAGCCGTGTTTATCCTCTTCCCGGCCCTGCAATATATCAAAAAAGCGCCGTTGGAGTTTTTCGGTTATGGGGCCTCGTTTGCCCGTCCCGATGACCACTTCGTCAACCTGTGATACGGGTGAAACCTCGACCGCCGACCCGGTAAAAAAGACTTCATCGGCAATATAAAGCATTTCGCGCTGGATATTTTGCTCAAGGACTTCAAAACCCATCTCCCGGGCCAGGACCATGATGGTATCGCGGGTGATACCGGGAAGAATCGAGGCCGACACTGGCGGTGTATATAGCTTCTCTCGGATTACCAGGAATATATTTTGGGCGGAGCCTTCGGAGACGTGACCAAAGACATCAAGTCCGATTCCCTCGGCAAAACCGCGTGCCAGCGCCTCCAGCTTGATTAACTGACTGCCCATATAATTGGCGCCAGCCTTGGCCATTGCGGGCATGGTGTCCGGGGCATTGCGCCGCCAGGTCGAGATGCAGGCTTTGACGCCTTTCTCCAGAGCTTCTGGGCCAAGATAGGCACCCCACGGCCAGACGGCAACGGCCACGTCGACCGGACACTTCGACGGATCCACGCCGAGAGAATCATAGCCGCGATATACAATCGGCCGGATATAGCATTCTTCAATACCGTTGGCGGCGATTAAATCAAGTGCGGCACTAAAAATCTCTTCTTTTGAAAACGGAATTTTCATGCGGTAAATTTTGCAGGAATTGAACAGCCGGTCGGTGTGATCATGATGCCGGAAACAGGCCGGGCCTTTGGGGGTTTTATAACATCTCTCGCCCTCGAATATCGACGAGCCATAATGCACGACATGCGACAGGACGTGGATTTTGGCATCGTCCCACTTGACCATTTTGCCGTTCATCCAGATATAATCAACTTTATTAAAAGGCATGCTACGTCTCCTCAATCGTTGGAAGATTGGAGTAATTATTATTCGTCGGATTAAATATAAAAAATCAAATTTCGAATTTCAAGCTCTTATCGCCAAGCCAAGCCGATGTTAATATATCGATTATGACCCAGGTTGATTCTATGAGGCCGTGAAAGGTATCGCGGCCCTGTCACCAGATAAAATACAGCCGCGGAAGCCCTTATTTATGCGTTTTTTTGTGGTAGTGTTTTTGGCAGTAATTTATATTTAAATCAACGAAATAAAGAAAAGGTATGGAATACTATGAAAAGACTCTTGATTGCACTTTCGGTATTTTTAATAGTGGCGGCCTGTTCTGAAGATAACGGAACCGGCTCAAGTGAGGATTTTACCCGAATCGCGTTTGTTTATCAACCGGCCGCGACACATCAGAATCAGATCGATTTCAAAACATTTCTGGTGGGGCGCGGCTATGTCGTTCAGGAGTTTACGATGGATCAGATTCTCACTGCCGATTTTTCTTCCTATCATTTAATTATCATCGATTCCTGGATTGGCGGAGGCGACGACTGGGGCTCCATCGCCCAGGGGAATGCCCTGCTGAATTCAAATTTGCCTATTCTCGGGTTGGGATTTGGCGGAGCGCGTTTTTTCGGTGAAATCGGCCTGACTATAGGCTGGAATAACGGCAACTATTTTCCAGACAGTTCCATCAACAGCACCAGTATCCTGAATACGCAAGTGACCATTGCCGACGGTCGTATTCATACCGATGACGCCGTTTTTACGACGCCGGATTTAATTTCAATTACGCAGGACACATTGATCTCGGTGTACCATCATTCGGGCGTGATTGCGATCGACCGTGAGAATAATCTGGCCGATTCGGTGAAATTTTACGGTCGTCGCCCCGAATTCGCCACGCAATATACACTGATTTCCGAGGGTGGCCGCTATTTTCTGTGGGGTTTTACCAACTCCCCCGGTTCGATGATGGAAAACGGCAAGAACTTTTTTGTCAATGTTATCGAGTTTGTGATTAATCGATAAGCGGATTTTTGCCGGAATCTGCCGCCTTAAGGAGAATAGTAGAATGTCACGTCGCCCTTCATTCTTCAGGGCCTTCGGAGAGCAGGCGTGACTTGCGGGTGGTTTATTCCTGGTAAAAATAAACAACAAGATGTCGGGTTTCTCTCCCGACTATGTCGGGATCGGAACCCGATCTACTATTTCCTTCAATACGTCATCGGTCAGTGCTATTCGGGCAAAACCGAAGGAGAGATTTATCAGCGACGCGAGGTGCATTTCTTCGGTGGCGGCTCCGGTGGCGTCGGCCAGAAATGTAACCCGGTAATCGCGCATGAAGGCTTCGCGGGCGGTGGTTTCGCAACAGAGATTAGTCATTACGCCCGAAATCACGATATCTCTGATTTCTTTGCCGCGCAGGACGGTTTCCAAATCTGTCCCATGAAATGACGAATACCGGTGTTTGAAAATGATTTTTTCTCCGGGCAAAGGCGCCAATTCCGAATTAATCTCACTTTCGGGAGAACCCTCGATAATCATACCGTCCCACCACCAGCCCAGATTTCCGGCGTCACTGCCGTCGGGGTGATGCACATGCCGGGTATAAATAACCGGCAGTCCGGCCTTGCGGAAACTTTCGATAAGTCGTTTCACGGTCGGGATGATGACGTTGCCATGCTCCAGCGACAAAGGCGAACCGGGCTCGACAAAAAAGCGTTGCATGTCGATGACCATAAGGGCGATTTTTTTAACGTCCAATGGCCATTTGTGGGTATTGATCGGCGCGATTTTTTCGAGCCATTGGTGTGCCTTGTCTCCCAAGTTTTGTCGTGTTACGAAAGATTTCATTTCTTATCTTATATTATGGGTTGAGTAAAAAACGTCGGGGTTCTCGTCCCGATAAATCGGGACTTCGGAACCCGACCAACTTCGTACTGCGACCGGCACAGCGCAATAATTCAATATATCAAGCGTGCACTATTTCTCTAAGAATCTCGCGGGCGATGACCATGCGCTGGACCTCGGACGTTCCTTCGCCAATTTCACACAGTTTCATGTCGCGGAAATACCGTTCGGCCGGGTAGCGTTCGGTGTAACCCACCGCGCCGAGAATCTGGATGGCCTGGTCAGTGCAAAAATGCGCGGCTTCGGATGAATACAATTTACACATGGCCGACAACCTGGTGTAATTATGCCCATTGTCTTTGAGCCAACAGGTTTTATACATAATTAACCGCGCCGCTTCGACCTGCGTGGCCATGTCGGCCAGCTTGAACTGTATGGCCTGATTGCGATTGATCGGTTTTCCGCCCTGAATACGGCTTTCACTGTACTTGGCCGCCAGTTCCAGCGCCGCCTGGGCCAGCCCGACGCCCATGGCACCGATGGAAATGCGACCCCCATCGAGCGTGATCATGAACTGCTTGAACCCTTCACCTTCCTTACCCAGCAGATGCCAGGCCGGGAATTTGAGGTCATCGAAATGCATGAAAGCGGTATCCGACCCGCGGCACCCCATCTTGTTTTCCTTCTTGCCTGCGGAGAAACCTTTCATTCCCTTTTCGATGATAAACGAGGATATGCCGTGCACGCCGCCCTCATCGCTGGTGCGGGCAGTAATAATCGAAGTTTTGCAAACGTTGGCCGAGGTTATCCAGCATTTAGTGCCATTGACAATGTATCCCTCGGCGGTTTTCTCGGCTCGGCTTTTGGTGCCGCCGGCGTCCGATCCGGCTTCGGGTTCGGTCAGGCCAAAAGCGATCAGGTCGCCATTCTGGGCGGCAGGCGGAAGATATTTCTTTTTCTGTTCGGCAGTGCCGAAATGTTCGATGGGAAATGTCCCCAAGGAATTATGCGCCGCCAGCGTCAGGCCGGTCGAACCGCAGACGCGCGAGACTTCCTCGACGATTATAGCATACTGCACCGTTTCCAGTCCCAGTCCGCCATAGTCCTTGGGAACGATGCACCCCCACCAGCCTTTGTCATTTATCAATTTGTGGATGTCCTGCGAATAAACCTGTTCGCGGTCGACATAAGCCGCGTGGGGGGCGATTTTTTCTTCGCAATAGCCGCGAACTTCCCGCCTGAAGTCTTTATATTTTATATCAAAATCCATGGCTAATCCTTAAGCAGGTCCCGTGATATAACAATACGTTGCGCTTCCGATGTTCCTTCATATATTTCTGTGACGCGGGCATCGCGGAAATAGCGCTCGACCGGGTATTCTTTGACATAGCCATAGCCGCCGTGAATCTGGACGGCCTGGTTGGCGACAAAATTGGCTGTCTCCGAGGCAACCAGTTTGGCCATTGATATCAAACGTCCGTGCCGACCTTCCATATCTTTAAGGACGGCCGCCTGATAAACCATCAGTCGCGCCTGTTCGATGCGGGTGGCCATATCGGCCAGTTTGAATTGAATTGCCTGAAAATTGCAGATGGGCTGGCCGAATTGTTTGCGTTCCTTGGAATATTTCAGAGCCTCATCGAAAGCCGCTTCGGCGATGCCCAGCGCCTGGGCGCCGACGCCGACGCGACCGTTATCGAGAAGCGATAAGGCGATTTTAAAACCGTTGTTTTCCTCGCCGAGCAGATTGGCTTTGGGGACACGCGCGTCCATGAAAGAAATTTCGCGGGTATCGGAACATTTCAGGCCCATTTTCTTTTCCGGAGCGCCGAGACTCATGCCGGCAACCCCATGCGGGACCAAAATAGCTGAAATGCCTTTGGAGCCTTTGGAGGGATCGGTCAGCGCGAAGACTACGATCAATCCGGCGTATTTGGCAGAAGTCACCCAGCTTTTGGTGCCGTTGAAAATATAATCATTGCCTTGCGGGATAGCCTGGCATTTGAGACTTCCGGCGTCGGTACCGCTTTCCGGTTCGGAAAGCGAATAGGCTCCGATTATCTCCCCGGAAGCCAGTTTTGGAAGATATTCCTGCTTTTGCGCATCGGTGCCATACAATTCGATGGCTTTGATAGTCAGCGAATTGTGGACGCTGATTGCTATCGCCAGTCCGGCGCAAGCTTTGGAAATTTCCTCTATGCACAAGGCATAGCTTAAAGTATCGGCAGCCAGGCCGCCGAATTCTTCCGGCGCCAAAAGTCCGAAGAACCCGAGTTCAGCCGTTTCCTGCAATAACTCGGTCGGCAGTTCTGACTTGGCGTCGAGTTCCTCGGCGATCGCACGCAGACGCTTCTGGGCGAATTCCCGGGCTGTGTCGCGCAACAGTATCTGGTCTTCACTTAAATTGAAATCCATTTTAATTATCCTTGCTGGGAATAATCATAAAAGCCTTTGCCGGTCTTCCTTCCCAAATAGCCGGCTTCGACCATTTTCTTCAACAGCGGGCAGGGCCGGTATTTCGGGTCGCCCAAACCGTCGTGAAGGACTTCCAGAATTGCCAGGCAGACATCCAACCCGATGAAATCGGCCAAAGTCAGCGGACCCATCGGATGAGCCATACCCAGTTTCATAACACCGTCGATGGCTTCCACCGAACCGACGCCTTCGAACAGGGCGTAAACGGCTTCGTTGATCATCGGCATCAGGATACGATTGGCGATAAAACCGGGATAATCATGCGATGGAATCGGGGTTTTGCCCAGCTTGCGGGCCAGCTCATCGACCGTCTGGAAAGTTTCCATAGAGGTGCCCAACCCGCGAATCATCTCGACCAGTTTCATCATCGGGACCGGGTTCATGAAATGCATCCCGACAACTTTATCGGGGCGTTTGGTGGCGGCGCCGAGTTTGGTGATAGATATTGAGGATGTATTCGAGGCCAGAATCGTGTCCGGCGGACACATGGAATCGAGTTTACTGAAAATATCGAGCTTGACTTTTAAATCTTCGAAAACCGCTTCGATTACGATTTGGGAGTCTTTGGCGCTGTCCAGACTGGTCGACCCTTTGATTTTGGCCAGAGTATCATTTTTATCTTTTTCAGTGATTTTTTCCTTGGCCACCATTCGTTCGAGGTTTTTGGTTATGGTTCCGATGGCCCGGTCCAGGAATTTCTGATCGGTTTCGATTAAAGTGACATCATAACCGGTCATGGCGCAGACATGCGCGATGCCATTGCCCATCGTTCCGCCGCCGATGACGGCAATTTTTTTAATATCATCCACTTTAAGAGTCATATTCCCTCCTGAAATTATACTATTTCAATTGATAAAGCTACGGCGTGGCCGCCACCAAGGCAAAGCGTCGCCAAACCTTTTTTAAGATTGCGGTCTTTGAGAGCATAAATCAAAGTAGTTAATACTCTGGTACCGGAAGCACCGATCGGATGACCCAGAGCCACCGCGCCACCGTGGACGTTGACTTTATTCCAATCCCAGCCAAGTTCTTTGCCGTCGGCCAATGCCTGGACGGAGAAAGCCTCGTTGGCTTCGATGAGGTCGAAATGATGGACATTGACGCCCATTTTTTCGCAGAGTTTGCGCACGGCCAGAATGGGAGCGAAAAAGATCATGTCGGGTTCAATGCCGGCGGTAGTATAATCGACCACGCGTGCCAGCGGTTTGAGATTATTTTCCTTCATGAATTGCTCCGAAACAACCACGGTTGCGGAGGAGCCGTCGTTGAGTCCGGGAGCGTTGCCGGCGGTGACAGTGCCGTCTTTTTCGAAAGCCGGTTTTAGTTTGGCAAGGGCTTCGAGTGATATATTGCCGCGGGGACATTCATCTTTATCGAAAATAACCGGGTCGCCTTTTTTCTGCGGGATTTCTATCGGGAAAATTTCATTTTTAAATTTACCGCCTTCAATAGCGGCGACCGCTTTTTTATGGGAATTATAGGCAAATTCATCCTGTTCTTCACGGGTTATTCCGGCTTTGCGGCCGGTCAGTTCGGCGGCGCTGCCCATATGCCAATTTTTAAAGGCGCACCAGAGGCCATCGAGAACCATCGAATCCTGGAGTTTTTTATCGCCGAATTTGAGACCGGCTTTGGCTCCGTGCAGGACAAACGGTGTTCCCGACATAGATTCCATCCCGCCCGCCACGATACAATGCTGATCTCCGGCTCTGATCGATTGGGCCGCGAGCATGACCGCTTTAAGGCCGGAACCGCAAACTTTATTGATGGTCATGGCGGCGACATGGGCCGGGACACCGCCATGGAGGGCGGCCTGACGAGCCGGGGCCTGTCCGACGCCGGCCTGGACCACCTGACCCATAATAACTTCGTCGATTTTGGCCGGGTCAATCCCGGCGCGTCTGACGGCTTCTTTGATCGCCAGCGCGCCCAGCTGGGTAGCCGTGAACGAGGACAAACCGCCCAGAAAAGTACCGATGGCGCTGCGACAGGCGGAGACGATGTAAGCTTGATTTTTATCGGACATTTAATCCTCCAACTTCTTTGGTTTTATGATCTTGCGTAATTATCCTATATAATAAAATCGTGCGCGTAACGCAAGAGCTTGTCCGGGATAAAACTGGAGTAGTTTGTTTATTTTTATGGAAGCGGAGACCCGGATACTTTATACTCTATGCTAATTTATAATAAAGTATAAGCAATGATTGGCCGAATAAAATAACGTGTCAGCGAAAGGATCAAATTTATTAAAAATTCGAACTTATTTTTGTTGACCCGGTTATAATAAAAAATTATTTATGGTTTCAATACAGGAGACAATGTGAATTTAGAAAATTCACGATGGATTTTTAACCAACTTAAGGAGGATGAGATGAAGAAGCTGGTTCTTCTCACATTCGTGTTAGTTGCCTTTGCTCTATCGGCCTTTGCGCAGGGCGATGCCGGCAAAGGAATCACCGCCAAAGGATTCAAAGCAGGTTTGGTGATGGCCAACCTGTCGAGCGATGACATCGAAGAAAATGATATGAAGTTGGGATTCGCCGCAGGTGCTTTCATCACCTATGCTCTGTCGCCTCAATTCGCCATTCAGCCCGAAGTCATGTATTGCATGAAAGGCACCAAGTTCTCCATAGAAGGGATGGACGAAGACCTGAAGTACAATTTCAACTACCTGGTCGTTCCGGTCATGATGAAATACATGATCCCGACGCAAGGTAACGTCGCCCCCAATCTTTTCGCTGGCCCGGAAGTCGGTTTTCTGCTTTCCGCCAAAGCCAAAATGGGTAGCGAAGAAGAAGATATGAAGGACGACATGAAGTCCGTCGATTTCGGTCTAGGATTCGGTGCCGGTGTTGATTTCAAGATGGAATCCGCCACTATTATGCTCGACGCCCGTTATACCCTCGGTCTGTCGAATATAGCCGATACTGAAGACGATGATACTTCCGTCAAGAACACTGCCATTATGGTAACTCTCGGCGTCGGTTTCTAATCCAATCGATTTTGTTTTAAGCCGGATTTTCTGATCCGGCTTTTTTTATTGATTTTTTATCATCTCTTTATTATTTATTGATAAATCACATGTCACTATTTCGAAACATCTTAACCGGGAGGAAAGATGAGATATTTAATGCTGTATCTGGCGGCCTTGCTCATTATTGTCGGAGGAGCATTTGCCCAAAACTCCCCCATTGACAAAGGGAGTTTCATGCTCACCGGACAGGCGTCATATACGTCGCTTGGTGGAGATTTGGCGGATGAGCTTTTCGGAGAATCCATGAATCTGATTATTATCAATCCCGGCATCGGCTACTTCATTTCGGAAGGCTTCATGATCGGCGGGGATGTTGCGATTTTGAGCGCTTCATGGGGCGAAGACGAGGATATTTCGTTTCTGGGTTTTGGCCCGGCGATTGGCTATTATTTCAATACCGGGCAAACCCGTACCAAAATAAAAGGGGCCTTTTACCCGTATATTAAGGGTTTTTTCCAAATGCAATCGATTAGTTTGTATGATGCCGACGCCTCCAATTTTATGTTCGGCGGAAAAGTTGGATTCGACGCGATGCTTACTAATTCGGTGGCTATCGATGCGGGCATCACATTTTCCAAACTATCATTCGACCCCGACGGAGCGGCCAAGTCAATTTCGGGGAATATTTTATCAATCGGCGCCGGCTTGACGCAGTTTATATGGTGATAAGTATTATCTGTTAGTGAAAAGCCCCGATTAATGATCGGGGCTTTATTATTGAGAAATACTATTTTGGTTCGGTGACCAATTCCAGTTCAATAATCGGGGTTTCCGTATCGACCTGATCGCCGTCTTTGAAATTGATCTTTTTAACAATGCCATCGGCGGTGCAGTTGACCTGATTTTCCATTTTCATGGCTTCGACAATAACCATCGGCTGTTTGGCCTTCACTTCCTGTCCAACAAATACCAGTATTTTGACGACTTTGCCCGGCATCGGAGCGAAAATTTTATCTTTGACGCCAACCGAAGCATCGGCGCCGCCAGCAACGTCCATATCTATGGATGGAACCGTCAGATCAAACAGAACGCCATCAACGTCGGCATAGATTTTATTATCTTTAATAACGCACGCGGCGGCGTGTCTTTTACCGTCGATAATCACGATGAATTTACCCAAGCCCTGTTGGGAAATCGAGTAGTGCGTTCCGTTTAAAGCGGCGGTAACGCCGTTGGCTGATGTCGCAATATCGACATCATAAAGTTTATCTTCTATTTGTACTTGTTGTATCATCTTGAGCACCTCATACCGATCTCCCAGTTTCCGATTGTCTGCCAGGGTGACGGCTTGATATGCTTCATTCCGACGGCAATCGCGGCCGGTTTTTGCGCCAATGCCGCGGCGGCGGCCGTTGCGGCCACCGGAGATAGGCTCGCGCGGCCATCATCACGTCCGGCCATATTCTTTTCGATAAAATTGGTATATGTCCGCCCCGCTCGGAATTCGGGATGCGACAAGACGTCAATCATGAATTTGCGTGAAGTCTTTATGCCGAGAATTTTGTAATCCTTGAGCGCCTGTATCATTTTATTTATCGCCAGATTCCGGTCGGGGGCGTGCACAATCAGTTTGGATAAAATCGGGTCGTAATCGGTGCCGATTTTGGTATTGCCGGTTACACCGCTGTCGACTCGTATACCCGGCCCGGAAGGTTCTTCGTAAAATAAAATATCACCTGACGACGGCAGAAAATTGTTTTCGGCATCTTCGGCATAAATGCGGCATTCGATGGCATGGCCTCGTTGGGCGGCGTTGCGCGCCCCCTCGGAAATCTCCTGTCCCGCCGCGATGCGAATCTGCTCGACCACCAGATCGACGCCCGTCACCATTTCGGTCACGGGATGTTCGACCTGCACGCGCGTGTTCATTTCCAGAAAATAGAAGCCGCCTTTGGTATCGACCAGAAATTCGATGGTTCCGGCGTTGCGATAATCGGCCGCCTGCGTCGCTTTAACCGCGGCCTCGCCCATGCGGACTCGCAAGTCCGGGGTCAGGGCTACCGATGGGGTTTCCTCAATAATTTTCTGGTGACGCCGTTGAATAGAGCATTCGCGCTCGAATAAATGAATCGTATGTCCGTGATTGTCGGCCAGGACCTGAAACTCGACATGGCGCGGGTTTTCGATGTATTTTTCCAAATAGACGGTGTCATCGCCGAACGCGTTTTTAGCTTCGCGCATGGCCGCCTCGACTGATTCTTTCAGCATAGCTTTTTCATGCACGATGCGCATGCCCTTGCCACCACCGCCAGCGGCGGCCTTGATAAGGACGGGATATCCGGCCTTTTCGGCGGCCTCCTCAAATGATTTCAAATCGCTCCCCGCCCCCTGCATGCCGGGTATGAGCGGTACACCGGCATTGACCATTTTACGCCGCGCTTCGACTTTGTTGCCCATAAGACGCATCGATTTGCCCGACGGTCCGATAAAAACAATGCCCGCCTTTTCGCAGGCATCGGGAAACAATGGATTTTCGGCCAGGAAGCCATAACCGGGGTGTATCGCATCGCATTTGTATTCTTTGGCGGCGTTTATGATTTTATCTATCGATAAGTACGACTGCAATGGCGGCGGCGGGCCGATCTCGACCGATTCATCCGCGAATCGTCGATGCACGGCGGCGGCATCGGCTGTCGAATATATCGCCAGTGTTGGGATCCCCAATAGTCGGCAGGCATTCATGACACGCACGGCGATCTCGCCGCGATTGGCTACGAGTATTTTATTGAATAATCTGTCCGTCATGACTATTTAACCCATTTCGGTTTACGTTTTTCCAAAAAGGCGCTCATGCCTTCCTGGCCTTCGTCGGAAATTCTAAGTTTGGCGATCATTTCGGCGGTGTATGGTTTGTACTGCGCCTCGGACATAGCCGGGATGCTGGAAACCAGTACCTTGGCCATAGCGACGGCTTCAGGGCCGGACGACATGATCATTTTGATCAAACCGGTGATCTCGTCATCGAGACGGTTATCGGGTACGCAGACATTAACGAGGCCAATTTTCTGCGCTTTTTCGGCGGGCATGCGTTCGCCGGTGATGAAAAACTCCCGGGCTTTGCCCTCGCCTATTTTTTTAATGACATAGGGCCCGATGCAGGCCGGCACGACGCCGATTTTGACCTCGGAAAACGAGAATTTGGCCGCTTCGGCGGCGATGGCGATGTCACACACGGCGACAAACCCCACTCCCCCGCCGATAGCCGCACCGTTGATTTTGCCGATCACCGGACAGCGGAAGTGGTATATTTTGGCAAACAGCTCGGCCAGCGCGTTGGCCTCTTTGAGATTTTCCTCGAATGATTGCGAGATTACGCGCTTCATCCAGTTGAGGTCGGCCCCGGCACAGAAAGATTTGCCTTCACCGGTCATCACCACAATGCGCAGACTCTTTTCTCTGTCGAGCCGGTCGAACAGATCCGTCATTTCATAAATGACGGCATCGTTGAAGGCGTTGTGGACGTCGGGGCGGCAGAAAGAAACAAAGGCAACGTTATCTTTTATTTTATGTTTTATTGTCGTATAACTCATCTTCGCGTCTACATTCGGAAAACGCCGTAGCGCTGGTCCGGGATCGGTTGATTGAGCGACATGGAAATCCCCAGCGCAATGGCTTCGCGCGTTTCGGTCATGCCGATGATACCGTCGTCCCAGAGACGGGCGGTGGAATAGTACGGCAGGCTTTCGGCCGTGTATTTTTCGACAATCGGTTTGCGGATGTCATCGATTTCTTCCTGCGTCAGTTTCTTGCCTTCTTTTTCGAGCTGGCGGATTTTGACAGTCGCGAGCACATCGGCGGCCTGTTCCCCGCCCATGACGCATATCCGGCTTTGCGGCCACATCCAGAGTAGTCGCGGGAAATATCCCCGTCCGCACATGGCATAATTGCCGGCCCCAAACGACCCACCCACGATGACGGTGAATTTTGGCACCTGCGCGTTGGCAACGGCGTGGACCATTTTGGCCCCGTCGCGGGCAATGCCCCCGGCTTCGTACTGACGACCCACGATAAAGCCGGTGATATTCTGCAAAAAGAGAAGCGGGATTTTTCGGACGGTGCAAAGCTCGATAAAATGCGCGCCTTTAAGCGATGATTCCGAAAAGAGGACGCCGTTGTTGGCCAGTATCCCGACCGGGTAACCCATAATCCGGGCAAAGCCGCAGACGAGTGTTATGCCGTACAATTCCTTGAATTCATGGAAACGGGAGCCATCGACGATGCGCGCGATCAGTTCGCGAATGTCATACTGCTTGCGATAATCATACGGCACGACGCCGTAAAGTTCCTCCGGATCATAATATGGATCTTCCGGTTCGGACATATCAAGCTCGAATTTGGGGCGGGTATTTAGATTCTGGACGATATTACGGGCGATGGCCAGAGCATGTTCATCGTTCTGGGCGTAGTGGTCGGAGACGCCGGAGGTACGACAGTGCACGTCGGCTCCGCCCAGATCCTCGGCGCTGACTTCCTCGCCCGTGGCCGCTTTTACCAGCGGCGGACCGCCGATGAAAATCGTGCCTTGTTTGCGGACGATGACGGTTTCATCGGACATGGCCGGCAGGTATGCTCCACCCGCAGTGCAGGAACCGAGCACCAATGATATTTGCGGAATTCCCATCGCCGACATCCGCGCCTGATTGTAGAAGATCCGGCCGAAATGGTCTTTATCGGGGAAAACTCCCGACTGCAAAGGCAGAAATATCCCGCCGGAGTCAACCAGATAAATGCACGGTAGGCGGTTTTCTTCGGCGATACGCTGTGCACGGGCGTGTTTCAGAATGGTTTCGGGATAGTATGTGCCGCCCTTGACGGTGGCATCATTGGCGATGACCATGACTTCTTTGCCATGAATGACACCGATACCGGTGATAAGTCCGGAGCAGGGCGCTTCATTGTCGTACATATCCCACGTTGCCAGCGGCGACAACTCCAGAAACGGCGTGTTTTTATCAAACAGACGCGCCACCCGATCACGGGTCAGAAGTTTGCCGCGTTCAAGATGCACTTTGCGGGCCTTTTCCGGTCCGCCCTGTTTGACCTTTTCCAGTCGTTCCTTGAAGAGGGCATGCTCTTCGCGATTGCGGCGGTCGTTTTCCTTGAATATATCCGATGAAGTACTGATCTTTGATTCTATTCTAAACATAAGATTCCCATTCCAGAATCAAGCTTTATGAAACAGGGTCCCGACTTTTGGCCGGGACCCTGTTCCGTCTTATTTTAATACCACTTGGGAACGAACTTGTACCCGTAGCTTATCACGCCATGGGTATCATGGGTCTGGATGCGCCTGAATTCAATTTTAACCTCCATTCCCACTTTAATCTTGTCAGGGTCGCAGTCAACGACCTGCGCCATAAGCTTAACTCCGTTGCTTAATTCGGCAATGCCGACGGCGTACGGCGCTTCATCGGTGAACTGTGAAGGGGCCACCCGGATTACCGTATAAGTTAACAGCTTTCCGGTATCGGGAAGTATGATTGTTTCGAACTCGCGGGCGCCGCATTCCGGGCAGATCAGACGCGGGGGAAAGGCGATATAGCCACAGGTCTTGCACTTCCCGGCTTCCAGGCGGTACCGTTGTCCTTTTTCTCGCCATATTCGTGATGGAAACATTATGCAACCTCCAGTATATGAACCAGGCTTGAACCGCCGGATCCGCCCATATTCTGCGCCATGCCTATTTTCGGATTGTTTTTAAGCTGGCGCCCGTTCTCGGCCTGTCCGCGCAACTGTTTGACTATTTCGTATATCTGGGCAATGCCGGTCGCGCCGACCGGATGGCCTTTGGATTTGAGGCCGCCGGAAGTGTTTATCGGGAAAGAGCCTTCCAGCCCGGTTTCGCCTTTGGCCGCCATCTCGCCGCCTTTGCCCGCCGGGAATATGCCCAGCGATTCGGTGACGATAATCTCGGCAATAGTAAAGCAATCGTGCACTTCGGCGAAATTGATGTCTTTAATCGTCTTGCCGGCCATTTTGAGGGCGCGCTCCCCGGCCAGTTTAGTGGCCGTGAGAGTTGTCAGATCTTTACGGGAATGAAGCGCGATAGTATCGGTGGCGTGTCCCGAACCGATGACCTTGATAATCGGCTTGCCGAGCTTTTTGGCGATATCAACGGTGGTCAATATCACCGCCGCGGCGCCATCGGTAATCGGCGAGCAGTCCATAATGCGAAGCGGCGAGGCCACCATCACAGAATTATTGACTTCTTCGATAGTCGTTTCGAAAGGATATTGAGCATTAGGATTTTTGGCGCCGTTTTTATGGTTTTTTACGGACACCGCCGAAAGCATGTCGCGGGTGGTACCGTACTTTTCCATGTGGGCCACGGCCATCAGGGCATATAACCCCGGAAACGTGGCGCCGTGAAAGACTTCGTATTCCTGATCGGCGGCGGTTGCCAAGGCGTAAGTTGCGCCATCGCCGGACACGTCGGTCATCTTCTCTACCCCACCGGCCAGAACAATATCGGACATACCCGAAGTGACCTCGATATAAGCGGTGCGGAAAGCCAGGCCGCCCGAAGCGCAGGCCGATTCGACCCGCGACGCCGGAATATGTTTATAACCCAGATAATCCGCCATCATGGAAGCGAGGTGTTCCTGCCCGACGAACAAGCCGCCGGTCATACAACCGATGGTCATCGAATCGATTTTATCCACACCGGCATCTTTAATGGCTATCAAAGCGGCTTCGACAAAAATGTCTCGGAACGATTTACCCCAGAGTTCGCCCCATTTATTCATGCCTATGCCGACAACTGCTACATCTCTCATTTCATGCACCTCCTACTTGTTCTTCCGTATTTTGTGCCTGAATTTGGCATAGGTTCCATAGTCAACGAACGTCAGGTTCTCATCGAGGAGCTTTCTCGTCCTGACCGCTTTATCACGAACATCGTTAATGCGATCCGTTACCTGCCAGATGAATGAATCCGACCCGGCGCCGGAACCATAAGAGACCATCAAAATTTTATCTCCCGGTTTGGCTATATCAAGGGTTGAAGTCAGACCCATCGGCGAAGCCCCCGAATAGGTATTACCCAGGACCGGTGACAGCCAGCCCGGTTCGATTTGCTCTTTGGTAAAACCGAGCATTTTGCCGACGCGCATCGGGAATTTGCCGTTGGGCTGATGGAAAACGGCGTAGGTGAAATCTTTCGGCTTCATATTGGCTTTTTCCATGATCGCCTTGGCCGCGCCCATAGTATGCGCAAAATAAGCCGGCTCGCCGGTGAAGCGACCGCCATGCTGCGGATAGTATTCATGTTCCCGGCGCCAGAAATCGGGGGTATCGGTCATATAAGCGTCGGTATAGAGAATTTCGGCGATGACATTTTCGCCGCCCATAATAAAGGCCGCCGCGCCAGCCGCCGCCGAATATTCCAGAGCATCGCCCGGGGCACCCTGCGAGGTATCGCCGCCGATGGCCAGACCATATTTGACATAGCCGGATTTAACCAGTCCCAGGCAGACATACATCGCCTCGGAGCCGGCTTTGCAGGCGAATTCAAAATCGGCGCAGTGGATTCTCGGACAGGCCCCAATTGCATCGGCTACAATCGTCCCGGACGGCTTGACGGCATACGGGTGTGATTCCGAACCGATATAAATCGCGCCGATGTCGGCCGGGTTGATATTGCCCGCCCGTTTCAGGGCATTTTTGGTCGCTTCTACGGACAAGGTTATCGTATCGGTATCCGGAGGCGGCACCGACTTTTGGGTCAGCAAAAGTCCTTTTTTGTAGCTTGGCGCATCGGCTCCCCAAACCTTGGCGATCTCTTCGACTTTAATGCGATGTCGGGGGATATGCGCTCCATAGCCGACTATACCTACCATGTAAGTTACCTCATAGATCTATGGTTTTAAATCTCTTATCTGCAATGTCATACGTCTCGTGGCCCTGCCCATACAGAAAATCCAATATAATCTTTTGCCGACCGACCCGCAAGGGCAATATAGGTGATGGACGGTCATAAGTGCCCAATCCAGATAAAATAGCCGGTTTAAACCCCTTCTCTTTTTTAATATAAAATTGTATAATAAAAATTATGAGAATTTTCGTCTTTATAATAATTATGGCGGCATTGTCGCCGGCGATTTATGCCGACATCACTACCGGGGCCCCGAAGGCCTTATCCGATACGCTTCCCGGCGATACGATTTATTATGACGGCGTCGATCATTCCTTCATGTTTGTCGTTCCCAACGGCTGGCTGGCGGATACGACTAATGCCTATTTTGATGGCTATACTATGGCAATGTTTCCGGGCCATGAGTCCTATTTCAACGCCACCCGGCAGATTCTGGTCTGGGTGCTGGACCTGGACAGCCTTACGTTTGAGCAGTTTATCACGACCGATTCGGCGCATCTGGCCAAGACCAAGAATATTATTTTCAAGCGGCGTTACTCGCTCAATGACCCGCTTCATGAAAAGGGTCGGCTGGAAAGCAAATTCGGCATCAGCCGGGCCTCGGCCTCCGACACCGCTCATGTCGATACCTGTATTGTGCTGGAAATCCGTGACCCGGGGGGCGTTTCGCGCGAAGCGATGATAGCCTACTGCAATGCCGGTTCGGAGATAGTAATTTTTCAGTTGAATATTTCAGGACCGGTTCACAGCGTTCTGGCCCAGCGGGCGTACGAGAAGGTTTTACATTCGTTCAAGTTGACGAAATAAATTTATTCTTCCACTGTCAACACCAAATCGTGTCCTGCCTTTCTTTGCCCGTTTTCAAAGCTGAAGAATTTATCGAGAAGTTTGCCATCATCCGTTAATTCGAAAACATTTCTGAAATCCACGGCTTTATCGGCAAACGTAGTTTTACCGGCAATTAAAATCTTGCCTGATTCATCGCTGACAGTGCCATTAACAAATATCCCGCGATTGCTTATCGAAAAATATTTAACAGTCCTATCACCGGAGTCCCAATAGAAAAATCCCTCACCTTCTTAATTTAAGCCTTTACAATATTCAGTTCGTTTAATGGCATTACCGTTCCAGACAACGTTAAATTCTCTGATAATTTCCACAGTCCGTCCATCAGGCGCCCGGGTTTCCCCGACCCACTTTTTGTTTACGATTTTTTCCAGAAATTTCAAATTTTCTTTGAGCACTGATGCCTAATCCGTAGCGGATTGAACGAACGACATACCGGCAAATAACAGGGGTAAGAAGACCACTACCCAGATCATGGTTAGAATTGATTTCGAACGACACCTCCTGATGACGTGCTTGGAGAACAAGACGTTTTTGTTCCGGAAATGTTCATTCAGATTGGAATACGACAAGGATATGTTTCGGTGGCCGACTGGCCGGCTTTTCAGCGCTCGCTTTTTAGTGTTAGAATATTTTTATTGAACTCATGCTTCAAAATGGTTTCATTCGGATATGAGGCAAAAATAAACAGGGAATCGAATATGGCTTTAATGGCATTAAATTACCCGCAGTTGAAGAAATCCGATTATGACTGGATTCAGAAAATCCGCTCCGAACATGACCGCGAAAATTTCAAGGTTATCGAACCGCATTTCACGATTGTCTTTCCCTCCAAACGATTCGAGAAAGACCGTTTTGTCGGGCATATTAAGGACACGATACGAGGCCTGTCCGAAATAAAATTCACCATCCGTTGCGCTACGGTGAACCACACCCCGGTGCATAAAGCATACTTCGTCTTTCTTGTCCCCGACGAAGGTTTCAGTGGGATTGTGAAACTTCGCGATGCCATATATACCGGGTTTATGGCTGATTTTCTGAAACTCGATACGCCGTACCAGCCGCATATCACGGCCGGTATATCCGATGCTTCGTTTGTCTGCAAAAATCTGGTCGATAAAATCAATGCCGAAAACAAAGAAATTGTCGGGCGGATATCGAACGTGGAGATTATCGACCTCGATGAAGGTGTTATCACGCCGATAGAGAAAATACCCCTGATGCCAATTCATTCCGGATAGCGGTACCGATCGCGATGAAAATCCAAAAGGGCTAAATTCGGTGGCGGCAAAAAAGATAATTGTTATCGGCGGCGGCCCGGCCGGTTTAATGGCGGCGGGTCAGGCGGCGACTGCCGGAGCCGAAGTACTTCTTCTGGAAAAGATGACTCGCCCGGCCCGTAAGCTAGGTATCACCGGCAAAGGCCGATGTAATCTTACCAACACCGCCGGTCTGGAAGAATTCATGGCGCATTTCGGCAAGAACGGAAAGTTTTTGCGGCAGGCATTCAATTGTTTCTTTTCCCAGAACCTGGTAAATTTCTTAAATAATCTTGGAATCCAGACGGAAATTGAACGCGGCGGCAGAATATTTCCTATTGATAACGACGCCGTGGCTGTCGCCGATGCTATGATAATGTGGGCGCGGGGTTGCGGTGTATCAATTCGAACCCGTTCACCGGTGGAATGGTTATTACAGGAAGAGGGCCGTATTGTCGGGGTGCAGGTTCCCCGCGAACCCAGAACGGCCCTTGCCTCTCCCCTGACCAAAGCGGCGACGAAATTCCGCACCGACGGCAAATTATACAAAGCCGATGCCGTGATTCTGGCTACCGGAGGGAAATCATACCCGGCCACCGGTTCGACCGGCATGGGATACAAACTGGCGGAAAAGGTCGGGCATACCATAAACACGCCGCGTCCGGCGCTGGTGCCCTTGGAAACAAAGGCTGCCATTGCCGAGGTTCTGATCGGACTGCATCTGAAAAATGTCAATGTCGGTCTTTATTTAGACGGCAGAAAATGCGGCGAGGATTTCGGCGAGGCGAAGTTCGAAGCGTACGGCCTTGACGGTCCATCAATCGTGGCCTTAAGTAAGATAGCGGTGGCGGCATTAGAGAAGAAACAGAGAGTTGAAATATCCATCGATCTTAAGCCGGCGCTCGACGATAATAAACTCGACACACGCTTGTTACGCGATTTTGAAAGATCCGGCAAAAAGCAATTTGAAAATATCTTAAAAGAGCTGTTGCCCGTGCAGTTGATCCCGGTTTGTATGCAACAAACTAAAATTGACCCTGAAAAACCGGGTAATCAGATAACATCAGATGAGCGGAAGCGGTTGCGTCTGTGGCTCAAGGATTTTCGGTTTGTCATCTCCGGACATCGCGGTTTTAAAGAAGCGATTATAACATCGGGGGGTATTCCGGTATCGGAAATTAATCCGCGAACGATGGAATCGAAAATTCTTAAAAGCCTTTATCTTGCCGGGGAAATAATCGACATCGACGCCGATACCGGCGGTTATAATTTGCAGGCGGCTTTTTCGACCGGTTACCTGGCGGGCATCTCGGCGGCGAAAGGTAATTGAGTATGGCTGTTGCACCCATAAGCGGACTTGCTATCAAAGAACATAAGGCATCATACGATAAATGTCTTAAGATTCTGCCTGGCGATATTTTGACAATCGACGGGAGCCGATCGGTCGATAATGAATGGCCGGGCTGGATCTGGTGCGTGGATAAAGAAGGGTTGGGCAGCTGGGTGCCGGAAGAATATCTTCGCGTTACCGGTAATATCGCCACGGCGCTGGAGGAGTATGATGCCAAGGAATTAACCGTCGCGGTCGGCGACAAGCTAATTATTTTCAGGGAAATGGCCGGGTGGTTCTGGTGCCGGGACGCGCTTGGCCAGTATGGCTGGGTACCGGTGGAGAAGGTTATCGTGGATGATTGATTAAAATGTCAAATCTCTAAGGAGATTTGACCTACAAATCATTACACAAGGAGGTATTATGAAATTCGGAGTGAGAAACAATATCACGGGCAAGGTGATTGAGATTAAAAGGGGCGGCGTGATGTGTCAGGTCAAAGTCGAAATTGCCGGCGGCGCGATAATGCAGTCGGTGTTCACCAATGACTCATTGGATGAATTGGGAATTAAGAAGGGCGATACGGTTCGGGTGCTGGTTAAGGCGGTTAATGTGGTACTGGCAAAGGATTGAGATCGGGCCGTACGAGAATATAAGATTTGTCAGGTGCTCTCTCGCTTCGCTCGCTTCGCGGACTCAGTGCAGGCGGGACATTAGGCAGGGCTCTGCCCTACAAAAATTTATTATTTGAATTTATCGGAACTCCTCCATTTAATTCGTGACCGGCAGAACCCACAAGACTGCAAAGATCAACATCCCCACCGCAATTCTTCATAATAATTCAGAACCTCCGGGCGGCGGGCACATGGAGCACGTTATTCCATTGTCTTTTTTAACTGCTCGAGCAGTTGTTTCTGCTCGTCGGTCAGGTTTTTGGGGACATCGACAATTATCTCGACATACTGGTCTCCGGCGACGCCGTCGACGGCAATACCCATACCTTTCAGCCGAAGCTTTGTGCCGGAGGTTGTCCCCGGTGGAATATTGAGACTGATTTTGCGTGTCAGAGTATGCGCCTGCACCTTGCCGCCAAGCGCGGCGGTCGGGTAGTCGACCAGCACTTTAGTATAAATGTCGTTGCCTTTGCGTTCGAATTTTTGATCTTTTTCCACTTTCACCGTCACAATTAAATCGCCGTTTCCGCCGCCGTCGCGTCCGGGGAAACCCATTCCCCGCAATCGAATTTTGCCGCCATCTTCGATTCCGGTGGGGATTCTGACCCGGATTTTCCGGCGGTTGCCCTGCGGCCCCGGGTTTTTGGCGATAATGGTTTTGGTTGTTCCCCTGACCGCCTCCATGAACGTAATCGTGGCCGTGACGTTAGCGTCGCGCCCGTCGACCCGTCGCGGCTGACGCGGTCGCGGCCCTGAACGGGAACCTGCGCCCCGTCGGGCGCCGAAAATCGAACCGAACAACTCTTCGAAAATGTCGGCTCCCTCGGAGCGCTCGAAACGGAAAAATCGTTCGAACTGCGAGGAGTCGAAGCCGCCGGAATACCGGGGATCGAAACTGGGCCCGCCGGTAAAAGTTCCGTATTTGCGCATGGTGTCGTACTGCTGGCGTTTGTTCTTGTCACCGAGCACGTCATAGGCCTCGGAGATATCCTTGAATTTCTCTTCGGCCTTTTTATCACCCTTATTGCGGTCGGGGTGATATTGCTTGGCCAATTTCCGAAACGCCTTTTTTATTTCGTCTTCGGTAGCGTTTTCGGCCACACCCAGCGCTTTGTAATAATCCTTCGACATATTTCCGGTTGTCTGGTTCACGTCACTTATACTCTACGATGCTATACTGATTTTGTCAATCGTCAATTCAATCAATAGGGCCCCGCATCGGGGGCCCTTTGTTGCGGTTTACTTATCGTCAACCACCTCGAAATCGGCGTCAACCGCGCTGTCCCCCTGTCCGGAGGGTCCCGGCTCCGGCGTCGGCCCCTGTGGACCGGCCGGACCGGAAGTGGTTTTCTGATACATGGTCGAGGCGGCACTCTGCCATAGCTGGTTTAAATCATCCATAGCCGCCTTTATTTCAGACGGATTATCGCCCTTGAGAGCGGTTTTTACCCGTTCGATACCGGCTTCGATTTTGGCCCGGTTGTCGGGATCGAGCTTATCGCCGTACTCTTTGAGGTTCTTTTCAGCCTGGAACACGGCCGAATCGGCCATATTGCGCGTATCGATTTTCTCTCGCCGGGCCTTGTCTTCCGATTCATGCGCCTTGGCATCATCGACCATCTTCTTGATCTCGGCCTCGGACAAACCGGAAGACGCCTCGATACGGACGTTTTGCGACTTTCCGGTGCCAAGGTCTTTGGCGGTTACGTTGAGAATGCCGTTGGCGTCGATGTCAAAAGTAACCTCGATTTGCGGAACTCCGCGCGGCGCGGGCGGAATGCCATCGAGGATAAACTTGCCGATGGTCTTGTTGTCAATGGCCATCTCGCGTTCACCCTGCAAAACGTGGATATCGACCGCCGGCTGGCTGTCGGACGCGGTGGAAAAAATTTGCGTCTTCCGGGTCGGAATGGTCGTGTTGCGTTCGATCAAACGCGTAGTGACACCGCCAAGGGTCTCGATACCCAGCGACAGCGGAGTGACATCGAGAAGCAACACATCCTTGACGTCACCGGTTAAAACACCGCCCTGAATGGCGGCGCCGATGGCGACGACTTCGTCGGGATTGACCGATTTGTTCGGGTCTCTGCCGAACAGCTTCTTGACCAACTCGATCACTTTGGGCATTCGGGTCATACCGCCGACCAGGACGACATCGTTGATGTCATTAAACGACACCTTGGCGTCTTCAATCGCTTTACGACACGGCCCGATAGTGCGTTCCAGCAAATCATCGACCAGTTGCTCATACTTGGCGCGAGTCAGACTGATATTCAAATGTTTGGGACCGTTTTGGTCGGCCGTAATGAACGGCAGATTTATATCGGTACTCATGGTTGAAGACAATTCTATTTTGGCTTTTTCGGCGGCTTCTTTTAAACGCTGGAGTGCCATTGGATCACGAGAGAGATCGATGCCTTCCTGTTTTTTAAACTCTTCGACCAACCAGTCAATAATACGCTTGTCGAAATCGTCTCCGCCGAGATGCGTATCGCCATTGGTGGACAGAACCTCGAAAACACCGTCGGACAGTTCAAGGATGGAGATATCAAAAGTCCCGCCACCGAGATCGTACACGGCAATCTTACCGGTTTTCTTTTTGTCGAGCCCATAAGCCAAAGCCGCCGCGGTCGGTTCGTTGATGATGCGCTGGACATTCAGTCCGGCGATGCGGCCGGCGTCTTTGGTGGCCTGACGCTGGCTGTCGTTGAAATAGGCCGGGACGGTGATGATGGCATCGGTCACTTTCGTACCCAGATAATCCTCGGCCGTCTTTTTCATTTTGGTTAGGATAATAGCCGACACTTCCTGCGGCGTGTATTTTTTGCCGTTCATTTCGACAACGGCGTTACCGGCAGAATCGGCCGTAACTTTGTAGGGGAAGTTCTTTGCTTCCGACTGAACTTCCTCGAATTTGCGGCCCATAAAGCGCTTGATAGAAAAAATCGTATTCATCGGATTAGTGACCGCCTGTCGTTTGGCCACCTGACCGGTTAGACGCTCGCCGCCTTTATCGACGGCCACGACCGACGGGGTCGTGCGACCACCTTCGGAATTGGCGATGACTACCGGGTCCTTGCCTTCGATTACCGCCACCACCGAGTTGGTCGTGCCTAAGTCTATTCCAATAATCTTGCTCATGTTTTTCCCTTTCTTTCGGTCCAGGCGGAAAAAACGGCGGACAGGTCAGTGCCCGCCCGCCGCCTTAAATCGAAACCTGAACCAAACGCTTATTTTACTTAACCGCTACCATAATTTCTTTCGGTTTGCTCTTCTCTGTTTTGGGCAGGGTCAGATACAATATACCGTTTTTGTAGTCGGCCGAGATGTGTTCGCTGTCGATATCGTCACCCAGCGTGAAGGAGCGGCTGAAGGTGCCATAACAACGCTCGCAACGAACATAGTTGGCGTCCTTTTCATCGGATTTGCGAGTCCGCTCGCCGGAGATGATCAAGACACCGTTTTCCACGGTAACCTTGATGTCTTCTTTATTCATGCCGGGCATTTCTATTTCCAAACGAACCGTATCCTTTTCATCAACGATATCAACGCGGGGCATGAAGCTGCCAGAATCTCGGGCAAATAGGTTCTTTTCGCCGAAGAAAGAATCGAACATACTGTCGATATCCTGATTCCATCTGGTCAGGTTTCTAATCGGGTTGTAACGTACGAGTGTCATTTTAAACCTCCTTTATTTTATTTTTTGCTTTCAAGTTACGCTATTTAATTAATCAAGGATCATGCCAATAATTGTAACTTATTGTGGGATAGATATTAACGATTTCAAACAAAGAATCTTGGAAACACATACTGCCACACAGGCATTATAATGTGCCCATATGGCAGCATATATTGTAATAATGACAGATTAATTATGTCATTCTGGCGGACGCGATATAACGTCTTCTGCGGCCTTTTTTAAAGCCGCTCCACCGAATAATTTTTGAGTTGCGGAAAGTGAATCCTTGAATTTTTTGACGGCGTCGATGGATTCGCGGTCACCCATGCGACCCAGAGCTTTAATAGCGATAAGTTTCAACTCGTCTTTGGAGGCTTTACCCGACGTCAAGCTGGACAGAAGTGACGGGCTTATCAAGAGTTCCGACAGGAATTTTTTAGCGTCGGGACCGCCCAATTTGCCAATTGAGGTGAGAATATGTGTGACTTCAGAATTTATTTTCTTGGCCAGGTCGATGAGTTCCGGGACGATTTGTTCATTTCCGATAAGCCCGATCGAAATAATGGCCGATTCGCGGATTTCACTGTCGGGATCGTTAGCCATCAACAAGAGCAAATCGGCGGCTTCTTCACCCCCGATTTTTTCAAGGGCGGAGACGATTTCCCGTCTGACGCGGACGTCGCTGTCACCGATGTGCAATCTCAATGACCGGCAGGCGGCGGGATCACGGAGCGTGCCCAGAATGAAAATGGCGTTGCGTACGCGATACCATTTATCATCCTGCAATTCGCGCCGGTCATCGGGTCGGTCGAAGTTGGCGTCTTCGCTCATGAAACGACTGAACACGGCCAGTGACGCCCGACCCAACTCCGGCATAATCTTAAGGACATGCTGACGAATCTGGCGCGATTCATGGGAGATAATATCCGACAGGGCGCAAGCCATCTGTTCAGATCCGATCGTAACCATAATGGTTTTGATATCCGCAAAGACATTGATATCACCCAGCAGAAGTTCGCGGATCAATTGATTGATGACTTCGGGGCGATTGAGTTCCTCGACGGCTTTCTTGACCGCAATGGATTCGTAGCTCCATATGCCATTAACCTGCTCACGTTTTTTAACCAGGACGGTGCACAGAGAGGCAAAAATATCATAATTGCGCCGGGTTAGAGAATTTTGAGCGATTTTCCAGATCAGATCGGAAAACTCGAACGTCTCATCATTATAGGCTAAATATTCGGCGATCAAATCGACGAGTTGTTTTTGCAGATTGGCATAGTTGTGGTTATCGTGATAATCGACAGCCAGGTTGAGCATGAGGAGCGCCCGGCGGCGGTGGTCAAGGTTGTCTCCGGCCAGTTTGGCCAGCAGGTCGGACAACACGGATTGGGCTTTGACCGCCTGACCTCGCCGCAATAGTTTATTATAGCGTTCGCAGAATTCTTCGCCCTGTCCGATTTCAATGCCGCCGGAAAAAACATCGCTCAAGTGACGCTCGATTTCATCGCTGGCTTCGAGTTTCATGCGGCTGGTTTCGGGCATGACCAAAGCGAAAGCCTCCCGGTTAATCTTCCCGCTTAAGGCCAGTTCGTCGAGGCCGTTCAAAATGAAATCACTCTGATGATGATATTTCACGGCATTCAAAAGCAGACGGCAGGAGTCAGGATGATTCGATGACCGCCCGATTTTATCGGTCATGTATTTCAGGAGCGTCTCGGCATTGAGTCGTCGGATTTGCTCGGGGACAATCAGGCTGACCAGTTGCGGATAGTAATCATGGCGGTATTTGCGACGGTATTCATTGTGCGGCAGCTTTTCATCAGCCAGGATTTCGGCCATCTGGTGAAAGTCGGTCCCGATATAAGTCGAAATTACCGCACGCACCGAAAAGTCCTGAAGGACGTCGGCGCGATATTTCAATCCCGATTCGAACAATTCCGCACCGGTGGCGGAGTTGACCGAAATCGATTGCACATTGTTTCGTTCCAGGTGGGCATGCATCAGATTCTTATAATCACCGGAAGGAAGCCTTTTGACGAACCGCTCCAGAAAAGTGCTCAAGTTCTCGGCACTTACAAAGGAGTGGAAGAGAATATCCGACAGGTCATTGATTTGCATATGATCCATGATCTGATCGGTGAACACGCACGGTTTGACCCGGATGTTCAAGATATACAGATGGCCTTCGGAAATGTGCAGGTTGACATATTCTTTGAATTTCAGTATGCGATCCATAAGGATAAATGGCCGTCCCAATGCCTTAACGGCCATGGGATGGGAGGCGGAATAAATGGAAACCTTTTTACCCGCCAAGTACAATTCGCGCAGAAACTCGTGCGCCAATTCGCTTAAATTGGTGTTAAGGTCGGTTTCAGTGTAAGAAAACTCTCGCAACTCAATCTCCCAGGCATTGGATGATGCCGTTATGCAGGGCCACGAATATTGAACCATCGGAGGCAATCGCCGGCAGGCGGATTTCCTGATCGAATTGGCGGCGTGAAACCAGTTTTCCGGAAGCGTGGTCGAGGCAGTACAAATGTCGGTCAAGGGAAGCGAAGACGACGAACTGCCCGGCAATAATCGGCGAGGAAATTATGACGCCGCCGGTTTCATAGTCCCAGACGGTCTGCCCGGTTTTCTTATCCAGCGCGCGTAAATGGCCGCCGCTATCGCCAATATAAACCAGATTATCATCGGCGGCCGGGGAACACCAGATGGGCCAATCGAATTTGCGATCCCACAAAGGCCGTCCAGTGCCGGTCTCGAGGGCGTAGAAGCCGCCGAAATTATCGGCGACAAAGACGTTATCATCGATAACCACTTTTGAAACCAGCGGCCCGCCCAAGGTGAGTTTTTGTATCAGTTCACCCAGTGAGGCCTCATAGACATTTATATCTCCGTCGTCCATCGGGAAATACACCCTGCCTTCAAAATAACTTGGACCGGCCAAACAAACGGCATCGGTCGAATCGGACCAGATGGTCTTTCCGGAAACACAATCCAGACAATACACGCGACCGTCCGTGCCGCATACAAAAAGCCTATTATCCTTTATTATCGGCGCACCGGAGATATCCTTTAAATACCGTTTCCAGAGAATGTTACGGTTATATAAATTAAGGCAGAGCAGTTCGTTTTTTGGGGCATCCAGACCGAAAAAGGCCAGTGAGTCACATAAAACAACCCCGCCCCGAACGGGATGCCGCATCTTGAGCAGGCCCTTGTATTTGCCTGTATGCAAATCAAAAAAGCTAACTTTGCCTTTGCTGTCACTTACAATAAGACAGCCCGCCCCGATAACCATCGGTCCGGCCGGGGCGCCGGAAACATGGTCTTCCCAGATCAAGTTCAGTTTCCCGGAAAAATCATGCGGGGAGCGAGCGGCGGCGGCAATATCCTGTCGCGAGAAAGGCCAGGGGGATTCTGGATAATCAAAGTTGTGTTTCATTTTGAATTTCCGGGAGCACCCCGTTATAGCTAAGCCTATAATAATTAATATGATAAGTGCCTTTTTCATTAGAAATTCCACCCAAAGAAAAAGTCAAAATCTGTTCGCGGGCTGATGGAATGGAAATCGGTCGTTCGGGCGAAATCAAATCTCAAGACGACATATAGTCCCAGTGCCACTCTGAATCCGGCCCCGGTTGAAGCCAGAACCTCATCGAAGCGATCTTCCCATATTGACCCGGCGTCGAAGAAAATGGCTCCTCGAATGGCCTGAAAACCTATCCCCCCGATGGGAAAGCCGACCAGGAGATTATCAATCAGCGGAAAACGAAGCTCATGCGAGGTGAAAAGAATATTCGGGTCATAAAAAGCCCGTCGATCAAAACCACGGAATGACCAGCTTCCCCCGAAATATATCCGTTGCGGTTCGACCCCGGCGGAACTATAGGCGAACAGGCGCGAGGCAAAGGCCGAATACCGCCCCAGGCGGAAATAATGACGGACATCCGCCACGCCGGTACGGCTGTACATGCGGCCCTTGTCGAGAGCGGCGGTCAGCCCCAAAGTCAAATTATAACGGTGCCCCTCCAGCGGCCCGGAAATATCCCAGATGCTGTTATCGGAGACGAATGATATGAAATTAGATACGAGCAGGGCTTCGCGTTTGCGGTCGAATAACCAGATGTCTTTCTTGGAATACCGGATATACGAACTGGCTTCGAACCGTTCGAATTTCGATATGGGATAATTGACATACAACAGTCCGCCTACCTGACGTTCGAAAAAGTAACCTTCTTCATCGTTATAGTACTCATCATAGAAGTGAAACAGCCCGGCCCCCCAGTTAAGCCGTCGTTTCTTATTGAGGTAAGTTATGCCGACGTTGAAGCTTGACAGAAAGTCATCCTTGGTTTCGGCGGTGTTGGTCAGCAAAAAATAAAAAACGTTGTCACCGAGCATGTCGGACAGGGCCACCTGCAATCCGCCCAGAGTTCCGTAAACCGGGTCATAGGAGATAGCCGACTGGGCGATATCAAAGGAATACTCGGTATTGTACTTAAACGATGATCGTGCCGACCGGCCATCTATCTGTCCGGGCTTCCAGAAA
This sequence comes from uncultured Ignavibacteriaceae bacterium, assembly GCA_964459465.1. Classification (GTDB taxonomy): domain Bacteria; phylum Zixibacteria; class MSB-5A5; order GN15; family PGXB01; genus CALAMC01. The sequence continues at coordinate 45,850 of CAYWLR010000008.1, read as the reverse complement.
GCTTTGCCCACCGGGGTTTCCGTCGCCGCCACCGTCATGGTGTCGATAATTTCCATGCTGTAGAGGTGAAAACCCATGTCCTGATATCCGGTAAACAGGATCTCATCGTTATCCTGAAGAACGCGGGGGTCGAAGGCTCCGGTCAGTAGATTGGTAATCTTGTTGATACTGCCGTCCGGGTTTTTGCGATATATATTGAAAGAGCCGTCGCGGTCGGAGGCAAAATAAAGACCTCGGCAATCGGCTTCCGGGGATATGTCAATCCAGTTGCCATGCGTAAGCTGGATTAACCGTCGGTCGTCACGCGACATGCCAAAGAGGTTCTGGGCGCCGATATCCCCATCGGCACAGCGATCCGAGGAAAAGATAATCGAATCGCCATCGAGGCTATAAACCGGGGTAATATCATTATAATTGTCATCGGTAAGCTGCATCAAATCGCCGGTCAACAGGTTGACCTCATATATATCGGTATAGCCGCGTTTGGTCGAGGCGCTGAAAACGGCACGGTTGCCATCGGGCGAAAAGCGGGGCGACGATATCGCCACCAGTTGCGGAAAATAGTATTTCTGAAGATCGCGGCGAGTATAAATGTCATACATATATAATACATCTGATTCCTTCGATTTCGAGGAAAACAGAACGCGGCCGTCGTTGCGGGCGTCGATACCGCTTTGCAGAAGATGAAGGGATTCATAACCCGCTGACTGCTCCCCTTTCAGGATGGTGTGCAGGTCCACCTTTTCCCCGCCCCGCGGCATCATGTACAAACCCGAATAACCCCGCTTGTTGGCCTTGTAAACAATCCAGTCGCCGCTATGCTGCTCGCTGTCGAGAGTTATCGGGACCCCCTTGACGGCATAGCCGCTTTTGGTCAGCTGGCGGGCTTCCCGCTTGACCAAACCACCATCGGCCATGTCCGGATAGTATTTTTTCTTGAGGCTGTATTCCCACTTGCGGGATACTTCCGGCAGTTTATCGCCCAGTGTATATTCGACAAGGTCCTCGAAACGATGGAAACGCCACCAGTTTTCAAACATCAAAGTCAGTTTATGCGGGCCGTAATGTTCATGGATGAACTGGCAGATGGATTGTCCGATTTTATACATTAGGAAAGAGCCGCTGACCTGATACAACTGCTCGATCGGGATTATTCGTCCGGATAAAACCATATCCTTGATCATCATATCGGCTTCGCTGTCCCAGTCGGTCGACCAGAACTCGGCCAGGCCTTCGATAAACCACAGTGGCGGCGGTGCCATTCGCACCAGCCGGTGTTTCGACAGCGTCCGCTCTAATTTCGATATGGTAAAAACATGCACCAGTTCATGGCGAACCACGTGCTCAAAAGCACGGAAAGAACCGAGGTATGGAACGACGACACGACCTTTTAAAAATTCGGTGAATCCGCCGACCGATTCGGGAAGAAGCGATGGAATGACATTGGTCTGCGAGAAGTAATTTCCGGAGCTGTAAAAAATCAGGGGGATTTTTTCGTAAATCTCATGGTTGAATTTCGAAGCTAGTTCGCGGTAGGCATCCTCGGCGATACGCGCTCCAATACGGGCAATTTCATCTTCTTCGGGATAAAAGTAAATGCGGAAATGTTCGGTTTCCAGAACCTGCCAATCGAAATCGGTGTACTGGACCTTGTTTTTGCCGAAATAAAACTGCCCGAAGGCCGCGGACGTGCTTAGAATAATAAACAGAGCCGAAATCAGCAGCGGCGTTATTTTTCGGTAAATATGAAGCATAACAAAATTTAATTTAATTACGGCGACTCCGGAAAAACATAAAAATTATTCGCTATATCCTGTCGATAAATATTCAACCGCTCACAATTCAGCCTATTATTATCTATATCGGCGGCAAGGCATTATGCTAAAATGAGGATTAACAGGGCGGCTTCCAATCAATATACGATTCCGGTCTTATTTTTGCAAAAAGAACAATCGCCGCCGGTCAACCCGGCAATTTCGATATTATAATAATTGCGTTTGATAAGTGTCCGGCCGCATTGGGGGCAAAAGGTATCGGATTTGCCCGGAATATTGACGTTACCGAGATAGACAAAATTGAGCTTGTTCCGAGCGATATCATACCCTTTCACAAGCGTCTCGGTCGGGGTCCGAGGGCGAGTCATTTTGTAGGTCGGATAATAGGCCGAAAAATGCAGAGGTATATTATTGGATAACCCGGCTATAAAATCGGTAATTTGCTCGAAATCTGAAATCGCGTCATTCAGACCCGGAATGACCAGATTGGTGATTTCCAGATGAATCCCGGCATGATATAGACATTCGATGGTTTTTTTGACCGGCTCCAGCTGTCCTTTGCAGATTTTTTTATAGAAATCGGGGCGCATGCTTTTCAGGTCAATATTGGCGGCATCAATAAACGGAATTAACTCTTCAAGCGGATCGGGATTAATATAACCGTTGCTGACAATAACATTCTTAAGGCCCTTATCCCTGACAGCGCTGGCGGCATCGAGGATGTATTCAAACCAAATCAGAGGCTCCGAATATGTGTAGGCAACACCGATAGAACCAGATTTGCCGGCGAGGACAGCCAACTCGGAAGGGGCCAGATAACGCGTGGGCACTTTCATCTGGGAAATTTCCCAGTTCTGGCAGTTTTCGCATCCCAGATTGCACCCGTTGGGGCCGGTTGAAAAAATTATAGAACCGGGATAATAATGATACAGCGGTTTTTTCTCGATCGGGTCATAGGCCGCCGAAACGATTTCGCCGTAATTATCGACCATTAATTTGCCGTCGATATTGGTGCGACAGCCGCAAATACCGGTTTTGGATGGTGTTAAAAGGCAGTTGGCCGGGCACAGACGGCAACGGACTTTATTATTTTCCAGGCCTTCCCAATGGCGGGCATCTCTTATCATGGCTTTATCCCGAGCGTTTTCCCGATATATTTTACGGCATCGAGAAGATTGTCGGCAACGGTTTCCGGCGGGAAGGAGTCATAGGAAGTCATTCTATTTATGCTGTCCTGTCCGTATCCGGTGCGCACCAGTATTCCTTTTCCCCCGGTAGTGTAAGCCAGTCGGACATCGGACAATTTATCCCCGATGCAAAACGAGACAAAGGGATTTATGCCATGCCGCCGAGCCGCCCGCTCGACCATGCCGGCGGCGGGTTTCCGCATAAATGACTTTTGGGCAAATGGTTCAATTGATCCATGCTCATAGTATGGGCAGTATAATATGTCGTCGAGGGGCGCCCCTTTGGCGGCAAACAGCGAGCGGATGCGTTCATTGACGCGGTCGACCTGCTCCAGGTCGAAATAGCCCCGAGCCACACCCGACTGATTGGATAGGACAATGATTTTGAATCCCATGTCCCGGCCCAATCGGATGGCCTCGATTGAACCTTCTTCCGGTTCGACCTGTTCCAGTTCGGACAGAAAACCTTTTTCTTTTATTAAAGTTCCATCGCGATCTATAAACAGGGCGGCCGCGGTTTCAAATTTTTTCTCCAGAGCGTCGATAATTTGGCCAAACACATAATCGACCTCTATGCGGTCGAAACAGTATTGCTTATCACGATAACAAGGTCTTTTGCCGTGCAACGAACAGGGGCGGCAGGGTTCCTCGACCTGGATTATTCGATCGTGCCATCCCCGGGGTGAAAAGCCCAGGGCAGGGTGAGTCGGCCCGAACAGGGCTAACACCGGGGTCCCCACCGCCGAGCCGATATGCATCAACCCGGAATCATTGGAAAGCAATAGATCGGCAGAGGCAATTTCTGCGGCAATATCGGGCAGTGAAACATCGATTATTACGCGAATGTCCGGTGATTTCTCCACCACGTCTGATTCATACAGTGCTTTGTCTTTTTCGGTTAAAATCAGAATAATGTCAGCTTTTCTATTATTGCGCAAGCGTGTGACAAGTTCATTGAAACGTTTTGGCGGCCATTGTTTGGTCGGATACGATGCCCCCGGCGCAATCGCCACAAGCGGCTTATTGGCAACCGGTCGCGATATGCGGGAAGGTCTCAACAACGGTCTTCGCGTGAACACGTCTCCCCCGCAGGCGGTGATGGCGGCGTTATAAAGGTCAATAGTATGGGGTGGATTGGCATTAAAGCGGTGTAGTTTGACAGCCATGAATCTTTCGCGGCGCCGCTTGGGATATTGTGCTTTGACCGGTGCGGCAATATGACGCATCAGATAATTGGAGCGGAAGTTACCATGGAGGTCGCAAATAATATCGATGCCATGTTTATCGAAAAATTCGCCGGTGCGGAATAACTCCAGCAGACTGATTTTGCGGGGTAATGAGATTGTTTCATCGACGCCGGTCATCATTCCGGCCAGAGGCGCATTTTGTTCGCGCGTCAGGAAAAATATTTTAGAATCGGGAAATGATAATTTCAGATTCAATATCGGAGCCGAGGCCAAAACGACATCGCCAATCGAACCCAGCCTGATGACCAGAATGTTATTCATCTTAGAGGAAATATACTAAGCCGACCGTGCCCACCAAAAGACAATAAATGCCAAAATACTGAAATTTGCCCTTGCGCACAATGCTTAAAAGAAGATATACGGCCAGAAGGCCGGATAAAAATGACAAAATTGTCCCCGTCAGATACTGGCCAGCCAGAGCGACGTCGAGGCTAAAAAGTTCTTTTATTTTGAAAACGGCGGCCCCGGCAATGGCCGGAATGGAGAGCAAAAAGGAAAACTCGGCGGCGGTGGTAGCTTTGACACCAGCGAAGAGCCCAAAGGAGATGGTCGAGCCGGAGCGGGAGATCCCCGGGAAAATGGCTACTGCCTGCCCGAGACCTATAAACAGCGAATTAAACCACGACAGTCTTTTTTCCTTCTTTGGGGCCAACCCGGTTAAAAGGAGCATGACGCCCGTCACCAAAAGCATTATCGATGTCAAAAGCGGTGATCCGAAGGCCGCTTCGATAGTGTCTTCAAGCGTGAGCGCCACAATAACGGCCGGAATGGTGGCAATAATAATATATAATACAAGTTTCCGCTCTTCGAACATCGATGTATCGAATATGGAGCGAATCATGGCTATGATTCGCTTTCGGAAATATATCAAAACGGCCAGGAGCGTTCCCAGATGCACGAGCAGTTCAAATGTCACTCCGGGATTTTTGGCTCCAAGCAGGTGTTCAGTCAGGACCAGATGGCCGGACGAAGATACCGGTAAAAACTCGGTCAGGCCCTGCAGAAGTCCCAGCAGTATGGCGTCGAAATAACTCATATTAAAAGCTCCAGTGCATCACCGGAGCCTTTCAAGTATTTGTTGTTTGATTCCGTAATTAGAATGTCCTGATATCGATGCCGGTAAAAAACCCGAAATTGCCGTCGGCCTGAATTTCGGCATAGATATGCAAATCCTGGGACATTTCGAATTTACCGCCGACATTCAATCCCGCCCGGAAATCGGATTCAGAATCGAAATCATCGATGGAGATATGTTCCAGGCGGATATTGAATCGGGCATATGGTACAAGGCGACGCCCCGAATGGAATTTATAGGGGATCGAACCGATGGCATTGGCGCCCAGATCCCAGACGGTGGCGCCTTCAAGATTTGTGTACTCAAAAAAGCCGCCGAAGGCCAGGTCAAAGGGATTTTTTGTGTGGCGATCGTAGTAATCCATAAATTCATATTTAAAATCCAGAGCCAATGTCAGCGAGGGGTCGGCGTCTTTGGCGTCGGGATCAAAAAATCCCAGCTTGATACGGCCTTCTGTATATTCCGAGAAACCGTACGTGATCGACCCGAACAGGGTCGTTCCATTGTCACCGATCCCGGCGAAACCGCCGATATAACCGACACCGAAACCGCAGGCATCGGCAGTCGAAAGATATCCAGTGGTCAATCCGAAGGTATCGCCGAAGGCAGACGAACCGGATATAATAGTTGCCGAAACCAGAATTACAGCACCCAGTTTTTTCAAATTCATTTAATCCTCCGTATCGTAATTTTATTTTTTCAAAGTCTATTACTGTTGTTATACGGTGTCAACTAAAAATGTGTTCCATGACATTTTGGCCCATGGATTCTTTTAGTTGACAAGCATTTAGACACTGTCATATAATCGTTGTCATTGACAAAGTCGCGAAATTTTGGCCATCCTTTGGAGGACGAATATATGGAAAAAAAGCGACAGCGTTGGGGGACTCGCCTTGGGGTCATTCTGGCCGTGGCGGGATCGGCAGTCGGATTAGGTAATTTCCTTCGTTTTCCCACTCAAGCGGCGATGTACGGCGAAGGCGCTTTCATGATTCCTTATCTGATCGCTCTGGTCGTAGTGGGTTTGCCCCTGGTATGGGTGGAATGGACGGCCGGCCGGTTCGGCGGGGGCTTCGAGCATTCCAGCGTTCCCGGCATTTTCCAATCGCTCTGGAAGAAAAACCGTTTCATCAAGTACTTCGGAATCCTCGGCATTTTCGGACCTTTTTTGATTTATATGTACTATGTTTATATCGAATCATGGTGCCTGGCCTATGCCTATTATTCGCTGACCGGTCAACTATCCGAGATAACCTCCAGCGGCGGATTCGTGGATTTCCTGCGCAACCACCAGGGCATTTCGGGAGACACCGGAACTTTTGCCGGCACATTACCCTCATTCGTATTTTTCCTGATCACGTTTTTGTTGAACATTTCCGTGACATATTTCGGCATTAAGGGCGGTATCGAGAAGTTGTGTAATATCGCTTTGCCGCTTCTGTTTTTCTTCGGTATCATTCTGGCGGTCCGCGTTATCACGTTGTTCGCGCCGGATCCAATGCACCCCGACTGGAGTTCGATAAACGGCTTGGGCTTTTTATGGAATGCCGATTTTTCGGCATTAACATCGGCCAAAGTCTGGCTGGCGGCGGCGGGCCAGATATTTTTCACGCTGTCGGTCGGCATGGGCGTAATATTGACCTACTCCAGTTATCTGCAAAAAGAGGATGACATTGCCCTTTCCGGGCTGGCCGCGGCATCGACCAACCAGTTCGCCGAGGTAGTGGTGGCCGGATGTCTGGTAATCCCGGCGGCCTTTATATTTTTCGGTCCCGATGAAATTGTCAGCGTTGCCCAGTCGGGAAGTTTCAACATGGGCTTTGTAACCATGCCTCAAATATTCAATCAAATGACATTGGGAGCAATATTCGGCTTCCTGTGGTTTTTCATGCTTTTTCTGGCCGGGATAACGTCCTCCGTATCCCTGGCACAGCCATCGGTTGCCTTTCTGGAAGATGAATTTAACCTGACCCGTCAGAAAGCCGTAAAAATATTCGGGGTGGCGGTATTTTTACTGTGTCAACCTGCAATATGGTTTTTGCACCGGGGCGTGCTCGACGATTTCGATTTCTGGGGCGCCAATTTGGTAATTGTCATCGGGGCGACGCTTGAAATAATATTGCTGGCCTGGGTATTCGGCATTGACAAAGCATGGGTGGAACTCCATCATGGTGCAAAGTTAAAAGTCCCGCGCATATTCATGTTTATCACCAAATACATTACCCCCCTTTGCCTGTTGGGTTTGCTGGGGTGGTGGTTTGCCACAGACTGGCTCCCGGTGATCACCATGCAGGGGATACCCGCTGAAAATGTACCCTACGTTCTGGGCGGGCGGTTGTTATTGCTGGCTTTATTGATTCTTCTGGCGACAATGGTTTTTATCGCCTGGCGGCGGCGGAACATGACAAAGTATTATTAGGGAGGCGGGCGCGATGACATTGGGTGGATGGATCTTTTTTATCCTGGCCGGAGGTGCTATCACCTTCATCATGATATATAGCTTTCTGAAGGTATTCAAGGATAGTGTTGAAAACGGCGGAAAGCAGGGTTCGGATCAATAGATATTGTATCGCGCGATGCGGTCGCGAAGCGTATTGCGCGATATGCCGAGTATTTCAGATGTTTTCACCTGGTTGGAGCTGAAATGCTTCAGGCAGGATGAAATCAGGGCCTTTTCGAGGGCCGATTCCAGGAAATAGTAAATCTTTCCTTCGGATGAATTTATCAGGCGCGGCAGAATCGGGTCGATGATTTTCTTGAACAATTCGGTGTAATCGTCCTGAAGATTTTCCAAATCGATTTCGACTTTGCCTTCCAATTCGGAGGCAATCGGAAAGTCCTCGGCCTGCAGAGTTTCGGTTTTGGCCATAACGCAGGCGGTGTGGACGTTATTTTCCAGCTCGCGGACGTTGCCCGGCCAGGGGTATTTGGCCAGCATGGCGGCTGCCTTAGGTGCAATTCCCTTGATTTCTTTGCCGAGTTGTCGCGAGAATTTTTGCACGAAATAGTCGGTTAAAAGAGAGATATCACCCCGGCGTTCGCGAAGCGGCGGAACGTAGATGGAAACAACCTTAAGGCGATAAAATAGGTCAACCCGGAAAGAGCCTTCCTTCATGCACTGTACCAAAGATTTATTGGTGGCGGCGATCACGCGCACGTCGACTTCGATCGATTCGTTTCCACCGACGCGTTCCAATTGTTTTTCCTGAAGGACGCGCAACAGCTTGGATTGCGTCAGAAGGGACATGTCGGCTATTTCATCGAGGAAAATCGTGCCCTGGTTGGCCTGTTCGAATTTGCCAAGGCGTTTGAAATAGGCCCCGGTAAAGGCACCTTTTTCATGCCCGAACAATTCCGATTCCAGAAGGGTTTCGGCCAGAGCGGCACAATTCACGGAGAGAAAAGGTTTCCCGGCACGGGAGGAATTGCGATGAATAGCCCGTGCGATCAGTTCCTTGCCTGTCCCCGATTCGCCGAATATCAGCACCGCCGCGTCGGATTTGGACACCTGACCGATTAGCTTGGCGATTTCCACAATTTCGGGAGATTTCCCGACGATTTCGCCGACGCTGAATTCTTCTTCGGAAACTTTTATATCCGACGCAGCGATTTTGTGGTGGTTGAAATTACAGGCTTTATTGACAGTATTAATCAGCTTTTGAATTTCGAACGGTTTGGTGAGGTATTCATAGGCGCCTTCGCGCATGGCTTCCATAGCGTTCTCGGTCGAGATAAAACCGGAAATCATGATGATGGGGATATCGATATTACTCAGCTTGGATTGCTTGAGCAGGTCCAGACCCGACATGGTGGGCAGATTAACGTCGAGTAAGACACAATCGATATTGGGATGTTCCTTTAGAAATTCAACCATGATCTGGCCGTCGTCCAGAAAATAAAATCTGTATCGTTCGGAATCAAAAAGGTTGGCCAGAGACCGGCTTATTTCGGGATCATCATCAATAATTAACAAGTTTTTCATGCTATAACGATTCCCCAATAAATTCTTTATTTTTATCGGAAGTTCAGAGCAAATAATTAGGGTGAAAAGGGGCCAAATGCTTAATTTTTGCGCTTTGAGGGGATTTTTATCTATAATTTGGCAGTGAAGCGGAATCGGTAAGTCGGGCCTAATGGCGCTCGTCCAGCAGAAATTTGACCACCGTCCCCGACAGAATGAAATTGACCACCATATCAACGATAACGCCGCCGATCAACAGGTATAACATCAACTCCGGCGTAAACTTGGACACAATCGTTCCGGCGTTTTCATACATATATGAAAACGGCACTGTCAACAGGTAGGGTATCAGGGCCAGGAAAAAGGAAAAAATAGGATACTCGGCGAAAAGTGATAATGATGTTCGGAGGGCTCGCAAAATGCCATTCCCATAGACAATAACGGCGGGAATGGCATAGATAAATAGCGAATATATGAAAACGGTGACCAGCTTCATGGCGATGCCGAAAAGCATGATACGCCGGGGACTTCCCGCCAGATAGGATGAAAACAGCCCGGGAATAAATTGATTGGCAGCCAGAATCAGTGCCGAAATGAAACACCAGACAATCAGGAGCGGGAGCCATTTTTTGAAAGCGGTGGCATAATTCATTCCGGCCGGAGAATCCGAATATGCCCGGACAAATAAAACCGCGGCCATACCCATGACCAGACCCTCAAACAGAACACCCAGAATATATTTTCCCCAGGCCACGACCGAGGGCATGACCAGGTAGATTCCCGGATAATGGCTCATAACTTCGACATTCCGATCCCCCAGCAGAGCCACCAACGGCTTGAGAATACCATACAATGCCGGGTTAGTGAAATTGGCGGCCAGAATGACAATCGCGACCTGCAGTAAAGCATAAATCGCCAGAGGAACCCATATGCCGAACCGAAACACTCGGCTAAAAGTTGCCAGATATAGCCCGATAAACCGATTTAATTTGTCAATTGCCCTCATGCCCGGACTGCAATTCCTTATGGTACAACAATGGAAACTTCGTTGGAACCGGTCGCCAATCCCTGTTGGTCATACACAAAAACGCGATAATAATATGTGCCGGTGCCGGGATTGATATCGGAAAACGTCGTTTGCGATTTGCTCGCCGTAATCCAGATCACCAGATTGGTTTCGTTAGCTTGTATACCCGCGGTTTTGTCTCTATACAGGCGATATGTCTCGAAATCACTATCGGGACTGGCCGTCCAGCTAAGCGAAATGGAACGGTTGCCTTCGTTATCGGTCACCAATTGCGCCGCCAGAGTGACGGCGACGGGCGGATTGGCTATGGTCAGATATTCCGACGCAACCAGGTCAGCGGACGAAGCATTGCCCGCAACATCCTGAAAACTTCCGGTTACCAATCCCTGGGACACTTCCAGGTTAAGGGGAATGGTATAGGCACGACTGAACAGGCGGTCGCCGGACGCGGCATCACCGTGAGTCCCGTCGTCATACAATTCCAGATTGGAACGTCCGGGAAATGACACGCTTGCCTGTCCCCCGTCTTCGGCGGCCCGAAGATAAAAGGAAATCATGTCACCCGCCGAAAAGACGGTTTCGGAGGGGCGGAAATATACAGAATCGACTTCGGCCCTGGTATCGAGAGTGATTTCGTCATAAACGGAAGTCGACGATGAAGAGCCATCGCCGAAACGAAATCGGGCATAAACCCTTTTGAGACCGTCGCCTTCGGAAAGCGTAAAGTTTTTGGAAGCGCTGTAGTTTTCCCAGACGGCATCGGCAAAACTCACATTTTCAGAAAGTTGAAGTAACCGGGCGGCGATCGGAACCACGAAAGAAATATTGACGTTGCGGCTCTTGGCATACCGGTCATTATTATTAATCAGCATGGACAGGACACCGGGGGTAGTGGTCACAACGCGCGATTTTTCACCTTCCAGTCCGCGGACAACGGCACTCACGGCCACGCTGTAACTTTGCCCCGATACGAGATTATCCAGGACTTCGACAAACAGCGAAGTCGTGTCCCAAAGACTCATATGCGACAGGATGGTATCGGTCCCATAGTAAACTTTAAAATAGCTGACGATATCGGTATCGGAAACCTGCCAGGTGACCTGCAGACCTTCATCGAAATGGACCAGGCGCAGGTCCAGAGGGACCGGCGGAGGATCGGGCAACTGAACGGATAAGCTATCCGATTCGATATAACGACTGCACCCGCATAGTACCAAGCTTAATATGGCCAGAATTATGATTTCTTTCATATTCTCTATCCTCGCTCCTAAAAATCACACGACAGGATAATTTGACCGCCGCCATGAATCAAGTCCGGTTCCAGAGTAATTTGATCGACGAGAAGGCTACCCTTCTGTTCCGGGAAAAACAACAAAGCATCAAGAACACTTAACGACCAGAAGGCAATGGTGGCTCCGATGGTAATGCGCCTGACATTTTCGGCATCGTAGGCATCTTTACGGGCCGCCTGCAAAAAGGGGTACAGGTTTTCCTTTTCCGTGTAAGTGTTGGCGGCATTATACCGAGCCAGGAGGCCGTCATAATCATCACGCTTGTCGTCGAACTTCTTATCGGCGAGTAAATAAGCGGCCGCCGAACCCGCTGCCAGAAACATGAAGGCGACGCCCTTGGTCTTTTGTTCGGCATAGGCCTGACCCCAGCCGGGAACAAATAACGATCGGAAGGCGGCCTTGAATTTCGTTTTGGCGGAGAGATTAACATCGAGCTGGGCATGATTTGAAGGGCTTAAAAATAAACTGGATTTGTATGATTCATACCCGGCCTTTTTAATTTTAATATCAAAGTTACCCTGTAATCCCTGGGAAAAGGTTATCGGCGACATCCCCCGTACGGTCAGCGCTCCAGTCACTTCCACTTCGGCACCAGCAGGATTAGTTCGGACGGTTAAACCCGATCCGGGGTTCTGGGCCATTGCGTTAGAAGTGAGAAGAAGCAACGCAACCGATAAAATCCATTTAATTAACATATCCTTATCTCGCATATGATTTCCTTTTTTCCTATAATCGGGAAAGATATTAGTTTTTTGAATGTATTACAAGCAATAAAAAATCCCGGCCCACAGGGTCGGGATCAAAGTTTTCGTTTGATTGCCTGTTAACAGGCGCCTTTGCCGGTTAAAACCACAACCACCGTGCGCATCAATATCTTAATATCACTCCAAATCGACCAGTCGCGAATGTAGTTAATATCGGCTTTGAGTTTGATAATTACCGATTGTAGCGAGCTGTCGTAACCGCTGGAAACCTGCGCCAGACCGGTTATGCCCGGCTTGACATTGAGGCGGACACGGTATTCAGGGATTTTTTCGGCAAAATCGGAAACGAATGTCGGACGTTCCGGCCGTGGCCCGACCATCGACATATCGCCTTTAATGACATTAATCAACTGGGGAATTTCGTCCAAACGGGTTTTCCGCAGGAACCGTCCCAGGCGGGTGATACGGGGGTCATTTTTGGTCGCCCAGACCGGTCCGCAATGGCGCTCAGCATCCTGAACCATCGTCCGGAATTTAATGACCTTGAAGGGCTGGCCATGGTAATCCTGGCGGCGGCGGTCGCGCACACGGCTATCACCGTCAATCACAGCCTTATAGGAGCGACGGTTTTTTTTGCGTCTGTTAAGCCCAACCCGGTCCTGGGTATAAAATATCGGGCCGGGACTATCAAGCTTAATCAAAAGCGGGATTATCAGGAAAAATGGAATGCACAAGATTAAACCGATTGCGGCACCCAAGATATCGAGGGCTTTCTTGAGGAACCTGTCAATCATAGCCATAACCACCTTTAAAGGATGTTTGACATTTTCCCTGGCGATCAAGATAAATAACAGGACAGCCGTAATAAATAGAATGCCGCCGAAATATTCGGAGAAATAGAATTTAAACGAATCGCCAATGGATGAATCCGGGCGGCGTGGCAATCTTTCCGTGCGTTCAAGGCCGATGGCGGAGCCGATCGGCATGGCAAACCTGTTAGCGGTAAGAGTTGTAGCTTCCGAGGTCGGGTTATTATCAAAATCGCCTATTTTCATTACAAACTAACCTGAAAATTTTCCTTCTAAGTAAACGGGTTTTGGACGTATTTCTCGCCGTTTTCAGCGTATTGAGCAAAAGGACTGCCAGAAAATCCCATATTAAATTAAAAATGCGCAAATATTGCGCATCCCCTTTAATGCATATTAAGATGCTATACAACAATGAGTTGATTAAACTATCAATATCCAATCTGGATTGAGTTGTATATAATTCGGATTATCCTATTTTGCATTCAGCGACATTCCTGTAAGGGTAATCATAATAGATGCACCCAGTTGCGCATTGTTTAGGAAACGAATTGCAGTTTGCAATAAAAAAACGCCCGGGGTTTGTCCGAGCGCTTAAGGGATTTTTGTGATACTTTCTAATTAATTGGATAACTTAAAGTTAACAGTAAAGCGATGGATGGAATCGGAACTGACGCCGTTACCCGGAGAATATGCATAGTCTATTCTGGCCGGGCCCATCATCGCTCCGGCTCCGAAGGCCATGCCTCCGGCAAGACCATCCTGTGAATCGTCAATTTGATAATTATATCCAAGACGAAGGAAATACTTGTGTTCAAAACCGTATTCCACACCATTTTTAAAAGCAGAATTGCCTTTGAAACCGTAATCATATTCGGTAATGGCTGTTAAGGATCCAGCCAGCCAACTGGTGGCAACGCCTATCCGCAGGCGCATCGGCAGATCTTCCTCGGTGGCATCAAACTTTATTTTTTGCCCGATATTTGACAGGCTGATTCCAAGCATATATTTGTCGCATTGCGCGCTGATGCCAAAATCAGCCGCCAAGGCCGAGGCATGGGTTCCGGCCAGGTTCAAATCAATATACTTGGCATTTATCCCCAGGGAAATTGCCTCACTGACGCCATAAGCGGCCGACAGGGACAGGGCCATATCATTGGTTGAGCCGATATCATTTATCGGATTATCGAATTGATCATATCCTTCAATATTGCCATAGCTCAAATATGTGATGCCCCCGGCCATTGCAAGTCGGTCGCTTAAGGGAAGACTAACGGCGAGATGTTCAAAGTTTATGTCCTGGTACCAAGAAAAATGAGAAACCGAAAATTGAGGTGTTTTTTCTAACATCAGCCCGGCCGGATTCCAGTGAAGGGCCGAAGGGCCGCAGGCTATGGCGGTATATGCTCCGCCCATAGCGGCGGATCTGGCATCGGTATCGATTTTAAGAAAATCTGCCGCCGTGCGACCATTATCATCGGCAATAGCCACCTTGCCGAACAAAGCGGCCAAAATCACCATCACTCCCCAGATAAGCAATATTTTGTAGATGCATTTGCTGGCCATTATAACGCCTCGACTTTCTTTCTAACCAACATCATTCTGACAGTTATAATGGCAGAGATAATGCCCGATTTTCCGGCCCCGGTAATATATTTGCGATCAGCATTTATAGTTTTTATCGACCCGACCAAGCTATTATTTAACTTATACTTATGTATATATTCAAACATTCGGTGAATGGCTCTCCCCCAAGCCATAAGCGAGGCGTGAAATATCGAAATTCCGCATCAATGTCCAACAATTAGACAGAGGTTCTTCATTTCTCCATGTTTCTAATATAAACCACTATATCTTAATTAGTTACATTCATAGGTCGAGTGTGAACAACAAATCTCCGCATGTTAAATTTTTTGCCAGCAAAAGGCTATATATATGGCTTGTCCCCTATAATAATACTAAGGATAGTATTTTTTTTAAATCCTAGTCAATAAAAAAAACGGGGAAAACCAATTTATGCGTTAATATAAGTATCAAGAATATATGTACTTACGCGGATAGGCAAATGGGACGAGAGAATTTTGTTTAATAAAAATCTGTTATATATTATTAACGCAGGCGGGCTTTCATCTGCCGGTACATATCCGTGTTATAGGACAGACTTGAGAGATTGCCCATGGCATTAATCTGTGTCTTAACATTGGCAATTCTTTCCTGGGTATCGGGATGCGACGAAATCAAGCCTTCAAAAAAATTCGTCGAACCGTCGGACATGCTGGCCAGCTTTTCGAACATGGTAACAGAACCGTTGGGATTGTACCCGGCCTTGGTCATATATGTGATGCCATAGGAGTCGGCTTCACGCTCGTTCTCACGGGAGTAACTGGCGAGACTCAAACCCAGGCCGATGTTCACGGCGGCGTTGAGAGCTTCAGAGCTTTCACCGAGAACCAGTTGCTGAAGCAAGGCAACGCCCATAGCTGTCTGAAGACGTTTGATGCTGTGGCGCGCGACAATATGCGAAATTTCATGGGCCATCACGGCCGCCAGCTCGGCTTCATTATCCATGGTCTTTAACAATCCCGTGTACAGGTAAACATAGCCTCCGGGAGTGGCAAAGGCATTTATCATATTGGAATCGATTAAGGCGAAATGATATTCGATATCACGCCGGTCGCATTTGTTGACAATGCTTTGCCCAATGCCATTGACATAGTTCAACCAGACGGTATCAGTAAGCATTCTGCTTTGCTGGCGAACCTGAAGGTCTGTTTCCTGGCCAATGGAAACTTCGGTGGCCGTATCGATCAATATAATCGATTTCTTTCCACCCGGCCCGGTTGTGGCACATCCCAGCAGGAAAATAACGACCAGAGTCAGAATAAAAAAACGGTGGGAGAAAACGAAATGCCTTATCATATCTTCAACCTTTCCGCATAATCGCCGATTATCGGCAGGCGATATAATTTACCCTGGATGCCGAAAATTATTCCGGCCACCGAGGCTCCCAGTGCAAAAATGAGAATGGCTTTCCAGAACAAACCGGATAGACCCGGAATCAGGAAAAACAGGGCCAGCAGTTCTATCAGGAAAAGTATGAATCCCTGTCGGCTGTGAAACCGCGCCTCTTCGATATCCCTCATTTGCAGAAGAGGGATCAGGCATAAGAATGGGATATATGACAGAATCGCGGCCAGAACGGCCCGGTCATTGTCAAATTTCTCCCGGCCACCGGATTTTAAGGCATCATCCAGACCGCCGACATCTTCTCCATCGCGGGCCTCTCCGCCGGTTCCGGTATTTTCTTCTTTGAAAAATGAACTCACGTTATCGCTCCCTGCTTAAACCTGCCAAAAAATTTCCTTATCCCGCTCCGGCAAAGTAATCTTGATGGGGTTATCGGCGGGCCATTTTTCCAGTAATGTTTTTTTATTCAATAATGAAATAGTCATCGTTATTTCGCCATGTCCCGAAGCCACCAGAATACTTCTATCAAAGCCGGCCTCGAAAACACGTTCGAACTTTGCATCCACGCCCTCGGCGCTATGGCGCGGTTCTTTCCCTAGTGCAAAACGGAATTCCCCGGCCGGCCGGAAATCGATGACAAGTTCATTTTCTTCGGCCACAACTAAATGAAATCGTTTTTCAAAGTCAAGGCGAATATAGAATCGGTCATAATCGAAGGCGAAATAGATATCGGAAATATTCTGATTCAAGCGGTGCATGGCCTGTCCCGCGGATCGACATTGGAAATGTCCGGAACCGCTCCATTCATAATAATGGGTGACATAGCCGTCGAGAACGGGGGTTATCAAAGATTCGGGAGCTGATAAGAAGGAACGCTGGTGACCCCGAAATATCGGATGAGTCAACTCGGCGGGGGCATCCAGTCCGATCAATTCATAAACCCTGCTTAAGTGGCTCCGGAACAATTCATCGAACCGGGCATTATCCGCCCCGACATGATCATCGCCGTACCACCAGCACCAGTCAGAGCCTTCGGCGATATAGATTTGTTCCCACGCCTGGCGGACCTTGTCGGCCGGAGCATCGGGGTTTTTCCTTTCAAAATCGACAATCGCTTTGCGCACCAGATACAATAGGTCCCAGGCGGCATTGTCTTCGGGATGTCCGATCCAGATTTGAAAATTATGCCGAATCCATGATCCGGCCGAAACGGCCGGCAGACTTTCGGCACGGACTTCCCGCGCAATATCGGCAAATCCACATAAACGGAATTCCCCACTTTTATCCAGAGTTTCATAAAAGGATGTTAAAAATCCAGCCCCGTCGTCGGCGTAATATTCCCAGGCATTCTCGCCGTCGAGAATGATCGGGATGACACAATTCTGGGGGTCTTTGCGCAGGTTCATGGTTATTTGTTTGAGGCAGCGCAGAAAATCTTCGACGGCTCGATCCGGGCTCCACGAGGCATAGACAAAGCCGATTTTGTCGGACAGGCTGCGATCCCGGAAAAATATTTTCAGCCCGGGCGCCTGCGAGTATTCATAGGCCTGATAGCAGTGATTGGGGGCCGGTTCCTTTCCGGCCTTATGCCATGAGGCAAGCAGGACGTCTTCGTCAGACGCAGTCCAATGGATATCATTTTCACTGATAAGCTTGAGAGTGGGTTCCGAAACAGAGCCTTCGGACGGCCACAGGCCACGGAGCTTTCCCCCGAATAATTCGGTATAGCGACGGCAGGCGGAGGCTATATGGACCTCGGCGTCGGCCGGGAATTTGAATGGATTACGGGGCAATTCGATGTCGGAAACGGCTTCGCGGGCGCATTCACTATCCACCAGAAGCGGCAGGATGGGATGATAATAGGGAGTAAAGGAAATGTCAATGAGTCCATCATCATTCAATTTTCTATAGGTCGGGATAATTCGTTTCAGAATTTCGAGGTGGAAAGCAAGCAGGGCTTGCTTGTCTTCTTCGCTGAAATCTCTACCCTTCTCAATAAGGTGGCGGATCGGTTCTTCTTTGTGATATATTTTATCGACCCAGGCCAGGTTGGACCAGACCTGAAGATCACGCCATTCGGAGGTCGAGAAAATTTTTATGGCCAGGTCCAAGTCGGTTCCGCAGGAATCTTTTTTTCGGAACAGCTGGCGATAGCGGACATTGGGATCAATCATGGTCTGGTAGTTGGCCGAGAAAAATGTTTCCAGGATTTCATGTTTCTGTTCGGGCGACAAATGGCGGGCCGGGACAAGGCTTAAGTCATAATGGCAATCGGTGACGCCCCGGCCATAAAGTTCAATTTGATCAAGCAGGGATGGAACCAGATTGAACGTCGTTTTGATATTTTCGTAGCGTGACGCCAGCAGGGCCATGTCGAGATAATCTTTGACGCCGTGAAGGCGGACCCAGGGCATTTCGATTTTATTTGTCCGGGGATTGAAATAGTACGGCTGATGCATATGCCACAACAGGCCGATTTTAATTTTGCCGTCGGCTGACACGGGCACCCTCCGTATTAATAGATTCTGCTACCGCATATATAATTGATACGCCGTAAGGTACTGATCCGAACCGGGGTAATCTTTTTCCAGAATATCGAGTTGAGTTTTAATCTTGTCTTTTTCGCCCAGTTGCACGAAACAGCGGATCGCTCCCAGGAGATAATCGGGCCGGGCAGGCGTATCCGGGTAACGATCGATCGCGCTCAAGTATTTTTCGGCGGCATCGGCGAAATTCTGCTGGCTTTCCAGACTGGCCGCGATTCCGGCGATAGCCGATGATGTTGTCAGCGGGTCCAGATGGAATTTATCGATGTATCGCTGGTAGGCGGCAATGGCCTCCTGATAGTTGCGGCTTTCGAAATAAGCGTTGCCGAGATTAAACTGGGCGCGCGCGACCACATCACCACTATAATTATCGATAATGTCATTGAAACCGATTATGGCCGGTTGATAATTTCGCGTTTGAAGTTGATTCAGGGCCTGGCTGTATTTCTGAATACCTTCACCTTCCCTTGAAGACTGATGGCTTTTGTAATAAACAGCTCCGATGATAACAATCAAAACTGCTGCGGCGACGACGGCGACGACCTGCCAATTATCTTCCAGCCATCCCCGCGCCTTAAGCATCGAGGTCGTGAATTTATCCTGCTTAAGTTCCTGTTTGGTAATCTTTACTTTGGTCCCCATACCGTTTCCATCCGTTTTGCATTTTTAAATGTTATCGACCGGCCCCTATAATTCCTTATGCGTTAAAAAAAATAGAGGTCGCGCATGGCCCGACCTCTATCAGGTTTTGTCATATTTTAGAAATACCCTGTAAATGAAACGTTAAGCCGATGGTCGTTCCATTTGTTTTCCAGCTGCAAATAATCACCTTTATAAAGTTCCTGCGAATAGCGCGTATTGGTATAGGCCAAGTCTATCTGAATCTGCGACCAGTGTATGCCGATACCGACGGCCATGCTGAAACCGGTGATATTATCATCATTGCTGTCGAAAACGTAAAAGACACGGGTCGAATCGTTTTCGGACGACCCTTTTTCACCTTCGAAAATGGTCGCAATATTGGAAACATTTCCATCAGGGAAAGCCTCATTCCGAAAACCGACGCGGAAGGGGATTATCCCGACGGGCGTTTCCCAGCGGTATTCGGTTCCGACGCGGAACTGAAAAACGTTGCTCCAATTTAAATCATTATCGGTGAAGTATTCGACGCGCTCACCACCGGCAGTCAGTTCCAGGCGATCCAGAATTTTTACTTTTTTCCCTTTGAAGCCGCGATATTCGACGTCACCGGCTAAAATCCAGTTTTCACTGATATCATAGGCCACACCGAAACCCACGATAAAGGGCATCTGGTAGCGTGAGGTCATATCATCGATATAAACGGTATCCGATTTGAACATACTGAAATATGGTGTCGATTGAATCGGAATGCTCAAACCGCCGACGCCGCCTTCGGTGGCATGGCTTACGATCGTGGAATCGGTATTGCCCTTGAGATCAAATGGCAGTCTTACAGCCAAGCCGGCCCGTATCGGTTCCGCGGCATAAAGGAAACCGATGGTGGCATTAAAACCGGTGAAGTCGGTGGAATCGATCACTCTTATACCATTTCGATACACCCGAGTGATATTGTCAATATCGACAACGGAAGCCCTAAGATAGCGGTACTCTTCGGAGACGACTTTTCCATAGTAGATATTCGCGGAGACGCCCATCGATAACTGCTTATAGACTCTGGTGCCAAACGCGAAATTGACCGAATTAATGCTCCCGTGGGTTTCTATTTTTGCATTGGGGTATGGTCCCCAGCCCAAGTGGTCGTACAAAAGGTTCTCGAGGAATGTATTGTATGTATCGAAATGCTGTGTAAACGACATACTCGCCACCACATGATGGCCTTTTATTCTAAGCGGGGAAATAATGGCCATATAATCGATACCCGGATATTCCCCCTGATGGTCTTTTTTGGTGTAGGCCGGACCGATGACAGCCGGATCGGGGGATTCGCTTCCGAGAAAATACTTTTCATTGCCTCTGGGCATAAGAACGCCATAGCTGAACTGCATCAAGGTTTTTTCATGGACATAAAGCCCGGCGGGATTCCAGCTTCCGGCGGAACCGTCGTCAGAAACAGCCAGAAATGCCTGCCCCATACCCTCGGATCTCGCGCCGCCGCCGTAAAAGTTATAACTGAACCCTCGGTACTGCGCATAAGCTGTCGTTGTGAGGAAAACTAATAGTATAACAGCGATTTTGGACAACGACAATTTCATACTCTATGATCCTCCCGTTAAATCAGATTTCCGCGTCAAATACACTTTATTTCATAAACTTAGACGAAGAATATAAGCTTCTCATCCAAACGTGTCAATCGGTTTTATGATAAAAAAAGGTGGAATTTAGAGCGCATCCGCGGCCTGCTACCGACATATAAAAAGCAGGCGCCGATCTATATGGAACGGCGCCGCAAAATCAATAAATATCGTCTGATTCAGGAATTATTCCAATCCTCCCAGCGCGATTTTAAACCCGGCCGTAAGAGGAAATGATTGCGTATTTTCCGGATCGACAAAATGCAGGGCGTATTTGCCTTCGACAAAGATATTGAAGCCGCTTCCGAAATTGAAGTCGATACCGGCTCCGGCATTCCCCAGGAATCCAAATTCATCGGAACCCATATTTAATTTAAGATACAGCAGATCTTCGTAAAAAACCAATTCGGGGTCCACAATCCTCTGTTTTGTCAATCCCGCCGAACCTATAAAATACGGATTGAATACCCCGCCCGATTGAACAGCCGGGATGTAATACTTGGCACCGGCCACAATTGAATAATAGTTGATGTCGCCACCCCCGCCAAAACTCATGTTATTGATATTATGGTCTTCGCCCGTCTGCTCGAGGAGATAATTAAACATGACATCAACGAAATTGTCCTTGTCAGGGCGGAAATGGCTGCTGGAAAACTTGGCAAATATTTCGAGATTCGGCTGGAGCACATAACCGATACCGATTTCATAGACCGCACCGGCCTTCCATGTGTCCTTCAATTCCGATGACATGGGGACGCCGATGCCGCCACCCAGATAAACAGAAAAATGATGATCCTGGGCCGCCACCAAACCCGCCGCCAATAATAAACCCAGAGCCAGAATAATTGATTTTTTCATTCCATTCCTCGATTATCAAATAAGTTTATTTTCCATGTACAAACACGTTCACGCAACGGAAAACGTAAAATATTAAAATGGACGGTAAAGTCAACAGGAAAACAATAATCAATCGACCTACTCGGGGACGACCAGCGCAGTTCCGGCCGGCAATTTGATCGGCACGCCATTTCTCCCTTCCGGTTCAATGGCCGGTGTCAATTCATGGCCAAAAATAGCGATAGCGCAGGCGTCAAGAGCCGCGAGGAGCTCATTTTCGACGAAGGATTGTATCCAGATGACATGTCTGGCTTTGAGGCCATTATCAAACGCGCCTTTATAGCTTTCGTCGATAATCTGTTGCACATGTTTTTCGTGTTTGGTCCAGTTAACATGAACGGTCACAACAAAGGTTCCCCGGACATTGGGGGCCAGGCATTCTATAATCGAAATAATATATTGATTGGCCGAGGTGAACAGGTTCACGCTCAATCTCAATCTTCGCCCGGATGACAATTCCTTTTCTTCGGGAAGGGCTGGAAACTCCATGATACAATCGCTCCAGGACTGCTTTTCGGACGGGCCGGGGAACTTGAACTTACCGAGCCAGGCCAGGACTTCTCCTTTGACCTTGGCGGTATCCATGAGCGGTACGCGGCGCCGCAACTCTGTCAGAACGGCCTGTCTTACTTCTTCTGAAACGGACAAAATTACACCTTTGTCAAATAATAGATTCCTGCAATTTTTATCGGTATCGGCGGGGGAGTTTAAAGAAGGCGGGGGATTTTTGATCAAAAAGAATACAGACGTCGATTTTAACCCCTTTGAGCTTATGGCAAAATAGGCTTATGGAGACACAAACTTAAACATATTTACAGCCAAAACGGTCTTTCTAAGACTCGGAGAACATTCTATAGCATTCTGCAAATTCCAATAACCATAAATAAATCGAGAAAGCTCACTGTTATAGGCCGGTCCAACTTTCGCGGTACCGCCAGGTATAGGCAGAATTGCCCTTTTTAAATTACTCTTCCTTGATCTACTTACAATATCAATGAGTGCATGCTTAGAGTCATTTTCTTCATCCGGATTATGCGGCAGATTTTTAACACTGATTCCCAAAAATTTCGCAAATCCATTTCGATCCGCAAGAATCCATGATTCAACTTGTCTGACAGCTATTCGAAATAGCAGGTTTGGATGTATTGGTTCACCAAGCCACTCATTTATAAGCAGAGGAGGGCATTCGTTCCTATCTAAATCGGCCAAAACAAAAAAGGGCGTGCCTTTGGCGGATTTATTAAAACCTGCAATTTTGCTCTTAATATACCCAAATCCTTTTTTCCCAAAACAGGCACCTATATAGAAATTTTTTAAAGATTGCTGAAGAATTTTCCTCAAAACCGCTTCGCTCAGGTCATCTTCAACAACCAAATTAATTACAATAGCATCGCTATTCACTGAAAAAATCCAATTGCGGTAAGTTTTCGGGTTCCGTCTTGGCTATGGCAATCTCGCCAATATTAAATCCCTGCTCAAGCATTGATTTCACTTCCAGCTTTGATGACGCAACAAAAACCTCGGTGCCTTCATTGCTTGGTTTTAGCAATAAGACTTCTTCGCCCCCTATCCCTCGACTTGAAAGCAGGTCAATACTATGAGTGCTAATAAGCACTTGCCTGTTTTTCTTTTCCTGTAATCTCCAAACCAATTCGGGAAGTTTTTTCACGATCCCCGAATGAAGCGAAAGTTCCGGTTCTTCTAATAGGAGCAGTGAATCCCCATCAAGTAGAGCCCATAAGAATCCTATTAATCTTAGAGTCCCGTCTGAAAATTGAGATTCATTTTGTTTTCCAGCATGAGGACGCCAATGATTATAAACGGCTTCAATATGAGGAACACCAAAATCATCCATTATATATGACAATTGCTCCAATTGTGGAACTGCCCATTTTAGGGCTTCTTCAATTTTGCCGAAACGCGACTTTCGTTTCTTTTCAGAACATTCCGCAACCTTTTCTAAAAACG
The DNA here is from genome assembly GCA_964459465.1 of uncultured Ignavibacteriaceae bacterium. Taxonomy (GTDB): domain Bacteria; phylum Zixibacteria; class MSB-5A5; order GN15; family PGXB01; genus CALAMC01. The sequence continues at coordinate 22,125 of CAYWLR010000008.1, read as the reverse complement.
CCAAACCGAAGGGGTCTTCATCTCTTGCGCCTTTTCTTGCATATTCCGGGTGTCTTAATAATTGCGGAATTAGATGAAGATAATAAATATTTTCTAAATACTCCGCAACTGCCCTAAATTCCTGATTCGTATTGATCTGTTCCAGATGAGTTTGGGTAAGACGTTTTTCATCCTTATTATCATCAGAATCGGGCCGATCAAGTATTAAATTGGAGCCTTTAAGTACTTTCTCATACTTGACAATGGGCTTTCTTCTCCCCCTCGGTTCCTGACCTATACCCAAAATATATTCCCATTGATTGGCATCTGAACTGCTATTAGATGATAAAGCAATATCCAATTCAATTATTGGTTCTTTTCTGGCAGCCAAGCACCTTATTTTTGAAATTCCACCTCTTTCATCAACCGATTTCTGGAGCCCACCACCGGGTTTTGCAATATCTCTCAAGAATCTTAACGCATCCAAGAAATTGGATTTTCCTGAAGCATTGGGCCCAACCAAAAACATCCGTCTGCCGATTCTAACATCGACGAGTTTAAAATTTCGCCAATTTTTAAGCCTGATATTTGTTACGAGCATTTTCTAATCCTTTAAAATACCCCCGGCAGGAATTGAACCTGCGGCCCGCGGTTTAGGAAACCGCTGCTCTATCCTACTGAGCTACGGGGGCAAAAGCATTCTAACCCGACTCGTAAGTAATTAAACTCAAAACATCGTATTTTTCAAGCTTTTCTTCCCAGGGTAAAAAGGCCAGGTCAATCAGGGCGGTTATTCCGACTACCCGGGCTCCAACCCTTTCTACCAGGCGACAAGTAGCCTCAAGGGTTCCGCCGGTGGCAATCAGATCATCCACGACCACCACCGCGTCACCGGGCTTAACGGCGTCGGCATGGATTTCAATCGTGGCCGATCCGTACTCAAGGTCATAGGAGGCCGCAATCGTCTCCCCCGGGAGTTTGCCGGCTTTACGCACGGGCACAAACCCGATTTTAAGCCGGTCGGCCAGGGCCCCGGCGAAAATGAAGCCCCGCGACTCAATTCCAACAATGCAATTGGCATTGCGATCGCGGCAGAATTTTTCCATCCGGTCCAAGGCTGCCCGGAACGCCTCGGGATTGACCAGCAACGTGGTTATGTCGTAAAACAGGATCCCCTCTTTGGGAAAATCAGGGATGGCCCTGACGGCGCTTTTTAAATCTACCATAGTCACCCTTTATGAGTTATGACGAAATCTTTAAATCCTCGGGGAGTGTTATACCAATTTATCTGAATGTCACTGACATGAGCGTAAGTAGGGCCGACCTTTATTTCGGCCAGAAAATCCTCGACCTGCCCCCGGTCGCCCTCGACAATGATTTCGACCGAACCATCATACAGATTGGCTACCTGTCCGGTAACGTCGTAATGGCGCGATACTTTCAATGTCCAGTACCTGAAGCCGACACCCTGGACGACCCCCTTGACAACGGCTCTGGCGCCGACAAATGACATATTATCCCCCTGCCAATTGTATTGCCCGTTTTACGGCCGAAACGGGGTCATCGAATCGTTCGACTTCATTGGATATATTCCAGTCGGATAATGATACCAGCGGCTTGTTTAATTTCATGCAGAAGGCCATTTCCGAAAGAGTTCCAAATTCCCCAGGCAGGGCCACGACGGCATCGGCGGTCTTGATGATTACTACGTTACGGGCTTCGCCGATACCGGTGGGAATGGCGATATCTATGAATTCATTGGCGTCGTCCTTGTCGTTGCCCGGAAGAATTCCGATGGTTTGTCCGCCTGCCGACCGGGCTCCGCGCGCGGCGGCAGTCATGACACCTCCCAGACCACCGCAAACCAGAACGGCGCCCTCGGTAGCAATAGCACGGCCGACCTGTTCGGCGAGTCTATCGACGTTATGATCGCAATGACCGGCTCCGATAACCCCGAGATAGAGTTTCCGGCCGGTTTGTTTATCGGACATTGGTGCGACCTCGCCTATATGAAATAACCCTCCTTAGCGAGGGCAAGTCAGTGCAGCGGGATATTAAATCGGGGCGACTGGATTTGAACCAGCGACTCCTTAGTCCCGAACCAAGTGCGCTACCAAACTGCGCTACGCCCCGATTACAATCCGTCGTATAATATACAAAACCCGCATATAGTCAAGACATTTATATTTTCGAAAGACGGGCCTAAAACCTTAATTTGATATTCTGCAATTTGCCGATCGAGGGTAAATCAGAGAAGTTCATTTTAAGAGGTGAAATCGACACATACCCCTCGGACACGGCTTCGAAATCGGACCCATCGATATCTTCCCAGGTCGATTCACCGCCAATCCAGTAATAGTGCTTTCCGCGGGGGTCAGTATTTTCTATGACAATGTCGCGGTACTCCCGGCGGCCCAGTTTGGTAAAGCGATAATTCTTGAATTCCCGGCCCTTCAATTTCGGGAAATTGATATTGAGAAAAGTGCTCGACTTGAGACCGAGCATTTCGAATTGCCTGACCAGCCGGGCGATAAAGCGTGCCGCAGGTTGATATGACGGAAAGTTGGCGGCGTCGGTATTGGAGACGGCAAGCGATGGAATACCCAGATTGGCTCCTTCAATAGCCGCGGCGACCGTGCCGGAATAGGTGACATCCTCGCCCATATTGGAGCCGTGATTGATTCCTGAAATGACCAGATCGGGGGCTTTATGTTTTAATATGCCGTGCACCGCCAGCAGGACGCAGTCGGTTGGCGTGCCATCGCAGGCGAAGTGGTTTTTATCCCGCTGGTGTATGCGAAGCGGCCGCTCCAGTGTCAGGGAATGACTCGAAGCCGACTGCTCGCGATCGGGCGCGAACACAATAACCTCGGCCACCCGTTTGAGCGCCTTTTCCAGTTCGATTAATCCTTCGGCATAGATGCCGTCATCGTTGGTCAGAAGAATCAGCATAGTTGGTCCTCAACGGTTACATCCAGATCCTTTTCCAGATGAGTTTGACAAAGCGCAGTGTATCGCGCACGGGATGGACATGCGACCCGCCGCCGTCGTACACCAGGGAGATCGGAATTTCGGCGATTTTAGCCCCAGCCAACCCGGCCTTGAAAAGCATTTCCGATTCGAAATCGAACCGGTTCGATTTAATTTTAATATGGTCGGTCAAATCGGTTTTAATCATTCGATACCCCGATTGCGAATCGCGGATACGAGTTTTGCAGAAGTATGAAACAATAATCGAGGTCAGATTATTCGACAGCCAGCGGTGCGGGGGCATGCGGCGAAATTCGAATGACCGCGTGCCCATATAAATGTCTGCAGAACGCCCGGCCTGCAAAAAGCCACTTAGTTCTTCGGGAAGGTGCTGCAAATCGGCGTCGAGGGTGATGATATAATCATACCCCCTTTCACGGGCATATTGTATGCCCCGCTTGATCGAATAACCTTTACCCCGGTTGGTTTCGTTGGTTATGGCCGGAATATTCATTTTATCGAGTAATTCTTGGGAGTTATCGGTGGAACCGTCATCGATAATTATAAAATCCGCATCCGGGAGATTTTGCCGTAACCGCGGAATGAGCCGGTCAAAATATTTAGCGGCGTTATAGGCCGGAATGATTATCAGTGTTTTGGAGTTGGCGGGAGTCATATTGGTTAAATATATGGTCGGGGAGAGCAGAGTCGAACTGCCGACCTCTCGCACCCCAAGCGAGTGCGCTAACCAAACTGCGCTACTCCCCGACTCTGGTCTAATCTACCCCCCGAAGCCAAAAAGGCAAGGGAAAAGTTTGAGAATGTCCTCGATGTCCTTGCGAATCATGCCCAGGATGGTTTTGACTTTGGCCTGCTCTTCCCGGCCGATCTTGTCCGGGGTTGCCTTAATTTTGCGGAGCCGGTTGCGGGCGCCCTCGATAGTGAAGTTTTCCTTATAAAGCAATTGTTTGATCTGGTTGACCAGCTCGATGTCGGCTTTCTGGTAGATACGATTGCCACCGCGGTTTTTGCGCGGCTTGAGCATGGGAAACTCTTTTTCCCAGAAACGCAGAACGTAGGGTTCAAGGCGGGTGATGCGCGCCACTTCGCTTATTGAATAGTACAGTTTTTCTTCCTTTTGAGCCTTGGTTCGCGCCATATTTGCCTCGATATCTATATGGTTAGTAAAGAACTTCCTTTTTGAGAGTTCGGCCCATAAGTTCCTCGACGGCGTCGGCCGGATTTTTATCGGCAAAGAGGACATTATATACTTGTTCGGTTATGGGCATTTCGATTTTCTGTCTTTCCGCCAGCATTTTAACCGAACGGCAGGTATCCACGCCTTCGGCCACCATAGTCATGCTATTTAAAATGCTTTTCAATTTTTCACCCTTGCCGATTCTGAAGCCGACCTGTTGATTGCGGCTGTGGCGGGAAATACAGGTGGTCACCAGGTCTCCGATGCCCGACAACCCGGCGAAAGTCATAGGGTCGGCCCCGAGACCAACACCCAGACGGCTGATTTCGACCATGCCGCGCGTTATAAGAGCGCCCATAGTGTTATCGCCCAGACCCAAGCCGGTTACAATACCGGCGGCGATGGCGACAATATTTTTGACCGAACCACCCAGCTCGACACCGATTATATCGGTGCTGGTGTAGGCCCTGAAGACGTTATTGGAAAAAAGCCCCTGAACGTATCTGGCAAGGTCAATATTGACCGAGGCAACCACGACGCTGGTCGGCATGCTTCGGGCGACTTCCTCGGCGTGGCTCGGTCCGGACAGGGTGGCAATATTTTTCGACTCGGCGTGCGTCAGGCATTCTTCGATTATTTCCGACATACGTTTGAGGGTATTGATTTCAATACCCTTGGCGAGGTTTACGAACACTTTCGGTTCGGAGATGACTTCGTTCAATTGGCCACAAACCGATCGAACGGTCTGGGCGGGACTGGCAAAAACAATTATCTGGGCGCCGGCCACAGCCCGGGCGATATCATCGGTAATATAAACCGGAGCGGCGATTTTAATTCCGGGCAGTTTCCTTTCAAGCGTCCGGGCTTTAATCAAGATCTGGTAATCAACGGGATTGAACTCCCAGAGGGCTACAGTATGTCCGTTTGAAGACAGCAGGTTGGCCGCGGCGATGCCCCAGCTACCGGCTCCGAGTACGGCAATGCGATCAGACATGTGACCCCGCCTCCTTGTGTTTGGCGCGAAGGCTGAACCGATTTTCCGAACCGTTTACAAGGCGTTTAATATTCGAGCGGTGGGCTCCAATAATGAGAACCGGGATGATTGCGGCGACGATCAAATAGGACAACGGGACGTTCATAAAATCTGTCAGATAGCCAGCTAGAACGACGGCAAAGAAAACCAGCGAGGCAATCATCGAGCCGAGCGATATATATCGGGAAATCAAGACCGTTACAATAAAAGATGCCAGACCGGATAAAGCCGCCAGCGGCAAAAGCATAATCATTACACCAAGCGCGGTGTTAACCCCTTTGCCGCCTTTGAATTTTAAAAAGATTGGGAAGATATGACCAATAACGGCGGCCAGACCGGTCAAAAGACAGATTATTTCCGGCGCTAATAAACGCCCCCCCAATATGGATGCGGCCAGCACCGCCGCAATGCCTTTGCCGACGTCCCCGGCCATAACCAAAAGCCCCGGGACAACGTCGAGAGTCCTCATGACATTGGTGGCGCCGATATTGCCGGAACCGTGTTTTCGGATGTCGGCGATGCCATACATTTTCGGAACCAACAACCCAAAAGGAATCGATCCCAACAGGTAGCCCCAAAATATTAAAATCAGATCAATCAAATGTTCATCCCATTATGGTATGTCAGGTTAAGCCCTGAACCATGTCATCACCATCATTACTCTTCGATAGCCGTTCGTACCATTTCGAGGAATTCTTTGCCTTTTTCAGGAGTGTACTTCCCTTCTTTCATTAAATCCTGCAAACTGGACGTAATTTCCTGCAGTTCATTCTGGTCGATTTTATTTTCCTTGAAGGCTGTCCTGAATTCAACCATCAATGAATCGACGCCGTCGGCAGTATAGCCTTCGGGCAAATCCTTCTTGATTTCCATCGAAGCGGCTTCGGTCATTTTCTCAAGACCGAATCCGACAAGTTCATCTTTATAGATATAACAAACGATCATGGTGGCAATCAAAATGACGACCAGGACCCCGACGATGATCAGAGCCACCATACAGCCCCTGGATAATCCTTTGCGTTGTTCCGACATAACTCTCCTCTTCAATTTCGGCCCAGGAACGGCCCGTGATATTTGATGAATAAATCATTAACCGACAATTTATTACCCGGCATATATAATCCGAGTGTTTAATGTTTAAAAAGTATATATAATCGCCGGGGTAATGGCAACGCCTTTTTGCAATAAAAAAGACCGCCTGAAATCGGCGGTCTTTTATGATTGGCAAATATAATCGAATTATTCGGCTTTGGCTTCGGTTTCGGCTTTCTCTTTTTCCTTGGCTTTGGTCTTTGCTCTTGAACCCGCCTTGGCTTTGCGTTTGGAGGCTTTCTTGGTATCCTCATCGACTTTCGGTTTTTCAGTCAGAAGTTCCACCATAGTTACCATGGCGGCGTCGCCGCGGCGGAAGCCCACTCGCAAGACACGTGTATAACCGGACGGCCGATCTTTAAACTGGGGAACGATTTCGCTGAACAGCTTTTTGACGACCGCTTTATCTTTGATCGACTCTCCAACATGGCGCCGAGCCGCCAGCGTGTCTTTCTTGGCAATCGTTATAAGACGGTCAACCATGCGCCGAAGTTCTTTGGCCTTGGGCTCGGTGGTTCGGATGGTCCGATGGGCCAAAAGCGAAGTAGCCATATTGGCGAGCATCGCTTCCCGATGCGGTTTGGTTTTGCCCAATTTCCTGGTTTTTACCTGATGTCGCATTACAATACCCTATCTTATTTGGCTTCGGCTGGCTCCAAAAACTTGGAGATATCCATTCCAAAGGATAAATTAAGTTCATCGAGAATGGCGTTCAATTCGTTGAGAGATTTGCGGCCGAAATTGCGGTATTTGAGCATTTCCGACTCCGTCTTCGATACCAGATCGGCCAGGGTTTGAATGTTGGCCGCGCGCAGGCAATTGGATGAACGAACGGAAAGCTCCAGTTCATCGACCCGTGTTTTCAAAAGTTGCCGGATGCGGACGGTTTCCTCATCCTCGACCGGTTCATCTTCAACGACGAAATCCTCATCGATATTGATAAACAATTGCAAATGATCTTTAAGCAGTTTGGCGGCAAAAGAAAGGGCGTCTTCCGGCGTAATGGAGCCATCGGTCGTGATTTCCAGAATCAGTTTGTCATAGTCGGTGCGTTGTCCGACACGCGTATTTTCGACTTCGAAATTGACCTTTATGACCGGGGAAAACAAGGCATCGATAAAGATGGTTCCAACCGGTGCGTCCGGCCGCTTATTGGCTTCGGCCAGATGGTAGGATTGCCCCGAATCGACGTCGAGTTCGATCTGCAACTCGCGGTCCTCGACCAGTTCGCAGATATAAAGATCCGGATTCATGACTTCCACATCGGCACTGGTGGCAAACATGCCGGCGGTAATTTTGCCTTTCTTGTTGGTCGTGAAGACCAGCGTGCGCATTTCATCGGCATGCAGCCGCAGGCGCATCTGCTTGATATTAAGAATCAATTGCGTGACATCTTCATAAAGACCGTCGATGGTCTCGAATTCATGCAAGGCCCCCACGATCCTTATGGAAACCACGGCGGCACCCTGAATTGAAGACAGCAGGACCCGCCGCAAGGCGTTTCCGAGCGTCACGCCAAACCCCCTCTCAAGAGGTTCGATTATGAAACGAGAATAATTCTCGCTGGCCGAGGATTGATCGGACACGATCTCTTTCGGCATTGTCAGACTTTTCCACTTCATAAAAATAAGCCTCCCAACAGGCTTTAAATTTCCTGCTACTTAGAGTATAGTTCCACGATCAACTGCTCGTTGGCGGTGGTCGGGATATCCTGACGTTTCGGAACCTCGAGCAACTGGCCTTCCAGGGCCGCTTTATTAACGGTCAACCAGCCCAGGTCACTGGTCTGGCCCATGTCTTTAAGAGACGAATGAATGATATCCAGCTTTTTAGACTTCTCCCGCACTTTGATCAGGTCATTGGGTTTGATATGAAACGAAGGTATATCGACCACATGCCCATTGACCTCAAAGTGACGGTGTCTGACCAGCTGCCGGGCCGATTTACGCGACGGGGCAAAGCCCAGTCGATAGACCAGGTTATCCAGCCGGCATTCCAGTAACTGCAGGAGGGTTTCACCGGTTACGCCCACCTTGCGATCGGCCATCTGGTAATAAAGCCGGAACTGTTTTTCCAGCAGACCGTATGACCGACGGACTTTCTGTTTTTCCCGCAACTGCTTTCCATAGTTGGATATTTTATACCGTGAACTTTGCCCGTGTTGTCCGGGGGCAAAAGCCCGTCTTTCGAAAGCGCATTTGTCGGAAAAACAACGATGCCCTTTCAAAAACAGCTTTTCACCTTCACGGCGACAAAGTTTGCAGTTGGCATCACGATATCGTGCCATTTAGACTCCTATATATAATTACAACTTACTATTCTGCTTAAGGGAACTACACCCGGCGGCGTTTTGGCGGACGGCAGCCGTTATGCGGAATCGGCGTCACGTCTTTAATGGCCGTGATATCCAGTCCCGATGCCGACAGAGAGCGTATCGCCGCCTCACGGCCCGACCCCGGGCCTTTCACCCAGACTTCCACCTTGCGAATACCCAGTTCCTTGGCTTCCCGGGCGGAATTGCTGGCCGCCTGTTGAGCCGCGAACGGCGTCGATTTTTTCGACCCTTTGAAGCCGACCGTCCCGGCCGAAGCCCAGGACAGAGCTCTGCCGCTCATATCGGTTATGGTTACCACCGTATTGTTAAAAGTTGCCTTGATATGGGCAATTCCGTTGGGGTCAATTTTACCCAGCTTTTTCTTCGTTTTTGGTTTTTTCTTGGGTTGTTCTGCCACAATCTATCCTCGTTAAAAATAATTATTTCTTGGCGGGTGTCTTCTTCTTTCCGGCCACGGTGCGCTTGGGTCCCTTGCGGGTACGGGCATTGGTTTTGGTCCGCTGGCCGCGTACCGGCAGACCGCGCCGATGGCGCAAGCCGCGATAGGAACCGATATCTATCAGGCGCTTTATGTTCATTTGCACTTCACTGCGAAGCGACCCTTCGACCTTGAAATCGTTTTCAATAACGCTGCGAAGCTTGGCGATTTCTTCTTCGGTCAGTTTGTTGACGCGGGTATCAGGATTAACTCCGGTTTTGGCCAGAATTTTATGGGAAGACGTCACCCCGATCCCGTAAATATATGTCAGACCTATTTCGATCCGCTTGTCTTTAGGTAAATCGACACCAGCAATACGTGCCAAAGTAACCTCCTATTATAAAAAACCTTTACCCCTGCCGTTGTTTATGATTGGGGTTCTTGCTGCAAATGACCCGGATAACGCCTTTGCGCCGGATAATCTTGCAGTGCTCACAACGCTTTTTAACCGATGATTGTACTTTCATTATTTTATCCTTTCAGCAGGAACCCGCGTTCACTTGTATCTATAAATAATTCTGCCGCGCGTCAGGTCATAAGGCGATAGCTCCAACGTGACCCGATCGCCCGGGAGAATTTTAATAAAGTGCATGCGCATCTTGCCGGATATATGGGCCAAAACAACATGGCCGTTGTCAAGTTCCACCTTGAACATCGCGTTCGGGAGCGGCTCCAGAACTTTTCCTTCAACCTGTATTGTTTCTTCCTTGGCCATAATCTCCTGTCGTTACACGGTTGTCAAAATCTCGCAACCGTCATTGGTGACGGCCACACTGTGCTCAAAATGCGCCGAAGGAGAACCGTCGGCGGTAACAATGGTCCAGCCATCGGCTTTCTGTGTCACCTTATAATCGCCGATGTTAACCATGGGCTCGATTGCCAGGACCATGCCTTTTTCAAGGACCGGTCCGACATCGGGATGCCCGTAATTCGGTATTTGCGGGTCCTCGTGCATGGCCCGACCGATACCATGGCCAACCATGTCTCTTACGACCGAAAAACCGGCCTTTTCGGCGGTCGTCTGAACGGCATGCGATATTTCGCCCAATTTGATTCCACTCCGAACTTTGGCGATAGCGGCATCCAGACAATCCCGGGTCACATTCATCAGGCGCCGTTTTTCTTCGGAAATTTCTCCAATTGCAAAAGTCCGAGCGGCATCGCCATAATAACCGCCATATATCGTCCCCAGGTCAACCGAAACCAGCTGGCCTTCGACCAAGCGCCGCTCTCCGGGAATACCATGGACGACTTCCTCATCAATGGAGATACAGGTCGCCGCCGGAAAACCGTGATAACCCTTAAAAGCGGGAATCGCCCTGCGGGAGATTATATAATCTTCGGCCATTTTGTCAATATCCAAGGTTCTCATTCCCGGCTTTATTTTGCTTTCAATCAGGTCCAACGTTTCGGCCACTATTTTTCCGGCCTTTCGCATGATTTCAATCTGCGCATCTGTTTTAATAATTATCAACCCTATCGCGCTTCTTCCATTATCTTCAGGACCGATGTCGTAATCGAGTCAATCGATCCCAAGGCGGTAACCTCTCGTAATATGGACTCTTTACGATAAAAATCGACGATCGGTTCCGTCTGCTGTTTATAAACATCGAGGCGATTGCGTACCACCGACTCTTCATCATCGGGGCGACGAATCAGTTTTTCGCCATCCTTGTCGCAGACGCCTTCCTTTTTGGGCATATTATTGGGATAATTGTACATCGCTCCGCAAACCGGGCAGGTGAACCTTCCCGACAGGCGTTTGACCACTTCCTCATCGGGCACATCGAGCAATATCGCCGCATCGATTCGCTTTTTGTTGGCGACGAACATGTTTTTCAGGGCCCGGGCCTGGGGTACTGTCCGAGGGAAACCGTCCAGCACGAAACCGTTGTCCAGCGCCCCCGATTTGAGCTTGTCTTCGATAATACCGACAATCAGGGTATCGGGGACAAGGTCTCCGGCTTCCATATAGGCTTTGGCCTTTTTTCCCAGCTCGGTACCGTTTTTAACAGCTTCGCGCAAAACGTCGCCGGTCGACAGATGCAATATCTTCTTTTTCTCACAAACCCGCTTGGCCTGTGTTCCCTTGCCCGACCCCGGAGGTCCCAGAAAGACGAAATTCATCAGTACGATCTCCCACGTATACGGCCTTTTTTCATGAAACCGTCATAATGTCGCATCAGCAGGTGCGATTCAATCTGCTGCAATGTATCGAGGGCGACGCCGACCACGATCAGAAGACCGGTGCCGCCGAAGAAATAGTTGACTTCAAGTTGAGCGATTAACACCCACGGCAGGATGGCGATACACGCAAAAAAGATGGCACCCGGAAGCGTGATACGGGTAAGGATACGCTCGATGTGTTCGGCCGTCCTTTTGCCCGGTCTGATCCCGGGGATAAATCCGCCATTTTTCCGCATATTGTCGGCGATGTCAATCGGGTTGAAGACGATGGCCGTGTAAAAGTAGGCGAAGAATACGATAATCAACCCGTAGACGATCGAATAGCTGAACCCGCCGGGGGCGAGGAAGTTGGTCACAATATTGGCAATCCAGTCGACATTGGGGAACAGCTGTTGAACGGTGGCCGGCAGAAACATGATCGACTGGGCAAAGATGATCGGGATAACGCCGGCCGAGTTAACCGACAGCGGCAAATGAGTCGTAGCGCCGCCATAAACGCGCCGTCCGACAATCCGCTTGGGATACTGCACCGGCACCTTGCGTTGACCGCGAGTGACCAGAATGACGGCCGCGATGACGCCGAGCATGAGGGCAATCATAACGGCTTCCGTAAAAATGGAACGCGTGCCATACCACAAGTATTGGACTTCTTCGACGACGGCATCAGGGAAGCGGGCCACGATACCGATGAAAATGATCAGCGATATCCCGTTGCCGATACCCCGTTCGGTAATCTGTTCACCGAGCCACATTATAAAGATAGTCCCGCAGGTAAAGGTCAGGACAGTAATTCCCACGAATTGACCATAGGGCATGTGGACGATGGGCACACCATTCAATTCGATCGATCTTAAGAACTGGGCGGTTCCGAAAGCCTGCAGGGCAGAAATCAGAACCGTCAGATAACGCGTGTATTGCGTAATTTTGCGTCGGCCTTCTTCCCCCTCCTTTTGAAGTTTCTGCAGATACGGAACCACGGCACCCAGAAGCTGGAGCATAATCGAGGCGGAGATGTAGGGCATGATGCCGAGAGCAAAGATGGTGGCTTTCAAAAAAGCCCCTCCGGCAAAGAGGTCCAGCAAGCCGAAAATGGTATCGCCCGACATGGCCTGCGACAACATGGAGCCGTCGACGCCCGGTGTCGGGATATGACCGCCGATGCGATAAACCACCAGCAGGGCGAACGTGAAAAATATTCTTTTTCGCAGTTCTTCTATCTTGAATATGGATTGGAAAGTACCTAACACTAGATCACCTCAATTTTTCCGCCGGCGGCTTCGATCTTTTCCCTGGCGGTTTTGGAAAACGCGGAGGCCTTGACCTGCAAGGCATTCTCCAGCGTTCCCACGCCCAGAATCTTAACCGGTCGGCGCGTTGATTTGATCAGACCCAAGTTCATCATCGTTTCGGGAGTCACTGCCCCCGGCTGACATTTATTCAACGCGGTCACATTCACGACCTGGAATTCTTCCCTGAAGATATTGGTGAAACCGCGTTTCGGAACACGGCGCTGAAGCGGCATCTGGCCGCCTTCTTTCCATTTATGGATAACCGCAACGCCTCCGGAGCGGGCCCGCTGGCCTTTGTGTCCGCGCCCGGACGTCTTGCCGCGCCCGCTGCCCGGACCGCGCCCGACGCGTTTGCGATTTTTGCGCGAACCCGGGGCGGGGTGCAGTTCATTCAGTGCTAACGGAATCATTATTCATCCACCTTTTCATATTTCACCAGATGCTCGACGGTTTTAATCATGCCCCGGATTTGCGGGGTATCGTCATGGATCACGGTCCGATGCAATTTGCCGAGACCCAGAGCCTTTATGGTCCGTTTATGATTCTCTTTGGAATTAATGGTGCTTTTAACCTGTGTAACTTTTAGCTTCACCATGGCAGTCCTCTGTCCGGCCGCAGGCCTAACCCTGTGTCCGGTATTTAAGCTGTTCATCCCGGGAACGCAGCGAGAGCAATCCGTTCATGGTTGCCTTGACGACATTGTGCGGATTGCGGCTCCCCAGGGCTTTGGTCAGGATGTCCTGCACTCCGGCCGATTCCAGGACGGCTCGGACCGGACCGCCGGCGATAACACCGGTTCCCGGCGAAGCCGGCATAAGAACGACCCGCGAGGCCCCGAATTTGCCGATAATCTGATGCGGGATAGTTCCTTCTGCGGTCAGGGTAACCTCGACCATGCTTTTGCGGGCGGCTTCGGTACCTTTACGAATGGCTTCGGACACTTCCGAGGCCTTGCCCAGCCCGACGCCGACTTTGCCGTTGTTCTGGCCGACGGCCACGAGAGCCGTGAAGCTGAAACGGCGTCCGCCCTTAACGACTTTGGCAACACGATTGACGTGGATTACGCGCTCGTCGTAATCAAGACCTTCCATTTCCCGTTTAACCAATCTTTACCTCACTAACCAATCTAAAATTTCAAACCGGCCTTGCGCGCGGCATCAGCCAGGGATTTTACTCGACCGTGGTACAGATTTCCGTTGCGGTCGAAGGAAACGGCTTCAATGCCCTTCTCACGGGCAATTTTGGCCAGCGCCTCTCCAACCATAGCGGCCACCTGGGTCTTTTTCTTGTCGGCCGCCTTGGCGGCGATATCTTTCGAAAGAGAAGAACAGGCCGCCAGCGTGATCATTTTTTCATCGTCGATAATCTGGGCTTGGATATTGCGAATCGACTTGGACACGGACAGACGGGGCCTGACCGCGGTGCCGAAAATCACTTTGCGGACGTGTTTTTTTCTTCTTAGAAACCTTGTCATTTTCAGGTCTTTAGCCATATTATCAGCCTCTATTTGCCACCGCCGGCCGCTTTACCGGCTTTACGATGGATGACTTCTTCAATATATTTGATGCCTTTGCCCTTGTATGGCTCGGGCGGCCGGAACGACCGTATTTCAGCCGCCGTCATTCCCACCAGTTGTTTATCAATACCCGAAACAATAATCTTATTATCCTTGGGCGGGATTTCGATCTTTATGCCGTCCGCCGGGCGCAAGTATATGGGATGAGAATAACCCACGTTCACTTCCAGTACCGGACCTTTCATTTCGGCACGGTAGCCGACGCCGATAATTTCCAGCTTCCGGACGTATCCCTCTTGCACTCCGGAAACGAGGTTTTGTATCAGCGTCCGGGTCAGTCCGTGCAGTGATCGGTGTGTGCGATGATCGGAGGGCCGCGTCACCACAATTTCCTTTTCCTGAATGTCCACAGATATCGCGGGGTGGATATCGACCGAAAGCGTTCCTTTGGGGCCGGTGGCCGTCAAAGTGTGGGCTTTCTGTTCGACTTTAACGCCCTTGGGTATCGGGACGGGCAATTTTCCAATTTTCGACATGGCCGTACCTCCTACCAGACCGCGCAGACGGCCTCGCCGCCGACTTTACGTTTAAATGCCTCGGCGTTCGTCATCACCCCCTGCGGAGTTGACACGATCGTAATTCCCACACCGCTCCGGCCGATCTTTTTCAATTCATCAAGGCCAAAGTACTGGCGCAGGCCGGGACGGGAAATTCTCTGAATGCCGCGAATGATGGGTTTGTCGTCGCGACTGTACTTCAGGTACAACCGGAGAATACCCTGTTTGCGGTCGGGTAACTCGATCATATCGCGCAGGAAATTTTCCGCCACCAGGACTTTGGCCACTTCGCGCTTGATATTGGAAGCGGGAACGTCAACGGCTATTTTCCTGGCTTTGGACGCATTCCTGATTCTCGTCAACATATCAGCTATCGGATCTGTCATCGACATATTCAGCCTCAACTGCTTAAATCTTACCAACTGGCCTTAATAACGCCCGGAATCTCACCGGCCAAAGCCAACTGACGGAAACAAATTCTGCAAATACCGAATCTACGAATATACGCCCGCGACCGGCCGCACCGGTGGCAGCGGGTATAGGCGCGAACTTTAAACTTCGGCGTTCGGCTCTGTTTTTCAATCCAACACTTCTTAGCCACATGATCTCCTATTTGGCGAACGGCATGCCCAGTTCCGTCAGCAGTTGCCGACATTCCTGGTCGGTTCTGGCAGTCGTTGTGATACTGATATTCATGCCGCGAACCTTGTCGATTTTATCGTAATCTATTTCCGGAAAAATAATTTGTTCGGTAATCCCCAGATTATAATTGCCATGGCCGTCAAAAGCTTTATTGGACACACCGCGAAAGTCACGGATGCGCGGGATGGCCACATTCATAAGGCGGTCCAGAAATTCATACATACGTTCACGCCGCAGCGTTACTTTGGCCCCGATCCGGGCTCCCTCGCGGAGTTTGAAGTTCGAGATCGATTTGCGGGCCGTGGTTACCAGTGGTTTCTGGCCGGTTATTTTGGTCAGGTCATCAACGGCGGCGTCGATCACCTTGGGATTGGCAATGGCCTCACCCAGACCAATATTGACCGTAACCTTGGTTACCTTCGGAACCTGCATGATCGAGGCGTAGCCGTTTTCTTTCATCAGCTTGGGGACTATCTTGTCCTGATATATTTTTTTCAACCTTGCCATCATGTTCCCCTGTTACAACTGCTCGCCGGTTTTACGGCAGATGCGAATCTTGGTCGATTTTCCACCGTCATCGATTATTTTGAAACTAACCTTGGTCGGTGCCGAAATCGATTTATTATAAAAAGCCACGTTGGACCGGTGGACCGGGCCTTCTTTGCGGATTACGCCGCCCTTGGGATTCTGACGCGTGGGGCGGCTGTGCCGGGCAATCATATTGACCCCCTCGATAATCAACCGGTTGGTTTTGGTGGAAACGTGCAGCACCTTGCCGGTCTTGCCGCGGTCCTTTCCGCGTCGAATATAGACGATATCGCCTTTTTTAATATTCATGTCATGAACCTCTTTATAGTACTTCCGGGGCCAGTGAAATTATTTTCATGAACTGCTTTTCGCGCAGTTCCCTGGCAACGGGCCCGAAAATACGCGTGCCGCGCGGTTCTTTCTGTTCGTTTATGATGACCGCCGCGTTGTCGGAAAAGCGGATGACGGAGCCATCGCGGCGGCGGGTATTAGCCCGGGTGCGAACCACGACCGCTTTGCAAATTTCGGATTTCTTGACGGTGCCACCGGGGATAGCATCCTTAACCGTGACGACGATAATATCGCCGATACGGGCGTATCTTCTCTTGGATCCGCCCAAAATACGGAAACACATCACCCGCCGCGCTCCCGAATTATCGGCAACCGTTAAATGTGTATATTCCTGAATCATCGTTTACTCCCGTTTTAAGCGGTCGCCGCTTACTTGGCTTTCTCCAGAATGTCCACCAGTCGCCAGCGTTTGGTGGCCGACAACGGACGGGTTTCCATGATCCGAACCAGGTCGCCGACTCTGGCTTCGTTTTTCTCATCGTGCGCATAAAGTTTACCATAACGCTTGATGACGCGTTCATAGAGCGGGTGTTTCATGATGCGCTCAATTCTAACGACGACGGTTTTATCCATCTTGTCCGAGGTCACCCGACCCTGTCTGACTTTGCGCATATTTCTGGGCATAATCATCTATCCTTTTAATCAGTACTTTCTTTCTTTTCCGGCTCTTTGTTATCCACGGCGCCAAGGATGGACACGGCCGAATCGACGATCTTTTTTATCCCCCGGGCATCTTCCGTGAGGATGGTTTCGATTCGGGCAATATCCCTCCGGATGGTCCGCAGGCGCAGAGGATTTTCCAGTTCTTTCAGGCTCTTGCGCATTTGCAGATTGAACAGCTCATCGATCATCTCGTTTTTCTTCTGGAGCAGCTCATCCTTGGTCATATCTCTTAGAGAATGCATTTTCATGATTCAATCCTCTATGTATCCGCTCTCGAGACGAATTTCGTCCGGATGGGCAGTTTATGTCCCGCCAGGCGGAAAGCTTCGCGGGCCAGGTCCTCGGTCACGCCCTCGATTTCAAACAGGACGCGGCCCGGTTTAATGACGGCCACCCAGAATTCGGGAGCGCCCTTGCCTTTTCCCATGCGGGTTTCGGCGGGCTTTTTGGTTACCGGCTTGTCCGGAAAGATTCGTATCCAGACCTTGCCTCCGCGCTTGATGCGACGGGTCAAGGCCACACGAGCGGCCTCGATCTGGCGATTGGTTATCCAACCCGGGTCCATTGCCTTCAAGCCATACTGACCGAAATTGACCGAGCTTCCCCGAAAGGCCTTGCCGGCCATACGGCCCCGCTGTTGTTTTCTAAACTTTGTTTTTTTCGGCATTAACATAATTTATTCTCCCGGCTCCCAAAGCCGAACGTCTCAACCTTGCGATTCCTTATCTTTTTCCGGAGTACCTTCCGGTCTGGTCTCACGGCGACCACCCTGCGGAGGCCGATTACCCGGTCTCCGATCATTATTGCCGCGGGCATCGAACGATGGGCGTTCATCCTCGCCCGGCCGACGAACCCGGCCGCGCGGACGACGTTTGCGTTTGCGCTCATCGCGACGTTTGCGTTCACGGCGACTGGTCATGTCGATTTCGGTGCGTTCCACCGGAATCGAACGATCTATTTCCTCACGGGCGTCCAGTTCCCCGGCGCCGTGGACCATCCCGCGACAAATCCAGACCTTAATGCCAATGGCACCATAGGTGGTACGGGCGGTGGCCGTGGAATAATCGATATCGGCCCTCAAGGTATGAAGGGGCACGCGGCCGTCCATGTATTTTTCTACGCGGGCAATTTCGGCCCCCATTAAGCGCCCGCCACACACAATCTTGATCCCTTCGGCGCCCATTTTCATGGAAGCCGCCAGGGCTTTCTTCATGGCCCGACGATATGAAACACGTCCTTCCAGTTGACGGGCGACGGCATCGGCCACCAGCCGGGCATTCAGTTCGGGCTTTTTCACTTCGACAATATTCAGGGAGATATCTTTCTTGGTCAAAAGTTGCAATTCTTCCCGCAGTTTGTCGACTTCGGCCCCCTTGCGCCCGATCACGATTCCCGGGCGGGAAGTATGAATGTCAACCGTAACTTTTTTGGTGGCCCGCAAAATTTCGACTTTGGCCAGCCCGGCATTTTCAAGCCTGGTATTTATATACTTCTTGATCATCAAATCTTCGTACAAGAACGGCGCGAAGTGTTTGCCGGCAAACCACTTATTATTCCAGGACTTAATGACTCCCAGTCGGAATCCAATTGGATGTGTCTTTTGTCCCAAAGTTATCTCCTCTAATACTGACTATTCTTCTTTTTTATCGTTGTCCCCGCCCGATTCGACATCGGTCTGTGCCTCGGCGGCGGGTTCCGTCAATGTATCATTTGTCGTTTCGACTTCTTCATCTTTGGCTTTGGCCGCGGCCTTTTTTGACCTGGTGGCCGGTCTTTTCTTTGTGGCCGTTGTTTCGGTTTCTTCGTCCTTCACCTTTTTCTTGCGGCGTCCGCGCCCTTTGGGTTCTTCCGGTACCGGCTCGCCCTCTACCTCAACCAGCAGGTGACAGAATCTCTTGCGAATACGAAAGACCCGTCCCATGGACTGAAAACGAACCCTTTTGGCAGTTGGAGCTTCGTCCACCATAATTTTCGAAATCGACAGGTCTTCGGCGCGCAACTTGGCCGTGCCGACGGCGGCGATGGCATTGGCGGCCGCGGATTTGACCGTTTTGGCCAGCGGGTGGGCGGCGGCTTTAGGAATAAAATTCAAAATATTAAGGGCTTCCTCAACCGGCTTGCCCTTGACGAGAGCCGCGACCCGGCGCATTTTCTTCGGGGACATGCGCAAATATTTTATTCTTGCTTTTGCCTGCATCTTTCAGTGGCTCCTTATCCCTTGATGGTGCTGGCGCGTTCAACCAACTTGCCGCCATGACCGCGGAAAGTGCGAGTCGGAGCAAACTCACCAAGCTTGTGCCCAACCATATTTTCGGTTACATAAATGGGAATGAATTTATTGCCGTTATGCACGGCCAGTGTATGACCGACAAATTCCGGCGAAATAGTTGACCGCCGCGACCAGGTCTTAATGACTTTTTTGTCACCGGTGCGGTTGAGTTCATCTATTTTCTTCAGCAATTTGGGTTCTATGTATGGTCCCTTTTTCAATGACCGTGGCATTTATTTCCTCCGCGCTTATTACTTTTTGCCGCGACGTTCAACAATATATTTATTGGATTTGCGTTTCCGTCTCGTCTTTAAACCCTTGGTCTTCTTGCCCCACGGCGTGCAGGGATGGCGACCGCCGCTGCTTTTGCCTTCGCCGCCGCCCATGGGATGGTCATGCGGGTTCATGGCTACGCCGCGGACTCTGGGACGGCGCCCGCGCCAGCGCGATGCCCCGGCTTTTCCCAGCGAAATATTCTTATGATCGGAGTTGCCCACTTCGCCGACGGTGGCCAAGCAATCCTGCCGAACCAGGCGAACTTCGCCGGACGGCATTTTCAGATGGGCATAGAGCCCTTCCTTGGCCGCAAGCTGGACATATGATCCGGCGCTACGGGCCATTTTGCCGCCACGCCCCGGAAACATTTCAACGTTGTGAATCGAAGTTCCCAGCGGCATATTTTTTATCGGGAGCGCATTGCCGATGCGGATATCGGCGTTTTCGCCCGAGATCACACGGTCATCAACCTTGAGCCCTTCGGGAGCCAGAATATATCTTTTCTCACCATCCGCATAATGGAGCAGGGCGATATTGGCCGAGCGATTGGGGTCGTACTCGATGGACGCCACCCGGGCAGGAATACCGTGTTTGTCGCGCTTGAAATCAATAATGCGGTAGAATCTCTTGTGTCCGCCGCCGCGATGACGGGCCGTCACCCGGCCTTTGTTATTGCGACCGCCGGACTTTTTTAGCGGCATGAGCAGTGATTTTTCCGGAACCGTCGAGGTGATTTCCTCGAAAGTCGGAATCATCCGAAAGCGCAGGGACGGCGTGGTCGGCTTAAATTTCTTGATACCCATTTTTCAACCTATACACTGCTAAACATTGTCAAAATCTGTTATATGCTGACCCTGGGCGAGTGTCACGACGGCCTTTTTCCATGCCGTCGTCCGACCCATAAAGCGACCCAGGCGTTTTGGCTTGCCCGGCATAACCATGGTCCGAACCGAATCGACCTTGACGCCGAAGGCTTTTTCCACGGCTTTTTTTATTTCCGGCTTGGTGGCCTTACGTTTTACCTGGAAAACATAGGCATTGGTCGCTTCACGCATCAGGTTCGATTTTTCGGTGATGCGGTGCAACTGCAATAATTCGCGCGGATCGTTCATTTGCCAAATACCTCCTCGGCCTTCTCCAAGCCGGCTTTTGTAAACAGCAGGACGTCGGCGTTAAGGATATCGTATGTATTGGCCAGGGCGGCGCGCATGTATTTGGCTCGATTGAGATTTCTCGCCGAAAGCACCAGGTTATCACATTGACCTTCATCCAGAATCAGGCAACGCTTGTCTTCCAACCCCAGATTGTCAAGAATCTTCACCAGCGCCCGCGTTTTAATTTGGTCCAGATTGAGATCGTCGACGACCCGGATGTTATCATGACGGGCCTTGTCGGAAAAGGCCGAAATCTGAGCCAGACGTTTCATGCGTTTGGGAAATTTGCTGAAGTATGACTTGGGGCTGGGGCCGAATACGGTTCCGCCCCCGCGCCATAGGGGCGAACGAATGGTGCCAGCGCGGGCTCGCCCGGTGCCTTTCTGGCGGTACGGTTTTTTGCCGCCGCCGCTGACTTCGGTGCGACCTTTGGTACTGGACGTCCCCTGTCTTTGATTGGACAGGTAATTGACCACATACTGGTGCACAACGTACTGATTCGGCTCGGCCCCGAATAACGAATCGCTCAAAGTGACGGTGCCGATTTGCGTGCCTTCTTTATTATATAATTTCGCTTCCATAGTACACCGTCCTCTATTTCCGCCGATTGGTTTGCCGGATTTTCAACAGGGTTCCCTTTTTACCGGGCACGGCACCGCGAACAAGGATCAAATTTTCCGAATCGACCACCTGGATTACCTCCAGATTCAAAACGGTTACCCTGTCCTTGCCCATTTTGCCCGCGGCGCGCATGCCTTTATAGACGCGCGAGGGATATGACGAGGAGCCGATCGAACCCACGGCACGCGCCCGGTCGGACTGGCCGTGCGTAATCTGAGCTCCGGCAAAATGATGCCGCTTCATGGCACCCTGAAAACCGAGCCCCCGGGATATGCCGGTCACGTCCACCCGCTCACCGGGCTTGAAAATGTCGGCTTTGATTTCCTGACCGATCTCGACCGTATTGTCACCCCGGATTTCCCGCAAATAGCGCCGCGGCTCCTGTCCGGCTTTCGCGAATACGCCGGCTTCGGGTTTGTTGAAAAGGTTCTTGCGACGTTCGCCATAACCCACCTGCAAAGCCTCGTAGCCGTCTTTTTCAATCGTTTTCTTTCTGACCACAACGCACGGTCCGGCTTCGATCACCGAAACCGGGATTTCGTCTCCATCGGGAGCGAAGACGCGCGTCATGCCCAGTTTTTTTCCAATTATTTCCTTCATCGTACTTTCACCATCAGGTCTTAATCTCGACGTCAACGCCGGCCGGAAGGTCCAGCTTCATGAGGGCGTCAACGGTCTGAGGAGTCGATTCATATATATCGATCAGACGCTTGTGAATTCTGGTCTCGAATTGCTCCCGGGACTTTTTATCCACATGCGGCGACCGCAATACAGTGTATACCGTCCGTTTGGTCGGCAGAGGAATCGGACCGGCGATCCGGGCTCCGGTTCTCAAAACCGTGCGCGCGATCTCCTTGGTCGACCGATCAAGTGCATAGTGATCGTATGCCTTGAGTTTTATTCGTATTTTTTGGGAATCCATAATAAACCTGTTTCTTCAATCCTCGCTATTCGATAATCTCGGTGATGACGCCGGCGCCGACGGTT
>CAYWLR010000007.1:58506-144316 GCA_964459465.1 uncultured Ignavibacteriaceae bacterium | reverse complement strand
AAATAACCTATATGATGAACCGATTGGGGACCCGGTTCTTATTTGTCCCGAATAAGTATAGATGTCAAATCTCTAAGGAGATTTGACCTACAAAAACTGACTTGCGAGGAGTTTGAATCAAGGACTGGATCCCGGGTCAAAGCCCGGGATGACAGCTTTCGTGAGGATGTCATAAACGGTGACAGCAGTAAGCATAGTCAGATTTATATTGACATTCATCTCCCGCCGATAGTTACATGATTAGGATTTGTATCGGGGGAGGATGATATGTCGGAGTTTCGTCAGAATAGAGCTACCAAAGAGTGGGTCATCATCGCGCCGGGACGGGGCAAGCGCCCGTCCGATTTCGCCAAAGAACTCGCCCAGCGCGAGCCGTTGCCGTCATACAGCGAAAACTGCCCCTTCTGTCCGGGTAACGAAGAGCAGACGCCGGGGACGGTGTTTCAGATGAGTCATGCCGGCAAATGGAAATTGCGGGTGGTGCCCAACAGGTATGCGGCGCTGTCGCCGGATAAATCGGCCAGACGAAATTTTGTCGGGACGTTTCTGGCCGCCGAAGGCTTCGGTATCGCCGAGGTCATTATCGAAAGTCCGCAGCATAACAAGACGATCGCGACCATGACGATCGACGAGGTGACCGATGTGCTCCGGGCGTACCGGGAACGCCAGAGAGAAGTGTCGAAAAACGAGAAAATCAACCTGGTCACGATTTTTCGCAATCACGGTCCGCGGGCGGGGACGTCGCTGGCGCATCCCCATTCGCAGTTGATCGCCACGCCGATTGTGCCGCCGCACGTGCGCTATCCGCTGGAGCAGGCGGTTCTGCACTATGATAAGTACGGAAGTTGCGTATACTGTGACATGCTCGAGGAAGAGTTGAAACAAAAGGAACGGATCATAATCGAATCGCCCAATTTCGTGGTCTTCTGTCCCTTCGCGGCCCGGTCGCCGTTCGAGACGAGGATTTATCCGCGAAAACACCAGGCCAGCTATCTTCTGGCGGGCGACGATGATCTGGCCGAACTGGCCGGGGTGCTTCACCAGATAATCTGGAAAATGCATATTTTCCTGGGGGATCCGGATTACAATTATATTATTCGTTCGTCGCCGGTGGGTGACGAGGACACTCGCCATTTGCACTGGTACATGCTTATAATACCGAAGATTTCGACTCCAGCGGGGTTTGAAATCGGGTCGGGAATATATATCAATTCGGTCTCACCCGAAGAGTCGGCGAAATGCTTAAGGGAGACATAGCCCAAAAGTGGCCACATTATAGGCACGAGTTCAGCGGTCGGGATTATTCGGTGACGAGGACGTATCCGTCGCTACGGACGGATTTGATGCGGAAACCGTCTTTGGCGGCGCCGGCCAGCTTTTTTCTCAAGCGCGAGATCCGCAAATCGATGCATCGGTTCTGGCCGTCGTACTCAAAATTCAGCAACCGCCGGTATAATTCATCTCTTGAGACAGACTGGCCCGGCCGACCGGCCAGAAACCAGAGCAGGTCGAATTCATTGGTGGTAACGGCGACCAGCCGGCCGTCAATGCGGACAGTTCGGCTGTCACGGTTGAGGATCATGGGGCCGATTTCGATAACGGGGTCGCCGTCATTGAAATCGGCTGTTACCGGACGTCGCCCCAGCGCGGACAAGTGGGCGCGCAACAGCTCCGATGAAAACGGTTCGGCCATAACGGCGTCGGCGCCGTTCTCCAGCAGAGTCAATTCATAGACGGGCGAAATTGTCTCGACCAGAACCAAAAGCGGCCCGCCGAACAGGTCGCGGATTCTGGTGCAGACCTGGGCGTCGCGGCGGAGGTTGCCATCGGCCCGGAAAAGGATCAACCCCGGCGCATGATGCGGCAGGATGGATTCGACTTTATCAGACGGGATACTCCCGATAATTTCATAACCGTCGGCATTAAGACAATTTTCTATCGGTGCGGCGTTGCCATCCGGTTTTGTGATTATGATCGCGGACAAGGACATAAGATCAACCCGACAAATCCACCCTCTATATTTCGTTTTCCTTATGACAATCGGATATGGAAAAAGACTAATGAAATTTCGCTTGATACAAAAAAGGCAGAATGGCCCTCGGGCCATTCTGCCGACATACACAGACGACAGGACAAGGTCCCTAAATCATGATGTCAAGCGATGAGGCAAAATCACCTATGACTTGCGTGTTCAAAGATTCCGGGCGATACCCCGCATTCATGGCGACATTCATCGGGGGCCTTTCCGGCGGAGTCATGGACTCGAATTCTTCCCGGCTGATGACACCGTCGCCATCGCTGTCCAATGCCAAAATCCGTTCGGCCAGGTTGGCGGCCTTGCCATCCGAGTCTCCGGTTTTGGATGTTATCGCCGCAATTTCATCGGCATCGATTTGCCCGTCACCGTTCGTGTCCAGATCCGAAAACATTTGCTCGCGCAGCTTGGCGATCATGGTCTGGTCGAAGCCCATCGGGGGCGTTCCGGGGGGTTCGGGGAACGTCATGGAATCGAATTCCTCTTTGCTGATTGCCCCATTGCCGTCAATATCGGCTTCATTGAGACAATCGACAAGATCGGCGGGAATCCGGTCCTGACTGTTGCTTTGAGATGCGGCGGCCAGTTCTTCGGCGCCGATTTGACCATCGCCGTCGGTGTCGAGTCGGGCGAACATGCGCTCGCGCATTTGAGCCAGCATATCGGCGGAAAGACTCGAACCGCTTTGAATTGCACCAACCATAATAAACCTCCTAAGGTTTGGTATGACTGCCGGACCTCCGCCGGCAAGTCTTCTTTCTGATATAACTCTTCGGCTCTAATTCGTTATGCATAAGCGATTTAGACCGGCATAATTGTATCTTTATGTATCTGGTTTCGAACGAGAGGAAATAAAAAACCCCGACGGATATCGGGGTTATTGGCTTAATAATGATCTATAGTCATCGGCCGGTCAAACGGCCGAAGCGATGTCACATTACGGTTTAGTAGCGCCGATTCATGCGATTGTTGTCCGGGCGCGGGCGTGCTTCACTGATGTTCATAGCACGTCCGTCCATCTCCTTACTGTTGAGGCCGGCGATGGCGGCTTTGGCTTCGGTATCGTTCGACATTTCGACAAAACCGAACCCTTTGGCTTTTCCCGTATCTCTGTCAGTGATGAGGTTGACGCTGGTTACTTCGCCATAGCCCTCGAAGGCCTGACGAATTTGATCTTCAGTCGTATTAAACGACATGTTGCCGACATAGATTTTCATTCTATGCTCCATTTTTCGCTTATCCCGGGTCAGCCTCTCCGTTGCCGGAAATCATGACATCGAGATAAACCATTGTGTGCGCATGATTGCGCGTCGGTCCCGGTATTCAGCTTTTTTTGGAGTACGTAAAAAACGAAAGCGTCTTCATCAAAGCAGAGGCGGAAACGAACTATAACATTCTAATGTATCGGCATAACAATGAAATGTCAATACATATTATTCAATGACGGATAATATTTCGGGGCCGCCCGACATATACGGACTGCCTAGGTATGCTGATAAGCGGCCAATACGCTTTGAGTTGACAAACCGGGCGGTTCTTCTTATTGTTAGATTTCCCGGAATAACAGGATAATATGATGAATGGCAACGGGGGATTATGTGGGATAGCAAACGGAACCAACAGATTAGAGGATAAACATGATCGATATCAATCAGGACTGCCGGCTGTGTGATAAAAACTGGCATGCCCTGGAACAAGGGGATGTTTATAAAGAACTTCGCGGTCGTCCGGAAGGACTGAATGACGCGGAGGCGGTCGAACGGCTGGGCATTTACGGGCCGAACACGCTTCCGGTCAAAGAACCTCCGACCATCTGGGCTATTCTGCTTCACCAGATAACCAATCCATTGATATTCATTCTCATGGCGGCGGCGGCGGCATCGTTGGCCATCGGCGAAGGCACCGACGCCATTTTCATTCTGGCCGTCATCGCTTTAAACAGCGCCCTGGGGGCATACCAGGAATATCATGCCGAAAAAAGCGCCGCGGGATTGCAGAGCCTGCTGAAAATTATCGCTCGCGTGCGGCGTAACGGCACGGACCGCGAGATCGCTTCGGAAGAAGTCGTCCCCGGAGATATTATTATCCTTGAATCGGGATACAAAGTCCCGGCCGATCTCCGGCTTATTGCGGCCAATAACCTGGCCGCCGATGAAAGTTTCTTAACCGGCGAATCCATGGCGTCGGTCAAACAGATTGACCCCCTGCCCGAAGAAACCGTCGTCAGCGACCGCAAAAACATGGCTTTCGCCGGTTCGACGATCACCTCCGGCCGGGGAATCGGGATTGTGGTCGGGACCGGCACCCAGACGCAGGTGGGCATTATCGCCGATACCGTCACCCATTCGGAAAGCGGCAAACCGCCGCTGGTGTTGCGGATGGAAAAATTCGTCAGACATATAAGCATCCTGGTCCTGGGGGTGAGTGCCGGGCTGGCCATGCTTTTATGGTACCAGGGTAATGACGTGACCGCGATATTTTTCTTCGTGGTCGCCATGGCCGTTTCGGCCATACCCGAAGGTCTGCCCGTGGCGCTGACGGTAGCGCTTTCAATCGCCACCAAACGAATGTCGCAGCGCAATGTCGTCGTCCGCAAACTCACGGCCGTGGAGAGTCTGGGGAGTTGCACGGTGATCGCCAGCGACAAGACGGGGACGCTGACGGTCAACCAGCAGACGGCGCGCCTGATTGCGTTGCCGAACGGAGAAACGTTTGCGATAAGCGGTGAAGGGTACAATGGCGATGGCGAAGTGACACCCGATGGCGGCGGCAATCCAAGCCAGTCGGGACAGAGTAGCCTTGTTGAGCTGGCCAGACTATCCATTCTGGCCAATGAAGCGTCTTTGGTTAAAGACAACGACAGCTGGAAGCATCGCGGCGATGCTATGGACGTGGCTTTTCTGGCAATGGGCTATAAGCTGGGCATGAATCCGCGGGAAGTAAAAAGTCAATTCAGAATTGTTGATGAAATACCATATGAGTCGGAAAATCAATTTTCGGCGGCGTTTTATGAAAATGAGGGGAACCGTTATATTGCCGCCAAGGGTGCGGTGGAAAAGATCCTCGAATTTTGCACTAACATGATCAGTAACGGTTCTCCGGTTGAACTCGACCGGGGAAAAGTCGTGCATCAGGCCGAGTCCATGGCCGAAAAAGGCCTGCGGGTTCTGGCCGTGGCGGGTGGTCCGGCACACGACAATAAAACCGAAGCCGGGGCATCCGGCGTTTCCCTTTCGGGACTTGTCTTTCACGGCCTGGTGGGATTTATCGACCCACTCCGCCCGGAGGCGATCGTATCGGTCGAGAAGTGCAAAGAAGCGGGCATTAAAGTCATCATGATTACCGGGGATCATCCGTCCACCGCCGGGGCGATTGCATCCGAGCTGGGACTGGCCGACCGCAACGACGAACCGGTCGTAACCGGAGGGCAGTTGAGCGAAGCCGGCGTGCCGGACAGCCCGGAGTTTGAAAAGCTGGTATCATCGACCCATGTGTTCGCCCGGGTATCACCTTCGCAAAAGCTCGAAATCGTGGACGTTCTTATCCGCGGCGGCGAATTCGTGGCCGTAACCGGTGACGGTGTCAATGACGCCCCCGCACTGCGACGTGCCAATATCGGCGTGGCTATGGGGTCGGGAACCGACGTCGCCAAAGAAGTGGGCGAAATGATCGTGACCGACGATAATTTCGCCTCGATTGTCGCGGGTGTTGAAGAGGGCCGGTTTGCCTATGATAACGTGCGCAAGGTGATTTACCTTCTCATTTCGACGGGTGCGGCGGAATTGCTGATGTTTGTCATGGCGATTTTGGGCGGTCTGCCCATTCCGCTGCTGGCGGTGCAACTATTATGGCTCAATCTGGTCACCAACGGCATTCAGGACGTGGCTCTGGCGTTCGAGGGTGGCGAACCGGGCGCCATGAAACGCAAGCCGCGCGGCCCGGACGAAAAGATTTTCAACCCCAAGATGATCACCCAGACTCTCGTTTCCGGAATGACCATAGGTCTTCTGGCCTTCGGATACTGGTACTGGATGATAGAAGTGGAAGGGATAAACGAAGCCTCGGCGCGCAATAACGTATTGCTTTTGATGGTGTTGCTGCAAAATGTGCACGTGTTCAACTGCCGGTCCGAATGGGTTTCGGCTTTTAAAGTGCCCATTCGCCGCAATGTCATCCTCATCCTCGGGGTCGTGATGGCCCAGGGAATTCATGTCTTGAGCATGCACTTGCCCTTCATGCAAAAAGTTCTGGGCACCGAGGAAATCGTCATAACCGAGTGGCTTTCGGCTCTGGCGATGGCGCTGATTGTACTGGTGGTGATGGAGATTTATAAATGGATTATAAGCGGGCGCAAACTATTTCACGGCCAGTATAGTTGAAAAATGGTCATGACGGACAGAAAAAAACCCCGACGAGAGTCGGGGTTTTAAATTTTCGGGAATTGATATCAATCCCAGCTGAACGGATAGGCGCTGTTGTTCAGCTTGATTCCAACCGTATCGGTACCATCGACCACAACCTGAACCTGATAAATGATGTATCTCTGACCGCCGTTAAGCCAGCCGCCGGAAATCGAGGACTTGGGATTATACATAATCCAGTTGCCCGAAGTCCGGAATGACCAGTAGCCATCCGGCGTGTTGGTCGGATTGACAGGATCGTTGACGCCTTTATAATTGGCGGGGATATTGGAGAGGTCATCGAACGGGTTGTGAACAGTAATGGTTCCGCCATTGAGGAATTGCCTGGCAGTGTACATTGACATGGCGGATTCCAGTGAGGCGATCATATTGGCCACGGCGGCTTCCTCGGCTTCTTGTGTAACCGAAAACAGCTTGGGGATGGCCACGGCCGCCAGAATGCCCAGAATTACGATAATGACGACCAATTCGACCAGCGTAAAGCCCGCTTTTGACTGGAGCAATTTCATAAACATGTCCAACTCCGGGAATTTGGGATTTTTCTTATTTTTATGATTATCGGATAAAAACCGGATTTTTTTAGAGATATTACGTCCGCGTCATAAGACCATGAAAGATATTATGTTACACGGATTCTGCTAAAACGATTTCGAACGCATTGACAGCGAAATTCGTTTGCGGGCCAAATCGATATCGAGGACGCGTACGGTCACCTTCTGATGAACCTTGACAATGTCGGACGGATCTTTGACAAAGCGGTCGGCCAGTTTGCTTATATGCACGAGCCCGTCGTTGTGGACACCGATATCGACAAAAGCACCGAAGGCGGCGACATTGGTGACGATGCCGGGCAGAACCATGCCAACTTTGAGGTCTTCGATACTGTTAACCGATTCCTCGAAGTGGAAAGTTTCATACCTGGCCCGCGGGTCGCGTCCCGGTTTGGCCAGTTCGGCCATAATATCGTTCAGCGTGGGCAGACCGACGGTGTCGGTGACGTAATTTTTGAGGACGATCCGCTTGCGCAAATTTTCATCCTGCATAAGGTCGAGGACACTGCAGCCGAGGTCGGCGGCCATTTTTTCGACGATATGATAGCTTTCCGGGTGGACGGCGCTGTGGTCGAGCGGGTGGGGTGATTCGGCGACGCGCAAGAACCCGGCCGCCTGTTCGAAGGCTTTGGGTCCCAGACGCGGGACTTTTTTCAGTTTATCGCGCGAGGCGAACGGGCCGTTTTCGCGGCGATAATCGATTACATTCTGCGCCAGAACCGGACCTAAACCGGAGACATAGGTTAAAAGCTGTTTGCTGGCGGTGTTGACTTCCACTCCGACGGCATTAACGCAGCTTATGACGGTATCATCGAGGCTTTGTTTTAGTGCCGTTTGATCGACGTCATGCTGGTACTGTCCGACGCCGATCGATTTGGGGTCGATTTTGACCAGTTCGGCCAGCGGGTCCATAAGGCGGCGGCCGATCGATACCGCGCCGCGGACGGTGACATCATAGTCGGCAAATTCCTCGCGTGCCGCTTCTGACGCCGAGTACACCGAAGCCCCGGCCTCGCTGACCATCTCAATAGAGATATGCTCCGGCAGGCCGATTTCGCCGATAAATTTTTCGGTTTCGCGGCTGGCGGTGCCGTTGCCGATGGCGATGACTTTGATCTTATATTTTTCGCACAAAGCTCTGATATCTACGGCGGCATCCTGACGCTGTTTGTCGCTGCCATGCGGGTAAATGGTCAAATGATGCTCCAGATTGCCCTGCTCGTCGAGACAGACGACTTTGCAGCCGGTGCGAAAACCGGGGTCGATGGCCAGAATGTTTTTCCGGCCGAGTGGCGGGGACATCAACAGCTCGCGCAAATTCGAGGCGAAAACGCGGATGGCTTCGGTGTCGGCTTCACCACGAGAGTGCATGCGCGCTTCGGTTTCCATGGCCGGGCCCAAAAGGCGCTTGTAACCATCGTCGATGGCCAGCCTGACCTGCTCGGTGCAGGCATTATCGGATATTAAAAAGGCTTTTTCGATAATGGTAATGGCTTCGCTTTCGTCGGGTTCGATTCGAAACGACAGGATGCCTTCGGCCTCGCCGCGCCGTATGGCCAGGATGCGGTGCGAGGGGGCGTCGGCCAGCGGTTCCTGCCAGTCGAAATAATCGGCAAACTTGGCCCCGGCTTCTTTCTTACCGGTAATGACCGTGGCGCGAATCATGGCCCGCTTGAGATACAAATCACGCAATTTGGCCCGTATGGTGGCGTCCTCGTTAATCCACGAGGCGATAATATCGCGTGCTCCCGAAAGAGCATCGTCTATGGTTATAACTTCTTTTTCGGCGTCGATGAATTTTTCGGCTTCTTTTTCGGGGTTGACTCCGTCATCCTGCGCGAAAATCAATTCGGCCAGAGGTTGCAGGCCTTTTTCGACGGCGATAGTGGCGCGGGTGCGTCGTTTAGGTTTGAACGGAAGGTAAATATCCTCCAGCTCGGCCATCGATGAGGCCTCATCTATTTTCAATTTGAGTTCATCGGTCAGAAGCTCGCGTTCTTCGAGGGATTTTAATATGGCCACGCGGCGTTTATCCAGTTCGCGCAGTTGATGCAGGCGGTCGCGAATGAAGGTAATCGCGACTTCATCGAGCGAACCGGTCGCCTCTTTGCGATAGCGGGCGATAAACGGGACGGTGGCGTCCTGATCGAGAAGATCTATGGCGGCGGTAACCTGATAGGTCTTTATTTTCAGTTCACCGGCGATAATTTCGGCGTGCATGGCTTTGTTATATCCATCCATTTGTCGGGTTTCACTCCCCGACTTCGTCGGGCATCGGAACCCGACCCACTTCGGTTTCGTCGGGATTCGAACCAAACCCGCATGTGTTCTATACCCGATAAAATACCAAATTTTGCCCAAAAATAAAGGCCCAAACGGGCCTTTACAAAAATATTTTCCGGGATTTTAATGTTTATGATGCTTGGTTTCAAAATACAGCTTTTGCGATTGATTGACCAGGTCGCGCAATTTGGTGACATGGCCGAAGTCGGTCGTTTGTTTGCATTTCATGGCGAGCACCAGCATCTCGTGATATTGTGCCAGCATTTTAATATAAGAGTCATAATTGGCATCACCGGCTGCGGTCGGGACCAGCCGCTGGGTCAAAAAATACTGCGAGACGGCATCCATGAACTTATTGGCGTGGTCTTCCTTGTTGGTCACCCAGCGGACCAGCTGATTATAGTTGATGGTGTCGGCGGCGGACAGCTGGATAATCATGTTCATCGATTTTTCGATGGTCGCGATGTCTTCCAGCATAATGACATACCGGGTGGAATCGTCATAGATGCCGCAGGGAATTTCGCAATGCGCCCGCGACAGCGACGGGACCAGCAGAAGGACTACGGCCATAAGACCGACGGAATATTTTTTCATTCTTCTCCCCTTTCGAATCAATTACAAAATTTAAATTATTTTTAATAACAATAAAAAGGACAGAAGGTTCGGGGCCGGAATAAAAAAGGCCGGGTTATAAGCCCGGCCCAGATAATCAGTGGTTATCGCAGGGGGCCGGACCGGGAGGTGTTCCATATAAATAATCTATCAAATACAGGATATCCCGAAGATTAACTCCTCACTTAGCGATACCTTATGGAAGGTAGTACGCCGAGTGATGTTTGGTTTGATTTTTTTACAATGCGTCTCGGGAATAACGCGACTCCTGAAAGATTGTGGATAATTCCCACCACACGTCCAATTCGTTACCGGTGAAAATGGCCATTTCTCCTTTCGTGGCCATGGCGCTTAATTCGTGCATGATTGGCTTGATTTCCCGCAAAACGGCGGCGGCGTGGTCACGGGATCGGTCCTCCACAACAGCTTGACGCAAACACTCGACAAGGGGACGCAACTGCCCTGCACAGCGGTTCGTGTAGTCATTACCGAATACTTCCAGCGCCATGCAGATGGTGTCGAGGACCTTAATCAATCGCTTTGCTTTCAATTCCAGGGTCATCTCTTCACTCGCCCTTCAACATTAGATACCGTTTCTTCATAATATCCTGATTATAACAGTGCGCTCCTCGCAAGCAAAACCATTTAACCGGGATATGTCCCTTTTTCAATACATGCCGGTTTTGCCACGGGTCTGGTTAAAACCGGCCAATTATTATAGTTAGTCCAGCAGGTCAGGCGGGGCCTTGTTAAATGGCTTTATTTTGTTTTATTATCCTCGTGTTTTAATGTCCTTAACCTGGCCATAACACTACCAGTATAGGGAGCAATAAAAATTGCTCACACCCCGCCATTGGGGCCGGGCGGGGTGTTGACTACTCATAATTCTCCCAGTTGCACGGTTCGGGGCCGGGCGGGGTGCCATAAAGGTGGCTGATCAAATATAATATGTCGATCAGGTTTATGGTCTGATCGCAGTTGGCATCACCCGCCGTAATGGGATAAGGTGCCGGGCCGGGCGGGGTGCCATACAGGTAAGCTATCAAATACAAGATATCAATCAGGTTAATCACATTATCCCGCGTCGGGTCGCCGTTGAGAAAATGATACCCCTCGATGACTTCATAACCCAGCGTATCGGCCGTCCCCGAAACCGGAACATATTGATTTTCCACTATTATCGCCTGCTGGGAACCGTCGATGCGAATTCCGATGGTGTACAGCGCCCCCGGCGGCGGGTCACCCTGGGGATAGACGATAATTATATATTCACCCTCAAGCGGATACTGGATGGTGATGGAATCACGAATGATATCCTCATAAGTTGCATTGGACCCGATAGAATTGAAATAATCATCATTCGGATATTTGCCGATGCTGTCCCCGGCCGGGTCGATGACATGCAGGTTGATTGGAGAATAACCTACAATAATAAGCGGTGTCGGAACCAGTCGGAAATTGGGTGAAAACTCGGAAGTGTTGCCGGAAGCATCGGTACAGGTGGTGGTAATCAACGAAAAATAGGCGATGGCATTACTTATTTCGTACTCAAAGTTGCCCGAACCGTCGGCGGTATCCGAGCCGATGTATTCCCAGGCTTCACCATGCCCCGATGTGTCAGCAGGCTTGGAATCATCACCGGCGGGATAGGCCACGAAAAACTCGATTATGGCGTCATTGGCGGCCTGGCCATAGACGCGGAAAGAGCTGTCCGGATTCATGAAGAGCGAATCGATTTCAGGATAATTTAATAAATCATTGGGGCCGGTATCAATATCCCCGGGGTCGTTAAACGTCACGCCGTCCTCGCGCAGGTCGATGCCGAGTTCGGCATTAGAATAAACGAGATTACGGGAGAAAGTGTTGTACAAACAAGGGGTGCTATCGGCGGCCATTCCCGCTTTCGAATTATTGCGAATAGTATTGAGTTCAACAACATTGTTGCTTGTTCCATCGCGGATAAAAAGACCGTGCGCCCCATTGTATTCAATGATGTTGCCGATCACCTCGGTCTGATGGGCGCCGGCGTCAATATTGATGCCGTGATATTGATTGCGGCTGATAATATTCTTTTCATCCTCGGTGTACCCCCCGATTCTATTAGCGGTGGCGCCGCTGGTGGCACTTATACCATTGCCGTGATTTCCGACTATGGTATTTCCAATAATAACATTGCTGTCGGCATTGGACGATATCATGATGATACCCCCGTAGTAACTGCCGGCGACGATGTTACCGGGGCCGATGATGTTCTGGCTGGAAGTAGTCGTGATATACATGCCGCGACTGCAGGGAATGGTATCGGTCATATTGGGCGACAGACCGATTCGATTGTATTTTACAATATTCTGGTCGGAACCCTGGATAAGAAATCCGGAATTGAAGCCACCCAGATAATTGGGGCAATTCTCGTCGCCGATTATATTGCCGTTGCCGCCATCGATTTTGATGCCGTATGGTTCGGCGGCGACATTGCTCATGGGATTGCCGTCGGTGGCGATGCCCATGTATGAATTGACGACGGTATTGGAATCACCGGTGATAAGCACATGGGCCAGTGCCGCCGACGCCCCGGCTCCAAACAGGTTTCTGTCATCGACGCCACAGCCGCCGATGTCATTGAAATTGCCGTTAATTACCAAACCGTGGCCGCGGTTGTCGCGGCTGGTACCCAGGGCATTGACGCCGAGATTGCAGGCCGTGACGATATTGCTGTCGCCGTCGATTTTGACACATCCGCCGGTCCAGTCGGTAAACACCAGGCCGCTTATGACATTGAAATTCGAGGAAATTGTCAGGCCGTATTCATCGGCTTTTGAGAAACCGCCGCCGTTGATGATTACCATGCCCGAATAAGGACCGGCCAGAATATTGGTACTGTCATCGGTCAGATCCGGAAGTTGTGTATCCGGAGTCAGAACGCCGGAGATGTTGAATCCGATGGTATCGAGGCCGCTATGGCTGTTGGCATCCAGAATGGCCTGGCGAAGAGAACCCGGCCCGGAATCAGCGAGATTATCAACGCAATGACAATTGGCGGAGGGAATGCAATTGGATGGTGTCCCAAGGGAGATTTTTCTGATAATAATATCTTCGGTTCCCGAAGGAGAATCATCCGTAACGGCAGCGAACACAATATTATTATCAGGCAAAGCGGCAATACCGCAACCAATACTAATGCTTCGAACATTCGGCTCTTGTCCATTAAAAGAACCGACGCCTTCGGTATGGTATGCCCATTGGAATGATCCATTTCGATGATAGCAAACAACCTCGATATCGAAATCTTCAGGAGCGCCATAAATTGAGTCACTATAGCCTATATTAAATAAATATTCATTTGTAAGTGCCCCACATCCGCCAAAGGTATATTCAAAATTAACACCACGATCATAAGATTCATCCCATAAAAGGGCGCCGGTGGGCGAATACTTTATCATGGCGGGCAGAACACCTTCCGGCTGAAGAAATATACCCGTCGTAAACAAGGTATCATTATCCACTAATATATCAACGTTTGCCCCATCACCTGATGTGACAATGTACTCATGAGTCCAGAGTGTATCGCCGTCCGGCGAATATTTCCGCAGAAAATAGTTTTCTGTCTGGGCGCAACCGGCCGGGCCATGGCCGCCTCCTGCAATTACGTTCCAGTTGCTGTCGAAGGCGCCTGCCACATATCTGGTAACAAAAAATAGGCCGCAATCATCATAAAGGTAATTCCTCCAAATTTCGTTGCCCAGTGAATCATATTTTGCGACTAATCCTATGAGAGTTCCATAATTGTAGCCGAAAACATAGCAATTGTTCTCGTTATCTATAATGATTTCGGCCGGACAGATTTCCCATTCGGTACCTCCTTGAATAAACAGAATGTCCCCGTCCGGACCAAATCGGGCAATATGTAAGCCCAGACCCACCACGATAATGTGATCCGAATTATCAATGGCAATGGTTTTTCCATGGCATAACTCACCAATATAATTATTAGCCCATTGGAATTCGCCATCCGAATTATATTTTATTACAGAAATCATTCCGGAATCATTGGTATAACCTAAAGAATAAACGTTTCCGACACCATCCACGGCAACACCGAAACCCATGTCAACCACACTGTCTGGCATACTATAGGTACGACTCCATTTGAGATTGCCATTTGAATTATATTTCGCAGTAAGGACGTCATAGAATGTACCTGTTTCTTTTGTAGTCCCCACAATGTAAACATTACCCATTACGTCTGTGATCAGATCTACTACAATATCGCTGTCGTTGGCGGACCCGTTTATATATTGCGTCCATTCGATCGTCTGAGCGGGGCAAAACGGTGTTGACAGCAGACAGAAAGTGGCGATTAGAATTAGCACTTTACGCATAGCACCCTCCGGTAGGTATAAAATTTTCAATATGATATAACCGGGTTGTGCTCGGGACCCATATAAATATAACAAAATACCGGAATTTGACAAGAAAGTTTGTGGCCGAAACTCAATAAAAAAGCGGGCTTATCGGCCCGCCTTAATTTACTAAATTTCCAAATAATGGGTCGGATTAGTAGGCCTTGGCAAAGACGGCGTCGGTTGTGGCCGCTTTTCCGCAGATGACACATTTACCCTTCGTGCCACTCTGCTTGAGCGGCAGGCAGCGGATGGTGACATTCATTTCGGCGGCTTTGGCTTCGCATTCGGCGCTGTCACACCATTTACTCCACGCAAACCCCCCGTGGATTTCCGGCTTGTCGGCATTCTTTGGGGTGAAAAATTTCACGAATTTATCATAGGTATCGATGTCATAGTACGTGTGTTTTTTAAGGAAATCCGCGGCCTGATTATAGTAATTCTTATGAATCTCATCGAGCAGGCCCGGAATCATGGCGGCGACTTTGTCTTTGGCGGGAGTGAGTTTGGCCTCCGGCATATCCCGGCGGTTCAAAAAGACCGTCCCGGCTTCGACATCGCGCGCTCCGATTTCGATTCTTATGGGTACCCCCTTTTTGACCCAGTTCCATTTCTTTTCGGCCGAGCGCATGTCTTTGGTATCGACATGCACCTGCACCGGTTTGCCGTTGTAAGACTCGGCCGCAATCGCTTTGGCGACATTATCGATGTACTCCATGATGCGCGGTTTTTCGGCTTCGTCGCGAAGAACCGGGATGATCACGACCTGTTTGGGGGCGACTTTGGGCGGGACGCGCAAGCCGTCGTCGTCGCCGTGCACCATGATCATGGCACCGATCATGCGCGAAGAGACGCCCCATGAGGTTGTATAGGCGTTTTCCTGCGCACCGTTAACATTCAGAAAACTTATTCCGAAAGCCGCCGAGAAGTTCTGGCCGAGATAATGCGACGTGCCCGACTGCAGGGCTTTACGGTCCTGCATGATGGCTTCGATGCAGTAGGTATTGACCGCGCCGGGGAAACGCTCCGAGGGGGTTTTCTCGCCGACAATCACCGGCACCGCCATGATTTCCTCGGCGAACCAGCGGTACACCTCGAGCATTTTCAGCGTCTCTTCCCTCGCTTCCTTTTCGGACGAATGAGCCGTATGCCCCTCCTGCCACAAAAATTCGGTCGTGCGCAAAAATATCCGCGGGCGCATCTCCCAGCGCACGACGTTGGCCCACTGGTTGATGAGTAGCGGCAGGTCGCGGTACGACTGCACCCATTTGGCGAACGAACGGCCGATAATGGTTTCCGAGGTCGGACGTACCACCAGCGGTTCTTCGAGCGGTGAGGTTGGAATCAGTCGCCCGTCTTTCAGTTCCAGCCGGTGGTGGGTAACCACGGCACATTCTTTGGCGAAGCCCTCGACGTGCGCCGCCTCTTTTTCCATGAACGACAGTGGGATAAACAGCGGGAAATAAGCGTTGTCGTGGCCGGTCTCTTTTATTTTAGCATCGAGTTCGTTTTTGAGATTGTCCCAGATACCGTAGCCCCACGGTTTGATAACCATGCAACCGCGGACGTGGGACATTTCGGCCATGTCGGATTCTTTGATGACCTGCTGGTACCATTCGGGGTAATCATCGTTGCGGGTCGGGACGATCGCCGTCTTGGGGGTATTATTTTTCGCCATTTTAAATTCCGTTGTCTTTCTTGTAGGTCGGGTTCCGATCCCGATGCAACCGGGAGAGAAACCCGACATCTATGTTCGGGCGTTGTGCCCGGCGGGTTCTCAAACCGGCCGGGAAATTGGCAGAACCGCGACGCTTCGCTTTGGTTCTGCCCTACAATTCCATTAATTCGGCAAAATAATAGGTGCTATTGAGTTGGACAAGGGATAACTTGGCGGAGCTTTATGGTAAAATTTGTAGCCCACCCAACGGGTGGCTGGTTTGATATGGCAATATCGCCTGATTAATTCAACAATGAGGATTATAACCGCAGCGGTTCGACGCCGCTTTCGAGTTCCAGAAGTCGCTTTTTGCGCCAAAGTTTACCGCCATAGCTGCCCAGTCCGCCGGAGCTTTCGATAACGCGGTGGCAGGGTATCACGATTGCCAGATAATTGGCGCCGTTGGCCCGTCCGACCGCGCGCACGGCTTTGGGGCTTTCAACGGCGTGGGCGATATTGGCGTAGCTGCGCGTCTGGCCATAGGGGATTTTGAGAAGCTCATTCCAGACTTTCATTTCGAACGGCGTGCCGGTGACATCGATTTTAACCGTAAATTTTTTGAGGACGCCATTGAAATATCGCTCCAGCTGTTTTTCAAGGGAGGTCAATTGCGGGTGGCCGTTGGCGCTTTCCACGGTCGGCATTTTATAGCGTTTTTCGACACGGGCCAGGATTTTCCCGATGCCGCCGCGCGCAAACCATTCCAGAAAACAGACGCCTTTGGCGGTGGCGCCGCCGATCATCGGACCCATCGGGCTATCGAAATGCTTATAGACGATTATCTGCTCGCTCATTGAGCCTCCCCGGCGGACAGCCGAATTGACGTTTGAAGGCATCGCGGAAGGCGCTCGGCGATTCCCAGCCGCAGTCATAGGCCGCGGTAAGATAATCGGCGCCCCCGGCTATCATCAAACGGGCATACTCCAGACGAATCTTGCGATGGAAGGCCAATGGCGTCAGCCCCAGATTATGTTGAAAATGACGCCGAATCGTGGAAATCTCCACCCCTGCAAATTGCATTAAATCATGTTCGGTCAGACGGTTCTGGCGGCGTTCTTTCATAAATGCTATAAGATTGGGCAACCAGAGCGGGAGTATATCGGGATAACGATCCGAATGACACCGTTTGCAGCCGCGCAGACCGGCGGCGATAGCTTCTTCCCGGCTGGCGTAAAAGACGACGTTTTTCAAGAGCGGCATTTTGGCCGGGCAGGACGGCAGACAATAGATGCCGGTGGAATGGACGCCGACATAAAAGCGGCCGTCATAAGACGCATCCGATTCGGTCATGGCTTTGACCATTTGGTCATACGTCAGGTTTTGCATACCCACAATTTAAATAGACAGGCGACGCCTGTCTACCGATTTTCCGGCAGGGAAGTTAAAATGATATTCTTCGGCATAATAAAGATGTCGGGATTCAGAACTCGACCTACTTCACCTGCCGTCTGTGTACGGTCAAAAGAAAGGGCAGGGAGAGCAGTTGGGCAAAAACGGTTATTCCGACCATCGCTGTCAGAGACAGGTCATATAATATTCCCATCACGGCGCTTCCTGCAAACCAGGCGAATCCGAAACCGGCGTTGAAAATACCGAAACCGGTTGCCCTTCGCTCCGGGCTGACAATTCCGGCCACGACGGCACGAACGATCGACTCCAGCGCACCCATGCCGATCCCCCATAGCACCATCCCGGCGATAAGAAGACCGGAACCGGACAGGAATATCAGGGGTGCACTCCAGGCCGATAATATTATGACACCCATTAGTACCTTAAGTCCGATTTTATCGTACAGTCGTCCGAGTATAAGAGCGCTTATGGCATCCACCCCCATGGCCCCGGCATAAATCAGCGGAATCCATTTGTCGGCCACGATGCCGGTTGTCTTCATGTGGAATGCAGCTAAAGGAAAATCGGCAAACCCGAACGCAATACAGGCGACGGCGGTCAGATACAGCCAGAAGATTGGCCCCAGTCGGTCATCTGGTTTCCGGGAGAATGACGGTTCGAGACGGCCGGGGTTAGGATATGTGGCTCTGGCTATGGCAAGAATGGTCAGAGCCAGAATGGCCGGGACAATTAAAACGGCGAAGGCGTGCGGATAGCTTCCATTCCAGGCCAAAACAGCCATAACGATGATCGGACCGATCATGGCACCGATCTGGTCCATAGCTTCATGAATCCCGAACGCCCAGCCACGCCCCATGCCATGCGCGGCGTGAGACAGCATGGCATCGCGGGCGGGTGTTCGGACGGCTTTGCCGAAACGCTCGACCAAAATGAGGACGGCCGCCACTTCCCAGTTTCCCGCCAGAGCCAGCGCCGGGACGGCCAGCAGGTTGACCGAATAGCCCACGATAGTAATCATCCAGTAGCGTCGGGTTTTATCGCTGACGACCCCGGAGACGACTCGCAGGCCGTAACCGATTAGTTCTCCCAGTCCGGCAACTATGCCGACCGTGGCCGCATTGGCACCAAGAGTGGCCAGATATGGACCGGTGATGCTTCGCGCGGCTTCATAGGTCATGTCGGCGAACAGGCTGACAAGACCCAATAATAACACGAAGTGCAAGGGAGATTTATTTTCGGAAATGTTTTTCATCGTCCCCAGGTTGTGTTGTAGAATTATCCGGCATGGAATCCATAAACAGATTTCGAATCATAATTGAAGGATGTTTGGAGAATTCACTTGCCCGGGCAACGGACTCGGCTGTTCCGATATCGAGCAAAGCTTTGATGGCGGCGGCAACGACATATAAATCCGGGCTATGCCGGGCCAGATTATATAGGGGCTCGATGGCCCTTTCTTCGCGACGCTGACCCAGAATCCATGCCGATCTTACGGGCGTGGCGAATTCCGGGTGGTTCAAAGCGACCACGAGCTTGTCCACATAGTCTTTATTTTCGAATAAAGCCCGAATATCAAATCCACATACGTGACAGGCGTAACATTCTGTTTGCACATCATGCCAGCAGGAAGGACAATAGAAAACCATATGGCAATCTCGCCTCCAATCACTTCAGGAATAACGGCAAAATTAAAGCCAAAACTATTCCCAATCCAACAAAAAAGAGCAAAGCCGAAAAGGCCATTTCCCGGGCCAGCTTTTTGGCATCCCTTTTATCCGGGAAATGATGCAAATATACCTCATAGGAAATCAAATAGGCCATTATTGAAGCCAGACCGCCGAAGGCGATGGCGACAATGATGATTATGATTCGTTCCGCTTCCAAGTGACTTTACAAATACCCGTCAGTATTTAAAATTAATAATCGTGACATCGTCCCATATTATCCTTCGGCGCCAAGGCCGCTTTCACGTTTCACCGTCCCCGCCGGTCTCTCCTTCTTCGGCAGAAGGTGCTTCGGCAAAAAGGCGATTCCGGCGATAAGAGTCGGGACTACCGCGCTGGCGATTACCACCGCGACCAGAAAGGAGTATTGATCCTGGGTGATGATATTATTGGAGAGGCCGTATAGTGCCGAGATGGTGCCGAAAGTCAGTCCGGTTGACATGAGCAACGTATAGTACCAGCGCTCATTGCGATCGCGCCGGAATTTTGCTATGACCGGGTACAATCCAAAAATTTTCGACAGAACCTTGCCGCCAAGCAGGACCAGAAATACGGCCGGTGCGGCAATCAGAGCCGATATGGAGACGAATGTTCCGGCCCGCAGGAAATAAAACGGCGTGAGAAAGCCGACGATAAGAGTGCGAAGACGTCGAATCCAGAAAGTGTCGCCGTTTGAAAACTCGGCCAGAACCATACCGACAATGTACGCGGGCAGAACGGCTTCGCTCCCCGACCAGAGAGCCAGCGCGCCGAGGCCGAACACCACGAGAATCACCCATTTGGTTCGTATGGCGGCTGTCCGATGAGCATACATTTCGGTCAGCCAGCGGCTGACAACCGGCAATATGAACAGCACGATTGTCGTCACTACGATAAAAATGATGGTTTTGTACGTAAACGGTGCAAAGAGCAGACCGAGGGCGATAACCGTGCCGAGGTCGTTTATGAAGCACGCCCCCAGAATGCCTTTGCCGAATTCGGTTTTATTGAAGCCGGTTTCCAGCATGACGGCATAAACAACGGCCATTGAAGTGGTGGAAAGGGCGACTCCGCACAGCAGACTGGCCTCAAAGCTCCATCCCAGAATGTAATGCGCGAGTGCGGCGCAGCCCAAAAAAGGCGCCAGAAATCCGACCAGTCCCACCACGGTTACTTCCTTGAGTTTTTTTCTAATCACCTTAGGCTCTAATTCGGCCCCGGCCAGAAAGGTCAAAAGAACCGCTCCCGATGCCGCCAGAAAACGCAGCCATTCGGAATCGGCCCCTAATGTTTCCACGGCGCTATAGTACCCGACAATCGCCGCCGTGATAACGCCAACGCAGATTTCCACCAGAGCAATGGATACTTTCAGGTGATAGGCAATAATGGCTGACAAGACCGCCAGTCCGAGCCAGAAAGCGGCGATGGTGAAAATTTGTTCCATAATGGAGTCCTCCTTTCAAATAAAGCCGTCCGGGTCTGGTGCAAAAAGAATCCGCCTTGCGGCGGGCTGTGTTACACGTTGCTTTGACCCTGCCGCCGCAATATTCTGCACGACAGGAGTCATCAGCCCGGTCCAGGCGGTTACGAGGGGGACTCCATCCCCTTATCGGGGTTTTATATAATACTTGATTTCAGCAAAAAGCAAGAGGAAAATGTTTATCTGAATATCTCCGCGAAGAAATCCTTCATGTGCTGCCAGCTGCGGCGGTCGGCGTCGGCGTTATAGGCCGAACCTTTGCTTTTATCGTCGCCGGCGCCGGGATTGGTGAAGGAATGCACCGCCCGTGAATAGGCGATAAACTGATAATCGACATTCGCCGCGCTCATTTCATCCATGAAGGCGGTCACTTGTTCATAGGGGACATAGGGGTCATCGGCGCCATGACAGACCAGAATTTTAGATTTGATATTTTTGGCCACCGAGGGATGGGGCGTGTCGAGATTGCCGTGGAAACTGACCACCCCGCCGATATCGGCGCCGGAGCGGGCCAGTTCCAGAACGGTGCCGCCGCCGAAACAATAGCCGATGGCGGCAATGCGTTCATTATCGCAAAGATCATTACTTTTGAGAAAATCCAGCCCGGCGGTAATGCGATCGCGCATCAGCT
Source organism: uncultured Ignavibacteriaceae bacterium (assembly GCA_964459465.1). GTDB lineage: Bacteria > Zixibacteria > MSB-5A5 > GN15 > PGXB01 > CALAMC01. The sequence continues at coordinate 123,133 of CAYWLR010000007.1, read as the reverse complement.
GACGGTCGGAACGGTAGATGGTCGCCTGTTTGGAGGCTTCTTCGGTCGTTTGCGGGCGAATCCCTTTGCCGTACATGTCGGCGGCGAAAGCGACATAACCCATCTCGGCCAGCTGGCGGCACCGTACTTTGTTATAATCGTTTATCCCCATCCACTCGTGCACGACCAGCACCCCGGGGCGCTTGCCGGTGACGGTGTTGTCATAGGCAAGAAAACCCTCGAGAACGACATCGCCATGTTTATATTCGACGGTTTCGGTGACAATTTCGGCCGGTACTGCGGTGGCTAAAAACAGCATCAGGGCCATAAAGATTATTGATTTCATGTTCGCTCCTTTTTGGTAACATACGATACAGAACACGAAATCGATGGCCGGGGTTCCGGGCACAATAAGAAGGGGGCAAATGTGGACATTTGCCGCCCACAATTATTTAGGAATATGAAGATGTCACGCCGCCCTTCACTTCGTTCAGGGTTTTCGACCAGTCGGCGTGACCTACACACCCGTATTCTTTTTTGTAGGTCAGGCCCACTTGGGGCCTGACAATCTTGATTTACTAATCCTACTTCGTCTTCTTCTTCGGCAATACTCCGGCGTCGGTCATGAGATGTTTTACAAGCAATATCTGGCCCATATGGACACAAAAATGCTCGAACACATGGTACAGCGTCCAGGCGCGAGTGAATTTCGCCTGCTTTTTACCGTGACCGAGCGTATAGTACTTATCCAGGTCGGCGTCGCGCCATTTTTTCATTTCGGCCAGAATCACCCGGCGGGATTTGGAGATAATCTTCAGGTACTTTTCGGCGGTGAAATTTTTAAGATAGACCGGATGTTTGCCATCAGGCGCGAGCGGCAAGCCATCGTCTTCGATGCCGCAGATTTTCTGCATTAACTTTTTGCCGTCGGGCTCCCATGGGATCTCATTGGGTGCAATGCGCACCCACCAGACCTCGACCAGCGCATTGTGCGCCAGAAGCATGCCGATCGTATTCATGCCCGGTTTCTGTTGCCATTCCAGTTGTTTGACGGACAAGTCCTTCACTGCCATTTTGAGTTTTTTTAGCTGCGTTTCAAGCTGGGCGGCCCAGAAGCCGATTTTCTTTTGAGTATTCGGGTCAAAGCCCCTGGCGATTTTAAGTTCGTATTTTTCCATCAGATTCCTCCAATAAAATTGCCCTTTGAATTGCGGACTATCAATTTATGGTATAAATACGAAAAAAGGCAAGAGCCGTTCATCACTAATTCGTGAGATATTTGAAACTAAACGGGAAATAGTTCTACTTCAATTCCGTCTTCAGAAGTCGCAGAGAATTAAAAACAACCAGAAGAGTCACACCCATATCGGCAAATATCGCCATCCAGAGCGTCGCCAGATCCATCCAAGCCAGGGCCATGAAGACAGCCTTGGTTGCCAGAGCAAAAACGACATTTTGTTTGATCATGCCGATAACCCGCCGCGAATGATGTATTAACCACGGGATACGCGTGAGATCGTCGGACATCAAAGCGATGTCGGCGGTTTCAATGGCGGCATCGGTACCGGCGGCGCCCATAGCGATGCCGACAGTCGCGGCGGCCAGCGCCGGGGCATCGTTGATGCCATCGCCGACCATAGCCACTTTTTTGCGTTCATCGACCAGGTGGCGAATCAGAGCGACTTTATCATCGGGCAGAAGTTCGGCGCGGTATTCATCGAGTCCCGCCCGCAGGGCGATATCCCGAGCGGCGGCCTCGATATCTCCGGTGAGAAGCATCGTTTTTTGTATCCCCAGTTTTTTAAGACGCCCGATCGCCTCGGCCGCTTCGGGACGAATCCGGTCGGCCAGACTGATCAGACCGCAGACGTGGTCATCGTTGCCGACGGCGATCACCGACTGGCCGGAATTTTCCAGAACCGTTGCCTTTTGATGAAAATGTTCGTGGTCGGGGGCGCGCTCATGGACATAGCGGTGCGAGCCGATCCAGAATTTCCTTTCATTCATAACCGCCTCGGCTCCTTTGCCGCGGATGCTTTGAAAGTCGGATACGGGATTACAGGCAACACCGGATTCCTCGGCGCGGCGGACAATGGCGCGGGCGATGGGGTGTTCGCTGTATGATTCCAGAGCGGCGGCGTTGGCCAGAAGATTTTCAGGCGTATGGTCTTCGAGGGGAATGATGTTTTGTACTTCGAGCCGGCCGGTGGTCAGAGTGCCGGTTTTGTCAAAGGCGACAATTTCGAGCGAAGCCGGGGCTTCGAGATACACCGCCCCCTTGACCAGCACTCCGGCCCGCGCCGCCGATGCCAGTCCGGCCATGATACTGACCGAAGTCGACACCAGAAGCGCGCAGGGACAGGAAATGACCAGCATGACCAGAGCGTTATAAAACCAGGTATTAAATGATGCCCCCACGGCCAGCGGCGGCACGGCCGCCACCAGAATGGCGCCGACCAGCATAGCCGGAGTATAGCGGCGAGCGAACTTTTGTATCCACTGCTCAACCGGAGCCTTATGTGATTGAGCTTCGGCGACGCGATGGATTATCCGCGCCAGCGTGGTGTCATGGGCGGCATGAGTCACCTCGAATTCAAATGCTCCCTGATTGTTGACCGTCCCGGCGAAAACCTCATCGCCAACATTTTTTTCCACCGGTATCGATTCGCCGGTGATGGGTGATTGATCGATTGAAGTAAAACCGTTTGTAATTTTGCCGTCGAGGGGTATTTTTTCGCCCGGCAGGACGCGGACAATCCGGCCGACGGCCACCTCGTCCACCCGTGTGATGGTCGTTTCACCGTCATCTCCCAGCACCCGTGCGGTCAGCGGTTTTAAATCCATGAGAGTGGCAATGGCATTTCTGGCCCGTCCCACCGACCAGTCTTCGAGTACCAGAGACAGAGCGTACAAAAAGGCCACGGTGGCGGCTTCAAAATAATCGCCGATGGCGACGGCCCCGACCACGGCGATGGTCATCAGGACGGAAACATCGGCGCGATAATTTTTCAAAGCCCGGTAAAACGACGGCGCCACATGGTGCCACGCCGCCACGATGGCCAATAAATACGACACGATGCTGGCGGGCGGCACCGCCTCGGAAAACAGTGCTCCGCCCAGACCGGCGCCGACGGCGTTGATAATAAACCCGGCCAATAATAACAGCAGGCTTGCGGCACAGAAGAATTCTCGGCCGTAGAGTGTAAAGCGCGCCCGGCGATCGGCTTTGTCGGAACCGTGCTCGCAGGCGCAGCTATGGTTATTTCGGGTCATCATGATAATTATAACGTAATATCGGAATTAAACGTAACAATAAAAGCCCGGTTTTGCGGCCGGTCAGGATTATGATAAACAATATGCCGGTCTAGTTATTTCGGCGATTTGAGGAGGCGGTCGATGATTAAAAAGGCGAGGGCGGCCCGATCGTTGCGGTTGAAATCGGCTTCGAGCACGTCGAGCTGGGCGTGAAGACGGGCCGAGCTTTCGCAGTCGCCGGAGATCATTTCATAGGCCTGCCGCAGCTGGGCGGTGTTGATACAATAAACCGAATCGCCGCCGGTGATATCGATTGGCTGCCGGCTCATTTTTGCCTCTCCTGACACTACGCCGCGAAACTCGCCCCGCAGCCACATGATTTCTGGGCGTTGGGATTGGTGAACCGAAACCCGGCGTTAATCAGGTCATCGCTGTAATCGATATGCAAACCATCGAGATACAGCATGCTTTTGAATTCCGAAACGATGCGCACGCCGTCTTTTTCGAAGAGAATTTCATCGCTTTCGTCCAACTCGGTATCGATGACGGCGTTATACGTCATGCCGGAGCAGCCGCCGGAAACGACGGCGATCCGCAAAAATTTCTTTGGACCAATATCATGCTTTTTGAGCTGTTCGACGGCCCTGTCGCTGACGTTTATATTCATGATTTTATCTCCTTTCCGTCAAATATATATATCCGACATTATACGACGGCTTTCGGGCACATAATGGACCTTATTTGTCTATTATCCGGTATACGCCCTGCCGCTGTGGTCCGCCGGGTGTTCCCTGTCAACGGCGGCCGGTGGCATTGTATGGGGATTAAATCCAACGTCTTGACATTTCGCGCGTTATCTGATATTTAGACCGAGACGAGACGGAAAAAATTATGAACAAAGGTTTGCAAAAAATATACGCCGAAATTCCGGGCACTTATGAAATGCTCAATCATCTGATGACGTTCGGGATGGATATAGTCTGTCGCAATCGGGCGGCCAAGATGGGCGCGGCCGGCGGCGGGACGCGCTGGCTGGATGTCTGTACCGGTACCGGCGAACTGGCCCAGAAACTGTTTGAACTTAAGGGAAACGGGACGGAAATCTTTGGCGCTGATTTTTCTCTGCCGATGACCCGCCGGGCCCGCCAAAAACCGGCCGGTGACAAAATCCGTTTTGTCATAAGTGATGCCAAAGCGTTGCCGTTTGCGGATAATTTTTTCGACCTGGTGACCATCTCGTTTGCCGTGCGCAATATCAATTCCACTCCGGGAGGTTTGCAGCCGCATTTCGCCGAGTTTTGCCGGGTGCTCAAGCCGGGCGGACGGTTTATCTGTCTGGAAACCAGCCAGCCCAAAAGTAAAATTATCCGCAAGCTGATGCATCTTTATGTCCGGCTGACGGTGGCCCCGCTGGGCGGACTCGTGTCCGGTTCCAAAGGGGGCTATAAATACCTGGCGTCCTCGATTCCGCGTTTCTACGATGCCGAACAGGTGGCGGACATTTTATATAAGGCCGGTTTTTCGGAGGTCTCACACAAACAACCTTTTTTCGGTATTACCGCGATTCACAAAGCGGTCAAATAATCCTGTTGCCCGATATAGCATTCGCTAATTATAATCTATTAACATGACCAGTATCGACCTGCTTAAAAACAGCTATCTTGGCCGCAGCCTCGATGAAAACGAGCTTAAAGCGATTGCTTCCATTGCCTTGATTCGCAGTCTGGTCAAAGGCGAGCTGTTATTCATTGAAGGCGACGCGGCGACAGGGTTTTATATACTGCTCGATGGCCAGGTGCGGCTGTATAAATCCTCGCCCGACGGCAAAGAGTACACTCTGCACCAGATTCGTTCGGGGCAGATATTCGCCGAGGTGGCGATATTTCACGGCCACAAGTTCCCGGCCAATTGCATGGCGGTGAATAATTCCACGGTGGCGTTTTTCCCCGAAAGGGAATTTATCCGATTGCTCGAAAAATCCCCCCAAATTGCCCTTAAAATAATCGGTTCGATGGCGGCCTTTCTGCGCGATTTTAACAATCAACTCGAGCAGTTATCGCTCAAAGAAGTACCCGCCCGGCTGGCCGATTATATACTTGCCGAGTCAATCCGGACGGCAAGCGGCACAATTCAGCTGGATACAACCAAAACAGAATTAGCCAGTCGTCTGGGGACAATCAGCGAGACGCTGTCCCGCAATTTGCGCAAATTCATGGACGCCGGGATCATCGAAGTCGAACACAAGAAAATCAAAATCCTCGACCCCGCCCGCCTGACCTCGATCGCCGAGGGAGAGAAGATATAGGCGGGGCGGTTAAGCCAATGGCATTTCGGGTGACCGCTGGAAATCATCATCCGTTGTGCCCCAGACACCGTTAATGCGTTAGGCTACTATTACTTATCCTAATTTAAAAATTTCTCATTCCTTTTGACTTCAGTCAAAGACTTATTTACTCCATTTTCCGATACTGACAACGTAACGCATAATAACAGACGGAGAATGAATATGGCGGTCAGACAGATTATCACCATCGACGAAGAAAAATGCGACGGCTGCGGATTGTGTGTCCCGGCTTGCGCCGAAGGGGCGATACAGATCATCGACGGCAAAGCTCGGCTGGTCAGCGAAACCTATTGCGACGGCCTCGGAGCCTGCCTGGGGGAATGCCCGCAGGGGGCCATCAGCATACAGGAACGCGACGCCGCCGACTACGATGAAACCGCCGTGGAAAAACATTTACATCGTCTGCGGACCAAAATGCCGCCCAAAGCCGCCCAACCCAATCCGGAATTGCATCAGATTCATGCCGGCGGGTGTCCCGGGTCGGCCATACGGACTTTCGTGACTCCGTCGGCAACCATGGGGGTTGCCGAAAAAAGCGGAAACGCCGCATCGCAGCCATCGCAGCTCCACAACTGGCCGGTGCAATTGTATCTGGCCCCGACCAAAGCGCCCTATTTCGACAATGCCGAATTACTTATCGCCGCCGACTGCGTTCCCTTCGCGCTGGCCGATTTCCACGGGCAGTTTCTGGCGGGCAAAACGCTTTTAATCGGCTGTCCCAAACTGGACAATGTCGAGTTATACCTTGGAAAATTGACCGAAATATTTTCGGTTAATGCCATACGCTCGGTCGAAATCGCCTTCATGGAGGTCCCCTGTTGTTTCGGCCTGATGCAGATTGTCCGCATGGCGCTGCAAAAGGCGCAAAAAGAAATCCCTGTGGCGCTGGTCAAAATCGGCCTGCGCGGTGAAATACTCGAAAGAAAAAACATATAATGGACAGGTGTCACTATGAGTGAATTAATCAATAACGCCCGGAAGCGCAAAGAGCTCTTGAAGCACATGATACTGCAGTTGCACGATGGCGCCGCTCCCAATGCGGTCAAAAACCAGTTGATGCATTTGCTCGGCAAAATCCCTTATGGCGACGTGGTCGAAGTCGAGCAGGAGTTGATCGCCGAGGGTTTGCCGCAGGAAGAGATTCTGGAACTGTGTGATATACACAGCGCGGTTCTCAAAGGCAGTCTCGACCAGACCGGCGTCAAAGTCGTCCCGCCCGGTCACCCGGTCGATACGTTCAAGAAAGAAAATCACGCCCTCGAATGGCAAATAAGCACGCTTCGCAAATTATTCGAAAGCATCAAGCCGATCATATCCGATGATGACCTTAGGGACACGGTCAATAATATCCGCTCGCACATTCATTCTCTGTGTGACGTCGAGAAGCACTATCAGCGCAAGGAGAATCTGCTCTTCCCCTACCTCGAGAAGCACGGTATCACCGGGCCGCCGACAGTCATGTGGGGCAAGCATGATGAAACGCGCGCTTTATTGAAAGCGGCGGTGGAAGCGCTCGGGCAGGCCAAAGACATTGCACCGGACGAACTTTCCGGCCTGATCGAGTTGTCATTGGCCCCGGCGGTGGATTCGGTCGAAGAGATGATCTATAAAGAAGAAAATATTTTATTCCCGATGTGCCTGGATACGCTCGACGAAGAAGAATGGTACCATATTTACAGGCAGAGTGTCGAAATCGGCTTTTGCCTGTATGACCCGACCGATAAATGGCAGCCGGAGGGAGTCAGAGTCGAAGAAAGCGGCACGGCCGCCGGCAAGATTCAACTTCCCAGCGGAAGTTTCAATATCTCCGAACTTACCGCCATACTCAACACTATCCCGTTCGACCTGACCTTTGTCGATAAGGACGACACGGTGCGTTTTTTCACGCAGGGTCGCGAAAGAATTTTCGCCCGCAACCGGGCCATTCTGGGCCGCAAAGTTCAGTTGTGTCACCCGCCGTCAAGCGTGCATATCGTCCAGCACATCCTCGATGATTTCCATTCCGGCAAACAGAATCACGCCGCTTTCTGGATCGAGATGAAAGGCCGCTTTATCAGTATCGAGTATTTCGCTATGCGCGGCGATAACGGCGAATATCTGGGGACGCTCGAAGTCAGCCAGGACCTGACCGAAAAAAGAGCTCTGGCCGGCGAGCAAAGGCTTTTGAATTATGTCAATTGATGGTGCCTGATATGACCAATAAAGTGGACATAACTCCCGAAACCAAAGTCGGGCCGCTTCTGGACGCGTATCCGCAACTGGAAGATATGCTGATGTCGATGTCACCATCGTTCGCCAAGCTCAAAAACCCGGTCCTGCGCCGCACGGTCGGCAAGGTTGCGACGTTAAGACAGGTGGCCAAAGTCGGCAATATTCCCGTCGGCAAACTGGTCAACGATTTACGACATGCGGTCGGGCAGGGAAGTATCGATATCGGTAACGACGGCAGTATAACTTCGGCGCCTCGTCCGGAGTGGATGAATATAAACGGCGTCACCGACGCTTTTGACGCTCGTCCCATGATCGATGCCGGTGAGCAACCGTTGGGGCATGTTTTCGCCGGGCTAAATAAACTTGAGTCAGGCCAAATATATAAATTAACGACACCCTTCATTCCGAGTCCGATTATCGAAATGGCCGCCAAAAAGGGTTTTAAAAGCTGGATGATGCACGAGGGCCCGGACCTGTTTCAGACATATTTCACGAAGGAATAATAACATGACGAATAACCAAACAAAATCACCGGGCCAGCTTGAAGGCGCCCGGAAGTACTCACCAATCGATATGGTGGATTACTCCGAGGGAGCGGTGGTATCCAGAACGCTGATTAAAAACAACGCCGGAACCATTACCCTCTTCTCATTTGACGCCGGGCAGAATTTGAGTGAGCATTCGGCGCCTTTCGATGCCGTCGTGCAGGTCCTCGACGGCACCGCCGAGCTGATTATCGGCGGCCAGTCGGTGCACGCCGAAAAAGGCGAGATGGTGCTTATGCCCGCCAATATCCCGCACGGCGTCAAAGCCAACGAGAGATTCAAAATGCTGTTGACCATGTTGCGCGGATAAAAGCGGGCCGTGACCATACTGGCGCATATTCCGGTAATTTTGTCCTGCCTTATTTTGGGCGCGCATTTCATGCGGGGCGGAAATCATGGCCTGATGCTGGTTTTCGCTCTGGTGCCGCTTTTAATGCTTTCTCGCCGGCGCTGGGTGGGAATAGTCATACCCCTTGTTTTGGCAACCGGGGCTTTAATCTGGCTTGATACAGTTGCACAAATAGCGGCTTTACGCGCACGTACGGGTCAGGATTGGGTACGTATGGCGGTCATCCTGGGGGCTGTGACCGCCATCACGGCCGGGTCGGCGCTTCTATTTCTCACGAAAAGACTCAAAAACCGCTACAATCAATTTCCGGAAGCGGCGACGGCCTCGGCGGTCGGTTTTATCATCACCGGTCTGCTTTTGACGATTGTGCATCTCAAGGTCCCCCTTACGCTGCTTTTGATTGAACGCTTCTGGCCGACAATGGGTTGGGTCGAAATTCTGGCGTTATCGATTTATGCCGCTTTTGTCGTCGAAAAAATGCTGGATAAAACGCAGACCGCCCCCTGGCGGCGGCGTATCTGGCTGTTATTTTCGGTCGTCTTTTTCGCGCAGTTAATTATCGGTCTTCTGGGCGTGGAACGATTTTTAATGACCGGAAACCTGCACCTTCCCGTCCCGGCCATGATTGCCGCCGGACCGATTTACCGCGGACATAATTTTTTCATGCCGATATTATTCTTCTCGACCGTGGTTCTGGTCGGCCCGGCCTGGTGCAGTCATCTCTGCTATATCGGCTCGTGGGACAGTGCCGCCTCGGATGTCAAACGAAAACCGCAGAAACTTCCGCCCTGGACGGCCCGTGTCAGGTGGGGCATACTGGCCTTTATTATCGCGGCGGCCATAATTTTGCGCCTGGCCGGGGTGCCGTCGCTATTGGCCACGATACTCGGTTTGACCTTCGGGTTGGTCGGAGTGCTGGTAATGCTTCTCTGGTCGCGCAAAATAGGGGTCATGGTGCATTGCGTGGTGTATTGCCCGATCGGACTGGTGGCCAACTGGCTGGGTAAAATATCGCCGTTTCGGGTGCGCATCAACGATTCCTGCACCGACTGCGGAATATGCCGCCTGTCGTGCAAATACAATGCCTTAAATATAACTGATATAATAAGCCGTAAACCGGCGATAAACTGTACTCTATGCGGGGATTGTATCGGCAGTTGCGAGCACAGCTCGCTGGAATATCGTTTTTGGAATTATAAGGCCAAAGCGGCGCGGACGGTCTTCATCGTCATGGTCGTCTCGCTTCACGCCGCCTGTCTGGGCCTGGCAAGGATATAAAAAACGGGCCCGCAGGCCCGTTTTAAGAATCCGTCAGGTGACAATCCCGATTTCATCGGGATCAGCACCTGACCGAACATTTGAGCACTCATCCCACCAATTTCACAAATTCATCGACGTCGGCCAGGGCCATATTGACCGATTCTTTCCAGAAATCTTCTTTGGTCAAATCGACGCCGAGATGTTTTCTGGCCAGTTTTTCGCAGTTCATCTGCCCGCTGTCGGCCAGAAGCGCGATATACTTGGGCGAGAATTTCGCTCCTTCGGCTTTGGCTCGGCTGTAAACGCCGCAGGCGAAGAGAAAGCCGAAAGTGTACGGAAAATTATAGAACGGCTGGTTGGTCAAAAAGAAGTGTAGTTTCGAGGCCCAGAAAAGCGGATGCCAGGCATCGTCACCCTCGAGAATATCGCCATAAGCTTTTTTCTGGGCATTCAGCATGATTTCATCGAGACGGCTCCGGCTGACCAGACCCTCGGCGCGTTCCTTATAAAATTCGCTGTCGAAAATGAAGCGGGCATAGATATTCGGAAACAAAGCAAATGTCCGCTGCAAACCCTGGTCGAGCAAAAGCAGTTTTTCCTCGCTGTTTTGGGTTCTTCCGACGGCACCGTCGAAAACGAGAAGCTCATTAAAGGTCGAAGCACACTCGGCCAGTGTCAGCGGGTACTCGCGGCCGAACGGCGGGATATCTCTCAAGACATGGTGGTGATAGGCGTGGCCCAGCTCATGGGCCAGCGTCGCCATGTCGTTAAAAGTATCGGAATAGGTCATGAAGATGCGGCTTTGTTTGGCAACGCTCAAGGTAGTGCAATAGCCGCCGCCGCCTTTTCCGGGACGGTCTTCGGCTTCGACCCAGCGGTTTTCAAGCGCCATGCGCGAAAAATCGGCCTGCGGCTTCGAGAACCCGGATATCAAATCGTAAATAAAATCGCCGGCTTCGGCGAATGTGATTTTCTTGTCGAGCGTCCCGGTCGGAGCGAACTGGTCATACCATTTGAACTGGTCGATAGCCAGGAGCTTTTTCTTGGCGTTGATATATTTTTTCAGGCGTGGAATGGCCTTCTCCACCGCCGACCACATGGCCATAAGCGTTTTCTCGGACAGCCGGGCCTGTTGCAGAGGTTCAATCAGCGGCGATTTCCAGCCGCGGCGTTTATAGACGCTCAAGCGGAACCCCGCCTGATAGTTTAAGGCCAGGGCGCTTTGATTGGCCACCGTTTCCCAGGCCCCTTCCAGTTTCTCATGGGCCTGCCGGCGCACCGCCCGGTTGGAACTGGACATTTTTTTGGACAGTTGCCCCAGCGATAATTCCGAAACCCGCCCGTCCTCTTCGGTGAATTTCACCCGCAGATCGCCATAGATTTTGTCATAAAGACGGTTCCAGGCGTGATAGCCGTTGACCGCCAGTTCGGCGGTGAGTTCCTCGAATTCTGGTTTCATTTTCATGCGGGCGATCTGCCTCATCTCGGTCAGGCCAAAGGCCCGTTTATCGAGGGCCGGATTATTGACCAGCTTTTTCCACCAGTCATCACTTTGATTCATCGCGAAGGCTTCAAGCGCCACCATCAGTGCTTTATAGTCGGAATGGATAACATCCATTTCGCCATAAATGGCGATCGCGGCCTCATCGTTGACATCCTGGCTGATCAGGCACTGGGCATAAGAAAAGGCATGTTGCAGGCGGTTCTGGATATCTTCCACCTTTAAAATATTTTTAATCCAGTCGGGCACGTTTTTATTATTCAATCTCGGCGGGAGTTTGGCGATGGCTTTGCGCACCGCCGTCAGGTCTTTTTTCAGCTTGGCCCGAAATTCGGCATATTCTTTGGATTTACTTTCACCCGGGAAAATCGATTCCAAATCCCAGCGCAGGCCGGCGTTTTTTGTCCCGGTCTCCTGAATACTTCGAGAATCCATTATCTGACTCCTTTATTTTGAAACTATTCCGCGTCCAAATTTGAGTTGTCGTCTTGCCGACAACAATTGACCCCGACAATGGCCAATTATACGCATAACGTTTCGATTTGCCAAGTACTTCAATAAAAATTGGTCCCGGGAAAAAGAAATTCGGGTCTTGCGAAATTTGGAGCAATTGTTAAATTGTTTGGTTATAAAGAAAAGAAACAATCGAAAGAAGATAAAAGGAGTCCAAAATGAACGTCTTTGAATTTGCCATGCAGATGGAAAAGGACGGCGAAGCCTATTACCGCAAAATGGCCGCCAATGCCGAAAACGGCGTGATTAAAAACATATTGACCGATTTGGCCGAAGATGAAGTAAAGCATTATAAAATATTCAGGAAATTCCGGGACGGCGATCTGTCCGGGGCCAAATTGATGAAAGACCAGACCCAGGTAATGAAGGGCGCCAAAAACGTCTTCCAAAAACTGGCCGCCTCGAAAAAACCGCCCATATTCTCGGGCGAAGTGGTCAAAGCATGGAAAGAGGCCCAGAATATCGAAAAGAAATCCGAAGACTTCTATCGCGATAAGGCCGGAACCGAAACTACTCCGGAAATACGAAAAACACTCAACCTCATTGCCGACGAAGAACACAAGCATTGGGCGTTGATTGAAAACATCGTTCATTTCCTGGAAAGGCCCAAGCAGTGGCTGGAAGACGCCGAATGGAATAATCTGGACAATTATTAAACCGTTCAACTGTATCAACGGACCAAACTTCAGGAGATTACTATGGGTATATATAAAGTGCCAATACCGGCCAATGAACCCGTTTATTCGTATGCGCCGGGATCGAAGGAATCCGGGCAATTGAAAAAAGCTCTGGCCGACCTCAAAAGTCAGAAAATAGACGTGCCGATGATTATCGGCGGCAAAGAAGTTCGCGCCGGTCAACCGATAAAAATCACGGCCCCCCACAATCACAATCTAGTCCTGGGGCAGTCGTATCAGGGCGGCAAGGACGAGATCAATGCCGCCATCGACGCCGCCATGAAGGCCAAAAAGATGTGGGAGGAATACCCCTGGCATGAGCGCGCCGCCATATTTCTGAAGGCCGCCGACCTTCTGGCCGGGCCATACCGTTATATCATGAACGCCGCGACTATGCTGGGCCACAGCAAAAACGTCTTTCAGGCCGAAATCGACGCCGTCTGCGAACTGGCCGATTTTTTCAGGTATAACATTCACTTTGCCGAACAAATTTTCGGCATGCAGCCGGAAAGCGCGGCGACTATATGGGATCGCCTTGATTATCGTCCGCTGGAGGGATTCATCTTCGCCGTGACGCCGTTCAATTTCGTCTCGATTGCCGGCAACCTCCCCTCCGCGCCGGCCATCATGGGCAACACCTGCGTCTGGAAACCGGCGTCATCGGTGACCTACACGGCGCATTTCATCATGAAAATATTCAAGGAAGCCGGATTGCCCGACGGTGTCATCAACATGGTGACCGCCCGCGGCGCCGATGTCGGCGAATACGTCCTCAAAAATAAAAACCTGGCCGGGATACATTTTACCGGCAGTACCGGCGTGTTCCAGACGATGTGGCGCGTGGTCGGCGAAAATATCGCGACCTACAAGTCATACCCGCGCATTGTCGGCGAGACCGGCGGCAAGGATTTCGTTTTCGTGCACAATTCGGCCAACGTGAGTGAAGTGGTCACGGCCATCGTGCGCGGGGCGTTCGAATACCAGGGGCAAAAATGCTCGGCCGCTTCGCGCTCGTACATCCCCAAATCGCTCTGGCCGAAGATCAAAGAAGGCATTCTGGCCGATTTAAAGGAAATAAAGATGGGCGACGTCGAGGACTTCGGTAATTTTGTCAACGCCGTCATCGACAAATCGGCCTATGACACCATTGTCGAATATATCGATTTTGCCAAAAAGGCATCAGACGCCGAAATTATCGCCGGCGGTCATTATGACGACAGCAAGGGTTATTTTATCGAACCGACCGTGGTTGTCACGACTAATCCGCATTTCCGTCTGATGGAAGAAGAGATTTTCGGTCCGGTTATGACCATCTATGTGTACGACGATGACAAATTCACCGAAACGCTGGAAATTTGCAACCAGACGTCACCGTACGCCCTGACCGGGGCCGTGTTCGCCATCGACCGTCGGGCGGTGCAACAGGCAGACAGAGCTCTTCGTCATGCGGCAGGGAATTTCTATATCAACGACAAACCGACCGGGGCGGTGGTCGGCCAGCAGCCGTTCGGCGGCGCGCGGGCGTCGGGCACCAATGACAAGGCCGGGTCGCTGTTAAACATGATTCGCTGGACGTCGCCGCGGACGATCAAAGAAAATTTCGTCCCGCCCAGAAATTACAAATACCCGTTTATGGGATAGCCGTAAAAGGGTATAAATAAAGGCGAATGAGGCCGGGGTAATTCCCGGCCTTTTTTGCCGGATTTTGCTATTTCGGCGCGAATGTGCTATATTGTCGTCTGATTAATTGAAAATCCGTCACGCGAAAGGAAACGCCCATGAGTCCGCAAAACGCCTATAATGAACTAATTAAAAAAATCAAGGAAATGAGTCTGCTGGGGTCCTGCGCCTCGGTTTTGGGCTGGGATGAACGCACCTATATGCCCCGCGGCGGCGCCGGCCACCGGGCCAACCAGCTGTCACTTATTTCCGGCATGGTTCACGAAAAATTCACGTCGCGGGAAATCGGTGATTTGATAGCCATGGTCGAGTCGTCAGACATGGTCAAAGACGAGTACTCGGATATCGCCGTTAATATTCGCGGACTGCGCACCGAGTATGACCGCGAGGTCAAAGTTCCCAAGGAGCTGGTCGAGGAAATCACGCATACCTGCACCATCTCGCAGGGTGTCTGGGCCGAGGCCCGTCAGAAGTCGGATTTTGCCGAGTTTTATCCCTACCTCGAAAAGATTATCGGCCTTCGTAAAAAGCAGGCCGAGTATTACGGGTACGAGAAAGAGGCCTATGATGCTCATCTCGAACGCTATGAGCCGGGCGCAACATACGAGAGCGTGGGGAAAGTCTTCGAATCGTTCCGCAAGGAGCTGGTCGATCTGGTCGAGGCCATTAACAATTCGAAAAAGCGGCCCAACATGCAGATAATCGAGCAGGATTTCCCGGTTGACCGCCAGAAAATATTCGGTGCGGCGGCGTCCGCCGCGATCGGGTTCGATATGTCTTCCGGTCGAATCGACGAAACCACCCACCCCTTCTGCTCCGGGATCGGGCCCGGCGATTGCCGCATCACGACCCGCTACAATCCCAAACATTTCGGCCAGGCTTTCTTCGGCACCCTACATGAATCCGGGCATGGCATCTATGACCAGGGCCTTCCGAAGGAGCATTATGGCACGCCGCGCGGCGATTCGGTATCGCTGGGGATTCATGAATCGCAGTCGCGCATGTGGGAAAATCTGGTCGGACGTTCCAAACCATTTTGGAAGCATTTCTTCCCGCGCGCCCAGCAGACTTTCCCCTCGGCGCTGGCCAATGTCTCATTCGATGATTTCTATTTCGCCATCAACGACGTCCGGCCGTCGTTCATACGGGTTGAGGCCGACGAGGTGACATATAACCTGCATATTCTGTTGCGCTTCGAAATCGAGCACGCCTTTTTCAAGGGTGACTTGCAGCCCAAAGACGTCCCTCACGTCTGGAACGAAAATTTCAAGAAGTACTTCGGCATCACGCCGCCCGATGACGCGCAGGGGTGTTTGCAGGACATTCACTGGTCGTGGGGGTTGATCGGCTATTTCCCGACCTACACGCTGGGCAATCTCTACTCGGCGCAGTTTTTCGCGAAGGCCAAAGAAGAGATGCCCGATCTCGAAAAGCAGTTCGAAATGGGCAATTTCCTACCGCTGAAAAAATGGCTCAACGAAAAGATTCATGCCAATGGCAAGAAATACCGGGCGGAAAAACTGGTCGAAGTCGTCACCGGCAAACCCTTGAGCCATGTGTATATGATGAAGTACCTGAAAGAGAAGTACAGCGAGCTGTACGGATTGTAATCTAATCAAAATAAGATCATAAAACAGAAAGGCGGGATTGGTCCTCAATCCCGCCTTTTGAATTTTCGGTAATATATCCGCCGCTAACATCACTTACGGGGCAATCCCCATATTTCCCAGAACAATCTCGGCGGGATCGCTCCCTCGACCATCAGGCGGTCGTGAAATGAACGCAAATTGAAGCTATCACCTTCCTTTTGCATGACGGCCTCGCGCAACGCCATGATTTCCATCTTGCCGGTCAGGTAGCTCATGGGGACCGTCGGTTGCAGGCAGTACCAATTTATTTCCTTTCGTGTCGTGGCCGTATCCTCGTTGAACAGGGCCGCCATCCAGACCAGCACGCTTTCGACCGGTTCTTTGCGGGCGTGGAGTTTGACGTCGGCAATGATGCGGGCCGCACGGAATTTGATACCGTTCAACACCCGCAAATAACTGCGCTCGTCGCCGCCGTAAAAGCCTTCATCGTACATCATCTGTTCGCAGTACAGCGCCCAGCCCTCGTAAAAGCTCGCGTTCTCCACCCACTTGCGGAGGCTACTTTCCAACCGGGCGGACATTTGAAATTGATAGTGGTGTCCCGGATAGGCTTCGTGCACGACCGAGCCCTTGAAACCGCGGCGCTGGATATAGCGATAGTATGCTTCCCGCTGGCCGTCGTCAAGAGTGTCCGGTATCGGGCGAACATAAAAATATCCGGTCTGCACGGAGTTGAACGTTCCCGGCGGATTATAGGCGATGGATGATATGACATTTCGCAAAAAAGGCGGCGTTTCTATGACTTCGACCGGCCCGATGTCATCGGGGACGGTCAGTAAATCGTTTTGAATCAGAAAGGCCTTGGTCTGCCGCACTTCCCAGGCATAATAATCGAGCATATCCTGCTTCTGAACACATTTCAAAATGAACACGGAATCGGCCGAAGAGACATTATTCTCCAGACGGGTCAGCCAGGCATCATACGTCGAGTCGGCCCAGGCCAGCATGGTCTCTCCGACTTTCACAAGCGAATCGGAATCAATATCCATGAAGTACTGATTTTTGAGTCGGTAGTCGAAATCCTCCTTGCCCATGGCGAAGGCCGAAGGCGCGCCGCGTTCGATGGTCCCTAAATAAGACTCAAAATCCTTCAGGGCATTAATCGCCTTGCCGGTATTGGTCGTGACTTCACCCGTCAGGGGCGGCAACTCCCGGCTGATTTGATCGCGCACCGATTCGAAAAAAGTGATAACCTGCGGTATCGTTTCGATTGCCAGGTCGGTATAAATCGGCGCCGGTTTGTTGAGATTGCGTTTGGCCTGACTGAACAGATCGGGCATGACTTTCAATCGGGCGTTGATATTTTGGGCTCGTTCATTCAAGGGGGCATGATGCGACATAACGATAGTATATATGCCCTGCAGAGCGGTCTGGACATAGAGATACGGATTTATTTCGTGCCATTTAAGTTTGTGCAGGTCGTGCAGGGCGATATCGACCTCACTTTTCAGGAGTTTGAGATCCGTTCGCTGTCGGGCAGATAAACTTTTGTCGCGAAATTTAGCCAGCCTTTGCTCGAATTTTTTCAAATCGGCGATTTCGCCCTTTACGGCCGCGGGTGAAAAATCGGGCAGAAGATAATCGTAATCGTGAATACCCTTTCCCGAAGCTCCGACCGGATAGAATTTCTGAAGGTCTTTGAGGACATCTTCGGATAACGAAATTAAATCGCGCTCCACTTTGCTCTGGCTCAAGGCCGTTGCGGCCAGTGATAATATAAATGCGAATATCACGATATTTTTCATGTTTCCTCCTGAATCGTTCAAGGGCTGTTAAACCGCGCCACCAGCTCAATATGCATGGTGTGCGGGAACATGTCAACCGGGATGATTTTATCCAGCGAATATCCGGCGTCGACCAGAGCGCGGGCATCCCGCGCGAAGGTGGCCGGATTGCAGGAAATGAATATCAACCGCGGCGGATGGAAATTTATAAGATGTTTGAGCGCTTTGGGATGCATCCCGGCGCGCGGGGGATCGACGATGGCCACCCGGTGGTCGGCAAAGGCCTCCGGATGATCGCGCATCAACTCCTGCACCGAGCCCGACAGAAAGCGGATATTGTCGATGCCGTTGAGGGCGGCGTTTTGCTCGGCGGCGGCAATAGCCGAACTTTCCAGTTCGACTCCGGTCACGAAGGCGGCCCGGCGCGAAGCGCAGATGCCGATCGTACCCGTGCCGCAGTATAAATCCATGACCCGTTCCGGCCCGTTCAACTCGGCCAGATCAAGAGCCAGGCGGTACAACGTTTCGGCCTGGCGGGGATTGGTCTGGAAAAAAGAATTGGCATAAAGCCGGAATTTAAGGCCCAGCACTTCTTCGGTGATGTAGCCGTCGCCATACAATATTTCCTCGGACTCTCCTTTGGCGATGTTGGATTGGCCGGTATTAACGTTATGCACGATGGTGGCGACGTTGTCGAAACGACGGCGGGCTTCCTCGATAAGTGCTTCCCGGTGTGGCAGCTCACCCTCGGACGTCACGATATTGAGCATGAACTTTCCCGATGCAAACGACCGCCGGATAATCAGAAAACGCATGTAGCCAAAGTGCTGGCGGACGTCGTAAATGGGGATGTCATGCCGGGCGACAAAGTCGCGGAACCAGAGCAGTATTTCATTGGCGCGTTCGTCCTGAAGAAAGCAGCGGTCCACGTCGAAGATGCGGTCGAAATGACCCCGTTCGTGCAAACCCAGGTGAAATTTGGAATCACCGTCCGTGGTATTGAAGGAGAATTCCATTTTATTGCGGTAATGAAAGATGTCCGGTGCGGCGGTTATTTTATCGAGTGGGATATCTCTGAAATGACCGATGTGTTCCAGGCAGTCTTTGACCTGCTTTTCCTTGTAATGCAATTGTTTTTCGTAATTCAAATCCTGCCAGGTGCACCCGCCGCAAATATTGAAATGTGCACAGGGTGGCTCGACCCGTTCGGGCGAGGCTTCGATAATTTTGTCCACCCGGCCGATAATGTACTTTCGGCGGTTTTTAACGATCCGGACCGCGACTCGTTCGCCGGGAAGCCCGCGGTCCAGAAATATGACTTTGCCGTCGATTTTGCCCACGGCTTTGCCATCGAAAGCCAGATCGGTTAATTCCACCTCATGGACAACGCCCGGATGCTTGTCCGATGACGAATTGACACTCACGATTCGCCTGACTTTTCCTGCGGGATTTTTTCAATCTTGAGTCGGATAATCCGGTTGCCCCGGATCTCCAGCACTTTGAACCGGACGTCGCCGATGGTGACGGATTCTCCCTTGTGGGGAAGGTGCCCCAGTTCTTCGAAGACCAGGCCGCCCAGAGTGTCGGGGCCGTCCTCATCCAGAACCGTCCCGAAATCGTCGTTTAACTCATCGACCCGGAAGGTCCCGGCGGCGTAGGCGACATCGTGCGTTTCCCGTACGAATTCCCGGACTTCATGGTCATGCTCATCGTGGATTTCTCCGACGATTTCCTCCAGCAAATCTTCAAGGGTAATCATCCCGGCCGTGCCGCCGAATTCATCGAGAACGATGGCGGCGTGCACTCGTT
Organism: uncultured Ignavibacteriaceae bacterium; assembly: GCA_964459465.1. GTDB lineage: Bacteria > Zixibacteria > MSB-5A5 > GN15 > PGXB01 > CALAMC01. Next base: position 103,637 of record CAYWLR010000007.1, on the reverse strand, counting down.
TTTGCTGAAAAGTCTGCAGCAGGCTGGTCAGCATCATAGAGTCGGGGACGAACAGGGGTTTTCGGATGACGTCGTTAATATTTATTTTTTCGCCCCGATACAGAGCCGAGATGACATCTTTGGTATATAAGATGCCTTCGATATGGTCGAGTGTTTCGCGGTAAACCGGGTAGCGCGAAAAGCCGCTGTCGGCCATGATCTTTAATATTTTATCCTGCTTATCCCCCAATTCGATACCGACAATATCGGTGCGCGGGGTCATGGCCATGCGGGCGGTGACGTCGGTGAAGTCAAAAACCGAGTGAATCAACTGTTGTTCGGTGGCGTCGAATATTCCCGTTTCACGCCCCTCGGCAATTATCATATTGATATCATCTTCGTTTATGGTACTGCGCTGGGAAATCTGTTTGAATCCGAAGAGGTGAGCGATTTTTTTCGCCGTCGCCGAAAGCAGGCGGACGATGACCGACCCCAGTGCCGTGAAAGCGGTCATGGGACCGGCCACGGCCGAAGCGATTTTCTCCGGTGTGGACAAGGCGATATATTTCGGCACCAGTTCGCCCAGCACCACCGACAGAAACGATATACCGAAAACGACGGTAAATAGTGCCAGCGGACGAGCCGACTTGGCAATGAAGTCAACCGGAATAGTCCCGAATACCGGAAGCAGTAAATTGACGATGGTCATGCCGCTGAAGACACTGGCAAACGTGCCGACGAAAGTTATGCCGACCTGAACTGCGGCCAGGAATTTCTCCGGATTAGTGTGTATTTTGACGGCCTTGGCCGAACCGCGAAAGCCCTCTTTGGCCATTCGTTTGAGTTTGGAACGGCGGCTGGCGATAATGGAAAATTCCGACAACGAAAAAAAGCCGTTAGCCAGTATCAATAAAAAAATCGCAAGGATTTCGATAAAGTGGTTATGCATCGGTTTTATACAAACCGTTCCTTACAGCCCCATCGCCAGTTTTTGCAGACGCGCAATGCGCTCCTGCACCGGCGGGTGCGTCGAAAAGAGCGAGGCCAGTCCTTTACCCGACAACGGATTGGCAATAAACAGATGCGCCGTAGCCGGCCTCTGGTCAAGGTTCAGGCGAACTTTGCTGGTATGAAGTTTCTCCAGCGCTTTGGCCAATCCGAGATACTGCCCGGTGATGCGACCGCCCTCGGCGTCGGCTTTGTACTCACGGGAGCGCGACACGGCCATTTGAATCAACATGGCCGCCAGCGGCGCGACAATCATGGCCACCAGAAGGCCCAGCGGATTGCGGTCGTTGTCGCGCGAACCGCCGCCGAAAATCATGGCCCAGCGAGCCATCGAGGCCAGAATCCCGATCGCTCCGGCCATGGTCGCGGCAATCGTCCCGATCAGCATGTCCTTGTGTTTTATATGAGCCAGCTCATGCCCGATGACGCCTTCCAACTCGGAATCGTTGAGGATTTCCATGAGCCCCTCGGTTGCGGCCACGGCGGCGTGATGGGCATTGCGGCCGGTGGCGAAGGCATTGGGCGCGCGCGTCGGTATGGTGTACACTTTCGGCATCGGCAGTCCGGCCTTCTGCGAGGCCATGCTGACAATTCGATACAGGCGGTTGTTCGACGAGGCCGTGACTTCCTGGCCACGATACATTTTCAACACGATTTTATCGGAAAACCAATATGACACGAAATTCATAATCACTGCCAGGCCAAAGGCCAGCACCATGCCCCTCTGGCCGCCAAGCATATACCCGACCCCGATAAACAGCAGGGTCATCAGCAGTAATAAAAATGCAACTTTCAGCGAGTTCATTTTCCTTCCCTCTTCTTAAGCATAATACAACGGCCTTTATGGCCGGTCAATAATTTTCCAATATCATTAAACGCTTAAGAATCCGGAAAGTTTTTGAATTCGGCCCAAATGGCGGCTCCACAGTCAGCCGCAGTATCACTTAAGAAGCTTTTTCTTCTTTTCCCGTCCCCACATGTTGTCCGACGAAGATTCCGGCTCGACATCATCGCCGGCATGGCTTGTGGCCGGCTCATCGGCCTTGACGGCCAGCTCGTCTGCTTTAGATGGTCTTGTAACCGGTTCGTCGGCAATATCTTGAGACGGCCGTTGGGGTTCGGGCGGCTTCGGGCGGTCGTCGCCCAGCAAATTCAATTTCGAGACGTCTATGTCGAAATAGTCATCTGATTTCTTGTTTTCGAGAGGCGGTTTTTCGGCCACCACTCCGGCGTCATGGCCGTCCATTTTGTCGAGCTGCTGGCGGACTTTCTCCAGTTCGCGTTCGATGGTTGTCTTGGACGGTTTAACCGGTTCGGGATTGACTTTGACTTTAAGGTCCGGCCCCATTATTTCTTTGGTGTCTTTGCCGTTTCGGTCATCGGGCGGCGCGGACGGTTTCTGGTCGCGCACCATATCTTGTTTTGGCTGGTATTTACGCGGGCGCCCGCCCTCGTGGCGGGAATACCTGTCGGAGCGGTCCTGCCGGTCCGAACGATCGGGCCTGTCACCACGCCCGGAGCGACCCCGGCGGTCCTCGCGGCCTTCATAACGTTTATGGCCGTCACCCGTTGCCGGCCTTGATGACTGACGGTCTTTTCGTTCATATTTTACGAAAGGTCGTTCGGGACGGGCCTGTTCACGAGTATCGGGACGAGAGGGTATGGCAACTGCGCGCGGTCGGGTTTCATCTTTGAATTCAGCCGTTTCGCCGATTACCGCCGCACCGATGGAATCGCCCCAGACGTTGACGGTTGTTCGGCACCGATCCAGAAACCAGTCGATGGCCCAGATAAGCCCGATGCCCTCCAGCGGCAAACCGACCGCCGTCAGGACGAAGACCATGGTCACCGTCCCGGCATGGGGTATCCCGGCGGCTCCAATCGAGGCCAGCGTGGCCGTCAAAAATATAACCACCTGCGCTCCGATCGACAAATCTATCCCGTAAATCTGCGCGATAAACATGGCCGCCACCGCTTCATACAAGGCGGTCCCATCCATGTTGATGGTGGCTCCCAGCGGCAGGACAAACGAGGCCGCTTTGGGATTGACCTCATTTTTTTCCTCGACGGCATCAATGGTAATCGGCAACGTGGCCGATGACGAGGCGGTCGTGAAAGCGGTCGCCAGCGCCTGACCCATGTTGACAAAATAGGTAAACGGATTGCGGCCCGTGAACATTTTTAAGATCAGAGGCAATATGATAATGCCGTGTATAGCCAGGCCGATGATAACCGTCAGAGTGTACAGCCCCAGACCGGAGATCAATTGCTCGATAGACCCGCGGTTTTCGGCGACTATGCCGCCGATCAGGGCCAGGACGCCTATCGGAGCGAAATACAGTATTATGGTTACAAGTTTCATGATGGCGCGGTTGAGGCCATCGAAAAAGCTCAATACCGGACGGCCTTTGATGCCGATCGTTGTCAGAACGGCGCCGAATATCAGCGAAAAAACGATCAGCGGCAGAACCTGTCCGCCGGACGCGGCCGCAAACAGGTTATCAGGAATGAGACTTACGACAACGTCGATAAGCGTCTTTTCCCGGCTGGCCTGCACTATTTCGGGAATATGCGGCCCGAATGCCGACACGCCGACGCCCGGCCGCAGAATGTTGACCAGAACCAGGCCGATGATGACGGCAATGCTGGTCGTCGCCAGATAAAACAGCAAAGTTTTCCCGGCCGTTTTGCCGAGTTTTCGAATATCACCCAGAGAAGCCACCCCGACAATCATCGAGGCCACAATCAGCGGTATCACCACCATTTTCAGAGCATTGAGAAAGATTGTCCCCAGAAACTGGATTTTGAGGAGAATATCGCCGGCGAAATAACCCCCGAGCGCACCCAGCACGGCCCCGGCCACCATGGCAATCAGAATAATGTTCCCCGTTTTTGACTTCATATCAAGTTGTGTTCCCATATTATGAATTAACTATAAACAGTTATTATAGCCTAATTTTGCTAATTAGGCAACTATTATTAATGCCCAACCACCATTCTGTCATCTTAAGATATTACGCTTTAATAAATTAGCAGGATTCTCCGGGCCGTGCCCGCCCACCGCCTCCGCGTTAGACCGCAGTTAACATATATCCCCGCTGTAAGTCGCCCCGTGGTATTGCTTCTTTGAACGAGAACTTCGAGCCACGGGGCGCTTCATTTTGGGTGCGATAATTATATCGCCGCCCCGCACACTACGGATATTAAAGATGTCGAAAACTCGCTCGCCTCGCTCGCAACCTTCGCTGGGGCTTTCGACCCGCCAAAACCACAAAAGCTGAATTCGTAATCTACGAGAAAAAATTCGTAAAGACTCGTAAACTACGAGTTTTGGCCCTCTCCACCGGCATTTCGACCGGTCAGTAAATAATTTTATTTCGTTGTCTGGCAATGTCTTATAATTTTGTTGGTTTCCCCTGTTCAATTTTGGCGCAGTTGTTGTATTACAGGTTTTTGATATCACAAAGGCAGACGTTCCCAGCCTGTACCTTTTGGTTAGTCCGGGCGCCCGCCGAGTCGGGGCGGTTATCGTCCAGCCGCCCCATCCGGCCTAAAATCGGGAAGGAGGTGGTTATTAAAAAGGGCGTAATTTTTAGCATCGATTCGCGGTTACGATTTAAAAGAAAAATCTAAAAATTTTTGAAAAGTGTTAAAAAAGTTGAGTTTATCCTGACAGTATCTGTCAGTCATGCTATTTAGATTAACGGATGAAATGCAATCGGAGAATTCGGCCTTAATCAAATTGGAGGGAATGCCTATGATAAGATGAAGATTAGTGGCCACTTGGACAGGTATTGATGGGGTGGCCACTCCAAGCTGTTTGGGAATGGAGCGAAATGCCGGCGGGCAAAACCGCTTGGCGGAAATGAAATAACCATTATATTTCATGAAGGGAGGTGAGATATGCGTATGATCAGAGTTTTCTTGATTCTGGCGGCGGTTCTGTGCCTGGTAACGACTTGCTGTGATGACTGTCCGGATTGCCCGGTCTGTCCGGAGCCGGAGCCCGAGGAGCATCTGTTCTATATTGCTCCGAAACAGGGCAATATGGTTAAAATCTTCTCGGTCGAGCGGGAGGCTTTCATCGATTCGCTGGTGGTGGATAGTATAGCCAGTAATAGCATTATGAGAATCCATGTCATTAGCGATGATTCGCTTCTGGCCGTTACGGCAGGCTCGAAAACCTATATTGTGGATCTTAAAACGAAGGGAATTATTGATTCCTTTGGCAGTCGTGCTCTTATGTTTAGCAGAAACTCGCGGTTCTATTTTGATGGTAATTCTCTGTACCTGTACCCGGAGCATACTTTAATTTACACCGATCCTGAAAGCGGAGGTTTTGGGCGATTCTGTAATCAATCCGAAATCCTGACTTATCAATATTATGTAACTCCTAGAGATCCAATCGAGCTGGGCATTTATAACATTCTGGGGGGATCATTCAACCATGCCATTAAAACCTGGCATGGCCATGGAGTAACATTTTTTGCAAGTCAGGCGGTCGGCAGTCTGCAGAAAGTCTTTATAGATGCGGCGACATACTGCGCTTTAGGGGTTTGCGATTTTGATTCGGATACTCTAAGGATGCTGAAATATTTACCATACGGCGGAGGCGCGACCCTGGTTGTCAGCCCGGATGATAAATATGTCTTTTTCACCGATTATGGGCCGACACCTTTCGGCTATGGCCCCAGCGGGCATATATTTGTCTGGGATGCCGAAACGGAGGATTCGGTGGCGGCTATTGCATACCCCTTCACCTGGAACGAGCAGTTCAACATGCTGGTGATGTCATATGACGGCAAATACCTTATAGCACGGCCATTCAATGAGATGAATGAATTTACGACTTTTTGCCTGATCGATGCTCAAAATCATGAAGTCATTGGCACCTATGATTGCGGTTTTCTGACGGGCAACGTCACGGCCAAATATTGCATCAGAGACATGCTAACTTATTGAGCGCGCGGGTAAATGAGCGCACTATCAGCAACTTGGAAAATAGCGGCCATAAATCAAGAGGGCAGTAATTTCCTTTAAACGATGGAGTATTGAAATGAAAACAAATATATCAATTTTCGGGGTATTATTGTTTTTCGCAATATCGAATGCCGACGCTCAATATTATTACTCCGATAACAGGCAAATAGCTTTGAACGTGGATTCATCAAAGATATTAATTTTATTTTCAGAAGACCCATTCCAATTTGACGATTTTATTCAAGGCTATCCGCGAATTGATTCGGTGAAGGCAGCTTTTGGGCAAGATGGATTTAAAGTAACTGAAATTAATTCAGGGACAAATTTGGATCAGTTCCTTGATTCATTGTTGGCAGATCCCCGAGTATCGCTGGCAAATCCATATTTTATAAACAGTCAGGATTCGGCCCTGATGGTCGGGCGGACAATTTGCTGCAAATTCGGGGATAATGTTTCTTATGATTTTATTGACAGCCTGAATAACGAATATGACATTGAAATTGTTTATGAAAATGACATCACCCCCAAACAATTCCTGTTAAGCGTAAAAGATAATGCCGAATATTCAACGCTTGAAATCGCCAATATTTACTATGAACTTGAAGAGACCGAGTTTAGCCATCCCAATTTTCTGGGGGGATTGGAATGGCATAGTTATTTCATCTACGACCATTATTGGGAAGAGCAATGGGCCATGCATCGGATATTCAGAGCCTATCCCGGTTCACCGGATTCGATGAATCATCGGGTGTTTGAAATTACATCTGACCGCGATTCCAACATCGTTGTGGCAGTGCTTGACCAAGGAGTGGGGCCCCATGATGATATGCCTTCGCATCGTTTGATGAGCGGATACGACTTCGCCATGATGGATGACGACCCATCGCCTTGTGATTACCCCGATCTGCCCGGTCTTTTAATCGGGGGTCACGGTCAATGCGTTGCCGGTATTTTGGCGGCATCGCAAAACCGGGAGCCTGATTCCATCGATAATCCCGACACGGGGATATATGGGATTGTACCGTCATGCAAAATCCTGCCTGTCAAGATTGGTAATGGATTTAGACTTGACGTCTTTCCTGATAATCCAGGAGTTGACTCGGTATGGATTAACTTTCCTTCTTGCAGGGGCTATTATTTTGCTGATGCTGAGCACTTAGCAGGGGCGATATCTTGGGCATGGACACATGGAGCTGATATAATTTCAATGAGTTGGGGTGGAAAGGACCCATTCGATGTTCTGCATTTTGCAGTACAGCAGGCAACATCTCTGGGACGCAATGGAAAAGGTTGTGGGTTATTTGCATCTTCGGGGAATACCTATCCTTACACCTATTATCCGGCATTATATCCTGAAGTGATTTCGGTAATATCGCTACACCCTGATGATAGCATCTGGAGTTATTGCAGCTTGTCAAATGTCGATATCTGTGCACCAGCGGGGCCGAAATATTTGCACCAAAGCATTTCTATATGGTCCGATGATTTAATGGGCGCTGCTGGATATAATACCTCCAACATTGACTATGGATGTGGTGATCCTGATGATGACGATTATATGTGTAAATTCGGCGGGACGTCGTCGGCCCAACCGGTGGCGGCGGGTGTGGCGGCCCTAGTTTTGGCGGCCAGACCGGACCTAACTCGAGAGCAACTATATGATGTTATCAGAAATTCAGCGGATAATAAACTTTATGATACAATCACCAGTCCACCGGATCCTAAATATGGGTATGGCATGGTGCACCCGATGCGAGCCTTATTGGCGGTCAGCCGCGGTGATGCGAATAATGACCATAGTATTGATATGCTGGATATTCTATACTTGATAGATTTCGTTTACAACAGTGGTCCGGAACCGACACCGCATCCGCTGATGGGCGATGCCAACGGAAGCGGTTCGGTTAATTTGATGGATATGCTGTATTTGATAAGTTACCTCTATGACAATCCACCCGGGCCGCCGCCACCGATTTCGTTCAATTACGGGGAGTATGAGTTTTAAATCCAGTCTTATGATAGTATCCGCTTTTTGGCCGGCTGATGTTTCTCATATGTGCGGCGAAAAAGAAGGGTTTTTATCCCCGCAAAATAAACGGGCGCCCGATAAAACCGTCGGGCGCCCGCCAAATCGATTCCTTTAAGACAACTACCGAACCAGCTTATTCTTCCTCCGGCACCTGCCCCCACTGGAGGCTTTCCATCATGGTCATCGCTTCCTTCATGATTTCCGGAAAGAAGACGCCTTCGCTGGTTATGGTAAACGAAAGCATATAATCGCCGTTTTTGACCACCACGAAACCGGCCGTGAACGACCGCTTGGAGGTTTCGAATGTCCCCTGCTTGACGGTGAAATTGGCGGTTCCTTCCCACTGCGCGGCCTCCATGTCACCAATTTTGGCCGCCGCTCGCCGCGACGTTTTAAGACCGTCGAATATGACATTTTCTTCCAGCGCCCGGATATCGCGCATGATGGCTTTCTTTTCTTTGGACGAATACGAGCTGCTGGCCAGAGAATCGATAAACTCCAGCGCCCCGAACGGCATTTCGCAAATATAAACGTCGATGGTCGGCACCCGCGCCAGTTTGGGGTACGGCATCAATTCGGGCGGAATCTTGTGGTTTTTCTGGGTCAGGACGACCCGGAATTCGCTGTCCTTTTTCTTGAGCTCGGCTTTCCAGTTATCGAGCACATTGAATTTATACCCATATTCGGTATCGCTGAAAACACCTTTATTGAGTTCTCCCGATTTTTCCTTTTTCTTCCTGGCTTCCGCCACCGGGGCGCATATCAGTAAAACCAGCCCGATAATTAACAAACGTTTCAACATCGCATAAACCTCCTGCACGGTTCTGCTTGAATCTGTCTTTTTGTCACTTCCTTATACATAATAACGTTAAAAAGGTTGTTTGTCCACAAATAGAGTTGGCCTCCTGCAATTCCCCTTTTGGCTTGCCATATAACCCCGAAAATCCCATATTAGTGCGATGAACCACTATGACCACAACTATTTCATGGAATACGCCCTGCGCGAGGCGCAACTGGCTTTCGAAAAATCCGAAGTGCCGATCGGGGCGGTCGTGGCCCATGAGAATAAAATCATCGGCCGCGGGCACAACCGGACCGAATCTCTCAAGGACGCCACCGCCCACGCCGAGATGATCGCCATCACCTCGGCCGCCGAATACATGGGCGACTGGCGGCTCGATGACTGCGTTTTATACAGCACAATTGAGCCGTGCGCCATGTGTGCCGGGGCGGCGATGTTGTCGCGAATAAAAGCCATCGTTTATGGCGCGCCCGACTCGCGTTTCGGGGCCTGCGGGTCGCTTTTCAACATTCCTGTCGATAAAAGATTGAACCACCGGATCGAAGTAGTTTCCGGTATCATGGAAAAAGAGGCGGTTGAGCTGATGCAGTTGTTTTTCCGGGAAGTCCGCAAAAACAAGGAGCGGGTAAATTGAACAAGTTTAATGTCGATATAAACGCCGTGATAATCAAGCCGCTTTATATGGGCATGTTGATCAACATTTTCTTCCCGATGACGCTTCTGATCATCGCCTATTTTTTGAGTCAGTCATCGGGGCAGGATGTCATGGAAATGAGCTCGAAATGGGACGTTCTGGCCTGGGTGCTTCTGGCGGTGGCGGTGGCCGACGGCGTCATCGCCATTATCATGAAACATAAACAGTTCATGGTGCCGTTGATACGCTCGGAAACGACATTCGAGGAAGACCTCAAGGCCGCGGCGTTCCGGATTTCGATCACCTGTTATGCCATGACCACGGCCATTGCGGTTTATGGATTCGTGCTGTTTCTGATAAGCGGCGATTTTCGGACGATGTTTTTGTTTATTCTTATGTCGTTCATCGCTTTTCAGATTGTCAAACCGCGCCGGGGCTTTATCGAAAAGGTGATCGAGGTTCAGGAGAGGCACTTGTCCGAGGGTCGGCGGCTGGGGGGTTCGGTCGGCTCCAATTAAAGCCGGGCATAACAACAACGTTTTAATATTCGCTTGAATCCCGAGAAAGTAAGGCGGGCCGGACCGGGCGGAGTCGAAATTAACACTTTACATCATTGCGGATTTTGATAAATTATCGCATCTTGATTGACGGAGAGGTGCCGGAGCGGTCGAACGGGGCGGTCTCGAAAACCGTTGAGCCTTTGCGGGCTCCCAGGGTTCGAATCCCTGCCTCTCCGCTTTATTTTTTCACCATAATATTATTCGGAAATACCAATAGAAACAGTTAAGTGCATAGTATAATCTATTTTTTACCCGTACGATCCGGAGTATAATTCACGAGGCAGGGGTGCACCGGGCAAAAGCTGAAAACTGCGATGTCTATTGCCCGGCCCGCTTTCGCTTGACACCTGCGCGATTTAATTAATATATTGTCTGACATGAAGTTGCTTGTTCACGATCGCATTGCGGAAGGATTTAATGCGATGGTAAATCGGGTTTTTATATCGAGGATACTTTTCCGTTATCTTATTATCCTCGGTTCCTGGATGACACTCATATTTCCGGGGGCACTCCGAGCGCAGGACGGGTTCGCCGTTCAGGTCATAAACTTCACAGGCAATGAATCCATTTCATCCGGAACGCTCAAGCAGTTGATGGAAACAAAATCAATCGGTGCCTTTGCGAGACTGCTCGGCAAAAAGGGCCCGGAATACAGCGAGGCCGTCATGGTGCGGGACATTGATCGTATCCGAGCGTTCTATCAGCGCGAAGGCTTTCTTGATGTCATCGTCGCCCCGGCACAGGCAGAATCCGACCAGCGCCGGCGAACGGTCAGGCTGACGGTTCAAATTACCGAAGGCGAACCGATCCGGGTGCGAGAAATCACCCATTCGCTGACATCTTTGGGCAGTATCCCCGATTCCGTTTTATCCGCGCTTCTTAAAAGAACCGGGCGGGAACTGTCCCTGCGCCCGGAAGCGCGTTTCCGCGATTCCGCGGTTTTTTTCGACCAAATGATATTGGCCAGGGAATTCGGCAACATCGGGTATCCCTATGTCAAAATTACGCCCGAACTGACGGTTTCCAGACCTGACCACGCCGTCGATATCGAATGGCGGATCGAAAGCGGACCCAAATGCTATTTCGGCGACGTCCGCGTGGGTGGTGCGACCAATGTTCCGACTTCCGTAATTGCCCGACAGGTCGCTTTCCAGTCGGGAGACTTGTATCGACTGCGTCTGATCGAGCGAACACAGCGGCAGGTGTATGGCCTGGGGACATTCCAAATCGCGACGACCACTCCGGCTTTTTCCAGGGATAGCGGGGAAGTCATACCGGTCGACGTGTTTGTAAAGGATGCCAAACGGTTGACCACCAAACTCGGTCTCGGTTATGGCACCGAAGACCGTTTTCGTGTCTTTTCGGATACGCGATTGCTCGGATTTCTGGGCGGGGCCCGTCGCCTGCAATTGTACATCAAACATTCTCACCTTGATCCGTACTATATCATCGCCACTCTGACCCAGCCGGCGTTCCCGACCCCGGGCACGACTCTTATAACCAGTCCCTTTGTCTGGCGTCAGAATGAACCGGGCTATACGGTAAACCGGTTCGGCGCCACTATTGGAGCTGTCCATCAATTCAGCACGAAGTTGAGCGGTTCTGTCAGTTATTCGGTGGAACGAGTTAAGGTGGCACAATCAATCTTGGCGGAGACATCCGACAGTACCGAATTCGCCGACCTGTACAACAAATCTCAACTTATCCTGGGCAGCTTTTTCGACAACTCCGGTCCCTTGTTCAATCCCCGGCGGGGTTTTTATAATTCCAATACGATTGCTTTCAGCGGTTTCGGTTTCGGCGGCAAAACCCGCTATTTGAAGCTTCAGGTTGATTTGCGCCGGTATCAATCGCTGGCGATGCTTGTATTGGCGACGCGTATCAAGCTGGGCGGCATCAGAACCTATACCGACAAAAGTTTCGTGCCGGTCGAGGAACGGTTTTATTCCGGCGGAAGTTCCTCGGTACGGGGCTGGGCCCGCTCGGAACTGGGACCGCATGAAGCCGGGCTGCCGATCGGGGGTCAATCGCTATTGGAAGCGAGCGCCGAATTACGTTTTCCGATTTGGGACCTTCTGTCGGGAGTCGTCTTTACCGACGCGGGAAACGTCTGGACGAAATCGTTTTCATATCATATGGATGACCTGCGCTTTGCCGCCGGCGGTGGACCAAGATTCGCGACTCCGATCGGACCGATTCGCCTCGACGTCGCCTGGCCGGTGGACGACGACGACAAAAAAATGCAGTTCCACATCAGTATCGGACAGGCTTTTTAAATAGACCATAAAGGATATGCAGAATAAAATGAAACGTTGGCTGAAAAGAATCGCGGCGACAAGCGGAATATTAATCCTGTTGATCGGCCTTCTTCTGGGCCTGACCCAGACGTCTTTCTTCCGTAACTGGCTGAAAAATCAATTGGTCGAGCGAAGCAATGAATACCTGAACGGTCAATTAAGTATCGCCGATATCGAGGGCAATCTTTTCACCCATATCCGGGCAAGAGATATTCTCGTCACCACCCGCGATGATACCGTGCTCTATATTCCCAGCCTGAAAATTGACCTGACCCCGTCCCGCCTGTTTCACCTGGAACTTAAAATTGATTCGGTAACGGTCGATTCGCCCTATGTCAAGCTGGTGCAGGCCGACGACAGCGGCTGGAATTTCGCGACTCTTATTTTGACCGATACACTTACACTACAGGATACCGCCCCGGAAACGGACACTTCGAATTTCCGTATTGTACTGGATGACTTTATCCTCCGCGACGGTACCGTCAGACTTGTGGCTCTCGATACCACCCTGCCGGAAGCAATAGAACGAATCGGCGTCCGGTTTGCCGGGCAGTATTCCGACACCGCCCAGCAGTTGAATTTTAAAGGATTAAGCTTCAATCTCCGGAAACCCGTCTTCCGGCTGGAGCAATTGTCTTTTGATGCTTCCCGACGCGGCAATAAAATCACTCTGGGCAATCTTGTTATCAGAACGGACCAAAACCGGTTCGGGGGACAGGGGACATATGTTGCCTCCGACAACGCGCTATCATCCGGTCAACTCGCCAGTGAACCGATAAATTTCGCGGAATTTCGGGCGTTCGTTCCGGAATTAAACATTAGCGGTAATCCCCTGTTTGAAATCGAGGCCCAGCTGAAGAGGGACTCCCTGGCGGCGAAGTTGAGTATTATCGAATCCCCGCAGCGGATCGACATTGGACTGGACGTCGCCAACGTGAGCCGGGCCCTCAATGCGGCCACTCATGCCCAGGTACGATACTATCTGAACATCAATCTGACCGATTTCTCACTAACCCACTGGCTGGGCGACACGGCCATGGACGTTCGCACCAGCGGCACCGTCACCCTGGCCGGAACGGGATTCACGCCGGATGAGGCCGATATCGTCATGGATATGAATCTGACGAATTCACATATACTCGATATGCCGATCGACCGTATTACCGGAACCGCACGGTACACGACCGGCGATCTCGATGGTCGATTGGAGACCTATGGTAATTTTGGCGAAATATATTCCGATTTCAAGATCACCGATATTCTTGAGTTGCCCGTATTTGACGTCGACCTGAAAACATCGCATCTGAATCTTGCTTTTCTGCTTCATGCGGACAGTCTGGAATCGGACATCAATCTGGTTGCGAAAGTGCAGGGCAGTGGTTTCGATATATCGCGGTTGGCCGCAACCGGACGAGTCGATGCCGCCTCTTCCCTTCTTTTCGGCATACAGGTAGACACTCTTTTCGCGAAAGGGGCCTTCACGGGTGATTCTTATCATCTGGATACGCTGCATGCCGCCCTGGCTCCGGGCGAAGTGAGTCTTACGGGTCAGGGGAAATTCGACGGAGATCAAGATCTTGCCTATAAGATCCTGCTGACAACGCTTGCCCCCATAAGGCAGGTCCTGACCGACGTCGATACCGTATCCGGAACGGGGGTCATCTCCGGCGTTGTCCGTGGCACACTTGATTCACTTCAGATAAGCGGCGATATGGAGTTGCACCAGTTTCAGTATAATGAGGTCAAAGTCGAGTCGGCCTTAAGTCAGTACACGGCGCTTTTGCAGGGAGACAACATAAGCGGCCGCGCCGGCGTGTCGGTTTATATGCCGGGAAGCGGCGATTTTATTATGGATTCGGCGGTGGCATCGGCGGAATTTTCCACGACGGAGGCGGACATAGCTTTCGACGGCTTCTATCAGCCCGGGATACAGGCCCATATGGCCGGCCTGCTGGCTTTCGACAGCAGTAATATAAACTCAACTATTAAGGACATTGCCCTGATATTCAACCGACAACACTGGCGCGGCGGCGGTCCCGAGACGCGACTTGTTATAAGCGGCGATGACTATCATATCGAGAATTTGATTCTCCGTTCGTCCGCAGATTCGGCCGGAGCGGTGCCGTCGATTTCCATAAACGGACTGGTCTCGCTGACGGGATTCGAAAATATGACGCTCGCAATTAACCATCTTGATCTGGAACAAATGCTTGCGGCCTTTGACCTGCCGGATGAAATCGCCGGGCAGCTGAATGCCGAGTTACAGCTGGGCGGGACGGCCGCATCACCGACTGTAACCGGCCGGCTGGCTATCGATAACGGCCGGGTCAACCAATTTTCATACCGCGCCCTGCGCGGCCAGATAGGTTATGAAGCCGAAAGGCTGGAATGGACGACGGCGTTGTTGCCCCGAGACGGGGACAGTCTGGCGATTACCGGTAATGCCCCGATCAATTTATCTATGACCAATGACGGCGACGCCGTCTATTATGACCGGCCGTTCGAGGTGAACGTCAGTACTTCCGGTCTGCCTCTATCCATTATCTTAGCTTCCGGTCAGGCGCTCGAGAATGTGAACGGCTATATCACGGCCGATATTAACATCTCCAACACCATCGATACACCGGTGGTGAAGGGCCAAGTCGGCTTGCGGGACGGATCGCTGTCGATGCCGGAGTACGGTATCGAGTATACTAAAATTTCGGCCGGTCTGTCCGTGCATGACGCCGTGCTGACTCTGGATACACTGCAAGCCGTACGCGATCGGGGTATCCTTACCGGCAAAGGGTCGTTGCAGTTCGAAAATAATCTGATAAGCGGGGTAATTAAAACCAGCGAGCTGGAATTTCTGGCCAATTCGTTCTACGCCTTAAAGCATAAGGATTTTCAGGTAAGTATATCCGGCAATGCCCGGTTGACCGGCAACAGCGACGAGCCCCGGTTTGCGGGAAGCATCACCGTCCTGCGTTCCAGCATCTTCTTACCGGCTCTTATGGAAGAAGCCGCGGCGGCCCAGGCCGGCGATGAATCGATGCCGCTTCTGGTCAGGGCGACGCTGGCCCCGGATACACTGGCCGACTCATCGGCCGCCGGTCCGAGCACGGAAAAGGCGCCGTCATACGCCGCACAAACCGATTGGTACAATAATCTTCGCGGCCAGTTCAAAGTCACGATTCCCCGAAATACCTGGTTGCGCAGTCCCGACATGAATATCGAAATCGGCGAGGGCGACCTCGACCTGGTCAAAAACGGTCCCGAGTTCGAGCTATTCGGTTCGCTCAAAATCATGCGCGGTCAATACAACCTGTACGGCCGGCGTTTCATGATCGTGCAGGGGGATTTGTTTTTCCAGGGCGGGACGGATTATAATCCGGAAGTGACCATGCGGGCGCAGTATGTCTTCCGCAACGCCGAACGCGAGAAAAAGGTTCTCACGCTTGACGTTTCCGGCAAAGCCTTCACTCCCACCTTACGGTTTGCACTCGACGACGTGCCCATCGAAGAAAAGGACGCCATTGCCTATGTTATTTACGGCCGCAGCATGGATGAATTGACTTCCGGCCAGCAATCCACGGCCAGCGTGGCCGAAGCCGATCTGGCCCGAGGGGCGGCCGCCAATATATTGTCAAACCAGCTCTCGCGAACGCTCGGCAGCACGCTCGGCCTCGATGTTATCGACATCAGTTCGCAGGGAACGCTGGCCTCGACCACGATGACGGTCGGCAAATACGTATCCAATAACCTGTTTATGAGCTACCAGCGCGCCATGGGCCAGACTCAAGGCGAAGAGGCGATTCCGGAAATCGTCACGCTGGAATACGAATTGCACAAGTATCTCTTTTTGCAGCTTCTTCACGGCGACGACAAGACCAGCGGCCTGGATTTTATCTTCAAATATCAGCGCTGATCGACGCCGACACATCGCTGGAAATCGCTCTTGGCTTCACTGGAATACTTGTTTGAAATATGACACCGTTATACTATAATAATTAGGTACCCGTTTATTGAACGGGTATGGGATAACTGAAAACAATATCCCATAAAGGTGAGTATGCAAATTTTCCAGATTTTGGGTTCATCCTTCGGCGTCGCTCTGCTGTCCGGGATAAATTTATACGCCACGACCCTGACCCTCGGCTTGGGAATCAGGTTCAATATTATCAGTCTTCCGGAACACTTGCAGGGCTTGGCCATACTGGCCAGGCCGGAGATAGTAATAGTGGCCGGAATATTATATATCATGGAATTCGTGGCCGATAAAATACCCTGGCTTGACAGCCTCTGGGATTCGGTCCATACGGTAATCAGGCCTATCGGAGGGGCATTGCTGGGGGCCGCCGCCATTGCCCCGGTCGATGCATCATGGCAATATCTGGTTATCCTGCTGTGCGGCGGCATTGCCTGGTCATCGCATACGGCTAAAGCCGGAACCCGTCTGGCGGTCAATCACAGCCCCGAGCCGGTATCAAACATCGGGCTAAGTATTTTTGAAGACATCCTGGCCGTCGGCGGCATCTTTTTTGTCATGGCCTATCCGACGCTTTCACTGGCTCTGGTGATTATATTCCTGTTGCTTTTTATTATTTTCGCACCCCGGTTGTACCGCCTGCTGAAATTCGAATTACTGGCGTTATTAGCCATAATAGAGAAACTGCTGAAAGGCCCGCCGCCGGACGCCGCGGTGCCAATGATTGAAGATGTGCCTGCCCGGTATCATGAGCATATCCCCGATTTCTCGGGCGCGCCCGATGGTGCATTCTGCGTCCGCGCTTTCTCTTCGAAAGGCATCAAGGGCGGCAAAAACAGGTCCGGGTACTTATATCGTCACTACGACACACTCGGGTTCATTTCAAAAAAACTGTTCGGAAAGCGTCGCCTAGAAATAAGCATACGCGATATCACGAATGTCGATTGGCGACGAAATATGATGTACAGCCGCTTGACATTGAAATGTCAGATGGCAAAACTCAACATCCTTTTTTTAAGAAACAGGGACGAACAAAGCCGGAAGATTGCCACCTTATTGCAGGAGGCTGCGGATAAAAATATCGCGAAATAGTTTTGGATTTTTTCATGAATCTTGATAATCAACGACAAACAATCCTTCAATAAAGGGGAGGTTAGCGTGTTCAACATTATCTGGTATATCATTGTGGGCTTTTTGGCGGGACTGATTGCCCGGGCGGTTTTGCCCGGAGCCGACCACATGGGCTTTCTGGCTACGACGGCGGTCGGTATTGTCGGGGGACTGATCGGCGGTTTCATAGGCGGCCAATTGGGTAAAGTGGAACCCGGGGTAAAATTCCATAAAGTGGGCTTTCTCTGGTCGATAATCGGAGCCGTGGTGCTGCTTGTGATCCTGCGTCTCTTGAGGTAACGCATGACCTTGATTTCACGAGGGTAATCATCATACCTTTAAACAACAGGCGGTAAATAAATGGATGCCGAATTACTGAAAAAAGAATGTTGCCCGAAATTCGACCCCGGGCCCTGGGACAATAAAACTTTCAATTGGCAGGACCGGAAATTTATCAAGGACAGAGTCTTTACCCTGTTTTACATGCCAATTAACTTCGGAACGGTCATTACGAGAATGCTGGGTCTGGTGGAAAAAGCCGGGGCGACGGTCCCCGACTGGATGTGCCTGTCCGATCACACCTCAAAATGGAACATGGATTTGTATGTGGCCGTGGATAAAGAAATCCCCGGCGCCGAGAACACAACGTTAAGCGGCGAATATATAAGCAAAGTCTATGAAGGAGATTTCAAAGAGACCGGAAACTGGTGCAAAGACTTTGAATCTTTCGTTAAAACCAAAGGGCTTAACATCGGGAAATGGTACATGTGGTACACCACCTGTCCCAAGTGTGCCAAAAAATACGGCAAAAATTACGTGGCGATAGTCGGAAAAATCAATTAGCCGGAGGCAGGAATGGATGAAATAAACGCCAGGATGGTCAACCCGGACGCCCCGCCCGATATTTCCGAAGTCAAGGCCTGGCTCGGAAAAAGGGCCGGTGCTTTTTGGGATCGCCTCACGAAGATGATCGAGCACAAATATACGGGAGTATTTGCGCCGGAGTGGTTGTACGGCGGGAAAAAACACGGCTGGTCGCTAAGATACAAGAAAAGCAAATCTTTTTGCACTCTGATTCCCGAAAAGGGCTGTCTGAAAATGCTGATTGTCTTCGGCGCCAAAGAAAGAGCCGAAGTGGAAACCATAAAAAACACGCTGTCGGCTTCCGTCCGGAAGCAATATGACAAGGCGACGACCTATCATGACGGCAAATGGGTGCTTTTAACCGTTGATACGGATAAAAACCTTGACGATATCGAAGTGCTCCTGACGGTGAAACGTAAGCCAAAAGGCCAATGAGGCAATTGGGATTCCGGGGATTTTTCCGTTGAAGGGTGGTCGGCATCAAGGTCGTATGATTCAAGGATTACATCATCAGGGAAGTAATTTCTGGATGGCCGTTGGTTATATCGAAGCATCGCCGGTCAGGGCGGCGGTTGTACGGTCTTTACGAATATGTTATATCCGGGCGCGCCGGGCCCATAAGCTGGACGAATTCTTTCAGGAGTGACTTATCGAACCCATCATCCTGCGCATACATGGTCTTAAGCGTGGAAAATGTGCCTTCCGCCGGACGATAGACGCGATTTGTCGTCATGGCATCGAATACGTCGGCAATAGCCACGATTTTTCCATAAATGTGGATATCGTCTTTATCGAGCCCTTCGGGGTACCCGGAGCCGTTTTGACGCTCATGATGCTGCAGGATCGGGATATATGATGCCGGCGAAATCAGATTCGTTTCGTTCATGAGTTCAACTCCCCATTGGGGGTGTTTGCGCATGGTTTGCCATTCGGACATATCCAAAGGCCCGGGCTTATAAAGAATCGATTCGGGAATTCTGGCTTTGCCGACATCATGCAACAAAGCGCCCGTGGACAGCTCAATCAGTTCCGCGGTATGGGTAATACCGGCGGCATGGGCCAACGCCAGTGAAAAAGTGCAGACGTTCACCGAATGCGTGAAAACGCTGTAATCGAACGACATGACTTTTAACATACTTAGAAAAGCATTATGCTCTTCCAGCACATACATCACCGTCGATTCCACGAAGGCCTGGCTGTCCTTGATATTTTGCCCCTTGGTCGGGTCGGCGAACACGTCTTTCACCAGCTCTTTGGCGCTGTCGTAAACGATACTGGACTTGGTGAAGTCATCTACGGACTGGTCGGCCAGTATCCGGTCAATGTTGGTTCTTAAATATCGCTGATACTCATGGCGCTGGGTAATGGAGATATACAAGCGATTCAGGTTTCTTTTTATGAGGTCCCGGCATGATTCGGAAGTCAGGGGCAAATGCGCGGACCGATAGAGAATCATGTTTCGACCGTCAAATATGTACAGGTCGAAATCAAGAATGCTATCGGCAGTCAACGAATGAGTGTATATGGGAATGTACCCCAAAAGTTTTTGCCGATTCTGGACTGATTCGACAATTGATTCCACATTAATTGTTATCGACCGGATAGACCATGAGCTTTATATTGGAATCACTCGGTCGGCAGAGTCAAAATCGGACTAAATACCTCTCGTATACGGCTTTAGTCGCAAACGCGCCAATCCGAGTTAATGCCGTCCGTTGATGGTATTGGCGGCCTGAAGACCCGCCGCCACTTCGGGCAGTATTCCCTTCTTGACAAAGATGGGATTCATGAAACTTCTTAGCACCGGCAATTTGCGCCAAAAGACGAGGCCGCCGATAATACAGCACAACCCGCCGAGCATAACCGTGGTGGGTGTGCCGATCCGGCTGCCCAGACTGCCCGCTATCAAGCTCCCCAACGGCGCCATGCCGAAAAAGGCCATGGCATAGAAACTCATCACCCGGCCGCGTTTATCGTCATCGACTATGGTCTGAATAACGGTATTACTGGCGGCCATCTGCATCATCATGCCCATCCCGACAAAAAACAACAGAATCATCGACAGCCACACATAGGGTGAAAACGAAAATAAAACCAGCCCCGCTCCGAAGACGATGGCGGCGACGGTTATGCCCTTGTCCAGTCCGACCACCGTTTTTCGCGAGGCCAGATACAACGCCCCGGCCAGCGCGCCGACGCCAACCGAACCCATCAAAAAGCCCAGCGTATGCGGCCCGCCGTGAAGGATATCCCGGGCGAAGACCGGCATAAGGACGGCATACGGCATCCCCATGATGCTCACCAGCGCCAGAAGCAGTAGGATGGCCCGAATCGGGGCAAAGCCGAAAGCATATCGGACGCCTTCTTTCAAATCGGCAAACATGTTGGCCCGGCTTTTTTTGACCGTTTCGAGCTTCAATTTCATTGCCAACAGGGCCATTATGACTGCAAAGAAACTGGCCGCATTTAAAAGAAAACAGATCCCCTCGCCGAACGCCCCGATCATCACCCCGGCGATGGGCGGGCCGATCAGCCGCGCCCCGTTGACCATGGTCGAATTGAGGGCGATGGCATTGCTCAAATCATCGCGGTGTTCGATCATTTCGACCACCAGCGATTGCCGGCAGGGCATGTCGAAAGCGTTGATTATGCCCAGAATTACGCCCAGTACGATAATATGCCACACCTGAATCAAATCGGTCAGAACAAGGATCGCCAGAATTAGGGCCTGAATGGCCGCCAGAATCTGGGAAACAAGCAATATTTTGTAACGATTTTTCTGGTCGATAATCACACCGGCAATCGGTGCGACCAGAAAAGTCGGCATCTGGGTGCAAAAGCCGACTATGCCCAGCAAAAACACCGAGTCGGTCAGGCGATACACCAGCCAGCTTTGGGCGATGCGCTGAATCCAGGTGCCGATAAGCGATATCCCCTGACCGCCGAAAAACAGGCGGTAGTTTCGGGAATCGAGGGCACGAAGAATGAATCTGATGCCTGATTTATTTTTGGAATCGAAATTGTGGTTTGTATCGCTCATAGTCAGTAATACAGCCCGGGCACAGGGGTCAGTCAATCTATGGCCGGAGTCTGCCGCAGACCAATTTAGTAAAAAACGCTGATAAATGCCATGCCATAAATGGGGTGAGTAAATTCTTATATTTCGGGTACTGGGAAAAAGTAAAATGACCGAGTTCCGATTTGCCGCATATTAATAAGGCCGCCCAAAACGGCGGCCTTATAATCCGGGGACTGTTATCGTCAGACGATGCCGGCTCAATCCTTATTATGTTCTACGGGCAAACTGGAGCCGGCCCGGGGGGACTATTGTACTTGTAAGCAATCAGGTATAAGATATCAAGCAGATTAATTTCCGAATCCCCGTTCGGGCTCATCAGTTCCGGGCAGTCCTCATTGGCGGCCCCTGCGGGGTCACCGTATAAATAGCCAATCAGAAACAGGATATCGAGCAGATTGACGGTGCCGTCGGCAGTGGCATCGCCCGCATTTTCAATATTGCAGCAGCTATACTCGTCCAGCGGCGGCCATTGGAACAGGTCGTGTTCGACAATCCACTGCCTGGCCTTGATAATGTTCGATTGCAGGTCGGACAGGCCGTTGTATGTGGTTGAGAAGATTTTAACAAAAACGAGGGTATCGAGCATGCCGAGATTGAATTGGCCGAATACGGAAACCATATTCAAGTCCTGATACAGCGAATCCTCCATACCGGGGTTTTGAGATGCCCAGGATTCATAGCCGACGAAATTCGCCATTTTTTCGTATAAATCCTGCGATACCCATTGGCCGGTGGGAACTACCCAATCGGCGTTGGTGCCGGTCCAGGCGCCAAGGGCAGTCGGAAAGCTGTCAATATAATTAAATGGACCGGCATGGCCGTGCGGTAACCTGTATCCGCCGTAATAGGCTATGCCACCCAGACGCTGATCGGCCAGGACGCAGTCATTATTGACAATCGCGTCAGGGCCGTATTCGGCGCCGAAACAATACATCAACTGCAGAGACTCGTCGTAACCCGAGCCGTTTTCAAGACCGGAATCGGATGGAATGTCCCAATCCATAAGTTCGCCGATAAACAGATCCTGTATCGTACCTTCGGCGTACTCTTCATTCTGATAAATGAATAGTTTTTGGACGAAGAAACCGCAGCTGTCAGGATGTTGTGGCGCGTACATTTCGCTTTTCAGAACAATCAATGAATCATGGGTCAAAAATCTTCCCGTTCTGCCGATCATGACGCCGGGACTGCCGGAAGAATCGATTGATATGCCTTCAAGCGGGCGGAAACCGTCGTTTTTCAGCCAGGTTGCATTAAACATGAAGCTATTTAAAACGGTATCATTGTTCGCAGTGACACTCAAAATAAACGGCGAAGCTTCATATAAGTACACGTTCGAAATATCATCAAAACCCCAGTCATTGTCGGTCGTATCGCAGTCATCATAAAAGTTCATGTTGAAGCCGGTGTGATAACCCCCGCCGTCGGCACCCAGCTGACCGGCATTATTCATGATAAGCGGCATGCAGGCCGTATGAATGACCGTATATTCGGGGAACTGAACCGTGTCGGCTACAATCAGGAAAATCAAAAAGGTGTCGGGTGACGAGGGCGCGTCGTATACAAATTCGATCCCGCCGCTCAAGCCGATACCGTCGGTTGAAATACCGGTCCCGAGGGTAAGAGTAATATCGACATAGTTGGGATCCTCATACGGGATGGTGGATAGCGGAGGAGAATAACTTATCCAACCGGTTGGCCCGCCCGACTGGTAAAGGATATTGACGGCCGAAAAATGCAAATCGGCGTTGCCCAGATTGGTAAGCCGGACTATTGTATCAAGCGGCGTGTTCGGCTTGGTCCAGGTCGGTTCACCTATTCCTATCGGCCACATCATCAAGACCGGGTCCGGGGCAAAATTGACTCCCGCGACCCGAAGTTGCTTCACCGGGTTGGCCGGCCAGAGTTCGGCTTTCGTAAATCCAAATGAGGTTGTTTCAATAGATAAAAATATGATGGAGGCAAAAATTAAGATCACCAAGGCCTTGGACCTGGGGGGATTTTTTAAAAACCATGATCTATACATCATAAAACCCTCAACATTTAAAAAATGAACGCCTTCTCCCGTTATCGATGAGTTCAGGTATCATCATTCCGCCGACTTGGAAACCATGAATGCCAACATGGCCAACAGATCAAAAGACAAAGATAAACAAATCAGCAGAAAGAGGAAACCCTTTACTGCTTGCTCAACCGCAATTATAATATACGTGCCATCTTCAATGCTGTCAACGAATAAAAAGCGAGAAAACCATAAGCGGCGCCACGCGATCCATATTATGTTCTACGGGCAAACCGGCGCCGGCCCGGGGGGTAGATTGTACTTATATCCGATCAGCCATAAGATATCCACTAAATCTATACCGCCGTTGCCGTCGGCGTTCAATAATTCATTGCAACCGATCGGACTTCCCGGCCCGGGCGGATTATTATATTTATATGAAATCAGCCACAGGATATCCAGCAGATTGACATCGTGATCGGCATTGGCGTCACCGGGTGTTCCCCATTCGTCACAGCAACCCGTGACTTCATTCCAGCCCCGCGCTTTGGCCATCATCCACCAGAAGGCTTTTCCCTTCTGATAGCAGTTGAAACAATGGGAATGGGCACAACTGCCGCAGTCCGGACAGGTATGCACTGCGCACCAGTCATAACACCAGTAGCAGGCGTCGGTCTCATCGGGGTAATAGACGCCGTCGGGGTCATAGCTTTCGATGTCGGCGAAATCGAAGAGTATCTTCCCGTTGGCCAGGCAGTAATTGCGAATCTGGTTATTGTTGCGATACAGGTCGCCGGCCGGCCCGGAACCGTCGAGGTGACCCGTCATATATATGAAATCCACCGCCGGGTAGGCGGCCTCGAGGGCGTTCATGGAATCGAGATATATGTTAATGCCTGCTTCGGTGTTGTCGGAGGCTCCGCCGCACCACGACCACATGACCACGTTGCACTCCGGGTGCGCGTTAAGATAGGTTCTCGTCGGCACCACCCAGGAGACATCGCCGTTGTGCCCCAGATCGCTTCCGTACTCGGTCATAACCGGCCCCTCATAGGCGGCGTCTTCGTCTTCGAGCATATTTATGCCGGTGACTATCTGACTGCCGTGCGAGGTATGCCCGTAAAATATCCGGCAGTTATTCTGAATATCCTGAATGTATGACAGCGGAATCGAATAGAATTCGGTGACGCCGTTATGGTCGGCGATGATCGCCTGCGCTCCGGCGTATGGCGGCGTCGCCAAACCGAATGCGATGCAAATCGTCAGGACCACGTTAATAAGCTTCCCATACTTCATAGCCTTCTCCGATATGAATAATGCATTATCTCATTCAGCTTTACCTTGTCGGGTTTCTCTTCCCGACTTCGTCGGGACTCGGAACCCGACCTGCAACTCAAGGGCAGACCGGTTCCGAACCGGGCGGCTGGCCGTACTTATAATCAATCAGCCACAATATATCCACGAGGTTGATTGTCCCGTCGCCGTTGGCGTCGAGCAATTCATCACAGCCACCGGGATTGCCCGGGCCGGGCGGATTGCCGTACTTATAATCGATCAAAAACAGGACATCTATCAGGTTGACGTCATGGTCGCCGTTGGCGTCACCGGGCGTACCCCATTCGAGACAGCAACTGATATCGCAGGCGTCCCCGATACCATCGCCGTCGGAATCAGCCTGATCGGGATTATAAACATCGGGACAATTATCCATGCCGCAGGTATTGGTCGTATACCCCGGATCTCCGTAACCGTCGCCGTCGCTGTCGATGCACGACAGCAGTTTCAAAGTCGGGTCGCCGTTGAGGATCATGCCATAGTACCATTCCTGTTCCCATAGTTCAAACGGCGCCTGCGCCTGGAACCACGCCAGCATCGCCTGACCGACGGTTTTTTCATCCTCGGAAAGCGGGCCGGTGAAATCATGGAAGTTGAGCATACTGCCGCTCTTGGCCGAGGCGACCGTTATCAGACCGGTGGTCGTATTGAAAATGTACGCCCCGGCCAGGTAATTGTCGTCGGTGAACCGTCCGGGTCCGCACGAAAAAAGATTATAAAACAGTACCGGCGGGTCGTTTTGTTGTATGGTCGAGGAGTACACCCAGTCACCGTCGCCGTCATAATAAGCGCCGAACTCGAAAGGTCGGCCGTTGCCCATACAGCGTTCCCAGACGCCCAGCGGCGCCGGGTCGCCTTCCATTGGGGCCACCGACGATTCGCCGCCGAGATAATCGGTCGTGAGACGCGTTGACGTGTTCGGATTGACATACGGCCCGTTGACCAGCCAGCTGCCGACATGCGCGATAGGTTGCGGTGCCGGGTCGTATGTCAGCCCGCTGACCACACCGCCGTCGGCCTGACAGAACCGGGCGCTGAACCCGTGAGAACCCATCCACTGCGATACTTTTACCAGAAGGCGGTTTTCCCCGGCGTTTAAGGAAACATTAAATTTGGTCTCATCGGCGATAAAGCCGCCGTACACGTTGTCATTCAATACCTGCACCCCATTGAGCCAGACCCGGGCACCGTCGTCATAACCCATCCAAAGCTGGCAGGATTGGGCAGTCACCGAATAAACTCTCACGAAGGCATAGCAGGCCCCGTAGTCGCTTGCCTCATGGGCATTCATATCTATATAGGGACTGCCCGAATTGAAGGTCGTCCAGGTTTTTCCCCCCATAGCCATGCCGTCGGTCGGGTTGATGGCGCTTTCGGCAACACCCAGATAATTGGTCGTAAGATAATTCCAGAAATTGTTCGAGATATCCTGATGAAACCCGTTTAAAAGCCAGCTACGGATAAACTCGGGTTCGGCCGGGGAGCTCGACGGGTCGTTAATGCTGTACTCAAGATCGGTAAAGGTAGCATACGAGGGATCCACGAATCTGGCCGAAAAGCGAAAGTCTCCCCCACCCTGACTGACTTTGCACAGCAGGCGATTCCATCCTGCCTGCAAAAAGACAACGGCTTCATAGGCATCTTCCGTCCAACCGCCATAACGGTCATTGGTATAAACCAGCGAACCGTTGAGCCAGACCCGGATGCCGTCGTCGCAACCCAGCAGGAGTTTGGCGGCGCGGGTGGTCGGGCTGTACACGTAAACATGGGCATATGCCGCCGATTCGGTGGGCCGGCGGCCAAAATGGTGACCGCCGGAGTAGCTGTGGGCGCAGACAGTCACGAAATGGCGGCCTTCGTTCAATTTAGCAAGATAATCCACCCCGGTCGTATAGTAACCGTAGTCATAACGTACGACGCTGTCGTCGTAAATCAAATCCATGTTGACGGCCATGTCGTACCAGTCTTCTTCGACATATTCCAAAGCGCGCCAGGGTTGCATCAATTGATAATTTCTATAATCATGAACTTTGGCCAGATAGTTATTGACCATGTTAGCTTCGGTGTCATAGGACAGGGTATGAGCATAAATCCGGCCGATGTACACTTCGGGCGCCATATCCCCGGCTCCGGCCGTGTGGATTTCATAAACGCCGTCGGAATTATTGTCCTGCCAGTTGCCGTCGAGGTCCATATAGTAAAGATCACTGGGGAACTGGTCGCCGGAGACCTCGGCCCAGGCGGCCGTTATATCGCCGATAAAAACAAACCCTTCGCTGCCGTCATTGTACCGGCTCAAAACCCAGTTTTTGATATCCTGCGGGGAGCCGCCCGATACCGTGGTCAGCGTCGTTTTGAAACCCTCGGCCTCGATATCGGCGATATATTGATTTAAAGCGGTCAAAATACTTGGATAAAGGGTGGCGTCGACCAGAATGGAGACATCGGCTTCGAACCGCCCTTTGGCAATATCGATATCGGCGAATTTGGCCGCCTCCAGCGGACGGGCTATCAGATATTCGGCATGCGTTCCGGGAAACACGCCGGGAGGGGCGTCCCATTGTAGTTTTTCAAGGAGTCGCCCATCCTGCTTTTGAGGATTGGCGCCGGTGGTGATATTATCACTGGAATAGTTATTTGCGCCTCTTGTTTGGGCCAAAACACATGTCGCCGAAAAGGCTACTGTCATGAGGATTGCGGAAAGCCAAAGGATCTTTTTCATGGTGTCATACTTCCTGCTCAAATATGGATTTACATATCATTAATCGTCATAAAGCCAATATAATAAAGAACCGCCGGGAGACAAGGAGAAGTTGGGGCCATTAAAAAAGGCGGCCATTTGGCCGCCTTTGGTTTAACGACATATAACCCTTACTGACAGGCCTGCGCCGTTACCCGGGTTGTCTGTGTCTGCATTTGTGTCGAAGATTCCATCACCACCGGGTTTGCCGGCCCGACCGGTCCCTCCGCCGCGTCGCGAATCGGCAGTTGGCAGTTGGCGATCCACTGACCACAACCGCACAACGCCGGCCCCTGGTTATAGATGTTTTCGATCAGTGTCAAAATATCCAGCAGGTTCAACTGACAATCGCAGTTGGCGTCGCCGGAACAGAGTTCGTACGGAACCGGGTCCGGCCCATCCTGATAGATATTGGCAATCAAATACAGAATATCCAGCAGGTTGAACGCATGCTGGGGATCGCCGTCGGCGTCGCCCGGACGGCAATCACAGGCACTGCCGCAGTTGACATTCGGGTAACGGTCAACGGCTCCGGCCGTGCCGATGATCGGGTAGGGGTCGCCGAGATTGCCCGTGAAATCGCTCCAGCAGTTGCCTTCGGAGACACCGTCATCCCAGTAACCGCCCGCCGCGTCATCTTCGGCATTGAGGTTGTTCTGAAATATATTGTGGTATATCGTCAGGTTGTACGTGCTGGTCGAAGGCGCCCCGTAGTCCTTGACCGACAGCCCCTTGATGTTGCCGACGAAAAAGTTATCGGTCATCGAAACGGTGATCGCCCCGTTGCCGTTGGTGTAAATAAGTCCCCCATAATCATCATTATTGACGAACTGGTTGCCGCTCATGTTGACCGTCACCGAAGACCCGGCGTTAGCACCCTCATCGACAATGACAAAGCCGCCGCTGGTCTCGGAACCGGTGGTGGCGTTGTTGTGGATGCTGTTACCGATGACATTGGCGACCAAATCAACATTGCCCGTGTAACCGGCAAACGAATTGCCGATGTAAAGCCCGTACTGGCAATTATAGATTTCGTTTTGTTCCACCGTCACGGTTTTAGTCAGCGGACCCAGCCCGGTCGTGAATGAGTTTTCGATGTAGATGGCCGCCGAATTGGATTTATCGGACAACGCCCAGGTATTGAAACCGTGAAACACGTTGCTGGTTATATTACCGGTCGAGGCCGAGCCGATTTCCAGGGCGTAACCGAAATCGCTTTCGGTCTTGCGGAAAGTATTGCCGATCAGGTTGACATGCACCCAGTCGTGAGTCACCACCGCGATCCGCCCGGAATTTACGAATTCGTTGTTGTAAACGTTCAACTGGGCGCGATTGCCGACGCCGTATTCAGGCGTGACGGCCCGAGCGTACACCATCATTTCGTAGTACCCGCCGGAAACGTCGGGCACGTTCATGTTGAGCAGATCACTGTTGCTCAATTCACCCGACGAATTCCAGTAGAGGAACCCGAAAGTATTGTTGGCCTTGATGTCATTGTAATTGAAGTTCATGCCTTCGAACGTGATATTCGTGGAATTGACGACGCGTATCGCCGTACGGCGGGTGGTGCCATAGGATGCCACATTCCAGCCGAGAGTCCCCGCCGGTTTGAAAAACGTGTTGCTGCGGCCCTGACCGTGGAAGGCCAGCCCGGAGCGATTTTCGATATTGACCGGTTGCGTATAAAGCTCCGCAGAAACATATATGACATCGCCGTCGCCGGCCAAATCAACCGCATCCTGAAACTGCGAATTGTTGGAATTGTTGAGATACCAGTTCCACGATGAGGAATGACTGCTGCCGACATAATTGGCACCCCACCAGGGCGAATAATCGACATTGGTCGTGATGGCATCGCCGGTTCCGGGCTCACCGGTTACGGGCATATTGTCACTTTCTTGCGAATTTGACGCCGTCATGACTCTGGTGCCGGCATATGGCGTTTCATTACCGTCGATGGCACTCGATGCCGCCGGTCGATTGACGACTTCGTTCGACCCGCCGTTTTTGGCGACTATGCTCGGTCCGGTAATGTTGCCCCACCAGTTCCCCTGGGCATCCAGCAACCCGGTAATCAGGTTCTGTATCGCCAGAGTATTACCGGTGAAATTGTTGAAATTGATGTGCACGTCGCCGGGCTCGATGTTCTCGTAATCATCGACATAGACGCCGACGCCAGTGCTACCGATGAAGTTGTTACCGGTGACGTGGATTATCGACGCCGCGCCGTCACACAGGAAGGCGTATTCATTGCCGGTAAAATCGTTACCGGTGACGGTGACATTGGCGGCATCGGCCACGTACACGGCCATGTCGTTCGAGTTGAACTGGTTGCCGCTGACGGTGATACCGTTGCCGCTCAAAATCATCATGAATTCGTTGTTTTCGAAAATATTATTGTTCTGCACCGACGTATTCATGCCATACGTCAAATACAGCATGGCTTCGCAATCATGGACATAATTGCCCCGGATGACCGTACCGCTTCCGGGAGCATAGACGTTGATCGCCGAGGCCGCCCAGGTATCGGGGATGTACTTGATGTCGGAAACTTCGTTGCCGTCCAGCGTCCCGGTGGCGCCGTAACCCAGCTGGATACCGTTCTGCGCCCAGTGTCCCTGGGGCAGAGGGCCCTCGCCGATCACCGTATTGCCAATAACCTGCGCCGTCGGATCCGGCAAACCGCCGTTATCGCCCATAATGCCGATACCGCCGCGCGTCCAGTCATTAACCGTGTTGCCGGAAACCTCGACACCGGAATTGCCGTACACCATGATACCGAACGTTTCCGGGTTACCGGAGGCAAACAGCAGTTCCCGGTATTCGTTGCCGGAGACTTTCGACTGGCCAAGGCAGTTGCGCATAAGCGTCCCCACAAACCGGCTGACCGTGCCGGAATTGTTACCGTCGAAAACCATACCCATGATTTTCGCCTCGATCGTGGCTGTACCGCTGACATAACCGCTGCCATTGTCCGTGCCACCGTAGGCAAAAAGCATCGGATAGAACGTCGCTCCGCTTTCCGGAATAGTATAAGCGTACAGGCCGCCGGTCGGAGGGACAATCGTAGCGCCGGTGGCGCCGCTGACGGTCACGTTTTTGGCGATAATGACCTGTTCGGCATAACTTCCGGCCAGAACGTGAACGGTGCCGCCGCCCGCGACGGCATCGATTCCGTCCTGAATAGTCGCGAAGGCATCAAAACCCCAGAAATGCCCGTCGTTGGCACAGGTTTCGCAATAGTCATCATCCACCCAGACCTCGGTCAACGTACAGGAGAATCCACAGTACGAGAAGTCCGAGTTACACCACGGTTCGAAATCGACATTGCCGCTGATGCCGGCCTGAATATCCTGGCACAGCAAGGCGCCCCAGTAGTTATTCCGGGCGTCGGCCGCGGTGGTCAGGTAGTTGAAATAATTCGTCCCGTTGCCATAGATGGTATTATTATTAAAATCAATCAGCCCCGGAAAACCGTCATACAAGGCAATACCTCTCCCGCTGTTGCCGGTGATGGTATTGCCCGATCCGACAATTATCTTCGGATCAAAGGCGTTGTTTTCGTTGCCTTCATAGTAGCCGTCGCCATAATTGCTCAAAAAGACGCCGTTGCCGTTGTCGATCATATCGTTGTCGGTGATATGCAACGCCCAGACGGCATCGACCCAGAGGGCGCTCATGGATGTATTGTGAATATTATTGCCGGTAAACTCCAGATATCCTCCTGCGTGAGGCCGCATCGACTGCAACAGAACCGCCGCGCCGGTAGTGCTGTAAATCTCGTTGCCGCTTATCATCAGTCCGGAGAAGTCAAGCAGGTCGGTCAGCGACGGGTCATAAATACCCAGAGGATCAGCCGGATTATAGCGTTCGGATTCGGTCCCCATGGATATGGCAAATCCCCAGGCGCCGTTGGATACATCGTATATGGTATTATCGAGAATTTGCAGGTTCTGATAGCCGAAACTGGCCGCGTACTCCGCCGGTGTCAGATAGGCCTGAATTCCCGCGCTGACGCCGTGTATGGTCAGGTTCTGAACGATCACGTCGCTCGATGTAATATCGACCCCGGTTCCGCCGCCGGGATTTATCTCCGCCACGCCTTTGGCGGACGACAGGCCGATCACCGTCACCGGCTTGCCGACAACGACGTTTTCCGCATATGTCCCTTCGTTGATATATACCGTACCATAATCGTTTGTATTGGCCACGGCCTCGTTTATCCGGCCGGTTGACCCGGTCTGGGCACTGCCCGCCTCGGCGTACATTACCCCGTAGTCGGCCACAAACCCCGGCGGGACTTCCGTACCGGAAGACAAGTACGGCGTAAAGTCGAAATTGCCTTCAACCATGGCCGTAACCGCCGCCGCATCGACGGTACCAAAATAGTTGTTGGAGCCATTCTGCACCGCCACAGCGTTGGTTGCCAGAGCATAATCGTTGCCGGTGAATTTGTTCTCATGCACCCCGGCCGTGACCGTTCCGCCCGCTTCCCAGGCGGAAACCGCCACCGTCCAGCCGCTGAAAATACAATTGGTCACGGTAAACATGACCGGGCCGGAAGCATAGGCATACACCCCATAACTGTCGATGGCGCCCGTCCCGGTTATGGTACTGTGACTGATAGCCACATTGACCGGAGACTTGTCCCCGCGTTCGACCAGTTCGGCGTCGAACGCCTGAACCGGAAGCGGTTGTCGGGTTACACCGCCGCTCTTGGCGCCGGTGCTGTAGGCAATACCGGCATCCAGAGTCGGATTGGTGATAGTGCCGCCGTTGAACTGGCAATTGCCGTCCTGCACGTACAGGCTGGTCTGACACCGGTCAATGTTGACACCATTGGCAACGGCATTGCCGAATACCAGAAAACCACTGGCCGTCCAGCTGGCGCCGGTGTAATCGACCAGGCTGATATGGCAGTCATCGACCGTGGCCGTGACCCCGGCGCTGATTTGAATCCCGTTCTGCGCGGTGACCGTCGTCGGGCCCTCGCCGATAGTCGTGACATTGTCCAGATCGGCCGTCATGCCGGCGCCGCCGATGGCCACCGCCGTCTTCTGGAAATCATCGACAACGACGTTTTCCACGACCAGAGTGTACGGCCCGCCGGTATTGTTATAGGTGTAAAGGCCGACCCCGTGCTGGGCGCCGCTGAAAGTGCTGTTCATGACGTTTATGACTTTGGCATCGCTGAACGTTCCTCCCCCGTTCCAGAAACCGACACCCACAAAACGGTAGTTGGCGTCACCCATGTGATTGCCGTCGATGGTCACGCCCGAAATCGTGGCGTTGACGCCATCGACAAACACCACCGGAAAGTTATTGTACGAACCGGTCGGGAACGAGGATGTCAACGTGGCGGGCGATACAATCGTCACGTCCGTCAGGCCCGCTCCGATGATGTTCAGACCGGCCTTGTTCACGTGCACCTGTTCGGTATACGTTCCGGCCAGAATGTGAACGGTACCGGAGACCGCAACGGCCGCGATGGCATCGTCGATCGTGGCGAAGCCGTTGTATCCGAAATAAATGCCGCCGCCGAGATCCTGACCCTCCGTGGCGCCAACCCAGTCGTCGTCAACCCAGACTTCCGCGACGGTACAGGTGAAAGTACAGGCGGAATAATCGCTATTGCACCAGGGGTCATAATCGACATTGCCGTCAACCATGGGCACGATGTCCTGACACAGCAGGGCTCCCCAGTAATTGCTTTCGGCCATGAGCGGTCCCCCGGTAGCCGTGGAGGCCACCGAAATGCCGTACTGCGTATTGCCAGAGATAGTATTGTGATATATGGAACCGCCGGGTATGGCGTATGGTCCGCCATAGGGCGCCGCCCCGCCGCCATATATGAAAATTCCCTGGAAATTATTGGTGATGGTGTTATCATGCATATCGAGCGTCCCGATATCCCATAACTGAAAGGCCTGGCCCTCGCCCCACTCGCCTTCGGAGACGTCATCGACATTGTTATTGTATATATTGGCCGCTTCCGCGTGGTTAATCTCCAGAGCCGCCCAGTGCTGGCCCTGGGAAGAGGCGTTGCCGCCGATATTGGAGAAAGCATTGCCATAGGCATTGACGAGGTTGGTACGGTTGGGCGCAGCTTTCCCGCGCAACGATACCGAACCGTTGCAGTCGGTAACGCTATTATTGGCAAAGGTTACGGTCGCAAAGGGAAGATTGCTGCCGCCGTCGCCGCTGCCCGACTCGATATCCATGACCGCCCAGCCGAGAATATTCACAAAGGTATTGCCGGTCATGGCAAGCGTCCCGGTCAAATTCTGCCCGAGAAAACCGTTTCTGTCGGCCACGTTTTCGCCGTCGATAACGCATTTATCCATGACAAAATTGTCAATCGCTCCGCCGTTGTCCATGTCGAAGATGCCGTCACCCGACGGGGCCAGACCGCTGATGACCAGATTTTTAAACGTTAGTCCGTCAATCGCGGCCGTCTGGGTCAGGCGCACACCGCCGGTTATGACCGGGCGCAGAAACGGATTGCCCGATATGACCAGGCCGTTCTTACTGAAGCCGGACCCGATCAAGATGCTTTCATTGTATGTTCCTTCCTGAATGAATACTTCAAAAACATTCGGGTCATTAATGGCTTCATTGATCCGTCCGTCAGTGCCGCTTTGCTGACTGTCGTCATCGACATAAACCAGGCTTCGCGAAGGCTGAAAACCGGGTGACCCCGGTTCACCGTCAACCCCGCTCGACAACCACGGCGTATAGTCGACATTGCCGTCAAGCATGGCTGACACCACGGCCGCGTCGGTACTCCCGAACCAGTTGTACGATACATCCTGTGTGGCCGCGGCATTGGTCGCAAACCCATACGCATTGCCCGTGAAATCATTGTCATGAATCCCGGCCGTTACCGTCCCGCCCACTTCCCAGGTGGACACGGCATAAGTCCAGTCGGTAAAAAGGCAGTTGGTGACTTCGAATGACACCGGCCCGACGGCATAGGCATACACACCGTAACTGTCGGGGGCGCCGGTACCATAAAATTCACTGTTATGAAGCGTCACGGCGACGGCCGCCTTGTCGCCTGCCGGCAGATCTTCGGGGGCCATCGGACTGGCTGCAAGAAAGTTTTTGAATGACGATGTGGCCCCTTTGGCCGACGTGCTGTAGGCGATCGCGGCCTCACCGGTCGGATTGGTCACTTGGCCGCCGTTGAAAACGCAGTTGCCATCCTGAACGTACAGGCTGGTCTGGCATTGGTCGATAGTCACGCCGTTGGCGACCGCCGAGCCGAACACCAGAAAACCCGAGGCCGTCCAGCTGGCCCCGGTGTAATCGACCAGGCTGATATTACAATCGTCCACCGTGCCCGTCACGCCGCCGCCGATCTGAATGCCGTTCTGGGCCGTGACGGTGGTCGGGCCTTCCCCGATGGTTGTGATACGGTCGAGGTCAACCGTGTATCCCGGGCCGTTGAGAGCCACCGCCGTCTTCTGGAAATCATCGACCAGAATATCGGACAGGGTGATAGTGTACGGCCCGCCGGTGTTATTGTATGAATATATGCCGATGCCGTGCTGGGCGCCGCTGAAAGTGCTGTTCATGACGCTCAAAATCCTGATATTGTCGGCACCGCAATCGGCGTTCCAGATGCCCAGACCGACAAACCGGTAATTGCCGTCACCCTGATGGTCGCCGTCGATGGTCAGCGTGGAAATCACGGCTGATGCGTCATCGACAAAAACCACCGGGTAATTGTTATATGTTCCGGTAACAAACGACGCGCTCATCGCGGCCGGAGATTTGATAACGACGTCATCGATATCCGCTCCGGTCAACGTCAGATTGTCGGTCGTGATATGAACCTGCTCGGTATAAATACCTTCCCCGATTATGATATCATCCCCTCCCACAGACGCCTCCACCGCCGTCTGAACGAAGTGATAATGATCATACCCGAGCGGCCAGTCGATTTCGACATACCAGATATTGCCCGTTCCCTCCTGCGCGGGTTGATCGCGCTCGGACGTGAAGAAGACATACGACGTTCCGCCGTTGTCGGTAATTCCCTTGGGCCACATTTCGCCCCAGGTGTTGCCGCCATAGCTTGTCGCCGAAAGCATTTTGGACGGCGTCCCCGACAAAATACCGGTCAATGAACTTCCGGTGCGATATTCCAGCCACTGATGCGACCAGTCGGTCGGCATAGGCGCATTAGCGAGAACATAATCCGGCCCCACTTTAAACAGGACCGGGTCATAGGCGCGCGGCGTCGAGGCATTGTCAACCATGATCCAGCTGTTAGTGGGGGCGTTGTAATTGTAAATGTAACTGATGTTATTGCTGAAAATCACCAGGTACAGGTATGTTCCCTCGATGAAAAATCGCGCCAGCCCGCCGGTTAAGGCGGCATCGACCGACAACGGAGCCGTCCATGACGCCTCCAGTTCCGGGCTGGATGAAGCCCGTCGGGTGTAAAACTTGCCGCTTCCCGTGACCAGCCAGAGTTTGCCATCGAAGGCAATCTCATCGTGATGGGCCTGACCGTCGCCGAACGGCGTGGCCGCCGCGACCAGATCCTCCGTCTGATTCCAGGATGACCCGCCATCGGATGTATACCAGCCGTAAAGCTGACATTTATCTCCGGATGCGCCCGGGTTCGGATCGATCGAAGCAAACACCCAGACCTTCCCGCCGAAAACGGCCGCACCCAGTTCTCCGAGATAGGAATTCACGGCGCCGCCGATCGCCACCGGCGTAGCCGTCTCAAGACCCGGTATGGTCGAGGCCTTTTTGTAATAAATTTCGTAATCCTGTGTATCCGGATTACTATTCTGATAGTTCCCCGTCACCGAAGCCGAACGCCCGTAAAACAGCCAGTAGTCCGTGCCATCATAGACGATGGCCTGGCCCCTTTCGTAATGGCTGTCGGAGGTTATTTGAATCGGTTGGGTGACATAGCGCGTATCTGCCAGAATCGCCCCCGCCAGAAGACAGAGCAGAAGCGTCAGAGCGAAAATTAATCGCTTCATTTTGTTCCCCCATGTAAATTAAAATTACGGCCAACTGACCGTGCACATGTTAATTTTTAAAATCCGGCAGATGAAAACTTACTCTCGAACTTATGCAACAGATGGATTACTGCGAGTACAACCGGATCAGAGATTGTACTTTAGCGAATTTAGTTGAATTTTCGGCATCACCTCCCTGAAAAATCCGCAAACCACAAAACGGCATTATTTATCTGCGTTATAAAATGCTCCAAGCTTATCGAAAGCCATAGTCCCGGTATGACTTCAGTTGTATTCTGGCAAAATAGTCGGGTTGTGCTCAAACCCTGGAAACTTGCTTAATTAATTATAG
This sequence comes from uncultured Ignavibacteriaceae bacterium, assembly GCA_964459465.1. Taxonomy (GTDB): domain Bacteria; phylum Zixibacteria; class MSB-5A5; order GN15; family PGXB01; genus CALAMC01. The sequence goes on along the minus strand of CAYWLR010000007.1, from coordinate 66,915 downwards.
CCCATAATTGGTTTGGTGTCAAGAATCTTATCAGCCGGGCATCACTATTTTTTCTTTACCATTGGTTGTTCATGTTTTATCAGGAAATAACGAGTCGAATAGCCCGGATTGAATTGTAATCATTCCAAATTGGAATACATTATAAATGAGTAAACCGACCTTTCCGAATGGCCCGATTTATATCCCAAAAGGGGTTGAAAGTCGCCATTTTTGCGGCGACTTATCTTATTATCTAACATATAATTAAATCTCGAAACCTGGTGGCTGACCGGGGACGTGTCCGATTTCCCTTGCGCTTTTCCCCATTCGCATATAAAATGCCTACTGGATTTTGTGAAAAAATTAACAAACAGGCTTTATAAGGAACTTACAAATGGAAAACCAGAAATACAACGCCTTTGTCATGGCCCAAAAGCAGTTCGATAAAGTGGCCGCCACTCTCGAACTGGACCAGGCCACCCGTGACCTTTTGCGCAATCCTCTCCGCGAATATCATTTCAGTATTCCGGTTAAAATGGATGACGGTTCCACAAAAATATTCCGCGGGTTCCGTGTTCAGCATAACGATTCCCGCGGACCGTGCAAGGGCGGCATCCGTTTCCATCCGCAGGAAACAATCGATACCGTCCGCGCTCTGTCGATGTGGATGACCTGGAAATGCGCCGTGGTTGATATTCCCCTCGGCGGCGGCAAAGGCGGCATCATCTGTGACCCGCACAATCTTAGCACCAACGAGCAGGAACGGCTCTGCCGCGGCTGGGTTCGTCAACTGGCCAAAAATGTCGGACCGCTGTCGGATGTTCCCGCTCCCGACGTCATGACCAATGCCCAGCACATGCTCTGGATGCTCGATGAGTACGAAGTCATTCACGGCAATAAATACCCCGGCTTTATCACCGGCAAACCGGTCGGCATGGGCGGTTCTTTGGGCCGGACCGAAGCTACCGGTTTTGGCGTCATTTATCTGGTGCGCGAAGCCCTGCGTGAAATGAAAATCGAACCCAAAAACACCATCGCCTCTGTGCAGGGATTCGGTAACGTCGCCCAGTACGCCATTCGCCTGTACCAGCAGCTTGGCGGCAAAGTCGTCTGCGTCTCCTCCTGGGATCAGGCCGACCAGGTGTCCTACGCCTTCCGGAAACAAGACGGCATTGATATCGATAAGCTGTTGACCATAACCGACCGCTTCGGCGGTATCAACAAAACCAAGGCCAAAGATCTCGGTTATGAAGTTCTTCCGGGCGGGGCCTGGATTGAGCAGGATGTGGATATCCTGATCCCGGCCGCGCTGGAAAACCAGGTCAACGAAGAAACCGTCAAAAAGATCGGCCCGCGCGTCAAGATCGTCGCCGAAGGTGCCAATGGTCCGACGACGCCGGAAGCCGACGCCGTCCTGCATGGACGCAAGATTTTCGTTTTGCCCGACTTTCTGGCCAACGCCGGCGGCGTCACCTGCAGTTATTTCGAACAAGTCCAGAGTAATATGAATTATTTCTGGGAAAAGGACGAAGTCCTGAATAAATTGGATGTTAAAATGACGGCGGCCTTCCGGGGCGTTTATGAACTGGCGCAGAAACGCAATCTCTACATGCGCGACGCGGCTTACACCATCTCTATCGCCCGCGTGGCGCAAGCCTGCCGCGAAAGAGGTTGGCTCTAAAGACCGTCTGAACTTTGGTTAATGACTTTATGGCCCGGGTCGAAATCTTCAGGGGTTTCCCCGGGCTTATATTTTGAGCGGTTTACCGGTCCGGCCCGGATCAGAATCGAAGCCGACGGGGCTCTTTTTCTTTATTTAAGCAGTTTCCAAATCGACTGTTTCTTAGTACATTACAAAAGCCGATATAAAAAGATAAGAGAATATGCTCCGGGCCAAAAGGGAACGGCCCGCGCCGAATGATGAGCATGGACCCTTAAGACAACCGTGGCCGGCGACGATGGGCGGCCGCGGGTACGAAGTTATGATACTATGAACGGTAACGAAACCGACAATAGCCACGACAAGCTTCTTCGCACTTTGCAGGAACGCGCCAAGGAGCTAAACTGTCTGTACCGGGTTGAGGAAATTCTGTCCGGCCCGGATACGTCACTCGGCGAAGTTTGCGAGAAGATAGTTGAGGCTATTCCCAGCGGTCTGCAGTATCCCGGACTGTGTCAGGCTAAAATTGAACTGGACGGAAAAACGTATGCGGGTCCCGGCTTTTTTGAAAGTATCTGGTCACACAAAGCCGATATCACCGCCAACAATCGTAAATTCGGAACCCTTGATGTCTACTATACGCAGGAAATGCCACCGGCCGACCATGGCCCTTTTATCAAGGAAGAGGCAAAGCTCATTGGCACCATTGCCGAGAGACTGGGCAATTTCATCCTGCACCGGAAAATGCGGCAGAGGGCCGGCGAAGGGGAAATCTCGCATCGCAAAGGCCAGGAAAAACAGTGGCAAATCATCCTGCAGATGCTCAAGCAGACCGACAGCAACCTCTACTTTTCCATCGCCCGCAAAATGCTCAATTATCTGTGCTGGAGCGGCAACGCCGAAGCCGAACAGCTCTTACAGACGAGCGCTCCCCGGGAACTGCTGGAAATATCCGACGAGCCCGAAAGCTGGAACCAGCCCCTCAACAAGCACCGGGTCTGGATTCAACCCGGCTACGACAACCGGGTCTTCGAAATCGCCGCCCGCAATCACAGCGACGACCAGATTTTGGCCCTGATTAAAAAATGGATACAGGAAGATAAATTGAGCTTCCTGGTGCAGGTGGTCAATCGCAACCTGTCGCTGGCCGAAGTGGCCGATGCCATCCGCCGCTATTATCATCTGGCCGAAGAAGAAAAAGGTATCAAGTCACCCAACCAGAGGGGTATCCAGGTATCTCTGATCCGCCGTTTTCTATCCGACCAGCTCGACTATATCAACATCATAAAGAATTTCATAGAAATCAGCGATTTCTATCACCTCTTGCAGAAAGTGATTTTCACGTCCGAAAGTCACGGCCGTCTGGGCGGCAAAAGCGCGGGGCTCTACCTGGCTTCGCAAATAATCAAGAGAAATAAAAATGTCCATGACATCCTCAATACCGTCAAAATTCCAAAAACCTGGCATATTACGTCCGATGTCCTGCTGCATTTTATGCATTTCAATAATTTCGAGGAAGTCGTCGAAACCAAATACAAAGAAATCAACCAGATTCGTCTGGAGTACCCCCACATCGTCGAAACCTTCAAAAGGGCCAACTTCCCGGCCGATATTGCCCGGGGATTGTCTATGGCCCTGGATGACTTCGGCGACGTCCCGTTGATCGTGCGCTCCTCTTCGCTTCTCGAAGACCGGGTCGGAGCGGCTTTTTCGGGCAAGTACAAAAGCCTCTTTCTGGCCAACGTCGGAACCAAGCAGGAACGCATGGAGGCTCTGATGGACGCCATCGCCGAAGTCTATGCCTCAACCTTCAGCCCCGACCCCATTGAATACCGCGCCGAACGGGGTTTGCTCGATTTCGGAGAAGAAATGGGCATAATTATTCAGGAAGTGGTCGGCAAAAAGGTCGGTCATTATTTCGTCCCGGCCTTCGCGGGCGTGGCCTTCAGCCGCAATGAATTCCGCTGGTCACCCCGTATCCGCCGCGAGGACGGTCTGGTGCGTATGGTACCGGGTTTGGGGACGCGGGCGGTGGACCGCTTGAGCGATGATTACCCGGTGCTGTTTTCTCCGGGCCAACCCGGCTTGCGGGTCAATATCGACCCCGAAGAAATCCGTCGCTACTCACCCCGGAAAGTTGACGTCATCAACCTCAAAACCCGGCAATTCGATACGGTCGAACTGCGAAAAATAATCGATGAGGTCGGCTCGGAGTATCCGCTCTTGAACAAAATCGTCTCGGTTTACAAAGACGGGCACATCAGTCGCCCGATCGGCATCGATGTCAATTTCTCCGTCGACGAAATAATCGTCAATTTCGAAGGTCTCTTCAAGGATTCGCAATTCACGGCACAGATTGGTTTAATCATGAAAATCCTTGAAGATACTTTCGGACGCCCGGTCGACATCGAATTCGCCCACGACGGCGATTGTTTTTACCTGTTGCAGTGCCGTTCGCAAAGTTATTCCGGCGACAGCCAGCCGTCGCCGATACCACGGGATATTCCGACAGATCGTATCATTTTTTCGGCCAACCGGCACATCTCCAACGGTCGCGTGCCCGATATCACGCATATCGTTTATGTTGACCCCGATGAGTATGCCCGGCTGGGCGGACGGGCCGAAATGCTGGCGGTCGGACGCGCCGTCGGCAAACTTAATAAAATCCTGCCAAAAAGGCAGTTTATCCTGATGGGCCCCGGAAGATGGGGTTCGCGCGGCGATATCAAGCTGGGCGTCAGCGTTACTTATTCTGATATCAACAATTCCGCGGTTTTGATTGAAATCGCCCGCCAGAGGGGCAACTATATTCCCGACCTCTCGTTCGGCACTCATTTCTTCCAGGACCTCGTGGAATCGCAAATTCGATACCTGCCGCTTTATCCCGATGATGACAAAATCATATTCAATGAGAAGTTCCTGAAGTCAACCAAGAATATCTTGGAAGAAATCCTGCCCGATTACGCCGATATGAGCCATGTCATCCGTGTGCTTGATATACCCCGCAGTTTTCCCGGAATGGTGTTGAAAGTCCTTATGAATGCCGAAATGGAGGAAGCCGTTGGCATTATCGACGAACTGGCCTCGGATTCCGGCGCCGGGAGCAAGGCCCGGCCATAGCCAAAACCCGCACAGGAGTCGCATCGCCGTTTTCTCTATGATATTCGCCATTTTTGTTACGCCCTTTCCATCAATTGTATAAGTCATTGCCTAAATTACGCTTATGAGTGTCAAACGGGTATTTTGGGCCATTAATATAATATTTTAAAAATGCCATACTATTTTGACGCATCGGGTATTTTTTAAGATAAAAAATTAGACCTTGACGAATCATGCCGGCGGTCATATATTATTAACTGATAGTCGCTTAGACTATAGTGAGTTTTTGGCCTACATTCTATTTATACTTATCTTTTAAGCATATTTGACAAGGGTCAGGTATGTGCTTGATTATTGCTCTTTGAATGATGTACTTAATACCGCTGATAGCGTGTACTATATAGATTAAGGAGGGTGCCGGTAAATTAAGCTAACGAATTTTTCCGTCGGTGATCCGCCGATGTTATTGTCATAGAGAGTACGTTCACTGCTAAAAAAGCGAGCACGATTTGACACCGCTCGATTACTGCGGGCATCTGTCGATCCGCAGCGGGCGCAATCGATTCCGGCCCTGCAGGCGTAAAGCCGGAATGAAAATTTTAGCATTTCTTCAGGAGGATGCGCCAGATGAAACGAATCGTGGGGGGAGTCCTTACCGGACTCATGGTGTTATTTCTGACGGCTCTGGCTGACCCGGTCTTTGAAGGGCCCGAAGGAGATCTTTATCTTATCGATGACGGATCCAAATCGAATCCGATCACGTATCCGGAAAAACTACAATCCAACGTCGCGGTCCGCAACAATGGGACCGACACGGTAATCATATCACAACTGGATTGCGGCATGTTTCCGACTATTTGTTTATATGTGGACGTGCTGGACTCGGCCGGATACCCGGTCGGCGGCCTTACCGCCGACAGTTTCTGTGTTTCACAGGACGGCAATCCGATCGACTCTTTTTCGATTGAAGAGTTGACGCTCGATTCCTGCGTTACCTCGGTGGCGCTGGTGATTGACGTCAGCGGCAGTATGAACGACAATAACAAAATTGCCGCCGCCCGCAATGCCGCTCATAGTTTCGTGAATAATATGGATATTTACGACCGCGTCGCTATCATCACATTTGGTAACTGCTATACGGTCGTTCAGAATTTTACCAGCGACCAGGTCTTACTCCATTCAAAAATCAATACCATTTCAGCCAACGGCTGGACGGCCGCTTTTGACGGTATCTGGAAAGGGGTTGACCTGACCCGTTTGGAACTGGGCAGCAAAGCCGTGATCGCCTTATCCGACGGCATGGAGAATTACAGCCAGAACTGCGGCGGTACGGGAACTCCCGACGGCCTCTGGATCGGCCAGCCGCCCCAGTGGTGGTGGCCGGGCACGCCTGATCCCGACGGCTGGACCGATGACTCAACCCTGATTGTCAATCTCGCCCAGAGCTCCGGGATACCCATTTATACCATAAGTCTTGGCAGTTCATTTGATCCCCAGTACTTGATAGATCTGGCGGCCGCCACCGGAGGGAGCTATAACCACGCTCCGACCGGCGATGACATCGAATTTATTTATAATGAAATAAAACAACGCTTGTGCAGTCGCTACCTGATATGCTATACCAGCCCCGATACCATTCAAAATGGCGACTGGCATGCAGTGACGGCCTGCCGCCAGGACGAGCTGGCCAATTGCGAACCGTGTGATGTCGATTCCTGCCAGGAAATCGATTCTCCTGAAATCACACGGACGCCGACGACGACCGGCTTGTCGGATACCTGCGCCCGCTGGGATACCAGCGTGGAAATTTGCACCTGGGTGGTTGACCTGGATACGCCGCAGGAAGACCTGGAAGTAAAATTATACTATCGCAACGCCGGCAATGTCAGCTATACCTCGGCCATCATGAACCGAACCGACAGCTTGTACTGCTATACCATTCCGGCCAGCGTTCTGGACTGTGACGCCGACAGCATCCAGTATTATATAACCGCCTCGGATGGACAGGTGACGGTTTCCTCCCCGGCCCTGGCACCGACCTATCGTTATGCCTTTGCCATATGCGAAAATCTGCCCCCCACGGTTTTCGCCGGCAATGACACGACGGTGGCCCAGTGCACTCCGGCTCAGATATGCTGGAATACATCTGCGTACGACCCCGATGGTAATCTAAAAATCGTGGAAAAAATTATCGGTCCGGGGACCTTCAACGGCACCCAGATCTGTTTCACCCCGACCGGTACGCTCGACTATGAATTCGTTCTGCGGGCAACCGACAGTTGCGGCCTGACCGCCTTCGACACGGTTGTCGTGCATTATTACCTGAATCGTCCCCCGGTAGCCGATGCCGGTCGGGACTCTACCCTGTTTTTATGCACCGCTCAATCGATTTGCTGGACGGCCGGGTGCACCGACCCCGACGGCAATCTTTCCACATGCACATTGGTAAGCCCGGCTGGTTCGTACAATGGTACCAATATCTGCTTTACGCCTGATTCGGCCGGCGTTTATCGCTTCATTATGCAGGCCACTGACGCCTGTGGCCAGACCGACCGAGATACTTCATTTATAGCCGTAACCTTCAATCACGCTCCGGTCTGTAATATCCCTGACGATACCGCCTTCTTCCAGTGCACCCCGACGCAGGTCAGCCTGCCGGTAAGCGGCAGCGACATCGACGGCAATTTCAATTCCTGCCAGATTATGTCCGGGCCCGGCTCGCTTATCGGCGGCAACTGGGTTTATACACCTTCCGCCAGTCAGGTCGTGACCGTCGCCATTCGCTGCACCGACAACTGCGGGGCCTATTGTGAAGACCAGTTTACCGTCAATTTCACCATCGACGCCAAACCGGCTATAAGCCTTGGCCCCGACCGGAACATCTTCCAATGTTCCCCCGAAGAAATCTGCATCGATTATACCATATCCGACCCTGACCCCGGTCAATCACTGGTGGTAACTCTTCTTACGGCGGTGGGCATGGTCAATCAGGCCGACTCAACCATCTGTTTTACGCCTGATACAGCCGGGCAGTACCGCTTTATCGCCCAGGTCGAAGACCCCTGCGGCAAGAAGGGCTATGATACGGTTAAAGTCACCGTATCGTTCAACGCCCCGCCGGTGGCTAATGCCGGAAGCGACCAGACTTTATTCCAGTGTTCCCCGACGACCATCAGCTGGGCCGCCTCCTGCAGTGACCCCAACGGTAATCTTTCCAGCTGTCAATTAATCAGCCCGGTGGGAACATATAACGGCACGCAGATATCCTTCACCCCGACCGGCACCGGGGTTTATGAGTTCATTCTCAAAGCCACCGATGCCTGCGGTTTAATGGGTTATGACACTTCTTATATTACCGTCACCCTCAATTCACCGCCGATTATAACCGCCCAGGCCGATACCACGCTTTTCCTGTGTCAGCAACAGCCAATTTGCGTCTCATATTCGGTCAGCGACCCCGACGGCTTGGCCGGCATCGTCGAAACCATGGTTTCCGGTTATGGTACGTTAGACACGCTTAATAACAAAATATGTTTCACGCCGACCTCGGCGGGCAGTTATCAGTTTATCGTCAGGGCCGCCGACCCCTGTGGCGCGTTTGACCGCGACACGGTTGTCGTGACGGTTGCCTTTGGTCAGATGCCCCAGATAACCTGTCCGACCTCGGCCTT
>CAYWLR010000007.1:0-58406 GCA_964459465.1 uncultured Ignavibacteriaceae bacterium | reverse complement strand
TGAATTTATCATAGAAGTTGAAGACGCATGCGGTTTGACCGACCGCGACACGGTTATCGTGACGGTTGCCTTTGGTCAGATGCCCCAGATAACCTGTCCGACCTCGGCCTTCAATAAATTCCTCTGCGGTCCCGATTCCATTTTGCAGACGCTGGCCATCACTCCCGATTCGGCCACCGTCACTCTTTCCAACGGCATTTATGATAACGGCATGGTGCGCTTTTATGCTCCGACCGAGGGGACTTATAATATCACCGTCATCGCCGCCGTCCAGTGCGGGGCTGACACTTGTGAGATGACTTTCAACGTCGATTTCAATGCTCCGCCGGTGGCCAATGCCGGAAACGACCAGAACATTTTCCAGTGCACTCCGGCCGCTATCAGCTGGGCCGCTTCCTGCAGTGACGTTGACGGCAACCTTGCCACCTGTCAGCTTGTCAGCGGTATCGGAAGCTACAACGGTTCCAATATATCCTTCACCCCGACCGGCACCGGGGTTTATGAGTTCATTCTCAAAGCCACCGATGCCTGTGGCGCCGAGGATTATGACACTTCTTATATTACCGTCACCCTCAATTCACCACCGGTTATAACCGCCCAGGCCGATACCACGCTTTTCCTGTGTCAATCACAGCAAATATGCGTTACCTATACACCGTCCGACCCCGACGGCCTGGCCGGTCTGGTCGAAACGATGGTGTCCGGTTATGGATCCATTGACACCGCCGGTAATCAGATTTGCTTCACACCGACAGCCGACGGCAATTATGAATTTATCATAGAAGTTGAAGACGCATGCGGTTTGACCGACCGCGACACGGTTGTCATTTCCGTTACCTTTGGCGAATTTGCGCAAATCAACTGCCCGCCCGATACTATCTTCGTCTCGCTCTGCGATACGACCCAGATTTGCAGTATGCTCGGCATAACGCCCGATTCGGCTACCGTATCCGTTTCTCTGGGCAGCTATGCGGCCGGCCAGCATTGCTTCCTTCCGGATTCATCGGGTATTTACATTATCGAAGTCATCGCGGAGGTGGAATGCGGCGCCGATACCTGTCAGTTGATATATAAAGTGGATATCGGTCAGGCCGCGGAGATCGCCTGTCCCGGCACCCAGACCCGCTTTATTTGCTCTCCAGGGCAGGTGTGCGTCCCCATTTCAGTGCTGACGCCGGAAGCGACATTTGACATTACTCCCATCGGGTCCTACAACGCCGGCAATATCTGCTTTACGGCCGATACTACCGGTCATTATGTAATTACCGTTATCGCCTCCACCTCGTGCGGAGCCGATACTTGTGAAATTATCGCCGACGTGACCATCGATTCCAACCCGGTCGCGGTCAATCCGACGACCCCGGTCGATACGTTCCTTTGTGCCGCCGGACAAATCTGTTATCAATTCGGCGCGAGCGATATTGATGGCGGCGCGCTGACCTGGACAAAACTGTCCGGCAACGGCGCCATAACTTCGGACGGAAACTGGTGTTTCAACGCCACCGCGACGGGAAAATACACGATTGTCGCCAAAGTTGCCGACGCCTGCGGTGCGGCCGATACGACAACCTTGACGTACAATGTCACCATAAATTCCGCCCCCGTGGTTACCGTTGACGATGACGTCACCACATTCCTTTGTAGCGGCGATTCATACTGCTTCGGCTACACCGTAAGCGACGCCAATAACAATGTCGCCACGGAAACTCTTTTCGCCGGAAGCGGTACCATTGACACGGTCGCCAACCAGGTTTGCTTTACTCCCCCGTCAGGCGGCGTCTATCAGTTTATTGTCATGGCTACCGACGCCTGCGGTGCTTTCAATCAGGATACTATTAATATTACCATAAACATGGGTTATCCTGTGACCGTATCCTGTCCGGCCGATACGGCCGTATTCCTCTGCGGCCCGGCCCAGATTTGTCGACCCGTCACGATTCCGGTCGATACCAACGTCATGGTATCGCCGATTGGTACCTACAGCGGCGGACAGGTTTGCTTCAACGCCGATACCGCCGGACATTACGTCATCACCGTTCAGGCCATTTCCTCGTGCGGCTCGGATGATTGCCAGATAATCGTCGATGTCACCATGAACTCGGCCCCGGTCGCCGTTGACCCGAGCCCGGTGGATACTTTTCTGTGTGTTTCCGGTCAGATTTGCCATCAATTCGATGCCTCCGATGTCGATGGCGGCACGCTGGTCTGGAGCAAACTTTCCGGTGATGGAACCATCAATGCTTCCGGCTACTGGTGCTTCAACGTTTCGACAACCGGCACCAAAACTATAACCGCCAGAGTCACCGATCCATGCGGCGCGGCCGACACGGTTACCATGACCTACAACGTCACAATGAACACCGCTCCGGTGGCGACCTTCGGTGATGATTTTTTTGCGTTCTTCTGCCAGGGTGATTCATATTGCGTTGGTTATTCACTGGCCGACGCCGACAATAACATCGTTCTGGAAACCATGGTGAGCGGTACCGGTACGATCGATACCTTAAATAACCAGGTTTGCTTTACTCCCCCGTCAGGTGGCGTCTATCAGTTTATCGTCAGGGCTACCGACGCCTGCGGTGCTTTCGATCAGGATACTATTAATATTACCATAAACATGGGTTATCCCGTAACCGTATCCTGTCCGGCCGATACGGCCGTATTCCTCTGCGGCCCGGCCCAGATTTGTCGACCCGTCACGATTCCGGTCGATACCAACGTCATGGTATCGCCGATTGGTACCTACAGCGGCGGACAGGTTTGCTTCAACGCCGATACCGCCGGACATTACGTCATCACCGTTCAGGCCATTTCCTCGTGCGGCTCGGATGATTGCCAGATAATCGTCGATGTCACCATGAACTCGGCCCCGGTGGCGTACGAACCGCCGGTGGTCGATACGTTTATTTGTGCCGCCCAGCAGATATGCATGCAATTGACGGCCAATGACGTTGATGGCGGCACGCTCTCGTGGAGTCGTCTGGGCGGGGATGGTACGGTTGACGCGAGCGGTATGTGGTGTTTCACCGCCGCCGGCGCCGGAAGCTATGATGTTTCGGCCGTTGTGACCGATCCCTGTGGCGCCGCCGATACTATCATGCCCGTGGTCAATGTTGACTTCAATTCCGCACCCTATGTGCAATTCGGCAATGACACCACCATATTCCAATGCGCCCAGGCGCAGGTTTGCGTGTCATACACACTCGGTGATGTCAATAACAATATCATTCTTGAAGAGCTGATTGACGGCGGCGGAATTGCTTCGATAGATACACTTAACAACATGGTCTGCTTCACGCCGACGCCAAAAACACCATACACCTTTATCGTGCAGGTGACCGATGCCTGTGGCGCGATTGACCGAGATACGGTCAACGTCACTGCCGACGTCAATCATCCGCCGGTGGCCGACGCCGGAGAGAACGACGCGTTCTTCCTGTGCGCCCCTCAGCAGTTATGTTTCGACATATTTTGCACCGATGAAGACGGTAACCTTGATGCCTGTCAACTGGTGGCCGGAATCGGCGCCGTCAATGGCTCCCAGGTCTGCTTCACGCCCGACACGTCCGGTGTTTACACCTTCATTATCGAAGCTATCGACCAATGCGACGAAACCGACCGCGATACGGTTCAGATGACGGTTACCATGAATACCGCCCCGGTATGCAATACCCCGGCCGACACCACCTTCTTCCTCTGCGCGCCGACTCAGATTACCCGTCCCGTCGGCGGCAACGACGTTGACGGCAATTTCGACCACTGCCTGATCGTTTCCGGGCCGGGTTCCATCGTCGGCGGAAATTGGACCCACACTCCTTCGATGGCCGGGACTTCGACCGTCGTCATCAAATGCCTCGATGATTGCGGAGCCTTCTGTCAGGATACATTCACCGTGACGGTGGCCTTCAACCGCCCGCCGGTGCCGTTTGCCGGTGACAATTTCACTCACTTCAGTTGTCAACCCGGCGGGACCATCTGCTGGGATGTTTATGCCACCGACCCCGACAACAACCTGAAATCTTTCGAATTGATTTCCTCCAATGGAACCTATAACCCCTCCACCGGCCAGGTATGCTTCACCGTCCCGCAGTACGAAAACACGTATAAATTCATTTTCCGGGCCATCGATTCCTGCGACGTGGCGGCTGTCGATACGGCCCTGGTGCAGATAGATTTGAATGCCCCGCCGATCATCAACCTGCCGCCCGATTTCACGGCGTATTTCGAGGATCCGACGACGATATGTTTCAACGCCAATATCAGCGACCCCGACAACAATCTTGTCGGCGTGACGGTTTCTCCCACCGGGACATATTCCTCGCAAACCGGCAAAATCTGCTTCTATGCCATGGAAACCGGCTCGATCAGCCTGGAGGTTACGGCCACCGATAACTGCGGGGCCGTAACGCGTGACACCATCAATATCGATTTGGAAATCGACGAGTGCATCCGGGTGCAGATTGAAAAGGTCCACAACCAGCTCCAGGGACACTACGCCACCGTCGATATCGACCTGTTCGGTTCGGCCAAAGAGCTGGGCGGTTTCGACCTGTTGATTGCCTATGACCAGTCCGCCCTGACCTTTATGGGGGCCGTGCCCGGCCAGTTGTTTACCAACTGCGACTGGGAGTACTTTATCTACCGCTTCGGCCCATTCGGCAACTGCGGCAGTGCCTGCCCGTCGGGCATGCTGAGAATCGTCGGCATGGCCGAAACCAACAACGGCGCCTATCACCCCGATTGTTACCTCGCGGGCGCCATCGGCCCGATCGCCGTCCTCAATTTCCTCGTGAGCAACGATTACACCCTCGGTTGCCAGTACGCCCCGATTCGCTTCTTCTGGCTCGATTGTGGTGACAATACCTTCTCCTCGCGCGGCGGCGATACGTTGTGGACGTCGCGTCTGGTGTACGACTTCCAGATGAACGACATTACCGACAACAGCTACGGCTTCCCGGGATATTACGGTGCCATCGATTCCTGTATGATCGGCGAAGGTCCCGGTAAACCCAGGCCCGAACGGTGCATCGATTTCGTCGATGGCGGCATCGATATCATCTGCCCCGATTCCATCGATGCCCGCGGCGATGTTAACCTTAACGGCATTGCCTATGAAATTGCCGACGCCGTCGTCTTTGTCGATTACTTCATCTACGGTTTAAGTGCCTTCACCATCAGTATTGAAGGCCAGACCGCCGCAACCGACGTCAACGCCGACGGCATCGCCCTGACCGTGGCCGACCTTGCTTATCTTATCCGGGTGATTGTCGGCGACGCTTTGCCCATACCCAAACCGATCGTGACACAGCAATTCGCGGCCGAATTCGAGCTTCTGTCCGACATGATTAATGTCGTTCGTACCGAGGCCCCGATCAGCGTCATGAGATTCACCTTCGAAGGCAAGGTCATACCGGAACTGGCCGAGGGCGCCGGTCAGATGGAAATGAAGTACCACTTCGACGGGGTCGCCACCCGCGTCCTGCTCTGCAATTTCAAACGGGCGACATACATCGAAGGCGGCCCGGTCTTGCGCATGGGTGGAAAGTACGACCTCAAGAGCATCGAAATCGCTTCCGCCGAGGGCCAGAATATGATCGCCAAAATCGACCACCTCCCGACCGCCTTCCGGCTTGAACAGAATTATCCCAATCCGTTCAACCCGACCACGACCATAACTTTTGCCCTGCCTCATCATACCGACTGGAAGCTGGCCGTCTATAACATTCTTGGGCAAACCGTCCAGAAATGGTCCGGTTCCGACGAGGGCATCGTGACCATAGACTGGAACGCCGAAAACGTCGCCTCCGGCGTATACTTCTATAAGCTGGTGGCCGGAGACTTCAATGATTCGAAGACAATGGTGCTCTTGAAATAGCCCGTTGCCGATATAATCAAAAAAGGGATGACCGGTGCGTCATCCCTTTTTATTGTACCTTCGTCTTATCTCGATGGGCTTATGGGCAATGCGGCGCCGGGCCCCCCGGACTGTTGTATAAATATCCCGTCAAATACAGAATATCCAGCAGATTGCGGCTCCCGTCGCCGTTGCTGTCACCGGCCTGAATCGGATCCGGCGCCGGTCCCCGCGGCGTATCATACATATAGTGTATCATGAACAGTATATCCAGCAGGTTCACGGCACCATCGCCGCTCGCGTCGCCGCAGGTGTAATCGTCCCTCGAAGGAACCAGAAGCGTTATTTCGTCGATGCGTACGTTCCCCTCGTAATCATCGGAGTGCGGTTCTCCGACATACAGATATTCCACCGGGTTGTCCATGGCGTTGACCAGGTTCAGGGCAACCGGGCCCGTCTCTTCGATAATATTCGCGTCGGCATCATACAACCTTAATATAATGACGCCGTCTCGTTTCTCCAGCTCGGCATAGTACCAGGTATCATATTCGTACGTGTGCGCCACGTTCCAGTTCCACGGTGAGGTATCCCAGTATGTACCCGTCCATGTCCGCAACAGGTTGCCGCCGGCGTTGGTTTCCGGCGCCATGTACACCATGTACACAGGATGGAACGTCTGTCCCCCGCCACCGTAATTAAGGTGATTATCCACGTCGATAACCATCTTGCGGTGGTAATGCCACCACAGCTCGGCGCACTCATTGCCCGAACAGGTGTCGTCCGTAATTGTCATAAAGTACATGCCGTTTTCGTAATACCCGCCGTGATCGTTGAAATTCGGGTCATCGTAATCGGCCTGCTCGTAATTGGCCAGATCGTAATTGATATGTCCGATTTTGGTTCTAATTTTATATTCTTCCGGCAAAATGGCGGTCGATCGAATCAGCGCCGCATTCCAGAAATCCGGGGCGTCGAGCTGCGCGTAACCGTTGACCGACGTAATTGTCCCGCCGTTGATGAGACGATATGTCAACCAGCCGTCCTGCCCGAACATGGCGCCATCCGAGGCTTCGTACTCATAATCGAAATTCTCCTGATATACCAGGTACCAGTCGGCGTCGTCAAAAGCCCGCCCCGATACCGACCCCGCCAGAATAACCAGAATCGTCGCTATGACTATCTTCCATGACATATATGCCCCGGGTTGTTGGAGTTATTCCTTTATTCAGTATACGGCGCGATGTGAAATATTGTCAAGTATTATGGCTTTATATGGTTCGTTATCTGATAAAATCGACGTTGCGGCTGATCGTTCGCGGCCGGGAATGCCCGCCCGCTTATTGCATATGCTTCAGGCGATCTCGCCGATTTCGAGCCTCATCCAGTTTCGCCAATGGTCTGTCGGCATTCTTCCACAGTTCGATAAACCGTTCGTACTGCCCAACGGCATCGTCATGGCGGCCGACTTCTTCGAGAGCCCGGGCCAGATAATAATGCAGTTCGACGCCCCAGACGCCGAAGTAAAGCGGCCAGCAGTAACGATAGCGGCGCGTGAGGGATTCATACTCCCGTATGGCGGCTTCCGGGCGGCCGGATTCATGCAATGTCCGGGCGTACATATAACCCGCGTAAAAATCGGTGTTCAGCGTCAGTAGTCTCTCGAAATAGGGCCGTGCCGCTTCATAATCGCCGCGAGCGAAGGCAATCGCACCGGTAGCGTAATAATACGGGAAAGGCTCCAGCTTGACGCTGTCGATATCGGCCTTGAGCTCGGCCGCGATCCGGCTGGCCTCGTCATAGCGGCCGCATTCGGCCAGTATCTGCACGTAAAACTGCCGCCACTGACTGACAAATTCCGGGGCATACTTGCGATGCAACGCGACGAATTTTTCACCCGCTTCGATCGCCCGGGTGGTATCGCCTATTTCAAGAAATATGAAAGCTTTTATAAGGTACTTATAATGTATTTCCGTATCGAGGTTGACGCTCGATTGCTCCTGCGCGTCGGCGGCAATTCCGAAATCGAGTCTTTGCAGTGCTTCTTCCATTTTCCCCTGGCGCAGCAGGATCGCCGCCCACAGCGACCGACCGACGCTTCGATCGTTTTTAACGGGGCTGTCGAGAATGCGTCTTATGGTCGCCTCGGCTTCTTCATAGTCACCTTTGAAAATATAAAGCATCCCCAGATAAATGCGGGATTTGTAATAATCCGGCTTGATTTCCAGAGCCTTCTCATAAGACTTTATCGCCTCCTCCAGAATACCGGCGTCCATGCAAATGTCACCACGGGAATCATACGGATTGGCTTCGTCCGGGGCCAGCTCGATGTACCGATCGATGGCCTCGAGGGCCGCCTTATCGTCGCCCAGCTTATGATAAGCGTAGGCCAATTGGTTATAAGCCACCTTGAAGCCGGGATCGATGTCAATGGCCTTTTTGGCATATGCGACAGCTTCGGCATACTGATATACATTATAATGATTCACCGCCAGTTCATAATACATGCCCTTATCGTCGGGAAATCTTAACGATGCCAGGCGTAATAATTCAATCGCCCGATTCAGGTCCCGGTTTACGACCGCTTTATGGGCCTCAATCAGGAATTTATCCTTCGTCCCGGTCTTGTACGAATATTTTTCGGCCTGTTCGATGTGATAACGCCGCTTTTCGCCGGAGGTTATGCGCGATAAATAATAATGGGCCATGGCAAAAGTCGAATCATATTCCAATGCCCTGTTGAAACTCGTTTTCGCATCCTGATAGTACATCTTTGAACTCTGGTCCGTGCCTTCCAGAAAATAGAAGTACGCCTTCTGCGAATGGGTCGTGATGTCGGCCACCCGGCGATCCGGCTCGGAAAACGCTTTTTGCGGAAGCGTCATATCCTCTTTTACCAGGACCGAGATGCTGTCGATCAATCCGAAAATATTTTCACTATCCCCGGCTCTGAACTCCCGTCGTTTAATCATATCGCCCGTCGCCGCTTCCAGCAACCGAGTGGTGATTATCGTCTCGCCCTGAACCGCCATAATGGTTCCGGTCAGAACCCACTTGGCTCCGGATTGAAGAGCAATGTCCAGAGCACATCTATCAATTTTCACAGAATCGGCAGTCCCGGTCATTTCTTCCAGAATATCATTTATCTGTTGCAGAGGAACGATACGCAGGTATTCGGATTCGGACAAATCCGATATCAGCAGACCGGCCCATATCTGACCCAGCCTCTGCGGATCGGCCGGCTCGGACAAATTCGCAAAAGGCACGACGGCCAGTCGATTTTCCGAAGCGACGACTTCCTTCGACGGCCGGATCTGTACTTCCCACGGCTGGACAATCAATAAAATCAGGAAAACGGCGACAGTGGCAAAAACCGGAATCAATGTCACCAAACGCGATTTTTTCTTTTCCTCACGGCGAGCAAACTTATTGTCAATATCGGCTTCGGCAATGGCCTTGCGAATATCAGGATCATGTTTTATGAGTCTGATGGCCTCTTCGAAATTGCCCGCTTCGGCCATCAGTTCATCATTTTCCAGAAGATGTATTTCCAGCCGGCGTCGTTCGTCCTCGGTCAAAAGACCCAGCTCGTACGCCATCAATAAATCGTCAAAATTTCTTTCGCGATTGTCGGCCATTTACTCGACCCTTTTCCTGTCAAGGCACTCCTTCAGCGCCCGGCGCGCCCGCGACAGGATAATATAAGCGTTGCTTCTGGTCACGTTCAATTTTCCGCAGATTTCGGACGTTTCAAAACCCTGGTATTGCAGATTCAATATCCGGGCGAAGATGCGGTTGGCACCACTGACTTTTTTCAAACATTCCAGAAGGCGGCGTTTTAAGCTGGGCGTGGCGTCCGGGACCGCCGGCTCCGGCGCGTCCTGCATTCCGCCGTCATAGGCGAATTTCCGTGCCGCCGTCCTTTTGTCCCGGTAGTAGCGGGCCAGCTTGAATTCCAAAACCTGGTACGCCCACGCCGCAAAACTGGACTCTATTTCCAGCGCCTCTATTTTTTCCGATATCGTCAGCATGGTTTCCTGCGCAACTTCTTCCACGTCCAACCCGCTGTCTATTTTATGTCGCAGAAAGTATTTGAATCTATCGGATAATTTTTTGAACAATTCTTCTCTGGCGGCTTTATCGCCGGAGTGAGCCCGGATATATAACTCATTAATTGTCAATTATATAATTATCCCATGTCCATGTAAAATTGCAATATACGTCGAAAAGCCGCAGGGGAGCAAGATAATTAATGTCAGCCCGGAAATCTTGCCGCCATACTTGTCAGACATCTATGGCTACTGATACTAACCAATAGATAGTATGGCATTTTGACCGATGCGCAAAAAAAACTAAACCCCTGATAAGGATTAAAGCTGTGAGGTACAGAATGAATCTATCCGGAAAATTGACCCTGCTGTTATTTTCGGTTTTTATGGCCGCAGGGTCTTTTGGACAGGACTTATTTACCAACCCCGAAAGCGTCGTTTTCGATTCTTTGAACGAACGCTATCTGGTAGCCAACTGGGCCGACGGCATCATTGCCCTCGAATACGACTATTCCCAGTCGCATTTCAAACAGGGTATCGGCACCCGCTGTGCCGGGATGTGTATCGCGGGAAACACCGCTTTCATTTCAACCGAGACTCTCAAGGGTTTCGATTTAACCACGGGCGAACAGGTGGCCAATCTTGTACTAAGCGGCGCAACCCTCGATGGCCTGACCACCGACACCTCGGGAAACCTTTATGCCGTCGATAACAATTCAAGGATTTTTAAAATACGGTTAAGTGATTTGAACGTTTTCGTCTTCGCAACCGGACTGCCGACTCATTTGCAGGATGTCGTCTTCGACAAGTGGAATAATCGCTTGCTTACCGTGGCCTTCACCGCCTCCGACGGTATCAAGGCGGTAAGCCTGCCCGATGCCGTCGTCACTACAGTGGCGACACCACCGTTCGGGAATTTTGACGGCATCTGCATGGATCAGGACGGGAATGTTTATGTTTCATCCAATACGCCCGGAACCACGGTTTACAAATTTGACAATGGATTTTCGCAGGCGCCGGTCCTTATTGGCTCCGGTTTTAGTTTCCCGGCCGGATTATGTTACGACCCCTGGCACGATATGTTGTTGGTACCGAATTATAACGGGGGCACGGTCAGCTTTTTGCCCCAGCGTTATTTTTTTACGGCCGATACCACCTGGGGCTGGGTGCCTTTGGAAGTGCAATTCACGGGCGGCTGTGATTATGACGTCGACACCTGGAGCTGGGATTTTGGCGACGGCGGCGTTTCCGACATCCAGAATCCCATCCACATTTTTGAAAATATCGGATTGTACGACGTCACCATGAACGTAACCTACGGCGAAAATGAAAAAACCCGCATCAACTACAATTATATCCGCGTCCTGGCTGATACGATGAAGGCTTCGGAGTGCAATGCCGTCGCCGACCAGCCGGTCGAAATCGTGATTTACGCCAGAAATACTCTGCCCGTTTCCAGATTCACCATCCCCGTGGAATACTCCGGCTCGCTGGCATTGACTTTCGATTCCGTCTCCCGCGCCGGTTGCCGCACCGAATATTTTGATAATCATTATTTCGCCGACAACAACACGATCTCCCGGCTTCTCACCGTGGTCGTCAGAAACACTACCACCTCCACGCCGCCTTTGGAACCGGGTTACGGGCCGATATTAAAACTGTACTTCAGTCCCCCGGCCGTTGTCCCGGCGGGCCGTTCGACGACCATTGCCATCGATGGTTATTCCACCCGCTTGCCGCAGTTTGTCGGCGCCCCCTATACCTTCATCCCGCCGACCGTGAACGGCCGGGCGTATTCCTTTATCTGCGGTGATGTCAACAGCGATACTTCCCTTAATCTGATTGACATTTTATACTTAATCGATCACCTGTATGGCTCTCCGCCCGGGCCGGCTCCCAATCCCCTTCAATCCGGGGATGTCAACTCCGATGGCAATATCAACCTGATAGACATTTTATACCTGATTGACTATTTGTATGGTGTTCCACCCGGACCGAATCCAACCTGCTGATATGGCCTCCCCCATATAGCACCCCACAGGAAGGCGGTCATTGCGACCGCCTTCCGTTTTTTTGCTCAAAATTTACATCTTATGGAATCTGAAAATCGTATATTCGGCCCATGAACGTGCCACCCACGACCGACAACATTTCCTACCGAGCCGGATTGTTATACAGCATTCTGGCTTATGCCACCTGGGGACTGGGGCCAATCTACTTTAAGGCCATAGCAGAAGTTCCGCCCGCCGAAGTTCTCGCTCACCGGATTGTCTGGTCGGTCGTTTTTCTGTTTGCGGCGTCGCTGGTTTTGAAAAACACCGGGGAAATAAGGACCGCTCTCACCTCATGGAAAGCCCTTAGATATCTTGGCATTACGACTGTCCTGATCGCCGTCAACTGGTATTCTTTCATCTGGTCAATCGAAAATCGTCAGGTTTTGCAGGCCAGTCTCGGTTATTTCATAAATCCGCTTATAACCGTGTTGCTCGGTGCTTTGTTTCTCAAAGAAAAACTGCGATGCCCGGCTCAAATCAGTATCATCTTTGCCGCCGTCGGGGTCGTTCTCATCATCGCCAAAAGCGCGGTGCTCCCCGTCGCGGGCCTCGTTTTGGCCGTCACCTTTGCCTTTTATGCTCTTTTGCGCAAAACGGCCCCGGTTGAAGCCGTTCCCGGCCTGACCGTGGAAACGACTCTGCTGGGACCGTTGGCCCTGGTCTATTTATTCTGGCTGGGCCACAATAATGCCATCGTTTTCGGAAACACGACATTGGGCATGAATCTTTTTCTGATCGCCGCCGGACCGGTGACATCACTGCCTTTGATATGGTTCGCCAAGGGCACTCGCCGCCTGCGGTTATCCACCGTCGGATTCCTGCAGTACATCTCCCCCAGCCTGCATTTTCTGCTGGCCGTGGTAATTTATGGAGAACCTTTCGGGGGCGTCCACCTGCTGGCCTTCCTGCTCATCTGGACCGGGCTGGCCATTTTCACCCTCGATTCCTTCAAACGCGCCCGAAAAAACCACCGGCCATAAAAAAAGGGCCGATATGATCGGCCCTCCGAAAGGATGCCCCTCCCTTATCAATTGCATGCCGGTTCCGGACCCGGCGGGACACCATATAAATAATCAATCAAATACAGAATATCGATCAGGTTTATGTTATCATCGCCATTGACATCGGCTGCCTCCTCTGGCTCGGGAGCCGGGCCCGGCGGCACATTATACTTGTAAGCGATGATATACAAAATATCGATCAGGTTGACATCGCCGTCGCCCGATGCGTCGCCGCAAACATATTGCGCACCCACCGCGACCGACTTCTGCAGCGAACGTGCGCTCCATTGTCCGTTATCATCCCGCGCCTGCACATAATAGCTGTAGACACCCGGCGTGTTCCCCGAAACCGTATAAGTGGTATCCGTCAAAGTTTCCCCGATGACATTCCACGATTCAAAACTCGTGACCGGCGAGATATTATCGATTACGAAACCGCCCCAGGAATAAACCAAATCATAAATATGATAACTGAACCGGAAATACACCTCCTGCCCGACATATGCCGAAAGGTCGAACAGCCCCGGAACCCACTGATTTTCCGACCAGCCGGTGATGCCGTTGCCGAGATTGTGTCCCCAGCCGTCGATAACATTGGTCGTGATATTCCCTTCCAATGATGTGAATATCTTGCCGTCGGTGGATATCTCGACATAGGCATAGTCCCACCCGTCGGAAATGGCATAATTGATCATGAACATGAGGGTATCGTTGGGTTGCACCGTGTACGGATATTTGCTTTGCATGTATTTGATTTCCGGCCATGGATTGCCGGTATAAAAACCGGTATTATCGTCATAGCCGAAATCCGAAACCCGGACAAGCCCGTGATAATCCCAGTTATCGTCGCTGTCGGCGCCGTCGGTCACGGTCAATTTGTTTTTAAGCTCCACCAGTCTATAATTAACCGCCGGGTTGATCGTGTCGGTATGCACCCAGTCCAGTTTAAAAGCGGCATTTTCATCGGCCGAATCGGGCGCGAACAAAGTCGGCCGTTCCGGAGGCAAAGCTTTATAGGCGTTGTCGGCTATCTGCGCGATGTACATATTCGGCCACAGGTTTTCCTGAACCAGCGAATCGATGCGGCTGGGATCCGGCCAGAATCCATCGGAATAGCGTCGTCCGACTTCCGCGGTGATAGCGAAAATTTTGTTCTTCTCCGTCTGTTCCCCGTAAAACCAGTCCTCGGAACCGCCGTTGACGGCATACCCGATACCACGGGTGTGTTCATAATGACTGAAGGTCGCCATCGAGTCGGTCATCGATACAAAAACCTCATGGTCTTCACAGTGGCTGTCGTTGTATCCGTACGCCCATAAATACATATTCACCGCCGAATGATAGTGCATGGCGATTTGAAAATCGTGGGCGTTGGTGAATTGCCGCAGGGCTTCCGTTTCCGGTTCGGAAAACGGTCCGGTTCCGCGATACGTTTCGGTGGACGGATCGGGCGATGAACCCTCGTTATCATATCCCCACATATATCCGAAATTGCGATTGAGATCTATTCCGAAGGTGCCGTTGCCGTTATCCCGACGGTTCTTGCGCCACATGCCGCCGCCGGTCGGAGCGATTAGCTGATTGTAAAAATACCCGTCCGGATTCAAACATGGTATGAACCACAATTCGCGATTATCGACCAAATCGGTGACTTCCGGGTCGATACCGTAATTATCCGTAAGATAATTCATGAAATGAAACAGGACCATCGGCGTGATGACTTCACGGGCGTGAATCGCGGCCGTGTACATGACTTCCGGCTCGTCTTCATCGATGGTCGGATTGTCGGAAATCTTGAATGCCCAGATGTCTCGGTTTTCGATGCTTTTCCCGATACTGATACGTTCGGTAGTGATATTCGGATGCTGAAGGTGCATGATCAGCATCTCGAATTCGATGTCGGACAGGGTCATGTAACCGCCCATGTCCTTGTCTGTCAGACGCGATTGATAGAACGCGGTCAGATCCGGGTGAACAATCTCGGTTTTGTAGCCCAGGGCATCGATACGAGCCAGTTGCTCGTTATCGGTGACAATATCGATTTGCCCCCGCGCTTTGCCGATAATATCCAGCTGAAGTTCCTTGAGCGGTTCCCACTGTTGCGGCCTGTCCAGAAAGACGCGGGCCTGGATATATTTCTTTTCCGCCATCGCCTGTCCCGAAAACGCGAATAGCATTACCAAACCGGCCAAAGCCCATAGCACAGACTTTTTCAAATTGGCCTCCCATGGCTTAATTGTTCTTGGCGGCGTTTGTTTTTTTTGCGGTATAAGACTTAGTCTTAATAGATAGACGATACCGCACGGGAATTGTTCTATAATTTTTCGACAATGAAAGAAATACTAAAAATTAAGACTACCGTTGGCGGCCACTTTCAAGGCCGAGAGAATCGGCCAGTTTATCAAGTTCTTTTATCCTGGCGACATAAGCTTGATCGGAGCGCCCATCCCTTTGATAGGCTTCAAAATACTCCAAAAAACCGCCCCTGTCCGAATGGCGTGCGGCCAATTTGGCCAACCAGTAATTTCCGGCGACCCCAGCCGCTCCCAAAGTCAATAAATGACGGGCATAATAGGCCGCGGAATCATATTCATGCGCCTGAAAATGCAGCCAGGCCAGGCTCCCCAGAACAAACGGATCCCCGTCATATAGGCGATAACTCGACTTAAGCCAGACCAGGGCACTGTCATACATTTTTAACCCCGCGAATATAACCGCCCGGTCTCGCCGGGTCTCGCTGTTAAACGGTTCCAGTTGCAGAGCTTTATCGGACTCCGCCAGCGCCTGCCGCAAGTCCCCGTTAAGATAATACAGCCCGCCCATAAGATTATGATAAACCGAGGAGTACTTATTGGGTTTGACCGCCGCCAGAAGCGTCCCGGCCGTCGCCGCATCACGATTCTGAAGCGCCTCCGAGGCCCGGTGCAATCTGACCGCATCAGGGTAGTAGTCCGGATACAATCCGTTCAGCGAATCGACCGCTCTATGATTCCCCTTGTTTTCATAATAACTGCGCAAAACTATAAAACTCGATATCGACTTCTTTCGGTCAAGATCTATTATGTACTTATGATATTTAACCGATGATTCCTCATTCAGATTGCAGGCGAAATACGGTACGACCAGCCAAACACTCATGATTGCGACCAGGGCCATCCGACCGGAAAACATTTTCAGGCGATGCGTCGGAACAAGCATTATCGCCAGCATCGTCAGCGCTATGAATGACGGTGCGAATAAATCCCAGTCGCGCGGCATGGCCAGATGCGGGTCAATCACCAACAGGAATATCGCGCTTGCCCCCGCCGATAATACCAAAAATGCCGCACCGGTGGCGTTAAGTGCTTTCTTCCACCCATGGCCGACCATATATATAATTACAATTAATAACGGCGACAGTACAAGCGATAAATTTAATACATCCAGTACATGCGAAACGCTGAATATGAAATAGCTCTCATCGACCGGTTTGCCGGCAAAGGGCCGCAGGAATATATTTTCAATGGCCAGATTATTCTGGATTTTCATATACAACCCGACCGCCCCGGCAATGAGTACAATCGCTACTACAGACCAAAATGGCCATTTAAACTTCGCGTAAAACCGCCGGCCTTTCTCCCCGGACAGGGCCAGGCCGACCAAGGCCGGAATGAAAACAAGCATGTACAGATGAATAAATGCGCCGAAAACAAAAAACAGCACCGCTCGCCATAGACCCCGCCCGCTGTTTATATATTTTAACCCATAATATAAGAAACCGGTCAGGCCGATCCACAACAGCGGATAGCTTTCGGCATAACCGAAAAAGAGCAACATGACACCGGAACCGGCCAATCCCGCGAACGCCAGTAATCTTCGATTTTTATCTTCCCCCAGCTCCCGCGCGATTAATAACATGAAGGATACGGCCACCATGCCCGAGATGACCGAAACTGTCTGAAAGGCCAATCGGGCGTTGGCGGCACTTTTCTCACCCAGAAGAGATTGCACCGCCGAAACAATGTATGTAAGGCCACGTTCACTCCATTTATGAATGACAAAATGACTCGACCCGAGATTGTTGATCTGCATATAGCCGTCGCCGAGGAAATGGGTCGGCATGGCAAAGACGGTAAAGATGACCCCGCAGAGAATCGCAAAAATAATCCGATTGATTGCCTGTCGTTTGCCTTCGAAGAATAGATTATTGAATCGCCCGGTCACGGATTCGCCGATTTTTCCCCCCGATTTTGAATAGTACCCGGCCAGGATAATTGCCCCCGCCACGGCATAGACAAACGTCACCCACGGCGGTAAAAATATAAGATGATTGACTCCCCACAGCCGTGCCGAGGGCATCGCATACCCCAAAAACCGGAGTAAAAACAGCAGGCCCAAAAGAATAAATACGATATTTGCGGTTTGGTCTTTTTTCATCGATAACGCCGCTTCTTTTCGACCAATATACAGGATTCGACGATTATCCCAAAACCGAAATTTCGAACGGTCGCTCCGGTTATACATGTCGAATAATGCCGATTATGCCCAAAATCAAACATTTAAATCCAATTCTTGCTCATCTTTCCCCAAAACCCCCACAGGACTTGACAAACCTTCCACTTTCCACCACATTTGCACCCATGAACATCCTCGCCTTTCTTGCCTCGCTGGCCGTGATATTGATTATTTCGCGGCGAAGTCTCGCTCTTGGCATAATCGCCGGGGCACTCGTCCTTGGCGTGGTCACCCTGCCCTTTAGGACCTTTTTGGACCGCCTGGTTTTTACCCTCACCGATTATAAAATCCTCGCCATGTCCATCGCTGTCGGGATAATTCCGCTCATCGGCGGGGCCATGAAAAAAAGCGGCCAGATCGACAGCCTGGTCGAAAATGTCCGCATTCGCCAGAAACACATGCTGGCCTTCGCCCCGGCCCTGATGGGTCTTCTGCCCATGCCCGGCGGGGCGCTTCTGTCTGCCCCCATAATGGAACGTTCCGGCCACGGCGTCCCCGATGACATCGTCGCCGCCGCCAACAACTGGTTTCGCCATATGTTTTTGTTCATTTATCCGCTGGCCCCGGCCCTGATTGTCCTGACCGCCATCACCGCTCTGGATTTGTATCTTTGCATTCTCTATGTTCTGCCCTTTACAGTCGTCGCCACCGTCATGGGCTACCTGTTTTTCCTGCGGAAGGTTGACGGCGACATTATCCGCAAAAACGGCTTTTCGCTCAAAGGGCTTCTGGTTCCGCTGTCCGTCATCCTCTCCGCGCCGCTTCTGGATTTTATTCTCAAGAAATTTTTCGGACTGAGCAACACCGCCACCCTAATCGGGGTTATAACCGGCCTGACGCTGTCACTGCTTTTCAACCGGGCAAAATTACCGTTACTATCTCTTTTCAAGGAAATGAAACCGTGGAATTTCGCGCTGATAATTCTCGGTATGTTTTTATATCTGCATATTTTCGAAAAAACCGATATCGGTCAGTCCATCGCCGAGCTTCCTCTGCCGCCGCTTCTTCTGGCCATCACCGCCGGCTTTGCGCTGGGATTTCTGACCGGCCGCGTCCACCTGCCCGGCTCGATCGTTTTCCCGGTTTATCTGACCGGCGTGGGGCATATCACACCCTATGTTTTCGCCCTGATTTATATCGCCATATATTTCGGGTATATCAATTCCCCGGTGCATCCCTGCCTGGTCGTGACCTGCGAATATTTCCATATTTCGATTCGCGACATGCTCAAAAAGCTGGCCATCCCGACGGCGATAATAATGGCCCTGATTATCCTTCTCGCCCTGATTATCGATTGATTTTCATGCCGAAACCTATGTCGTAATTGACCTTTAGTGAAATTTTAATTATTAATAGTTACTATGAACCAGGCGACATTCCAAAATTTCCTCTGGGGTGTGGCTACCTCCGCTCACCAGATCGAAGGCCATCTCCGGAATGACATGACTGAATGGGAGTCTCAGGGACGATTTCGCAGTAACGGTAACAATCCGATAGTCGGCAATGCCATTGATCATTGGCACCGGTGGGAAAATGATTTTATGTTGTTAAAAGAACTTGGGGTTAATTCCTATCGTTTTTCGGTGGAATGGGCGCGCCTTGAGCCGGAACCGGGTCGTTTTGATCATAAAGCAATCGATCAATACCGCCGCATGATAGGCCGCCTGATTGAATATGGGATTGTTCCAATGGTTACCCTGCATCATTTCTCCAACCCGGCCTGGTTACATATTCGCTGTCCCTGGCATCGACCCGAAGCTGCCACTGCCTACGTTAATTTTGCAAAAATTGTATCCAGAGAGCTTCTGGAAAATGTCCCTCTGGTTATCTCGTTCAATGAACCGATGGTCTGGCTTTTGGCCGCATATGGAGATGCCAAATTTCCACCCGGTTTTTCAGACCTGCGCATCTTATCCGGAGCGCTCTACAGCATGCTTTGCGCCCACCGGCAGGCATACGACCTTATTAAGGCCGACCATCCCAATATTAGCATCGGCCTGGCACATAATCTGATTGTTTTCAAAGAGGGACGAACCGGCCATTTCATCGACACCAAAATAACCCAAATGATTCATGAGTATTACAACATGCTTATCCCGCGTTCGTTTGTCGAAAATCGCCTTAAATTCTGCTTCCCGCTTGTCTTTAACATCGACATGCCCATCGAATTGGAAAATAAAATCGACTTCTGGGGTATTAATTATTATTATCGCATGCACGTGCGTTTCAATCCCAGTTTGAAACTCCCTTTTAGATTGTATTTCAACCCTCCCGCCGAACATAAAAAATCTGACCTCGGCTGGGAAATATATGCCAAAGGCCTCCGGCGCGTCTGCGGCTGGATGAATGAATTCGGCAAGCCGCTCTATATCACCGAAAATGGTATCGCCGCCGAGGACGACACACGACGTGTTGCTTATCTCACCAAGCATCTTAACATACTAAAAGAGCTAAAAAAAGAATTCCCCAAAATCAGTGGTTATTATCACTGGTCGCTTATGGACAACTACGAATGGCTGATCGGATATAAGGCCAGATTCGGGCTGTGTCACGTCGATTTTGATAACGATTTAAAACGGACTATTAAACCCAGCGGGCATTTTTATCGGGATTTTATCTTATCTCATTCGGATGCAAGTGCTTCTGATATCAAATAATTTATCCGATCTTAATTTTGTCTTAATCCCGAATTAATCTTTCGCGCGATAATAGTTAATGAAAGCGCAGGATTAATGCCATGATGATATTAATAGACTACCTGTTCATAGTTTCCATTGCCATCGGGCTTATTTATGCCCTGATATCTCTGATATTTTTATTCATCGAACATCGCGTTCGTAAATCGGATTTTCGGCAATTGGAAAACTATCCGGCCGTTTCGGTCTTTAAACCCATTAAAGGTCTCGACGATGGTCTAGAAAACAACCTGAAATCGTTCTTCGAACTCGATTACCCAGCTTATGAACTCGTTTTCGGCATACAAGACCATGATGACCCGGCCATCTCGCTTGTCAGACGACTGCAAAGGAAATACCCTCATGTTCCGTCGCAGCTCATCATCAATCCCGCCCGCATCGGCCTGAATCCCAAGATAAATAACCTGTATAACATATATCCGTACGCCAATCATGATTACATGGTCATAAGTGACAGCAACGTCCGCGTCGAACCCGGATATTTGACCGATCTGATTGGCCGACTGCAGACACCCGGCGTTGGTCTGGTTACGTCCGCCATTCGCGGGGTCGGCGGCGAAAGCCTCGGCTCCGTTTTCGAAAATTTGCATCTCAATACGTACATATCCGGCAGTGTGCACACCGTTCAGAGGCTTTTCGGAATACCGCTTTCGATCGGCAAATCCATGTGTTTTCACCGCGTGACTTTAAAGACCCTTGGGGGATTCGAAGCATTTGCCAATTACCTGGCCGAAGATTATCTTCTCGGGGACGCCATCCGCAAAATGGGTAAGCAGGTGGTCGTCTCCAACCGATGGATCGACAGCGTCAATCATACTTGGGGAGTCAGACGATTCATCAACCGGCATTTCCGTTGGGCCACCATGCGGCGCCATGTTAATCTGCTGCACTACTCCATTGAAATTTTTTCCAACCCCGTCGTTCTCGCCCTTTTATACTATGGATGGCGCTCTGACCGGACCGCCGGGATTTTCTTAATTGCCGTGACGATATTCAAGATGCTGGCCGATATCGCCGCCGCCAGACTTTTCAAATCCGACCTGCGCTGGTACCATTATTTGTATCTGCCGCTCAAAGATATCATAATCGGCGGCATCTGGCTGGCACCGTTCCTAAAAAGGCAGGTGGTCTGGCGCGGTAATTATTTTAATATTAACCGGAATACCTGCTTGACCCCGGCCCTCGAAAACCGAAACAGCTTATCGACGGCCCTATTGCCTCTGTTCGAATCGTTTCGCCAGTTACGCTTCGCCTGTCGCCGTACTGTTAATGGCTCGCGTCGCCTTTTCATTATCCGCCCTTTTTTCTCGTCCCGGACTTAATCCGGGATCCGGTTCTTGACCTGCCTGAATTGCCGCTTTGGGTCCATCTTGCATAAACCTTCAATTTCACCACCAACGCCGTGCTATTTTGACTCATCCCCCATCATGCGAGGTCTTTGGCTATTATAACATTACACATTATATATATGCCCTGTCAGAAATCTGTCTCTGATATTATCCGAAACGTTTTTAAAATTTGCAATCAAAGCCATTTTCTCGTATTAACATATCAAACATAAGCTTACACATCATCGGCCACTCCCATGAACATTTTTTGACCCGGAACAAATGGCCCCAATATGGATTTATATGATTATGATTCGCGATAACCACATGCCGCGCCGCCCTGCCGTCGCCGACTTTATCGGCCTGTTCGGCTGGCTGGCCGTAACCTTTGCCGTCGCTACCTTCGGATCGCAATTCCGGCCCGGCGACTGGTACCAGGCTCTTGCCAAACCGGCCCTCACCCCGCCCGGCTGGATATTCCCCGTCGTCTGGACCCTGCTCTATGCTTTGATGGCGTTTTCGGCGTGGATGATCTGGCGCCGCGGCGGCTTCAAAGTCAATCGCCTTGCACTATCGCTCTATGGCCTTCAGTTAATTTTCAACGGCCTCTGGTCATGGCTTTTTTTCGGACAGCATCAGATTGGCCCGGCACTGGTAGACATCGTGATATTGCTGACACTGATCATACTGACCGCCGTCCGCTTCTGGAACATACACCGTCCGGCCGGAATACTATTGGCACCGTACATCCTGTGGGTATCCTTCGCGACCTGTCTGAATTACATGCTCTGGGTGTTGAATTAACCCTGCATTGATGGTGCCAGAAGTAGGTCGGGTTCCGAGCACCCTTTGCAGGGCAGAACCCAAGCGAAGAGATGTGGTTCTGCCATTGTACTATTTATAGCAGTGATCACCCGTCCGAACGGGAGAGAATACTGGCACCGATAACAAATCCCGCGACGCCGACCCCGACCAGTACCGTCAGCGGCAGTATCATCTCGCTAAAACCGAACCCCCGCCAGATCGAGCCTTCGAGCGCCAGAATGCCCCATTTGATGGGACTCAAATGACTGATCGATTTCAGCCACGACGGCATGAACATCAAAGGCATCATCCCGCCGCCGATCATGGCCATGACCAGCATGACCGCCCAGCCCGCGCCGGAAACCGCCGCCTCGGTCTTGCCCATGACGCTGATCAGCATCATGACGCCGACAAAACAAATTCCCCCGGCCAATATCGCCAGTATCAGGTATGTCCACGACGCCACCCCGACGCCGAATACCATTATGCCGACCGCCATCAGAAGACTGCACACGCCGACACAGAAGATAAAACAGGCCAGACCCTTGCCGCCCAGAATCTGCATTCGGCTGATCGGTGCAATCCGCAGTCGCAAAAACGTTCCCCGCGTCCGCTCCGTGACGATCGACAGCGAGAACGCCGCCGCCGCCGCGATCAACGCCCATTGCAACGACTGCGGAAACGTTATCTCAAACGACGAGCGTGGCCCGGCCCATATCACCGCCACGTCCTCATAGGCGACGTCGAGCGCCGCGAACGGGGAATAATTCTTTTCCGATATACTATCCGATGCACTATCTGATTTCATGGCGTACACCGAATCGATTTTCTCGGCCGATTCGAGCACACCGTCGAGTTTTTCAAAAAAATCCATTCCCAGCTTCGAATTCCACCCGGTCCCGATGCTGTCCCATGACTGTCTTTGATCCTTTAAATATCGGCGCCAGCCCTTGACGTCGGTAAATCGGCTTTGCAACTGCATGAAGAACGCCTGATTGAGAAGCCCGTTTAAATACTCCGCCTCGGCTTTGCGCGAGGGGTCGATTCCGACTTTGATATGCGGCTTGTTGCCGGAAAACATATCGAAAGCGGATTTGGAAGAATCGATGTATTGCACATACGCCGCCAGCTTGCCCTGCGCCACCAGCGGACGCGCCGAATCCAGCGGCAGCGGCGTTATAACAAGCACGTCGGATTTGCCCAGTTGATCATAAAACGATTGCACCGTCGGAGTCATACGGTCGTTGATAACCGCGATTTTCATGGATCGGGCGGTGGCGCTTCCGGCTCCCGAATAAATCGACCCGAAAAAAAGTGCAATCAGAAGCGGGAATCCCAGCACCCAGAAAAATCCGACCTTGTCGCGCCAGAGTAGCTTGAGATCCTTCATCGCCAGATGAAATATCGCACCCATCAGTCGCGCAACCTCCGTCCGGTAAGATTCAGAAAAACCTTTTCGAGATTGGGCCGCTCCACCCGAAGCGATTTATATTTCACGCCCGCGTCGGCCAGCGCGGCGATATCCTGCAGCGGTTGGGATGACTCAAACGACAACCGGTTCTCGTTCAACTCCACCGGCAATTTGGCATTTTCGGGCACCGGCAATTCAAGTTCGGCGTTAACCGTCCCCATGCCGCCGTGGGTCTCGATAAGACTGTCTATTGTCCCTTTGGCCAGAATTTTGCCATGGTCGATAATCGCCACCCGATCGCACAGCCGCTCGGCCTCTTCCATGTAATGCGTGGTATAGACAATGGTGCGCCCGTCATTTTTGAGCATTTCTATTTTATCGAATATCATATTCCGTGATTGGGGGTCGACACCGACCGTCGGTTCATCGAGAAGCAGTATCGGCGGGTCATGCACTATGGCACAGGCCATGTTGAGACGGCGTTTCATGCCGCCGGAGTACTTGCCGACCCGGTCG
Organism: uncultured Ignavibacteriaceae bacterium; assembly: GCA_964459465.1. Classification (GTDB taxonomy): domain Bacteria; phylum Zixibacteria; class MSB-5A5; order GN15; family PGXB01; genus CALAMC01. Next base: position 34,202 of record CAYWLR010000007.1, on the reverse strand, counting down.
CGCCCCCGATCCTGCAAACCGGCCAGGTCAAGACACCAGTTCACCCGCTCTTTCAATTTCCTTCCGGTCAGACCATACAATTTCCCGAAAAAGGCCAGGTTTTCTTCGGCGCTTAGATCCTCGTATATCGCCAGCGCCTGCGGCGCCGCCCCGATTCGTCGTCGCAAATGTGTCCGGGTCGGGTCATTTTCGCCATTTATAGCCACCGACCCGGCGTCGGCATTTATAATACCTACTATAAGATTTATGGTTGTGGTTTTACCGGCCCCGTTCGGCCCCAGCAGGCCAAAAACCTGATTATCGGGAATCTCGAACGAGATGTCATCGACCGCCCTGACGGCGCCGAAGGCTTTCTTAAGATTAGTTACTCGGATCATCGATAATTTATTACGCCCGAATTTATGCCAAGTTTCGTGTTTAAGCATAATATATACATTATGTTAGCGCAACATTAACGGTGGCTTTGTTAGATCCGGACAAAACATCCGTAAAATCAACCAATGGCCGCTTTTTCCGATAATAGATATGTATAAAACCCTTTGTCGGAAAACAAGATGGATTACAGATTGCGACTTCGGGCGGGCTATACTTTTGTCGAAGTTATCGTCGTCATAATCATAATCGGCATTCTGGCGGCGGTGGCCTCGAAAACTATCGGTTCGGCGACCGAAATGGCCCGCTTTGAAAAAACGCGTGAAATCATGGACAACCTCGCCTATGCCCTCGCCGGCAACCCTGCTCTGGTTTCCGGCGGAGTCCGCACCGATTTCGGGTATATCGGCGATGTCGGCTCGCTTCCCTCCAACTGGAACGGTCTGATCACCAATCCCGGCGGCTTTGCCACATGGAAAGGGCCGTATCTCAAAGATAAATTTTCCGCCGGAGGCACCGCTGTTTATTTCAAGCTCGACGCCTGGGGCAAGGCCATATCCGACCCGTCATCTTCGTTCTCATCGACCGGAGGCCCTCAAACGATCACTCGCCAAATTGCCGGTTCCGTCAATGATTTGCTTTATAACCGCGTCGTTGCCATCGTGACCGACCTCGGTTTTACGCCTCCCGGTGCGACCTATAAGGATTCGATACGTATCGTTCTGAATTATCCCGACGGTATCGGGGGATATCGCACACTAACCGTCAGCCCCGATGCCAACGGCCGGGCCATATTCGATTCGATTCCGATCGGAATACACACTTTACAGATGGTATATATCCCCGACCATGACACTCTGACAAGAAAGATCAATATCAATCCCGGCCAGGATTATTATACGGAAATGCAGTACTATTCGGATTTATGGTAATATGAAAAATCTATCTCGCCATATGTCCGGTTTCAGCATGATTGAATTGCTGGTCGTAATTATCGTCATCGGCATCATGGCCGGATCGGTGATGCAATACATGGCGACAGCCATCGATGACACTCGCGAAGCGAAAACGATTCGGGAGATGGATATGCTGGCGACAGCCATAGTCGGGAACCCTGCGCTCGCGCAGGCCGGAACGCGATGTGATTTCGGATATGTCGGTGACAACGGCGCCTTCCCGCCCGATTTGCAGGCGCTGTTTGAAAATCCCGGTCTGGGTACATGGCAGGGGCCGTACATTCCCTCCGGATTTTTGCAGGACAGCGTCGGCTTTAAATACGATGAATGGAACGCCGCCTATGATTATTCCGGCGGCATTGTCATCACCAGCACCGGCGGCGGCAACGCCCTCGCCAGAAAGATCGCCAATAACACCGATGATTACCTTTTAAACTCATTCAGCGGCGAAATCAAGGACAAATCAGATAATCCTCCGGGAAATACTTATGCCGATTCCGTTGACATTATTGTCATGTACCCCGACGGTTCCGGCGGCTATGACGCGAAAATGTCTCGTCCAGATGCGGCCGGCGGCTTTACCCTGGATTCGCTTCCGGTCGGACGGCACCCCTTATACATAATATACACACCACAAAACGATACACTAAGTCGCCAGATAACGATATTGCCCCGGAGCAAGGCCGCCAAAACATATCGCTTCGCGGCCGGTTATTTTTAAGATTTAATTATTATGGACCCCAAATTTGTCAAAATGTTTCGACGACACTGGCACGACAGCCTGTTTCCGATAATGCCCGACACGGAATGTCGAAAGCACCGCTTTATGATAAAAATACCGGAAAAATCACTCGGCTTCACACTGGTGGAACTGGTGATCGTCATTGTCATCATGGGTATACTTGCCGCCGTCGCCGCCAAGCATATCGGCCCGGCCCTGGAATCGGGTAAAATCGAAGAAGCCAAAAAGGAACTCGATGCCTTGGCCATGGCCATTGTCGGAAACCCCGAATTGCATAACAGCGGCACGCGCAGCAGCTTTGGTTATGTCGGCGACAATGGTGCTCTTCCCCCGAATCTGAACGCATTGGTCATCGACCCCGGTCTGGCCACATGGCGAGGTCCGTATTTGAATAACTCTTTCGGCCAGAATCCCGGCGACTTCAAAACCGACCCGTGGCAGAGCGAATATACATTAAACGGAGTCTCTCTTGTTTCTGTCGGCTCCGGCTCAAATATCGTATGCTCCATCGCCGGTACAAGTGCAGAACTGCTGTTGAATCGGGTCACCGGCAACGTGTATGATATCGATGGGACTCCTCCCGGCCATGACTATAAAGATTCACTGACCATTCGCTTATCCGTCCCCGACGGTGCCGGAGCGGTGCAAACCAAAATATATGCTCCCGATATCGGCGGCTATTTCGCCTTCGACTCGATTCCCATCGGCCGCCATAACATCGAAATAATATATTCCGGAGCCGACGACACACTGGCCCGGTTTGTTACGGTGACGCCGAATAGTACTGTTTATGCCGAATACAGATTGAATTCAAATTATTGGCAGGCCACGGCGACCGAACCCTTCATGTTTCACGCCGATTTCGATAGCGACGAAGACGGCTTCGTTTATCTCGACGATGCTTTCCGTGCAACCGCCCAACCGGCCTACGCCGCCGGTTCTCGTATATCATCGGGCGGTTATTCCGGCGGAGCCCTGCGGGTAAATTTGGGCAACATTAATAACAGCAATATCATCGGTATGTCAGGCGGCTGGAGTCGGACCATCTCGTTTCCGACGGCGGTCAATATCAGATTGACCTTCCGATACAACCTGTCCCAGACCAATCAATATGAATCCGATGAATACAGCCAGATATTGTTGAGTGTCGATGGCACGTTGCATGGCACCTCACCACACGATTATATCGCGCAAGTGGCGGGCGACGGCCCGGGCGGCCCGGCCCCGTCCACCGGCTGGCGGTTGTTCCAGGTTGATTTGGGAATGCTGGGTGCGGGAGAGCACATTATTACAATCGGCGGCTATAATAACAAAAAGAACCATGTCAATGAGGCTACCACCGTCCTCATCGACAATGTGATTTTAATGGAAATATGATAACGAAACCCATGGGGAAAACTAATTCTCTGCATAAAAATACCGCGGGTTTTACCCTCATCGAAACCGTGATAATCATCGTTATTATCGGAATCCTGGCGGCCGTGGCTACCGTGCAATTCGGCGATGTCACCGATGACGCCCGCTTTAAGGCCACTCTGACCGAAATGGAGGCCGTTGCCATAGCTATTGTCGGCAATCCCGATTTATACAGCCGGGGTGCCCGTTCCGATTTCGGCTATGTCGGCGACGTCGGCGCCTTGCCCCCGAATCTCGACGCCCTTTATTCCAATCCCGGAGGCTACACTACCTGGAATGGACCCTATATCAAGGGTGCCTTTAACCCGACGGATTACATGTATGACGCATGGAACACCGCTTACAGCCTTATCGGAACCACGCTCCGCTCCACCGGCTCCGGCTCGAATATCGACAAAATCCTTGCTCCGCATGCCGCCGCTTTGATCGGCAATTCAGTCACGGGATATATCGTCGATGCCGACCTGATGGCCCCCGGTGATGATTACAAAGATTCCGTGATGGTTCGCATGATTTACCCCGACGGAGCCGGGGGTCTGACAACGGCCGCCGCGACCCCCGACAAATCGGGCCGGTTTTATTTTTCCGGTCTGCCCATCGGAAATCATGCCCTCGAGGTAATCTTCCTTCCCGAATCCGACACTATCATAGTATCCCTGTGCATACTGCCGTCGTCGTCGGAAAAAATCGAAATAATCTTTCCGGCCGACCTCTGGTGATAACCGGGCCGCAAAAACTCTTTAAATTATATTCTTGCTTTTAATTCTCCACTCATACATTTTTATGGGTGAATCATAAACCGTGGATGGAGCATGAGTAAAAATAATACCCAATCGTCTTCCGGCTCGGCACCGGCTCCGACCGGTAACACCTTCCGGCGGGTTTTGATAATTATCCTCGCGGCCCTGGTTTTGATCATTCTTATTCAAAATGCCCGAATGGTCACAATCAAATTTCTGTTCTGGAACTTTTCCATGTCCCTGGCTCTGGTTTTTCCGATCATTTTGCTGATCGGCCTGATTATCGGCATTATGATTCAGATTCTCTCATCCCGAAAAAAGTGATATAGTTCTATCCACTTCAATCGTATATTTTCCATGTCCTGATATTGATTTGTCCTGATATTGATTTATTCGAATATTAAAACTGTTTTTTTACGGGAGAATGGAAAAATGAGAGAGTTGCTGTTTGCCGCAATAGTGCTGTTGGCGCTGATGGGGAACGCCCCCGCACAGGATAATTCACCATTCGACGCGGCCATGCAGGCCGAATACATGAAACTGGCCCAGCCCGGCCCGGAACATGAAATGCTCGCAAAACTTGCCGGAACCTGGAATATGACCGTCACCGTCTGGCCGGCTCCCGGAGCCGACCCGATGAAATTTGGCGGCACCGGTCATAATGAAATGATTCTGGGCGGACGATTTCTGCAAATGACATCCGTCAGCGGCGAGGGCGAAATGATGACCGAGACTTTGCACCTTATCGGTTTTGACCGCCGCCATAACGAATTCATCTCCGCCGGATTTGATACCTGGGGGACATATTTCGTGACCGCGCGCGGACCGCAGGACGAAAAAACCGGGCGAATTGTCATGTCCGGTGAAGACTTTGACCCGGTCGCCGGATTTACACAGGTGTATGATTACATTATCATGATCGAAGGCGAAGATAAAATAACCTTCGCGGTAGTTTTTAAAAATCCGGAATTGACCGGTGGCGCCGACGAATTCAAAATGGTCGAAATTGCCTATGAGCGCGCCCGATAGACGACGGTTGTGACAACAAAAAAGCCCGACCGAACGGTCGGGCTTTTTTGTTTTATATAAATCTATTCCACCGTGACACTCTTGGCCAAGTTCCGGGGCTGGTCGATATCGCAGCCGCGCAGGACGGCAATATGATAAGCCAGAAGCTGCAATGGTATCGCCGCCAGAAGCGGCGAGAACAACCGGAAAGTTTCCGGGATATAAATCACATGGTGTACCTTCTCGGCAATTTCCTCATCGCCTTCATTGGCGATGGCAATCACCTGCCCGTTGCGCGCCTTGACCTCTTCGATATTGGAAAGAACTTTGTCATACACCGGATCTTTCAAGGCGATAACCACGACCGGCATTTTTTTATCGATCAGGGCGATCGGGCCGTGCTTCATCTCCGCCGCGGGGTAACCTTCGGCGTGAATGTACGAGATTTCCTTGAGCTTAAGCGCCCCCTCAAGTGCGGTCGGGAAATTGACCCCCCGCCCCAGATAGAGGAAATTATTGTGCTTATGATACAGTTCGGCGATTTCCCTTATTTTATCTTCGGTCTGCAAAATGCGTTCGACCTTTTCGGGGATCTTGTTTAAAGCATCGAGAAGCTCCATGCCGTTGAGTATGGTCAGATGTCTCATGCGGCCCATCAACACGGCTATCTGCGCCAGAACCATGACCTGCGAGGTGAACGCTTTGGTCGAGGCCACGCCGATTTCGGGCCCGGCGTGAATATAAACCCCGCCGTTGGTTTCGCGGGCGATCGACGATCCGACCACGTTGCATATTCCCAGCACGGTCGCTCCGGTCTTGCGGGCTTCGCGCAGAGCCGCCAGCGTGTCCGCCGTTTCACCCGACTGACTTATGACAATTATGGCCGTATTTTTCCCGATAATCGGCGAACGATATCGAAATTCCGAGGCATATTCAACCTCGACCGGCACCCGGGCCAGGTCCTCGATCAAATATTCGCCGATGAGGGCCGAATGCCATGATGTTCCGCAGGCCGTGATAATAATTCGGTCGATCTGCCGCAGTTCGTCATGCTGAAGATTCAGCCCGTTGAGTCGCGGAATGCCTTCTTCGAAATTGAGGCGCCCGCGGATGGCGTTGCGCAGGGTGGTCGGCTGCTCGTGGATTTCCTTGAGCATGAAATGTTCATAACCGCCCTTGGCGATCATGTCCAGCGTCCAGGAAATCTCTTCCACTTTATGCGTCTTGACCACTTTATCGATAGTCGTGATTTCATAGGACTCGGACGTCACCGTCGCGATTTCACCTTCTTCCAGATAAATCGCCTTATTGGTATGAGCCAGTATGGCGGAAACGTCCGAGGCCACGAAATTTTCACCCTGGCCCAGGCCAATCACCAAAGGTGACCCCCGCCGGGCCGCGATAATGCGGTCGCTGGCCAGGGAAGATATGACGGCGATGCCATAAGTTCCCTCGACCAGGTTCAAAGCGGTGCGGACCGCCTCCGTGATATCCCCTTCATAGTACTCTTCGATCAAGTGCACGAGGACTTCCGTATCGGTTTCGGTATGAAAGCTATGTCCCTTTTCCTGCAAAAAGGCCTTAAGCGTCCGGTAGTTTTCGATGATGCCGTTGTGCACCATGGCGATCTCATCTTTGCTGTCGAAATGGGGATGAGCGTTGACCACGGTCGGTTCTCCGTGCGTGGCCCATCGGGTATGAGCGATCCCGCGGGTGGCGCTGTAATCGCGTCCATGGATATGTTCTTCAAGCACCGAAATCTTGCCGGCGCATTTTTCGGCGATCAATCGGTCGTTCTCGGCCAGAACGAACCCGGCCGAGTCATAGCCGCGATACTCCAGCCGTTTGAGTCCATCGAGCAGAATCGGCAGGGCCTTTTTTCTTCCAATATATCCGACTATCCCGCACATAAGCGCTTATCCTTATTTAAAAAAGCTCATCACTTCGGCGGCGATTACTTCCGACAGCTTCTTGTCGTCGGTTTCGACGATGACTCGAAAGATCGGCTCGGTGTTGGACGTTCTCACCTGAAACCATCCTCTCGAAAAATCGCAACGAACTCCGTCGCGGTGATCGCACTTCAATTTTTCGAAACTGCCTTTGGCGGCCTTTTCCATCGCAGCCAGCCTGTGATTGAATTTATCGGGAAGAGCCGCTTTCTGCTTTATAGTATAGTATTTCGGCAAAGTTTCAACGGTTTCCGAAAGGCTTTTTTTCTCATGCGCCAGAAGCGAGCAAATCAGGGCCGCCCCGACCAGAGCGTCGCGCCCGGCATGACAGGCCGGGTAAATCACCCCGCCGTTGCCCTCACCTCCGATAACCGCCCGGTGATGCCTTATTCCGGCCACAACGTTGGCTTCGCCGACCGGCGTATAATGCACCCGCCCTCCAAAGGCTTCGGCGGCATCCTGCGTTACCCGCGACGTGGATAAATTTATGACCACTTTGCCCTTCTTGCGGGACATAATGTACTTCACCGCCAGCGCCAGAGTCAACTCCTCGCCGATGGCCCGTCCATGCTCATCGACCAGCGCCAGGCGATCGGCGTCAGGATCGCAGGCCATGCCCAGGTCGGCCTTATGCTTGCGAACCGCCCGGGCAAGCGCCGTCAGGTTCTTCGGAATCGGCTCCGGCTCATGAACAAATTTGCCATCACCGTTGCAGTTCAATCTGATTACCTTCACTCCCAATGATTCCAATAGCCTCGGCAAGGCAATTGACCCGGCCCCGTTGATGGCATCGACGACTACTTTGAATTTTGCGCGCCTTATTTTCCTGACATCGACGGCCGGCAGCTTGAGAACTTTGGCGATATGTCGGTCAACCCAGCTATTATCGTTTTTGACCATACCGATATTCGCAAAATCCATATAGGCAAATTTTTCCGATTCGATAACCTTTTTCAATTTATTCAGAGATTTATTATCGATGAATTCACCCTTATGATCAAAAAACTTGAGAGCGTTCCATTGGGCGCCATTATGCGAGGCGGTAATACATATTCCCCCGACCGCTTTCAGGCCGGTGACGGCTATTTCCACCGTCGGCGTCGGCACCATGCCGATATCAATAACATCGAGTCCGCAGGAAACCAAACCGGCCACGACCGAGCGACTGATCATATCTCCGGTAACCCGGCTGTCGCGGCCGACAACCACTTTACCCTTTTTTAGTAATGTGGCAAATCCAGCGGCAAATCGCGTCGCCAGAACGGGGTCGAGGCCGCCGCCGACAATACCCCGGACTCCCGATGTCGAAACTATCAGGGTTTTTCCCAATTCATACCTTTCCAAAGAAAATGGCATTTATTTGATCGGATTATAATATATTCCTCGTTTTCTGCAAAACGCCAAATAGCGACTATTTGTTTCAAAGGCCTTATTGACATTATCGGCAATTTACCTGAAATTATGCCATTGTCACCGGTCATGAGGGAAATATGCCGATTTTTGATTATCGCGGCCATGGCCTGTTTTGGGACTCCTACGGTGGAGGACAAAATACCCTTCTCTTCATCCACGGCCTTGGTGGCCATGGCAAGTCATGGATGTACCAAATCAACCACTTTAAGAAAAATAACCGCGTTGTTACCATCGACCTCTTTGGTCACGGCCAAAGCGCCAAAGACATCGACCCGGTCTTCGTCCCGCGGCTCGACGCCGAAGCCATTATGGCTCTGGTTGGAAGAGAAATAAAAGAACCGGTCTGGGCGGTCGGACACAGCTTTGCCAGCGCCATTCTGCCGGAGATGATCAAGCTGGATCGACCGTTGCTCAAAGGCATCGCCTTCGTTGACTGCACATATCAGGGATTTAAACATATCATCGACGCCCGCATGAATTTCGCCCAACTCATGCTTGGATACGATGACGATGCGCTGGTGTCCAAGGCCGACAAATGGTATGACGATTTGATTGGTCCGGGTGTGGACCAAAGCATGGTCTCTTTTGTTAAATCCTCCCTGAAATACTGCAATCTGCGCTGGCTATTTGAATCGGTGGCCGGGTGCCGGGAGTATAATCAAAAGCATCCGCCTCAACAAACCCCGGTCTATCCCGACCTGCCTATTTTTGTCATCGAAGCCGACCATGGCATCGGCGACAATTTCGCCAAATCATGGGTTAATCATTTCAAGCAAGCCCGTTATTATCTCTTTGAAAATGCCTGGCATTTCTTCTTTGTAACTCATTATGAAATATTCAACCGTCTCATAGAAGAGTTTATGACAACGGACGGCAGTAAATTATAATTAACCCGGACTCATAAATTCTGACTTCCATTGCATAGCTGAATCAAAATGCATCGATATCACCTCTAATTGATTTCATAACATATTACATATCAACAATATAACTACCAACTACTATTAAGCTAAAACGGCATATCGTTTGTAGGATTCAATAGCGGAATATGCCTATGAACTACATTAAGAAAATCGGCCTTCTTATGGCTATTTGCATACTGGGCGGGTTAAGCCATTCCGCAGATAAACTCGCCATTTCCGGTCAGATAATTGACCCAAATAACGACCCGATTATGGCCGCAACCATAACCGTAATTTATGAAGATTCCTTGCTTACAGGAACATTTTCGGCGCCCGATGGATCGTTTGGTCTGAACTTTGAGAGCGAATCAATATCCGACCTTCGTCTCAAAGTATCTTCGGTCGGGTATGCCACTCAAACCTTATGGCTGGATTCATTGTCCGATATTTCACGGGTAATTGTCCGCCTCGACGAAAAGCCCATTAACATCGGGCATATCAAGGTTCGACCCGAACCGGAAATCGACAATTCGCGCCGGACATTGGGTGAAAATCAGATGGAACTTTTGGCCCGCCGCTCCCTGGTGCCGTCGAATCCTATCGCCGCGGTCAAACAGCCGCAGGCCGTCCGACAGGGTTCCGGGCACTCCTCCAAAATCCGTCTGAACGGCACTAATCCCGACTATTACCTCAACGGGATCAATATCGGGCATGATCCGAATCATTACGGCATGTTTTCAATTCTCCCGATTTCGGTCGTCGAGGCCGTCTCGTTCATGCCGCAGGGAACCGATGCCCGCTATCAAATTCCGGCGGTTTTTGCGTTGACGACGAAAAGCCCGTATAACACCGGCTATATTGCCACGGCCAGCCTTTCGACCGTCGAGGCCACGGCCACCGGCTCCTATGGCAACGGCGATTTTTATATTCTCGGCTCTTTGCGCAAGTCGGTTCTGGATAAATTGATCGAAAATTTCAGACTTGAAACCGACAAAATGACCATTCCCCCGACCAATTTCCAGGACGTGTACTTATCATCCGGACTGATGCTGACGCCGGATTTGGAGCTGAATGTCGACGGCTATCAAATTCGCGATTATTTAAGCCTTAAAACCGCCGGCACCGCACTCAATTCCTCCGGCATAAAATCGGCCCAGAATACCCGCGAATCATATTTGGGTTCGCGGCTGAAATTTATATCCGGTCGAACCTTGATAACGACACAATTGGCCGCCAAAATCGGGACCGAAGAATACACCGCCGTCGCCGCAAAATCATCCGCCGCCGGAAGATTCGATGTCGATCTCAAAGCAACCGGAACCGAATATATCGGCGGACTGGATATATCGCACATTTGGGAAATCGTCGAAATCAACGGCGGCATCACCTTCAGTACCATTCCGTCCCGCACGGTTGACCTCGACCATATCAATTGGAATTTTTTACCCCCCGACGCCAACAGCGACCGGCCTTTCGTCTATCAATATGAACTCAATCGCTCTTTCGGGTCAGTCGTCATACGCGACAGCGAAAACAAAGCCGCCCTGTACACCACCGGGCGATTCAACTCCGGTAAATTTAAAATGGGATTGGGCCTGCGCGCAGAGCAATTCGGTTCTTTGGACATGGGCCGGGTTATCGCCGTCAGAAATCGATTCGTCTATGATTTTTCCGGAAAAACCAGCCTTGAATTATTCGCGGGCTCATTCTATGAAAGCCCTTCGGCCAAAATTCTTGATCCCTATCAGGTTCTTATACGGTACAATCTGCCAAATCTGAAACCGGTCAGAACAATGCTCTATTCAGTGACTCTGGGCCACAAATCGTGGCGCCTGGGAATTTTCCGCAAGAACATATCAAACCTGCCCGTCATCGACCCGGATTTTGAAGCCGTCGCCGATGACGGATCCGTGCCAAAAGAGTTTTTCCGCATGACCTCATCCGGTGAGCTGTCCTTTTACGGCGGTAGCGTTGAAATCGATCTGAACAAATTTCCGACGAGTCGAACAGACGTCTATACTTCCTATGGATTCACCCACGCCTTGAATACCTATGAAACCGTTACTGTCCCGTATGAACTCAACGCCGAACATAAATTTTATTTCCAGCTTAATTATTCATTAAGCCGGAAGGTCAATTTCGGGACCGATATCAACCTGCGCTCGGGATTTCCTTACACGCCCTTCACGACTACTCAAAGAACAACACCATCAGACCGTTACACCCGAATTTACCATGAAGACAGCATGGAAAGGGAAAACTCCGCCATGTTCCCGGCCTATTTCTCGCTGGGACTATATTCTGAATTCCGGCTGGGGCAACTTGACATCCACCTGGCCGTCTCCAACGTGACCAACCACGACAATCCGATTGTCAATACTGCCGACGGCTACATGTTCGACGCCGGCATCCTGCCGATCGTTGGACTGAAATATACTTTTTAAAAATTCCCGACCAGAATATCTTTCATCTGGCCATGAATCCGGCCGTTGGAGGCCAAAAGATATTTATCGTAAATGGAATACTTTGAGCCGTCAAAAGCCGTCACCCTGCCCCCGGCTTCACGGACAATGAGAACTCCGGCGGCGGTATCCCAGGGGTGAAGTTTCAGCTCCCAGAAACCGTCGAACCGCCCGCAAGCCAAATACGCCAAATCCAGGGCCGCCGACCCGGCCCGGCGGATAGCTCTGGCCCGTTTGATGAAGCGGCGAAAATATTTCAGGTTGTCTTCCGATGACGTTCCGATATCGTAGGGAAAACCGGTTGCCAGAAGAGACCGCTCCAATCTGCTTTGATTTGTAACTTTTATAATTTTGCCGTTGAGACGGGCGCCGCCGCTTTTTATAGCTTCGAACATCTCATCCCGCTCCGGATCGAAAATAACCCCGGTGATTACTTCACAGCGATATTCGCACCCTATCGAAACGCAATAAAAAGGAAAATTATGGGCGAAATTGGTGGTTCCGTCAAGAGGGTCGATCACCCATTTGAATTCGGAACCGTTATCGACCGAGGAACCTTCTTCGGCCAGAATAGAATGATCCGGGAATCTTTCAATTATCGCATTGATTATATATTCTTCCGATGCCAGATCGGCATCGGTGACAAGGTCAACCCGTCCCTTCAACGAAATTTTATGTCGTGTTCGCGATTTATCAAGCAGAATTTTCCCGGCGGCGGTCGCAGTCCCAACCGCAAAATTGTGTATTTCCCCCAATTGTTTTTTCGAAAGCATACCCGCTACCCCGTCGCCTTGATTTCATCCAGCTTGAATTGCATCTGATGCAACTTATAATAAATGCCGCGATTGTTTAGAAGCTCGTGATGCGTTCCGATTTCCCGGATTTGCCCGTGATGCAGGACTATTATCCGGTCAGCTTTTTCTATAGTTGAAAGACGGTGAGCGATTATTATCGCAGTTCGGTTCTCCAGAAGCCTGTCGAGAGCCTTCTGGATCAGCCTTTCGGTGGCCGTATCGACCGAACTGGTGGCTTCATCGAGCACCAGTATTTTCGGATTAAAGGCCAGGGCCCGTGCAAAGGATAATAGCTGTTTCTGCCCGGTCGAAAGCGTCGCTCCGCGTTCCTTTACCTCGGTATGAATACCTTTTTCGCCGCCCATGACATGCTCATAAAGGCTGACCTGTTCCAGCGTCGAGACAACCTGTTCATCGCTTATACTTTCATCGCCCAGTCGAATATTCCCGGCGAAATCGCCCGAAAAAATGAAAACGTCCTGCAAAACCAATCCCAGCTGAGACCGGAGTGTCTCGACCGGCAAAGTCGTGATTTCGATATCATCCAGTTTGATGGCACCCTTTTGATAGTCATAAAAGCGGAATAAAAGAGACATCAGCGAAGTTTTACCCGCACCGGTCGCCCCGACTATGGCCACTTTTTCTCCGGGATTGACCGTGAACGAGACATCCTTCAGGACAAATTCATTATTATCGTATGAAAACCAGACCTTTTCGAATTCTATTTTGCCCTTGAATTCCGACGGCGCAGTTACCGATTTCTTTTGATTCATGACCGGTTTTGTGTCCAGAAGGCGGAAAATGCGTTCCGATGATGCCATCGATGACTGCAAAATATTGTATTTTTCGGCTAAATCACGAATAGGATGATAAAACCGTTGCACCAGTTGAATAAAGGCGACAAGCTCGCCGAAAGTAAGAACACCGCCAGCAATCTGGGAACCGCCATAATAAATCAAAATGGCCAGCGATAACGAGCTAATAATTTCGACAGCCGGAAAAAAGGCGGCGTAGTAATAAATTGACAGGAGGTGACCATCCATCAGATGTTTATTGATTGTGGAAAACTTGTCGAAAACCGTGTTCTCACGTGTGAATAGCTGAATTATAGTCATTCCGGTGATATGTTCCTGTATAAAGGCATTGAGTCGCGCCAGGCGGGTTCTTATATCCCGATAAATAGCCCGCACTTTTTTTCGGAAAATGGCTGTCGCCCAAACCAGAAGCGGCAGGACAATTAGAGTCAGAAGGGCCAGTTTCCAATCATAGTAAATCAAAGCTATCACAATGCCTATCAACGTGATAACGTCGCCAAAAACCTCAACCAGTCCCGATGAGAACAGCTCGTCGAGAACGTTTACATCATTGGTGACTCGTGTGACCAGTCGCCCGACCGGATTTTTATCGAAAAAGCCAAGGTGGAGTTTCTGCAGATGTCGGAATATCTGCATTCGAATGTCATACTGAACCTTCTGCCCGATAAACATGGTTATATATACCTGAATATAGGTCAGCACAAAGGCCACCATGAGAATCCCGCCATAAAGTAAGGCAACCCGGCCCAGTCCACCTAAATCCTTGTTCATTAAATACTTATCGATACCGATTTGAACCGTGATGGGTAACAAAAGTTGAAGAAGCGACCCGGCGATAAGAAGTATGGTGGCGATAACCAGCGTCCCGCGATACGGCCGAACATAGGTCAAAAGCCGTTTCATCAGGCGCGAGTCATAGGCTTTGCCTAAAACCTCTTCATCATGATAATTATCAGCCGCAGACATTCTACATTTTCTCCAGTTCTTCTTCCAAAAGCTGCGTTTTGTATAACCGGGCATAAAGGCCGTCACGCTCCAGAAGCTCTTCATGGGTTCCGGATTCGGCAATCTGGCCGCCACTCATATAGACTACCAGGTCGGCGTCTTTGACCGCCGAAATACGATGCGATATAACAATCGAGGTCCGCCGAGCCAGTTCATCTTTGAGATATTGGTTAATCAGGTGTTCCGTTTCGGTATCGACGGCGCTGGTGGCGTCGTCAAGAATCAAAATACGGGGATCGGAGGCAATCGCCCGGGCAATGGCCACCCGTTGTTTCTGGCCACCCGACAGGTTTATCCCCCGCTCACCCAGAATGGTCTGGTAATTCTGGGGAAATGACTCGATTTCGCGGTCGATAGCCGAAACCGCCGCCGCCTGCCGGATGGATTCCGGGCTGATTTTATCGACGCCAAAGGAGATATTATTTTCAATCGTGTCGGAAAACAGAAAAGCCTCCTGTGTGACAAATCCGATCTGATTGCGCAGCGTCGCCAGATCCCAGTCGTTAATATCTATACCATCAATAAACAGCTGTCCCCGATTTATCGGGTATAATCGGCTTAACAATGATACCAGCGTTGTTTTGCCCGACGCCGTCGGCCCAACCATGCCGACCGTCATGCCCGGCTCGATTGTCAGATTGATTGAGTCCAAAACGATTGTTCCGCTATAGGCGAATGTCAGGTTGCGGAATTCTATACGGCCATTGATGCGGTCCTTTTTATGGGCGTTTTCGATGGAAGACACCATTGGCACGGTGTCGAAAATTTTATTGAGCCGATCCATCGAGGCGGTTCCGCGCTGATAGAGCGAAACCACCCAGCCCAGCGCGATGACCGGCCAAACCAGCATGGCCAGATAGGCAAAAAAGGCAACCATTGTTCCCAGGCTGATTTCATCGGCGATGACTTTGCCGCCGCCGAAATACAAGACCATGAGAGTCGCCGACCCGGCCAGCATGAACATGAGCGGATAAAACAGCCCGAAAACTTTTATTCTCTCCATGTTCAGGTCGATATATTTGCGGCTGTGCCGCGCGAACTCATCGATTTCATAGTTTTCCCGGCCATAAGCCCGTATCACCCTTACCCCGGCCAGATTTTCCTGCACCCTGGCCGTCAGAACCGAGAAATACTCCTGCACTTTGGCGTATTTCTTATGCAGAACATTTCCCAGTTTGGTCACGACAAAAGAAAGCACCGGCATCGGAATCAACGCATAAAGGGTCAACTCCACCGACAAGCTGACCATCATGGTCAGGCCGACAATTCCGATTACGACCGTGTTGGCCATATGCATGATACCGGGGCCGATCATCATGCGGACGGCTTCAATATCGTTGGTGGCACGGGCCATGATGTCACCCGTCCGGGTATTGTGATAAAAGGTCGGGTTAAGTTTCAGCAGGTGCGCGAATAAATCGGAACGAAGATCTGCTTCAATCAGTCGCGAAGCCCAGATGACGGTACGGCGAGTCCAGAAGCGGAAGACACCGGATACCAGAGAGAAGGCGACAATCAGAACAGCAAAGATCCAGAGTTCGGAGGCCGGGGCTTTCTGCTCCAGCCGGTCGAACGCCAGTTTCAATATATATGGATTGGCCAGAAATAAAGTATTAGCGCCAAGAATAGCCGCAGCCCCGGCATAGAAATAGCGCCGGTATTTTTTGATATAGTTGTAAAGCCGCACCAGACGCCGGTTTTTATTACTATCGGTATGACCGTTTCGCTGCATAGTTATGCCTTAAAACGCAATCCTCATCGGGCAGTTCCGAATCGGTCAATATAAGTTATTTGCGGGAAAAATTTATCAAATTCGCGAAAAATCTGACGCTTTGAGGCTCAAGGTCGGCGAACATGTCCAGCACCGGAAATCCACAGTAAATCAATTGACCGGAACCGACAATGGTCCGACTCAAAAGAGCCGCACCGGACCCGGCTGATATAATGATTTCTCCGGGGAAAACCCGGGCCGGATACATACGATAGCCCGGCTTCACGGCACCAATCAGGCCATTCGGATTTATTTGATAGGTATGTTTGAAAAGCGGGTCGGCGGCGCTACCATTAAGTTTGATCTGACCCGCGCCGGGATAATGCTCGACCGGAACGACTGTAACCGGCAACGGCCCGTCGGGCGATTGGCCGGTTTGGCCGAAGACGATTATCGTCCCGCCATTTTGCATGAATTGCTTTAATTTGTCTCCGACTTTTTCAAGCGAGGGATAACGCTTGAGACAATCCGTGTCGAGAAGCAGAATATCATAAAAGCCAAAATAGCCCGTTTCGAGATAGCGGTCGGAAACCGTCTGATAACCGACTCCGGTCATACGCAAGATATCTTCCAGAAGCCCCTCCGTTCCGCCCACCAGGGCTACTTTCAGCTTTTCATCGATTTTACATTCCAGCCCCAGAATATGGGCCCGGTCCGAACCCAGAGTCCTTTCACCCTCCTTGAGATTGGCCATGATTTGGTGTCTTTGATTTCCGGCGCTTTTGCCGATAGCCACGGGAAGGTTTATCTCATAGGAACGGTCGCCGGCTTTAAGCGAAATATCCTGTCGGTAGGTACCGACATACACGCTCGGCGGAGTGATGAATTCCAGCTTGGTCTCGGCGGCAAACGATTCGGGCTTTTCAATCAGGAGCTTGAGCTGCGTCATTTCCACCAGATGATCAACCCATTCTCCCTGGAAAGGATTGACCAGTCGAAAAGTCGGGATAAAAGTCAGCTTGACGGCCTTTTTATCCGGCTCCGTCAATTTACGCCGGAAAGTCATTTTCCGATCGCCAAAGCCCAGCTCTGCCTCGATATAAAACGCATCGGCGTCAACCGATGAATGGGAATCCGCCGGAATAACAACGGCATAATCCCTCCTGACGGTCTGATATGGCGGAACCGCAAATCCGATTGTATCCAGGGCAGAATCATGTAACCCGGCCCCGGATTTCAGTTTCAATCGCCTGACTCGATAATCAGGGGCGCCGTCGTTGACATATGCCGTGGATATTTTTAAAATGTCGCCTTCGGAGGTCCGCATCAAAATGGCGTCGGCGTCGAAGACAAAACCGCTTTCATCCATTATGGCGGAAACGACCCGGTCCATCCGGCTTTCCATATAATCCATGAATCGCTCGCATTCCGGCCCGCCTCCCGTGGGACGATAATCGATCCTTATATTTTTAAGTTGGTCCAACGCGGCAAACATGTCTTCAAGACGTCGCCCGCCGGTTTGCATGGCCGCGTCGGCCAGAAAGGTCTCGTGTTTTTTGGCATACTCGGTCAGCATTGCTCGCAAGGCCGAATTGTGAACGCAGGCGTCAAGAGCATCGGTCAGCTTATACGACATGGCCGCGGTCGCAAATGTCCCGGTTGCATTATTTTCCACCCGAAGACTATCGTCGGGGCGATACATTGAATATCGCTTATGGCGCTCCCGATCGAAAGTATCCCCGGTCAAGCGGAAAACCATCCGCTCAATCTGTTCCCCGTCCCGGGATACATAAAACATGGTATTGGAAAAAATCGTTGCTTCATTTTTATCATCGGTGCAGTGGTACATCGCCCGAACCGTCGAATACAGTCCGGGCATTTCGGCATTATCTTTGATATAAGCCACGATGGCCTGATACATGTCGGCCGTTGTATCGCCCGACATCATCACGACGTCGGGGGCGCGAAGGCCGACAATCATCCTGAAGGCCGAATCGATCGTGGTCACCGACGTGTCGGGTATCAGACACCGGGACAGCCCAAGGTCAAACTGCGTGTCTCGGTCAATTTCGCACCTGAAAATCGGGCCCAAAGAAAACCCGGCTAATTCCATCTGGCAACCCTGTTCGGCGACCAGGTAGTAAATAAGCGGCCAGTCGATATCGCTTTCATGCTCATAGAAATACATGATTTTCACATCGTTGAGCAGACCGGTGAGCGTCGTGGCGCGGACAGCCGAGGATACGGAAAAGAACACCAGTATCGATATAAAGAAAACTCTTCTCATTATTATCGAATATAGAATGATGCCAAAATTGTTTCAAATAAAAAAAGACCGCCAAGAAGCGGCGGTCCATAATATCAATTTCAACCGGTTTTATAAAATCTGGTTTTCTTTTAGTTTATTATACAGCTTTTCGGCGATTTCGTCGGGTGTTTCACCTTCGATCATCTCGCCTTTCTGACGCGGCGGCGGCGGAGCGACTTTTTCGATTTTCGTCAGCGAATTGGCACCTATCGCCGATCCATCCAGACCTATATCCGCCGCGCTTAATTTGCTTATGGGAGTTTTCTTGGCCGCCATTTTGCCTTTAAGCGACGGCAGACGCGGCTCATTGATTTCCTTGACGACCGAAATTACGGCCGGTAGAGCCAGTTCGACGATATCATAACCTTCTTCCGTCGTGCGGTACACGGTTGCTTTAGTATCATCGATGGACTCTATTTTCTTGACAAACATGGCCTGCGGCAGTTCCAGACCGGCCGCCACGGCTCCCGGCACCTGGGCGGCGTCGTCATCGATGGCCTGTTTGCCGGCCAGAATAAGATTATAATTGCCCAGTTTCTTGAGAGCCGCCGCCAGAATTTTGCCGATAGCCTGGGGATCGGATTTTTCGAAAAGTGGATCGCTGACAAGATATGCCTCATCCACGCCCAGGGCCAGACAGGCCCGCAACGCCGATTCGGCCCGGTCGGTTCCGACGGTGATGACCGTCACCTTGCCGCCGCTTTTTTCTTTGATGCGCAGCGCTTCTTCGACGGCATACTCATCGAAGGGGTTGACCACGCCGGGTCCCGACGGCAAAACCACCTGGTTGGCCGAGGTATCGACCTTAATCAGTTCAATTTCGGGAACCTGCTTTATAAGTACGAATATGTTCATAATTCCTCCAGCCTGTCATTCATAATGGAAAAGTATGATAATGAAAAACACGCCGTCCGTCAACCGTTTCGCGCCCCGTATTTCTCAATCTTCTTTGTCCGGTTGGTTTATTTCTTCGAGCTTTTGGAGAGAATCGGCGGCCGCTCTTTGCTCGGCCTCTTTCTTGGTGGAACCTTCGCCGATTCCCGTAATCGTCCCGCCGGTGTTCACCGCCACGCGGAAAATTTTGGCGTGATCCGGCCCGTTTTCCGATACCACTTCATAGTACGGCGGGTTTTCGCCCCGGGCCTGCAAATACTCCAGCAGTTCACCTTTATAGTTGCGCTGGTTTTCATCGGATATGATTTTCTTTTCGTTGGTCAGAAGAATCCGGTAAATAAAATCGCGGGCCGGGTCAAGGCCGCCGTCGAGATATATTGCCCCGACAACGGCTTCGAAAGCGTCGGATGTGATTGAGGCGCGGTCCCGCCCGCCGGTCCGTTCCTCATCGTCGGATAAAAATATAAACTCATTAAGTCGCGAGGTCTTGGCAATTCCGGCCAGGGCCGTTTCATTAACCAGCAGAGCTTTGGTTTTGGTCAGTTCGCCCTCGGCATAATCGGGGTAATGACTGTGAAGGTATTCAGAAACAATAATGCCCAGAACCGAGTCCCCCAGAAATTCCAGGCGCTCGTTGGACCGGGCCTTATGGTCAACATTGCGAACGTAGGAGCGGTGGGTCAGGGCCTCCCGAAGATGCACCGGCGTTTTGAAATGATAGCCGAAAACATCGGAAAATTTAGCGGCCAGCCCAGTATCCGTTTGATCCGGACCGGCCGGTCGATGGAATATTTTTCTGATCGATTCAAACAATCTCACCATCAGTACTATTCGCTGAATCGCCGTCCGAGAATACTGACATTGTGTCCGCCAAAGCCGAAAGAATTGCTCAAAAACGTATCGAAATCAAAGTCTCTGGCCTGGCCGGCGACATAGTCAAGGTCACATTCCGGATCCGGGTTCTCAAGGTTTATGGTCGGGTGCAACCGGCGTGCGCCCAGCGATAAAACCGACGTCACCACTTCAATGGCCCCGGCCGCTCCCAGCAAATGACCCACCATGGATTTGGTGGAATTCACGGGGATTTTGTACGCCCGGTCACCGAAAACGGTCTTAATGGCTTTGGTTTCGGCAATGTCACCAAGCGGCGTGGCGGTTCCATGACTGTTGATATAATCAACGTCATCGGGCGTCATCCCGCCGTCACAGATGGCATTGACCATGGCCTGACGAGCCCCGTCGCCGTCGGGAAGCGGCGCCGTGATATGATAGGCATCGCAGGTCACTCCGCCGCCGAGGATCTCGGCATATATGGTCGCCCCCCGGGCCCTGGCCGACTCCAGAGATTCCAGAACCAGAATCGCGGCGCCTTCACCCATAACAAAACCGTCACGGTCTTTGTCGAATGGACGGGAAGCCCGGGCCGGCTCATCGTTGCGCGTCGAAATGGCGTGGGCCGAACAGAATCCGGCCAGCGCCGTCGGCGTGATGGTCGCCTCGGCACCGCCGGCAAGCATGATGTCCGCCTCGCCCCTTTGTATGGCCCGGAAGGCATCGACGATGGCATGCGACGAAGAGGCACAGGCCGATACCGTGGCGTAGTTGGGACCGCGGAATCCAAACCGAATGGCTATCAACCCGGCGCACATATCAACGATCATCATCGGTATGAAAAAGGGCGAAACTTTGCGCGGCCCGCCCTTGAGCAGCGCCTCATGCTGTTTTTCAAACGTGTTTATTCCGCCGATTCCTGAACCGATTATGACTCCGGCCCGTAACCGATCGATCTTTTCGACGTCGATACCGGCATGATTTATCGCCAGCTGTGACGCCACAACGGCATACTGCTGGCACAGGTCCATGCGCCGGCCTTCCTTTTTGTCGATGTAATTGTCCGGTTCGAATCCGGTTACCAGTGCCGCAATACGGGTCGTGTACTCGCTCACGTCAAAACGGTCGATCGTGACTATGCCGCTTTTCCCGGAGACAATGGCCTGCCAGTACTGATCGAGATCGCATCCGAACGGGGAAACTATCCCCATCCCGGTTATGACGGTTCTTGCTTCTTCCATTCAGTAGTCGATTCCTTAACTTTGATGCTCCTGAATATACTTAATGGCATCGCCAACCGAAGTAATCTTCTCGGCGTCTTCATCCGGAATTTCTATGGAAAATTCCTCTTCCAGAGCCATGACCAGTTCCACGGTATCGAGAGAATCCGCACTCAAGTCCTCGACAAATTTGGCATCCTCGGTCACTTGAGCGACGTCAACTCCTAATTGCTCGACGATAATGTCCTTCACTTTCTGGGCAATGTCAGACATCCTCTCCTCCTTGTAATATTTATCACTTCTGGTTTTGTTTACATCAGCAGGCCGCCGTCCACCCCGAGCACCTGGCCCGTGATATAAGCGGCGTCATCAGACACCAGAAAGGCAGTCACCGCGGCGACGTCCTCGGGCAGGCCGAGCCGTCCCAGGGGGATTCCCCCGGATAGCTTTTCGCGGGCCGCTTCCGGCATCTTATCGGTCATTTCGGTTTTAATGAATCCGGGGGCAATGGCGTTGACCGTTATCCCGCGTGACGCCAGTTCCTTGGCCGCGGCCTTGGTCAGGCCGATCAGTCCGGCCTTGCTGGCGGCGTAATTGGTCTGCCCGGCGTTGCCCATCCGACCCACCACCGACGATATATTCACAATCCGTCCGGAACGCTGTTTTATCATGACTTTCGCAGCGGCCTGGGTCACCAGGAACGCCCCTTTAAGATTCACGTTCAAAACCGCATCCCAGTCGGCTTCCTTCATTCTCATCATAAGCGCATCGCGCGTAATTCCGGCATTGTTGACAACAATGTCAAGTGTTTCATATTTTTTCACCGCTTCGTCGATCAAACGGCCGGCGTCGTCGGCTTTGGAAACGTCGGCTTTCATGGCAACGGCCTCATACCCTTTGGCCCGAAATTCCCTGACGGTATTCTCCGCGACGTCTTCAAGAACGTCGGAGATAATCACCCGGGCTCCTTCCGAGGCCAGCCGCTCGGCGATGGCCCGCCCGATACCCCGGGCCGACCCGGTAATCAATGCTGTTTTTCCTTTAAACCGCATGGTTTAACTTACCGCAACCGTTTTGAATTGTTCCACGTCCTGCAACGTATCAATATTTATAAAATTGGCCGCTTTGACCTCCCGTTTGGCCAGACCGACCAGAACCTTTCCCGGACCGACTTCAATGAACGTATCAACTCCGTATTGATTGATGGCCGACATCGTCCGCCGCCATTTTACCGGAGAAGTCAACTGCTCTATCAAAAGCTCTTTGAGCATCATGGCATCCCGCTCCTGCGTGGCGGTCACATTGGGAATGACGTCTATTTTCGGGTTGTGGAATGTCACCGTATCCAGAAACTCGCGCATTCCCGGTTGCGCCGATGCCATCAAGGGCGAGTGGAAGGCACCGCCCACCTGCAATATCATGGCCCGTTTGGCCCCGGCTTCCCTGCACAACTCACAGGCTTTTTCGACTCCGGCGACACTTCCCGAAATGACCACCTGCCCCGTGGAATTGAAATTGGCGGGGACAACCACACCCGACGCCGAAGCTATTTTGCATATCTCGAATATTCTGGTTTCTTCCAGCCCCAGAATCGCGGCCATGGTGCTTGGTTCTTTCCGGCAGGCTTCTTCCATTAAAGCCGCTCGACGGGCCACGGCGCGTACGGCATCGTTATAGCTTAAAACTCCGGCCAAGGCCAACGCCCCATACTCCCCGAGCGAATGACCGGCGGCCACTTCGGTTTCGGGAATATTATCCTTCAACAGGGTCAGAACAGCCAGCGAATGAAGCAATATGGCCGGTTGCGTAAAACGCGTCTGTTTCAACGTCTCGGCCGGGCCCTCGAAAGAAATTCTGGCAATATCTTCCCCGATATACTCCGCAGCGTCAGCATACAATTTGCGAACTTCCTCGCTGGCGTCATACAGATCCCGGCCCATGCCGACATATTGCGACGCCTGTCCCGGAAAGACAATGGCCACTTTATTCATAAACAAACTCCTACCACCTCACGACCGCCGAAGCCCAGGTCAGTCCGCCGCCGAATGCGGTCATCAGGATTATGTCACCGTCCTTCAATTTACCTTCACGGTATGCTTCGTCAAGAGCAATCGGCACCGAAGCGGCCGAAGTATTCCCGCATTTTTCGATATTGATAAACACCTTTTCAGCGGGGATATCGAGTCTTTTGGCGGTGGCGTCCATGATTCTCACATTGGCCTGATGCGGGATAAGCCAGTCCACGTCGGATGATTTCAAACCGGCGCTCTTGAGCGCTCGCATCGAAGCATCGGCCATCTGACGAACGGCATGCTTGAAGACCTCACTGCCGTTCATCTCTATATATACGTTTTTGGTATGGTCTTTCATCTTGTGCACCGGCATCAGTGAACCGCCTTCACGGATCCATAAAAGCTCGGCCTGGTTGCCGTCGGATTTGAAAAACGTGGACAGGATGCCGCTGTCTTCGGTGGTGGCCGTGACGATGACCGCGCCGGCTCCGTCACCGAACAGAACGCAAGTATTGCGGTCGGTGTAATCGGTGACGCTGGACAGGGCCTCGGCCCCGATCACGAGTATATTCTTGAACTTGCCGATTTGTATAAAGGCATCGGCCACCGATAAACCATGGATGAATCCGGCACAGGCCGCGACGATATCGAATGTTCCGGCGTTTTTAAGCCCCATTTTCTTCTGCAGAATGCACGCCGCCGACGGCAACCGGTAATCGGGCGTCACCGTGGCATAAATGACCAGGTCAATGTCTTCCGGCTTCAGCCCGGCCATTTTCATCGCTTTCCAGGATGCATCCTCGCCCATATGGGTGCACCCCAGCCCGCTTGTTAATATCCGCCTTTCGACAATCCCTGTTCTCGTACGAATCCATTCGTCCGAGGTATCCACCATTTTTTCCAGGTCGGCGTTAGTTAAACGCGTTTCAGGAAGATGAGATCCCAGACCTATTATTTTCGACCTGACTATTTGCGGCATTTCCGTTTCCATTGTTTAAGCCAAGCATTTCCTGCCTGATATTTTCATTGATCCTGTGTCGCACCATATCCATGGCAACCAGGACGGCGTTTTTTATCGCCTTTGTTGACGATGAACCATGACAAATAATCGAAACCCCGTCAACCCCCAGAAGCGGCGCCCCGCCATATTCACTGTAATCGAATGAGCGACGAAGCCTTTTCAAAAATGGCGTCATCAGAGCCGCACCCACCCTCGAGAATACATTCGTTTGTATCTGGTGCCTCAAAGATTCGGTTAAAAATCCTTCGACCGATTCGGCAAACTTGAGGATGATGTTGCCAACAAAACCATCGGTGGCGACCACGTCCACTTTCCCGGCCAGAATATCTCGACCCTCGACGTTTCCGACGAAATTCAATCCGGATCGGGCGAATATCTCATGGGCCTGAAAAATCAATTCGTTGCCCTTACTCTTCTCTTCACCGATGGACAACAGGCCGATGCGCGGCGAAGTCCGACCATACATCAGCGACGTATAGACCGAACCCATGACACCGAACTGGTACAGGTTGACCGGCTTGCATTCGGCGTTGGCGCCGACGTCCAGCACTAATGTTGGTTTGCCTTTTGACGTCGGAAAAAAAGAGCCGATGCCCGGACGCAGAACGCCTTCGACCCGGCCCAGAATCAAAATCGATGAAGCCATCACGGCCCCGGTATTTCCGGCGGAAACAAAAGCATCGGTCTTGCCGTCCTTTTGCATCTGCAGGCCAATGGCAATCGAGGAATTTTTCTTGCGGATTCCCTCCGTGGGGGTATCGGTCATGGCGACGGCATGCGGCGCGTTTTCAATTATGATGTTTTCCGGAATCTCCTTCTGACGGCGCATGTAATCGTTAATTATTTCTTCTTTTCCGATCAGCGCCACGCGGATTTGTTCCGGTTTCTCCCGAGCGGCCCAGAGGCCGCCTTCCATAATTGATTCCGGCGAGGTGTCGGCGCCCATTATATCCAGGGCAACCGTGATGCAATTTGTCTTTTTACCCATACTGTGGAGGGATACGAGGCTTTCTTAAGATTCTTTGGGTGCCGCCACCACGCCGCCTTTGTACCATCCACAATGGGGGCAGATGTGATGCGGCAGCGTCGGCTGATTGCAGTTGGCGCATTCGACCACCGTCGGTGCCGCAAGTTTCCAATGGGTTCTTCTTCTGCGGCCCCGGGCGCGCGAGTGACGTCTTTTTGGAAGTGCCATATTTTATTCCCGTTAGTGTTGCAGTCTGTCAGGAGAGGTCCTTGAGACCTTCCCATCTTTCATCTATATCATCGCTGCGGCAATCGCAGGTTTCTTCATTAAGATTGGCCCCGCATTCGGGGCACAGTCCGCGGCAATCCTCGGAGCAGATCGGTTTCATCGGCAGCGCCAGCGTCAACGCCTGGCGGATTTGATCGTGCAGGTCGATTATATTCTCGTTTGGCTTCAGCAATATCACTTCTTCGCCTTCGTCGGCCGACATCACCGGTCGGGCTTCAATTCTTCTGACGACGAAATTCAATTCACCGCGCAATTTGTCATGATACGGCTCCAAACACCGGGAACATTCTATTTCGGCCGGTGCAACTACCTCGCCATGACAAAAATATTCGTCTTTCATCTTCTGTATATTCAGTTTCACCGTCGCCAGTTCCTGAAAAGTCACCCCAGATATCGAATCCTCCATATCATCCAGCTCCATTTCCAGAATTATATCAACCGGAAACGATGCAAATTCACGCAAGTCCAAAGCCATAAACAGCGAAAGTATAAATAAGATCCGGGAAAGTCAAGCCAAAAAAGCGCCCGGACAAGCCTTGGGCAAGGCCCCGAACGCTTTTTAAGTCCATGTTCGCAGGCGGGTTACCGCTGGACGTCTCGGGCAACTTTAATCCGATTGCGGGCTCGATCCAGGGCCCGGTGGGCGCGGTCAAGATCGATATTGCCCGCCTCATTGGCCATCCTCTGCCGGGCCCGCTCCAGGGCTTTTTGGGCGCGTTCCAGATCGATTTCCGAAGCGAATTCCACCGAGTCCACCAAAAGCGTGGCATGATTGGCCGACACCTCAAAAAAACCGAACGATGCGGCCATAGTTAGTTCATGCCCTTCGGAGTCGCGGTACATGACCTTGCCCGGAACAATCGCCGTAATCAGGGGAGCGTGGTCGGTCAGCACGCCCAGATAACCTTCGCTTCCGGGGACGATCAGCGAACTGACGGTTCCCTCATAAAAGACTTTTTCCGGTGTAACGATCGAGAGCTTAAACATATTCTTATGCCCGCTTATTTCTGCTTCTCGTAATTTTCCAGCACTTCATCGATCCCGCCGACCATATAGAAACACTGCTCGGGAACATGGTCGTGCTTGCCTTCGACCAGCTCCTTAAACCCGCGAATGGTGTCCTCGAGCTTCACATAGCGGCCCGATTTGCCGGTGAAGGCTTCGGCCACGAAGAACGGCTGCGAGAGGAATTTCTGGATTTTGCGCGCCCGGGCCACGATCAACTTGTCGTCTTCAGACAATTCATCGATACCCAGAATGGCGATAATATCCTGAAGGTCTTTGTAGCGCTGGAGGACCTGCTGCACCTTGCGCGCCACGTTATAATGCTCTTCACCCACGATATGCGGGTCGAGAATGCGCGAGGTCGAATCGAGCGGGTCGACCGCCGGATAAATGCCCAGCTCGGCAATCTGGCGCGACAGCACCGAGGTGGCGTCCAGATGCGAAAAGGTCGTCGCCGGAGCCGGGTCGGTCAAATCGTCGGCCGGAACGTAAATGGCCTGCACCGAAGTGATCGAACCGGCCGTGGTCGAGGTGATGCGCTCCTGCAGAGCGCCCATCTCGGTAGATAGGGTAGGCTGATATCCCACCGCCGACGGCATGCGCCCCAGCAGCGCCGAGACTTCCGACCCCGCCTGGACAAAACGGAATATATTATCGATAAAAATGAGTACGTCCTGATGCTCTTCGTCGCGAAAATATTCAGCCATGGTCAGTCCCGACAGGCCGACCCGGAGACGCGCCCCCGGCGGCTCGTTCATCTGACCGAAGCACATGACGGTCTTGGCAATAACGCCGGATTCTTTCATTTCCAGCCAGAGGTCGTTGCCCTCGCGGGTCCGTTCACCGACCCCGCAGAAAACCGAATAGCCACCATGCTCGGTGGCGACCGAACGAATCAGTTCCTGAATGAGCACCGTCTTGCCCACACCGGCGCCGCCGAACAGTCCGACCTTGCCGCCTTTAGGGTACGGTTCCAGAAGGTCCACGACCTTGATACCGGTTTCCAGAATTTCGGTGGCCGTGTCCTGCTCTTCGAAAGTCGGCGAGGGACGGTGAATGGGCAGGTGCTTGATGTCGGCCGGCATGGGACCGAGATCGTCAATCGGTTTACCCAGCAAACTGAAAACGCGTCCGAGAGTTTTGACCCCGACCGGTACCGCAATCGGCTGCCCGGTATCGACCGCTTTCATGCCGCGTACCAACCCGTCCGTCGAGGCCAGCGCCACGCACCGAACCATGTTGTCGCCGATATGCATGGACGCTTCGACCGTCAGGTCGATGTTCCTCGCTTTATCCTCAATCTTGATGGCATTGAGGATTTCAGGCAGGTTGTCCGCACTGAATTCGCAGTCGACCGTCGGTCCAATAATCTGCACTACTTTTCCGATGTTATCAGCCATTAAAATACGCTCCGTTTATCGCAATCGCTTTTTTTATCACATCAACCTTTTAAAGCCTCGGCGCCACCGACAATATCCAAGAGCTCCTTGGTGATGGCCGCCTGGCGGGCTTTGTTGTACTGCAAGGTCAGAGTATCTATCATCTCACCGGCGTTGGACGTCGCCGCCCCCATGGCGATCATGCGCGTGCCATGTTCCGAGGCGAACGAATCGGCCAGGGCCGTGATCATTTTCGTATAGGCATAGCGCGGCATCAGATCGGTAAAGATGGCCACCGGGGACGGCTCGAAAATATAATCCTGATTCACCGCCTGGTTTCCTTCTATTTGCGGACGTTCCACCGGAAGGTACATCTTTTCGGTGATACGATACCGGGTGGTCGATAGAAACTGCGTGTAGATCATCGTAATTTCGTCGGTCTCGCCATCGACAAAGCGCTTCGTCAGCAGGTCCACTATATCGCGGGCCTTGCCATAATCCAGATTGCCACCCCAGTCGGCAAACCGAGCGGTGATGGTCCAGTTGCGGCGTTTGAAAAAGTCATGGCCCCGTTTGCCCACCAGGATAAGGTCGGTGTTGACCGGGTCTTTGTCGGCAAGCCAGGCGCGCGCACGGGAAATCAAATTGGAATTGAACGAGCCGCACAGACCGCGGTCGGCCGTAATCAATACCAGTGACCGCTTTTTGACTTCGCGCGTTTCGAAAAACGGATGCATCAGTTCGCCGCCGGCCGAGGCCGACAGATGAATCAGGATATGATCCAGTTTCTCCGAGTACGGCCGCACCTGCATGATCTTCATCTGGGCCTTGCGCAGTTTGGCCGCCGCCACCATCTCCATGGCTTTGGTTATCTGGCGCGTCGATATGACCGATCTTATTCTTTTCTTTACCTGGCGAAGAGTCGGCATAACTTAGCCTTTGGTCGTAAATTGCTCTTTAAATTTCTCCGTGGCTTCCTTCAACTTGGCCACGGTGCTATCCGTCAGAACCTTTTCCTTTTTAATCGACTCGGCGATGTCGGGATATTTATCGGCACAGTATTTATGCAACCCCTTTTCGAAATCGGCCAACTGCGCCTTGGGGATACTGTCCAGATAACCGTTGACACCGGCCCAGATAATTATCACCTGCTGCGCCAGAGGCATCGGTTCATACTGCCCCTGCTTGAGAATTTCGACCATCTTTTCGCCGCGCGTCAACTGCCGCTGCGTGGCGGCGTCGAGGTCGGAACCGAACTGGGCGAAGGCCGCCAGCTCACGGTACTGCGCCAGGTCGAGACGAAGCGACCCGGCCACCTTTTTCATGGCCTTGGTCTGGGCGTTGCCGCCGACACGGGAGACCGATATGCCGACGTTGATGGCCGGACGTATCCCCGAATAAAACAGGTCCGACTCCAGAAAGATTTGCCCGTCGGTAATGGAAATGACGTTGGTCGGAATATACGCGGAAACGTCGCCCGCCTGCGTTTCGATAATCGGCAGGGCCGTCAGCGACCCGCCGCCGCGTTCATCGGACAGCTTGGCCGCCCGCTCCAAAAGGCGGGAGTGCAGATAGAATACGTCGCCCGGATAGGCTTCACGTCCCGGCGGGCGCCTCAATAACAGAGAAAGCTGGCGGTATGACCAGGCGTGTTTGGACAGGTCGTCATATATGACCAAAACATGTTTGCCGTTGTAAAGAAATTCTTCGCCCATGGAGCAACCGGCATAGGGCGCGATAAACTGCATGGGGGCGGGATCGGAGGCGTTGGCCGCCACGACCGTGGTGTACTCCATGGCTCCATGATCCTCAAGGATTTTCACGACCTTGGCCACGGTCGAGGCTTTCTGCCCGATGGCCACATAAATGCAGAATAAATCGGTATCCTTCTGGTTGATAATCGTGTCGATGCCCAGCGCCGTCTTGCCCGTGCCGCGGTCGCCGATAATCAGTTCGCGCTGGCCGCGACCGATCGGAATCATCGAGTCTATGGCTTTGAGCCCGGTCTGCACCGGTTCTTTCACCGGTTGACGGTGCGTTACACCGGGAGCATTGCCTTCGAGAACCCGGAATTTGTCGGTGACAATCGGACCCTTGCCGTCCAGCGGTTGACCCAGCGGATTGACGACGCGGCCGATGAGCGCGTTGCCGGCCGGAACCTGCGCCACCTTGCCGGTCCGCCGAACCGTATCGCCTTCTTTGACGGCCTGGACATCCCCGAATACGGCGACACCGACGCTGTCCTCTTCCAGGTTCAGCACCATGCCGATAATGTCGTTCGGAAACTGCACCAGTTCCGACATCATCGCGTCTTCGAGACCCCAGATACGGGCAATACCGTCGCCAACCTGGAGAACCGTCCCGACCGATTCCATCTCCAGTTTGGACTCGTACCCTTCAACCTCTTTTTTTATGATTGAAGAGACTTCTTCTGGATTTAAACCCATCGTAAATACCTCTATTCAAATACACACTTTATTTCGTCTTTAACCTGCATTCTCCGTCCTGGCCGTCGCCTCGCGCTTACTCTTTTGCGCCCGGCATTATACCTTTGCCGCGTTTACGGCGACAATATCTATTCAAAAAAGCCGGCCCTGATACCCGGACAAATATCAGTGAACGCGCACTTTCATCAGCCGGTTTTTCAACTGGTCCAGCCCGTGCCGGAGCGAACCGTCGATAATCTTATTGTGCAGTATGACAATCATACCGCCGATAATGCTCTTGTCGATTTTCTCGTCCAGCTCGACCTTCAAAGACGTCTTTTTCGTCAGCTTTTCGATCAATCTCTGGCGTTCGGCCTCGGGTATTTTCGCTGTCGTGATACAGGTGGCCCGGATGATTCCCTTCTCGGCCTTGACCAACCGGTCGAATTCCACGATGATATCCGGCAGAAAGCTGATACGTCGCTTTCGGGCCAGAAACAATATGAAATTGAACAACGGTTTTTCCAGCCGCGTCGAAAAAACTTTGGTTATCAACCGGTCTTTGGCTTCTCCGGGAACCTGCGGCGCGGACATGAAGTCCAAAAAAGTCCGGTCCTTTTTAAGGAACTCCCCGATGGCTTTGAACTCCGTCCAGGCCCTATCGAGTATATTGTGCTCCTGGGCCAGTTCGAGCAACGCCCCGGAATATTTCTTGGCTACCTGTTGCGCGAGCATAACATCTAAGCCTTCTCAATACTGTCGATAAATTTGCCTATCAGCTGCCGTTCTTTGGCATCGTCCAGTTTTTCATGCAATATTTTCTGCGCCGCCATCAGCGTGATGGTGACCATCTCTTCTTTGAGCTGGACTTTGGCCTTGGCGATATCGCGCTCCAGCTGTTCGTTGGTCCGGTTGATAATCCCGCGCGCGTCTTCCTGGGCATGCATTTTTATATCCGATGCCATCTTATTGGCTTCGTGGACCGCCTCGGCGATTTTCTGACGTCGCTCGGCCTCGATATTCTTCAGTTTGTTGTCATAGTCGGCTTTAATCTTTTCCGTCGCCGCTTTCTCCGATTCGATTCGGTCGAATTCGCCTTTAATTTTATTCCGGCGCTCGTCCATGAGGTTGAGCAGCGGACCCCAGGCGAATTTCTTGAGAACCCACAACGTCAACAGAAAACCGAGGGCATGAGTAAGCAGTTGTTGCCATTCAAGACTTATCATATTCTCACCGTCTTGCTTGTTAATTACCGGAAGCGGTCCCGACCGGTGCCGGTCGGGCCGTTTCCGCCTCGCACTTATTATCCTACCTTGCCCATCGCAATGAAGAAAGCGATAAAGACATAAATGGTCAGAGCTTCGATAAAGGCCGCGCCGATAATCATGGCGGTCTGAATCTTGGCCGCCGCTTCCGGCTGACGACCCATGGCTTCCATGGCCGAGCCTACCGCCCGACCGATACCATAAGCCGAACCCACTGCGGCCAAACCCAGGCCCATCGGGGCGCCCAAGCTGATCATTGCCTGAAAATCCATTGTGTCCTCCTGATACGTTTGGTCTTTTATTTAACTTTACTTCTTATCTTGTTAATGCGCGTGCTCCTCGTGGGGAAGCATCAGCAGTATATATATCGATGACAACAGCGTAAACACCAGCGCCTGTATGGTCGACAGAAGCAGCCCCAGAAAATAAAACGGAAACTGCAACGGCAACCCGACCGGCAAAAACGACAGTATCGCCACCCCCAGTCCGACAAACACCGCGATCAAAACATCCTCGCCGGTAATATTGCCGAACAGACGAAGCGACAGGCTCAACGGCTTGGCCAGCTCTCCGATGATATGCAACGGAAACATGATGATAACCATGATCCATGAAACCGCGTCGCGCGGCGACCCGGCCAGATGGTCGAGATAACCGACTATGCCCAGCCGCCGAATACCGGTGTACTGCGCATAACAGAACACGATCACCGCCAGCGAGACGGTTATATTCAGACTGGTCGACGGGGAATGACCCAGCGGAACCATACCCATCCAGTTCATCACCAGAATATAAAAAAAGAGCGTTCCCAGAAACGGGATGTACCGCCGGGCTTCCTTGCCCAGAATGGTCTGCATGAAGTTGTACATGCTTTCGACCAGCATTTCGACCGCATTCTGGAACGGGCCGGGAATCATCTGACGTTTCTTATACACCGACATGGCGATAATGCACAGAAAGATGGCCGCGACAAAGGCATAAATGACATTGACCCATTCATAAGCCGGGCCGTGGTTACCGGTCAATAGACCGACCAGACTGGGAAGATGCGGCGGGCCGTCGTGATGACCGCCGCTATCGCCGCCGTCATGCGCCGCCGTCTCGCCATGCTCGGCGCTTCCGGTGGTCGTGGCGATAACAAACGGCATCCACTTGGCGATAGCCATGCATATCAAATGAGTATAGTATATAAACATCAGGCAGCCTCCTGCTGGCTTTCATGGTTGGGCTTTTTATTATCCAGTCCCAGAAGCACCCGTCCCAGGACTTTCAAAAATATGACCGCGAGCGGTACCGAAAAACCGATCACCAGATAACCCACACCGAACATCGGAACCTTTATAAGAAAATATCCCGCTAAATACAACAGTGGAACTTTGATAAACAAAAAAACCAGGGCGGCCGCTTTATCCGGGCCTTCGGGACGAATCGTCGCCTTGACCAACAGCGCCAGAAAATACAGATTGATAATCGACCAGATCGCCCCGGAGACGACCGCCAGCACGTCATAAAACGGGAAGTGCAATGACCCCAACGCCAGAAACAAAAGAATCAGAACGGCGGTAGTTTTCAATGTCCGATCGATAAAAGATATGTCCATCGACGCGGTCATTCGTCCTCGGATTCGCGGTTAGCTTCTTTTATTATTTTTATGGTTTCTTTGACCGCCGCTCCGAAACCGAGGGCGATAAAGACAACCATCAGCCAGGGTTTGGTGCCGAACTTGCCGTCGAGCCAGTTGCCGATGATATAACCGACCAGCGGCCCGACACCTATCATCAGCGGAATGACGCCGAGAAGTCCGACCGTTCGAAGATTGCGTCCTCCGTCTTTCGGCGACTTAAAAAATCCGGGCACGTGGCACCCACCCTTAAAATTAAATTTGGAAAATATGAATTTCGGGCAAAATGTCAAGCAGGTTTATCGAGATTTAGTTATTTTTTTCACAAATGGCCCTTTTATAACTCTCGGAATTGTTTAACGGCGTTGATATTGGCGCATTTAGCCTTATAAAATTCGCCGGATTTTCGAGATTTTTCTATTGGGAGTCGCCCACGGCTTGCTGTGGCAATGGCTTAGGTGGCCCCCCTTTAAGGTGGGCTACCGGCCATGTACGTTGTGATCGGTCGTAGATCCTGAACTTTGAAGGGCGGGTCCTCAGGCCCGCCGCCAATCCCTTCTTGTGGGCGGCAGATGTCCACGGGCCTCCTGAGTTTTCGAGGGGTGTGCCGCGCACAAAAACAACCGGCCGGTCGCCCACGGCTTGCCGTGGGAATGATTGTTTGTTATATTAAATCATGC
>CAYWLR010000006.1:109187-144810 GCA_964459465.1 uncultured Ignavibacteriaceae bacterium | reverse complement strand
AAAGGATTGGGGAACGATGGATAAGATCGATGTCGATGGCGAATTCGGAGAATAGAATTATTGGAATGTCAAGCCGCCCATCGCTACGCTCTGGGCCTTCGGCGAGTCGGCGTGACCTACTTTTCTACTTTCTGACAGTACGGGAAAAACAATCATCTCCACCACGGCAAGCCGTGGGCGATAAGCTGGATTCCCGTGCTTCATTTTTCAGCACCTTCGGCCTTCGCGGGAATGACAAGAAGAGGGCGGGAATGTCAATATCGGATGAATCAGCAAAAGTTGTTATAAAAACTTCAGGACTTCGTCGTGCAATCGGGCGCGGTAGTGCAGGCCGCCGGAATCCATGGTCGCGATGATCCTCTTGTACTCATCGAATTCGGGCAGAGCGGCCAGGCGGGCTTCACGGATTTCCCGGATATCGGTCGGCTGGATTTTACCGGAGACATACTCGGCGGTGAAAACGTGCGTTTTCCACGGGATATACCGTTTGCCGTACGAAAACGAAACGTTGATCTGCAGGATATAGCGTTTGACGTCGATCTTGCACCCGGTTTCTTCGAAGGCCTCGCGGTTGACGCCATCGAGAAAATCCTCGCCCGGTTTGAGTCCGCCCGACGGCGCCCGATACAGACCGGTCGGATAATGATGTTTGGCATTGACGATGAGTTTATTGTCTTTGAAAATATAGAGGGTGACATCGTGACAGCGCCCGAAGGTCTGGGTGGAGCGGATGAAATCGTACTCATCCTGGTCCACCGGGGCATCCATATTGATCACCGGCGGGTAGCCGTACTTGTCGGCGACCAACTGGATCATGCGGGGCGTGAAATACATGCTAAACCATCAACGGTATAATTTCTTTTTGCAGCGGCTGGGTGGTGATTTCCGGGCCGAGGTCGGTCAGCAGGCAGTCCACTTCGGAGCGGAAACCGAATTTATCGAGATATATGCCCGGTTCAATAGAAAACAGGTGGCCGGACAGAAGCCGCCGCCGGTCCTCGGTTTCGCGGTTGTCGATATTGGGGCCGGGCCCGTGGACGTTTTCCAGTATCGAATGGCCGGTGCGATGGAAGAAGTTGGGGCCGAATCCGGCACGGTCGATGACAGCGCGGCAGACGTCATCGACTTCGTAGCCATAGACCATCTCCGACGGGAATTTTTCTTTGAGGAAACTGAAGGCGGCGTCGCGGGCATTGGTGACGACAGAAAAGATATCGCCGTACTGGTCCGGCACCGATTCCCCGGCATAAGCCATCCAGGTGATATCGGCAAAGACCGCTTTGGGTTCTTTGTATTTGGCCCAGAGGTCGATTAGAATCAGTGAGTCTTTTCTGATAGGCGACGAGTTTCCCTCGGTTGGTTCATAGTGGGGATTGCAGATATTGGAATTGACGGCGCAAATCGGGGGGAAATCGGCGGTGAGGTTTTCTTCCTCGAAACGTCGTTTGATAAAATAGACGACCATCTTTTCATTGATAAAATTACTCTCTTTAAGAGCTTCGCGGATAAGATGGAAAGCGTCGTCCTTGATCATGTTAATCATGAAGGCGGCGCGGCGATGCAGTTCGATTTGATTTTCGGTCATGCGGGCGTTGAAATGGGCGATGATATCGGCGGAGGAGACAATTTCAATGCCAAAAGAGCGGAGCATGTCGATAGTTCCGGCATCGACCAGCCCGATATATGGGAGGCGGCCGCGGGGGGAGTATTCCATTGCTATCTTTATGCGGCCCTTTAACATAACAGCCAATTTTTCTTCCATTTCCCGGTATGAGGCATGGATTTCAAGGGTTGTGCCCAGATGAGTGAAGCGGTCTTTTTCGATATGGCTGACCAGCCCGACCGGATCGCCGGTTGAGGGAATAAAAAAGAATGAGCGGCGGGTGAGGTGACCGGGGAGGGATAGCATTTCGACGGCGACGTCGTTTTTACCGTGAAAATCATATAGCAACCAGCCGTCGATTTTTTCCTGTTTAAGGTATTCCTGGATGCTTTTATAATTCAATGTCACAGCCATACCTGCCTTTTTATACGCGTCGGATAATGGATGATATGTCAAGTAATGTATTATAAGCCAGACTGAATTCAATTACAATTGCTTTTTGACGAATTTATCGGGGCGGGCGGTCGCCAGAAAAATGGCGAGGGACGTGACCAGTCCGGGGAAAATGGGCGCGATGTTCAATAAATAACCGTCGGAATAAAGCATTTTGCCCAGAATCAACCAAATCAATGAGACAGATCCGGAGATAAGAATACAGGCCAGGGCGGATTTGGGGCCCATGCGCCAATTTCCGACAAAGGCGAAAAATAGTGGTACCAAAAGGGCCGGAGTTACAACCGACCCGAAGTCATGCCAGATATCTATCACGGATCTGAAGTAAAGGGCAACGGTGATAGCAATAACAGAGGATATAATCAGCCCGACGCGGGTGTAATGGGTGATTTTATTTTCGGGAATTTTTGCCAATCGCCAGACAATATCGCGGCCGAAAGTCGAGGCGGCCAGAAAAGAATAGGAATCGACGGTGGACATGATGGTGGCCATGAGGGCCAGAATGAACAGCCCCAAAAGCCCGGGGGGAAGGACTTGTTGGGCCAGCGCCGGAAACGACGCGACCGGATCGGTCAGGCCGGGCAGAAGTGCCCGGGCATAAAGGCCGCAGGTGGTGGTCATGAAATCGAAAATTACCCAGAAGATAATGGATATAAAAATGCCTTTATGGGCGGTTGCCGCGGTTTTGGCGGCATAGCAACGCTGATAGAAGGCCGGTTCGACCAGCGTGGCCAAGGCGATAAAATACCAGGTGGCGATATACCATCCCGAATTGCCGCCGTGCCATGTCAGATGGGTATCGGGTATAGAAATGCGGATAAATTCAAAGCCGCCATGTTTGAAAACAAGGACGGTTAAAAGAACGGCAAACCCCAAAAACATCAGGCCGAATTGGAGAAGGTCGGTGCGTACGACCGAGCGAAAACCGCCGAGATGGACATAGAAGACGGAAAAAACCAGTCCCAGCACGCCGCCCAACCAGAGCGGCCAGCCAAAAATGATATTGCCCAGCACGGCCAGCATGAGGACATAGGCGCCGGGAATGGTCACCAAAAAGAGGATGATGCTCCCGGCCACCGCCGCGCCATAGCCATAGGCTGATGCCAACCGGTCGGGGATAGTGAGGATTTCGGCGGCGCGGGCCTTTTTGGCCAGAAAGGCGGCAAACAGAAAGGCCGCCAGATAGTATGGCAAGCCGAAGACGAGCCAGTTGGATATACCATATTTAAAGCTGAATTCTCCCACGCCCAGAATGCCGCCATACCAGGTTGAAACCAAGGTTGCCACGAAGGCGGGCAAGGTCAGGGTTCGACCGCCGAGAATGTACCCGGCGGCCGATTCATGAGACGATGACCGTCGCGTTAACCCGATAGTAATCAGCGCGGTCAGATAAATGACAATTATGGCATAATCAATGAGCGACATCGAATAAGCATAGCCAATTTATTATATTATTCAAATTCCCATTTCAGTTGCACAAAATAGCTTCGTTCCGCTCCGACATAGTATTCACCGTACCATGTCCCCGACCATTCATAGGCATAGCCGGATTGCTCGTATTTGCGGTTGAAAAGGTTATCGATGCGGGCGCTTAAAATCAAATTACCCATACCGACGAGTTTTTTAAGACTGGCCGAAGCCGATAGAGAGGAAACGGTATAGGGGTCAATGGCCAGCGAATCGTTGCCGCCGTTTTCGATGTACTGCTTG
Source organism: uncultured Ignavibacteriaceae bacterium (assembly GCA_964459465.1). Classification (GTDB taxonomy): domain Bacteria; phylum Zixibacteria; class MSB-5A5; order GN15; family PGXB01; genus CALAMC01. The sequence goes on along the minus strand of CAYWLR010000006.1, from coordinate 141,044 downwards.
CCGACAGCACGGAGGCGATAGGTCAGGCGCAACCAGTCTTTCTGGTAATCGACGATGAAATTGGTCAGGACATTCGGAAAGCCGGCGGTCGGGTTTCCGGAATACTCGGTGGTGTCATCGACAAAGCCGTCCCAGTCGGTATCCCGATAGGCGATGTAATCCCTGATTCGATTATGGCTGTAGGAGGCGTTGCCTGACAGGGTCAGGGATGACAGCGGCCGGAGGCTTCCCTCGAATTCGATGCCGACATGGCGCGAGCGGTCGGCGTTGCCGACTCGCTGATTGCCGGCGTCATCGAGGCCGCCTTCGGGGATAATCTCATTTCGAAATTCCATCCAGTACAGGTTCAGTCCGGTACGGTAGTTTTTGCCGCGCATATTGGCTCCCAGCTCTAAATTGTAAAGCCGTTCGGGGCGGGCGTAGGGATCGCCGAAATGAAAGACCTGACCATTGGGGGTATCCTCGACTTTTAATACTTCGAGCTGCGGCGTGGCATAGATATCCTCGGCGTCGTAGATGGTGACATCGGAGGGTTCTCGCGAAGCGACGGCAAAGCTGGCGTAAATGTCGGCACGGTCGTTAAGCAGGCAGGTTAAGCCGATGCGGGGTGACAGGAAGAGCCAGTCGACATCGTACTTATGACCGGGCAATGCCCCCATCGGGGTCTGGTCGAAATCATATTTTAAATAACGCAGTTGGAGGTTGCCCATGAGACGGAATTTTGAACTCAAGGAATAGTATTCCAGAGCGTACAGCGAGGCCGAATATTTTTCCCCGAAGTATTCGTAGTAGCGATGGCGTGCGCCCAAATCGCGGCCCACATTTTCGGCCCAGATGACCTGACCCCAGTGCTCGGAATTGAAGTAATAGAATGAACCTCCGAAAGTGGCGATGCCTCGGTCGTGATTCCAGTCCAGTCGCGGATTGGCACCGTACTGGTTTTTGGAGACCCATTTCTGCCGCACGAGGTCGATTTCATCGAGAGTCGGGTCAATTAAATCATCGGCGGTGATGTTGTAGACAAATGGATCCTGGTCATCTTTGTATTGTTCATAGTAGCCGTCGCCGCGGATATAATAAAGGGTATTGCGCAGGGTTATATGGTCATTCAGCTGATAGCTGTTGTGAAGTTCATAGTGGGGCTGATTGAAATCATCGATTTCATTGCCGTATTCGGCCGGATTATAGCGGCGGTTGGATTTCTGGGTGTCGCGGTCGATGCCGTCGAAAGCCAGATGCGCCTTCATCGGGCCGCCGTACATGTTTACGGTAGTTGTCAGGCGGGGGTCGAGCCGGGACAGGGTGAAATAGTACGCCCAGCCGTCGTACCAGGAGTTTTCGCGATAGCCGCCGCTATAGAGTTTGGAATAGCGCCCGCCGAACATCCAGCGGCCGTCGATGAGTCCCGATGAATATTCCACCGCTTGTTTGCGCATTTCGGAGCTGAAATCGCCGTCACCGAGATAACGGCCATAGCCGGACAGAAACGAAATTTTTCGGGCTTCGCCGAGTCCGCCGGAGGCAATATTGATTGACCCGCCGAAAGTGGCGTCACCATACAGGGAATTGCCGACCCCGCGCTGAACCTGGATATCGGTGACTTCAGCGGCAAAATCGGGCAGGTCATAGAAGTAGGTGAAGCGGTCTTCGGGGTCATTAAGGGGGATACCGTTGATATAGACGCCGATACGCTGGTAATCGAAGCCGCGGATTTTAAAATCGCTGGCTCCGACCATGCCGCCGGTGTAGGAGATGGCATACATATTGGGGGTCATTTCCAGAAGGATCGGGAAATCGGCGACGGTGTAATCGCGTTCGATTTCATCGGCGGTGAAATCAGAATAGGCGACCGGCGTGAAACGCGTTTGTGCCCGCATGGCGGTAACGCGGATTTTCTGTCCCGGATAAACGGCGTCATCGAGCCGAATTTTCAATTCGCTGTCGGCCGCCGGGGATTTGACTTTGTGCATGACAGGTTGATAGCTGACATGGCTGAAAGTCAAGTAATCGATTTTAACGGTATCGGTTTTAAGAACAAAGCGGCCGTTTTCATCGGTCGTGGTTTTAAAATCGTTGCGGTCGGTGGTGACATTAACCGATGCCACCGGTTGCCCCGCGCGGTCGGTGACAACGCCGGTGATGGTGGCGCTTTGAAGCAGGCCGGGAAGAAAGCTAAACAGCGGGATTAAAAGGACTTTTAAGTTTTTCATAAATCAGGCTCCTTTGCCATAAAATCAAAAACCGCCCGACCGGCAAGACCGGCATGGACGGATAAACGGCAAAAAGCCTGCACTTATGCCCGTTTCCCTACGCCGGCATTACCCGGATCAGGTTAGGGGGTATAATCTCAGGCGATAACTTTACGCCACCCCCAACGGAATATGTTTTCTATTTTAATATACGTCGCTGGTAGTTGGTCGGGCAAGTGAATTTTCGAAATAAAGCCGTTATCGATTTTCTTAGGCCCGGAATAATTTCTTCCGTATAATTAAAACACGATGAGAATAATTTATCCGGTCATATTCGGGGCGGTTATGATCGCCATTTTCGGAATTATCGAAATCCTGCTTATGCGGACGCTCAACCGCCGCTGGTGGAACAATAAATTCATTCGGCGGGCGGCCATCGGATTGCCGCTGGTCGGCGTCATCGCCATTCTGGCCTGGTTTGGCGGGTTTTATCAGGGTATCTGGTTTATTTTCAAAGCCGGTTCGACCGCGACCGCCGCAATTTTGGTACTGCTTCTGGCGCTTATGTTTTCGTTGCCGATTTCGGGATTTTTCAACTGGATTTTACACCGCCAGGAAATAAAGCAGGGTAGTGCCGGAGCGGACGAGTCTTATGATCCCAGGAGGAGATCATTTTTGAAGAGTGCGGCGGCGGCTTTGCCGGTCACGGCGGTGGCAATGTCGGTCGGGGGAGTGGGCCGGGCCTTTGGAGATACGGAAATTGAAATCAAAGATATCGTCTTTGATAATCTTCCACCCGCGTTGAACGGTTTCAAGATTCTGCATCTGACTGATTCGCATATCGGGATTTATAAATTCGTGGAAGACCTCGAGGAAATACTGGCGCGGGCCGAGGGATACGGGCCCGACCTTGTTCTATACACGGGTGACATAGCAGACAATCTGCCGCATTTGCCCGACGCTCTCAAGCTGGTCAGTCAGCTAAAGGCCCGGCACGGTCATTTTGCCTGTTTGGGGAACCATGAGTATTATAGAGGGATTAAAAGGGTTGTGGAAATATTCGATGAGAGTGATGTTCCCCTGTTGAGAAGCAGCGGGGTAGTTATAGAGAAGGGAGAAGTTAAAATTCTTGTGGCCGGGGCCGATGACCCGGTTACCATGCGAGAAGACCCCCGGCCGTTTTTGCAGCAATCAATAGATCAGGCGTTGGCCAATCAGCCCGAAACGGATTTTAAGATACTGATGTGTCATCGCCCGGAGGGGTTTGGCCCGGCGGCCGGCAGTAAAATCGATTTGGTTTTGTCGGGGCATACGCATGGCGGGCAGGTCGGCTTCAACGGCCGCAGTATTTTCGATATGTTTATGCCCGACAGGTATTTATGGGGAGAATACAAAATCGGTGGCAGTCGCATGTATTTATCATCGGGGATCGGGCACTGGTTCCCGTTCCGGCTGGGTTGTCCGTCGGAAGCGCCGATTATTAAATTGACAACGAACGGCTAATACTATACTCAAGTATAACGTATAGGCTGTACCAGACATTAAATTTGCCGAAATAAATATATGGGAGATATCCCATATCCGCGCAAATGGACAAGGACTGTTTAAGGAGGATCAAATGTCCAAGGAAATCAAACGCAATGCCTGGTCACGGTTTTGCAAGAAATTCAATCAGGATCATCAGCATCGTTCGATTAATATCAGCCTTGAGAAAAATGGAAGAAACTCCGTGATCAAAAGCCGCCCGTTTATCGGTCTGGCGATCTCAAAAAAGGGTCGCGTTATCAGCGGTCTCGAGCTATGCTCAATATCGACTAATCCGGAAAAGTTATGCGAACCATTGGCGGTAATCAAGGACCCGGAAAGCATCAAGTTAATGAAAGACGACAACGGTTTCGACGCCCGGCTGGTGATCGAATCAAAAGACGGCACGAGAGCCCGCGTGGAATTGAACGGGGAAAGTAATCGTGAGGCCGATATTCGTCAGGTGGCCTATTCGCTGTTTGAACGACGGGGCAGAACCGACGGCAATGATCGTCAGGATTGGATTGAAGCCGAAAGACGGCTGGCCGCTCTGGAACAAAAATTCACGCAATAAAACCGTATTGCCCGAAGCAAAAACTCCGGTCGTTCGGGTTCATTCCAATAGTTCAACCATCGTCGCCTGTTTTTTATTGCGTTTGGCATATTGGGGCCGTTTATTTGTATAAATCAACAATGGCCATATTACAGGGGGGTCGATGGTAAATCGCAGACAAAGCATCAGGAAGCGGCCGTCGTACTATATGGAGGTGGTCGATGAGCGCACCGGCTTTTCGGCCGGAACGCTGGTCAATCTTAGCGTCAACGGGCTGATGCTTTCAACGGGCGAGCCGATTGAGGGCGATTCCTATTTCCAGTTCGGGCTGACCATTCCGGATCCCATTGGCGGCGAATTTGTATTGAGTGTCGATGCGCGCAGTGTCTGGTGTCGTCACAACCTTCACACCAACGAATACGATACCGGTTTTGAAATGATTAATGTGGATAGTGAAACCGAAGGTATAATAGCGGAAGCGATGGACGATTATCTGTTTCGGGACTGATTTTTGCGGCATCTGCCGGAAAGCAAAACCGGGCGCGGGCAAAAAGGACCGCACCCGGTTTTTTATAACACCGTCCGTGGTGATTTTTATCTTTTGTAGCCGATATCGCGCAGGAATTTATAGCGTTTTTTCTTGTCGGAGGCTTTTTCTATGCCTTTGGGCATAAAGCCGTCGATGACGCCCATGACCCCCCGGCCCTGTTCCGATTCGGCGACCACGATTTGTACCGGGTTGGCGGAAGCGCAGAATATCCGGCAGACTTCCGGAATCATTTTCAACCGGGGCAGAAAATTAATCGGATAGCCGTCGCGCATATATATAAGGAAGGTATGGCCGCAAGCGATACCGTACATTTGCTCTTCGGCCAAAGTAATCAATTCCGGGTCATTACCATCGGAGCGAATCAGGCACGGCCCCGAAGCTTCACAAAAAGCGATCCCGAATTTAACGGTCGATGAAATGCCGACCATAGCTTCATAGATATCTTCAACCGTTTTTATGAAATGAGACATGCCAAAAATGACATTGATATCATCGAGCATTTCCAGATTGATTAATTTGGTTTTCATCGATCCTCCTCGATTATTTAACGTCCGAAAACAGCGAATCGGGTAATCCGACGTTTATCCGGGGATAAAGAAAGATTTCTTCGGCCTCAAAATTGACCCCGATAAACAGTATGGCCTTGCCCTGTCCGGCGATTCGGAAACGGTATGGGACCCAGACGGAGTCATTGAAGGGTTCGAAAGTCATGGTCATGTCGAATTCCTTCAGTTTGAAAAAGAAATTATCGGTCAATTTGGCCGGGACAAAATCGGCCCGGACCAGGTGAGTTGAAACCGTGTCTATATAATATGTGTAATTAAGAAGGGTGTCGATATCGGCTGTGGCCGTCGCTCTGATTTCATAGCAATCGAAGGCTTCAACGTCGGCGATATCGGGGCGCAACTCCAAACGATACATCGATCGATTTTCGGCCAGAAGGGGCGCCAGAAGATCATAGGTCAAATCGCGGTTGCCGCGGCGCTTTTTGTTTTTGTGGTACTCTTTGACTTCGTCGGCCAGCTTCCGGTCGTCCTGTTTTACGCCGTTCAAATAATATTCCCGAAAATCTTCTTTGACCACCCACTTCTGATTAATTTTTTTGATATAGAGGTCTTTAATTAGCTTTTTGGTTTCCTTGATATTGCCGTTTTTATCGGTGCTTTTTTCATACTGCTCGGAAATGCAGACCATATCCGTAACGGTTTCGAATTGTATCCGGCGCACCGCCAAAATATCGTCAATCAATTCATCGAGTGTAACGGCGGGTATCATGCACGGGCAACCCAAAATCATAGAAAACATGAAAATCAGGCATTTTTTCACTTTGATTCGCCCCCCTTTTTTATGGAGATATGCTTGATAATATCCCCGCGGACAATCCGATCGACCACGTCCATGCCGGATGTGACATATCCGAACAGGGTGTAGCGTCCTTCAAGATGGGGCTGGGCCGAAAGGGTTATGAAAAATTGCGAGCCGCCGGAATCCATGCCCGAGTCGGCCATGCCCAGGGCGCCCCGCTCGAAAGGAACGTCGCCCGGTTCCCCGCGGATTTCATAGCCGGGTCCGCCGATGCCGATGCCATTGGGGTCGCCCGCCTGAATAACGAAATTGGGTATGACGCGGTGGAAAATGATGTTTTTATAGAAATCTTCGGCGGCCAGACGGATGAAGTTATAGGTCGCCAGCGGGGCGATGTCGGCATACAGCTCCAGCTCGATATCGCCTTTCGAGGTGTGAATCACGGCGCGGGGATTGACTTTGTATTTATCGAGAAATGACTTGAGCGAACCGACCGAAGCCATTTCTTTGGGATGGCTGATGTACTGTGATTTATCGATTCCGAGGCATTTTTTCAAGGCTTCGGCGGCGGTACGGCTGACCAGATAATCTTTGTCGTGCAAACCCATTTGCAGTAATTCCCCGGCGGCGGTGATGGTCGTGTCGCGTTCGAGGATCGATGCCGCCGCCGCGACCACGGCGCGTCGCAGGTCAGGGTGAGCCTTTTGCTCCATTTTCATTATAGTATGGAGCTTGGGCAAATGTTTGGCGAGGCGCATGCGGCCGATATAAGCGACGGCCGTGCCGACGACAATGTGACTGGAGTCACGGAGGGCCTGGTCGATATTATAATCTATTTTGCGGGTGCTAAGGGAATCAAAGATACAAAGGGCCTCGAAGGCATAGGCGCGAACCACGGCGGAACTGTCGCCGGACAGTTTTATCAGCCTCGAAGAAACCGTTTCCTCATCGACCCGCGCCAAAGCACCGATTACCGTCAGAGTCAGGTGCCGATCTTTCGAATCCAGCAGGGTGTCCACCAGCGCCAGCATTTCCGCGCCGCGGACTTTAAGCAGGTATTCGATGGCGGCGGCTTTAACGTTGTAGCTGGAGTCGGTATGAACGGCTTCCAGCGCCAGATCGGCGGCGATATCATTTTCCAGGCGGCTGAATGTCTCGAGGAAAAGGACTTTAAGTTTTTCGTCGGTTTCATCGCGGTACCGGTCATACAGGTAATTAACCGCCCGCGGGGATTCGATTCGCGACAGCGAATATATGGCCTGGGCCACGACCCCGTTATTGCGGTCGTTGAGTCCCCCGGCCAGTTCCCGTATCCACGAGGTGTCTTTCGGAAGGGCCAGTCCGCGGAGGGCCAGTGTCCGGGGCAGGGGGTCGCTGTCGGGCAGCCATTCGGCATATAAATCGGGGTCGTCGCTCGAGCGTAATTGCACCAGCGAGTAAAGGGCCGCCACCCGGACGGTACGCACCGGATCACGGCGGCAAACATGAATCAAATCCATCATCGCGCCATTGTCACGACAGCGGAACAAAGCCAAGGCGGCCTGTTCGCGCACACGATGATCGACATCCATCAAAAAATGTCTGATTCCGGGATAAACATCGGGGACGGTGCTGTCGGCCAGAAAGCCGACGGCGCGGATAATGGCGGCACGAACTTCGGGTTCATAAATGTCGCAGTTGCGGATAAGGGTTCGGGCGTATTCGGGATTATCGGTCAACCCGATGGCGGTGGCCGCCGCCGAAGCGACCTCAAACGACGAATCATTCAACAACGGAAAAAGCGATTCGATTGTCTTCGGGTTATTGATTCTTCCCAAAGCCAGCGCCGCGCGGCTCCGGACGGAGGGATTGTCGTCGGATAAGAATTCCAGAAGTTCCCGAGGTGCAAAACGGACGTCTTCATAATGAATGATTTCGGCCAGTTTGGCGGTTGCACTTTTTCCCAATCCAAAGGGATTAAAAAAGTATAAAAGGACGGCGAGCCCGAGCAATATTGCCAGAACAGCGATTATTTTGGCAGTGTTTTTCATAGTTGATGCTTTGCGCAATTATCCAACCATAAAAATCACGACCCAGTATGAGGGAATCAACAAAAATTACTAATGAAATTAACGTCGGTCGGGGCGGCTTATGAATCAGAAAACTTGCGGACGGATTTTTCGAACGACGGATTGGTCAGTTTCTTTAAGTCCTTATCAAGTCGTTCCAGCTTTTGATCATTTAATAAATTAAGTTTTCGGGCGAAGCGGCCGGATTTAATGTCATCCAGTATCAGTTTCATATTTTTGCGCGTGGCGCGGTCGATGATTTTGCGGCCGTTTAAAAAGGAGCCATAACGCGCGGCGACCGAAATCCGCTTATACATGCCCTCAAGACCGTGACGTTTGATTAAGTCAATAATCAAATCCATCTGATAGCAGACTTCGAGATAGGCTTTATCCGGCGTCAAGCCGGCTTTTGTAAGGGTTTCATAACCGGCCAGTATCAATTGCGATAATCCTCCGCAAAGCACCGCCTGCTCGCCGAACAGGTCACCGACGGCCTCTTCGGCAAAGGTCGTTTTAATCAAGGCCGTCCGGCCGATTTTCAAACATTTAATAAGGTATTTCAAAACCAGTCCGGCATGGCCAGAACCATTCTGAAAGATGGCGTGGAAATAGCCGACCGAGTTGCCCTCGAGGTATTTGGATCGGACGGCCGCGCCCGGCCCCAATGGAGCCAGGAGGATAATATCACAGTGTTTTGGCGGAATAAGCGTTTTGAAATGTATCGAGAAACCGTGTAGGAAGACAATAGCGGCCCCGGTTTTAAGATACGGTGCGATATCAATGGCAAAAACGCGGCCGTGAAGATGGTCGGGGAAGGCCATGATAATGATATCCGCCAGAGATGTCGCGGCCGACACGGTCTTTATGCCGGACCAGCCATCCCGACGGGCCTGAAGGCGTGCACGGTCCCGGACAGGCAGGCCGATGATAATATCGCAGCCGGAATCTTTGAGATTCATCGCCCATGCCCGCCCCTGCGAGCCATAACCCAATATGGCGATTTTGACCTTTGGCATCGGCTCCAATATAAGGTAAATCCAATCCCTGTCAAAAGAATATGGGGAACATCCCATAATTTGGTGTTTATCTCCCGGTCATTGTTTAGCAAATAAGCAATTTTCGGCCGATTAGGTAATTCCTGTCCCGATGGCCTCACCCCCGGTTGTCGGTTGGTCGAAATTATCAGGAAGAAGGATACAAATCTATTCAGGAGGCCTGACGTCAATGAAAAATCGTTATTTCCGTTATGGTTTTGCTTTTATGGCGGTCTTGTTGATGGTCGCCGCGGCTTATGGGGCGGGTCCCGAAATACCACAAATCGCGCCGATAAAACCGGCCGTGATAAATGACAATTACGGTTTTGTTGCGCCGCGACTTGATCTGGACCATGTCGGGTCAAAAATGGCGACGACGGGACTTCGCGGGGTTCGTCAGACAGCCGCCGCTTTACCGACCAGCTTCGACTGGCGCGAAACCGGCAAGGTGACATCGATCAAAAATCAAAGCATCTGCGGCGCCTGCTATTCATTCGCCGCTCTGGGCAATATCGAAGCCAGAATGCTGATAACCGAGGGCGTGACTTATGATTTTTCGGAGAACAACGCCAAGGAGTGTAACTACTGGGAGCGTTCCTGCGGCGGCGGTTCCTATTATGATTTGGCCGATCTTTTCTCCAAAAAGGGAACCGTCCTCGAATCATGCGATCCCTATGTCGCTTCGGACGTGGCCTGCAACAGCGCCTGCACGCCCCAGCAGGTTCTGCTTGACTGGTTGATTATTTCGACAGATGACATTCCCGATGATTCGGTTCTTAAAAGCTACATATACACTTATGGCCCTGTCTATACCACCCTTTATGCGGGTGACGGCAGTGCCCCGTCGTGGAATACCGAATTCAATAATTACAACGGTTCTTATACGCTTTACTACGCGGGAACCAACGCTTCCAATCATGCCGTTCTGATTGTCGGCTGGGACGATGATCTGACGCACGCCGGGGGGACAGGCGGCTGGATTGTCAAAAACAGCTGGGGTACGAGCTGGGGCGGAACCTGCGGTTACGGCGCGCAGGGAGGATATTTCACGATAGCCTACGGTTCGGCCAATATCGGGACCTGGTCGGCGGTGGCGGTCAACCTGACCGACTACGACGCCACGCAGGATTTATATTATTATGATGAAGGCGGCTGGATGACGCAGTTAGGTTACGGTAACCCCACGGGCTGGTCTTTGAGCAAGTTTACACCGGTCGAAAATACCAAACTGACGCGGGTGGAATTCTGGACGACCGACGCCACGACCGATATCGACATCTATGTCTATGACAACTTCAATCCGGCGACGCTCGCAGTGAGTACTTTAATGGGTTATCAGTATGACCGGTCCTATGATCAGCCGGGCTATTATTCGGTGGATCTGGTCGCCCCGATTGACCTCACCATGGGGGATCCCGTTTATGTGGTCGTCAAGTTTACCAATGAAAGTTACGGTTATCCGGTCGTTTGTGATAACACCGCCCCGGTCGAAGCCACGACTACGTATTTATCCGGCAACGGGGCCAACGGCTCGTGGTATGAACTGGGAACCAATTTGTCGATCGACGCCGCCGTACGCATCCGCACGGATCCATCGCTGGTGCAGTCAAGCGACGAAGACCCGGACGTCCTTCCCGACCGGTTCCGGCTTGAGCCCAACTATCCCAATCCCTTCAACCCGGTGACGACCATATCGTATTCGCTGGAAGAGCGCAGTCACGTGGTTATTGCCGTGTATAACCTGCTCGGCCAGAAAGTCGTGACGCTGGTCGATAATGAAATATCGGCCGGAGAGCATTCGGTTCAATGGGACGGTCGCGATGAAACCGGGCAACCGGTATCCACCGGCGTATATTTGTACCGCATCGAGACCGAACAATTCAGCTCCTCAAGGAAGATGGTGCTGTTGAAGTAACAAAAACCGATAATTATCGCAGAAGCGGGCAGGTTCATTCGGGCCTGCCCGTTTTTCATATGCAATTTCCCGGTTAATTTATCGAGCGGGTTTCTTTTCATACTCGAAAGTATACTTTTGATATGCGCCGAAGGAGAACATCCAGGTAATCGCGATTAAATTGTCATTTCTATCGTATTCGAAAAACAAATCGGCCGAACCATTGTCGGATATAAATACCCCTTTGGCTATTCGACCGTCATCATAATGTTTGAAATTCAAAGTGCCGGTCAACCACGTATCGACATTATCATAGAGGGCTGAAATCATGCGGCCTTCGTCATCGTATTCATAGACTTCATCGCTGACAACACCGTCGGTACGTTTCAACGTCCGGCGGACGATATGACTCTCGGCATCGAATGCATACGTTATCACAGCCGTCTTGCCGTCGGAGTACGTTCGCCGTGTCCGGGATATAAGTCCTTTTGCATTGTAAAAATAGATGTTGTCGGTTATCAGACCGTCATCGCGGACGAATTTTTTGGAGGTTAATCGACCCAAGGGGTCATAACGATAGTATGATGGACCGCCGGTTTCACCATTATACGTGTAGTCTTCCTTGAGGACGCGGAAACCATTTCCGCCGGGGATGAAGGGATTACCTGAAGTAAAATAAGCAATGGGCATTTTAGGGCAATCTTCATATTCATAGCCGAAGGTCTGATTCCAGCGACCGCCAAGATCCCAGTATTCCCTTTCACGATTGCCGAAGGCGTCATAATTGTACGATATCGTCCCAAGAATGGCTCCGTCGCGAAATATATTCGCTCCCGAAAGACGACCGGTTTCGTCATAAATGAAAGCGACGTCAGCGGTCAGCCAACCCTTGTGTTTGTCGCATTTGGCCGTGAGGCATCGGTTGCTGCTATCATAGACAAACGCGACCGAGCCGGTGATGCCGTCGGATTGGTTGAAAATAACTTTGCTGATCCGGTCTCTTGAATCATATTCGTAAATTTCAGAGGATTTTATGGAATCCGAATACAGACGATCCATTTTAAGCAAGCGGCCGCCATCATCATAAAAATATTCATTAAAAGAGTTTCTGTTTCCATCAAGCAGTTCCCACAACGCAATTTCAGGCCGGCTGTCGGTTCGGTACTGGAGAGTCGTCACGCCTTTTTCGCCACCGCTGTTTTCATAATGAAGAAACAGCAACCGTTTGCCGGGGGCATGGGCGGCAGTGGTGGGGAAAACCTGTCCGAATACCGGCAAAGACAAGAATAATGCGGCCACAACGGAATTGAGGGCAATTTCAGGCAAACTCATATTTTGGTTCCTTTCCCGAAGATTATGGTCTTTCTAACCTACGTTTTGTTCGCCGGGTTTGTTTATTGAAAAAATCGGCCGATTCGGTTCACCGGCAAGCACACTTCAGGTCGAGCAGGGGAGAACTTTCGTTTCTAATAGAGATGTTTCCGGCAATTTTGTATTACGAATACCCTATGATTAAGTACAGATATGGCCAAATCATGGCGCATGGAGAGCGTTCTAATAATTTCGGGCCAATGATAGTTTCATTTTTCTTGACAATCGCGGCAATCATCAGCATCTTTTTAAAAACATGCAATAAAACCGGGGGGTTACAATGAATCACGCGAAAAATGTGAATGGGGGATTTATGGAGTTTTTTCGGAAGGTTACATGTGCGGCCGTGGCTTTGACGCTTTTGTTTTATGTGCCGGAATTGCTTTTGGCCGCCGCCGGAGATAAGGCTCTCGGCACACGTTCGTACAAGGATTACGATACTCCCGATTACTGCGGGACATCGTGCCATCTTGATTTTTATCGTCAGTGGCAACAGGCGATGATGTCGCAGGCCTATGTGCATCACTGGGATGAAATCGAATATTTCGAGCTGGCCGTGCCGCACGCCGAAAAAGATCCGAAGGTGGCCGAGGTAAAGGCCGGGTGCAACGGTTGTCATGCCCCGATTGCCTTTCTGGCCGGAGACGTTCCGCCGCCGCGTCCGGAGAAAAACAGCCGGGCCAATGAGGCGGTTTCCTGCGAAGTGTGCCATACCGTTATCGGGTTCGAGGGAGACGTTCCGTTCAATTTCAACTGGATATCATCGCCGGGTGATATCAAGTACGGCCCGCGCGAAACGGTTAATTCGCCGGCCCATCAGGGGGCCAAATCGGATTTTTTGAACAAGCCGGAATTCTGCGGGACCTGCCACAACGAAAAAAGCCCTTTTGGAATCTGGGTTAAATCGACGCAACTGGAATGGAAAGAAGGGCCGTACGCCGCCGAGGGAGTTCGTTGTCAGGACTGCCATATGACCAAAGCACGAGGGCAGACGGCGGAAATGGGCAATATTTATGACGATGCCTGGCAACACCTGTTCCACGGCGCGCATGATCCCGGCAAGGTGGGCGGGACGATCGAATTGCGGATTCATCCCGACATAAAGGAAGCCGAACCGGGGGAAACGGTCAAATTCACGGTGGCGCTGTTCAATCAGAAAACCGGGCATAAATTCCCGACCGGATCGGTCGAAGATCGAATTGTCTGGTTGCATGTCGAGGCGGTCGATGCCGCCGGAAAAGTTTATCACCTGACGGTGGATAAGAAAGGCTTTGATGGAGAGGAATATACCATCGGCACAGATGTGCTGGCCTATCAGGACATGGGAATTGCTCTGGACAAACTCAATTTCGAGGGCGTTCAGCGGGACGGGATCCCTATCGGCGATCGTATTTTCCGCATGCCATACTTCGATCCGCAGGGGCGCATGACCATTCAGCAGTGGAATACGGCTTCGCTCGGAGTCGATTATCGTATCGGGCCGAGGGAAACCAAACTGGAAACGTTCACGTTTGACATCCCGGTCGATTGCGAACCGGGCGAGATGAAAATCACGGCCAGGTTGAATTATCAGAAGCTGGTCAAGCCGGTGGCGGACTTTTTGAATGTCCCGGAAGAAGAATCCGAAATAGTCCCGGTCAATCAGCATTTCACAACCGTAACGATACTTGATTAGGGGGAAGTATGAAAAAATCGATGACCCTGTTTATGATTTTGGGGCCGCTGGCCGGGATCGTCATGCTAAGCGTTCTGACGCCGACCGACACGGCCGAGGCCATCCCGGCTTTCGCCCGCAAGTACAGTATGTCCTGTACGACGTGTCATGCCCCGGTGCCGAGGCTCAAGGAATACGGCGATGAATTCGCGGGCAACGGTTTTGTCCTTAAAGATCAGGAGGCCCCGAGATATTTCATAAAAACCGGGGATGACAATCTCGACCTCATCCGCGATTTGCCGCTGGCGGTCCGTATAGACGGTTTCATCCAGCATCAGACGGTCTCCGATCGGGATGTCGATTTGTCGCTGCCGTTCAATCTCAAGCTCCTTTCCGGCGGCGCCCTTACCAAAGACATTGCCTATTATTTCTATTTCTATATCAGCGAGCGGGGTGAAGTGGTCGGTATCGAAGACGCCTATATCATGTTCAACAATGTTTTCAATTCCGAACTGGATATTTATTTGGGCCAGTTTCAGGTGTCCGACCCCTTGTTCAAAAGAGAATTGCGCCTGACATATGAAGATTACCAGATTTATAAATTCAGTCCCGGCAATTCACGGATAAATATGGCCTACGACCGTGGTATCATGATGACCTATGGCTTTGAAACCGGAACCGATCTTATTTTTGAAATCATCAACGGCAACGGTATCGGAGTCGCCGATGAGGAATTCAAGGTTTATGACGACGATAAGTATAAATGCGCCGTGGGAAGGCTATCGCAGAATATCAACGATAATCTAAGGCTGGGGGTTATCGGTTATTACGGCAAGGAGGGCAATCAGTTCGTCAACGAGGTTACCATGGGCGGGATTGATGCGACGCTGGCTCTGGGGGCGGCCGAATTGAATCTTCAGTTTCTGGAGCGCAGGGATACCGACCCGTTCATGGAAGAGGGCGGGCCGACGAATACTAAAATCCTGTCGCGCGGGGGGCTGGCCGAGTTGACTATAATGCCGCACGGCGACCGGAGCAAATTTTACGGCGTTGCCAGTTATAATGTTGTTGATTATGACCATGACGCGCCGGGTTATCATTCCATAACCGGTCATCTGGGGCATGTGATAAGGACCAACATTCGCGGTTTTGTCGAAAATACATATATGATTGAGGACGAGGAAAACCGATTTGTTCTGGGTCTCATGGTGGGCTTTTAGGAAAATATAATTGCGACGTATAATGAAGGCCGGTTTTGAAAAGCCGGCCTTTTTTGTATCAAAAGCGGTACAAATGGCCGTCGGTCCGGACAAAAAACCCGTTTGAAATTTATCATTTCATTATATATTAGATTATTACTGCATTTACTCGAAACCCGCAACGAGGGATATATGAGCAAAACTTTGATTTCTTTCATTCTTGTCATGGCCGTCGATATATCGATGGCGCAGGAATATCCGAAACCATATGAATATTCCGCTTCCAGCGCGCCGTCGGCAATAACCCATTTCAATTTCGATATAACCGATTCTCTTTACATGAATACGGGCGCCGAACATCGCCTGATTTTCCGGGATTACACCCAGACCTCGTGGAGTAATGTCGTGTTAAATCTGTCATACGAGGCCTGCACCACCCAGACTTTTTCCGGTTTTATCGACTATCAACCGCCGTCGAATACGCTCGAATGGTATTTCCGCTCTGAAATTGATACGGCCGTGGTCAGCCAGTCGCCCAAGAACGGCGCCGAACAGTTCCCGGTGCCGTCACACCTTCTGGCCGACCTGGGCACCGATGATACCGGTGACCAGACAGGAGGCGGGAGTAATCTCGACATCGCGCACCTTTATGGTTCATACTCCGACAACAAACTTTATTTCCGGCTGGACAACAATGGCGGCGGGTTTCCCACGTCGGGCGGGCTGTTCACGTATTATTTATATATGGTCGGGATTCTGGATCCCAATATGTCCGATTCGACCGTGTACTTATTGCTTTATGCCAATGCGGTGATATACACTTCAGGGCTTTATGCCATGGACCTGGCCGACAGCAGTTTGACTCACATCGGGTCAATATCCACAAATATCAGCGGCAACTCACTTTATCTATCGTGCAACATCGCGGACCTGACGGCGCAGCCGGGGTGGTCGGACTGGCCGCCGCCATCGGGTTTTATCGGCGCGGCCCCGGTGACGGCCATGCTGGCGCTGACGACGCTCACTTATTGCGATGAAGGCAAAGCCGCCATTTTCATGCCATCGTCGAACCTGCTGGATTTTTCCGCCGTCAACACTGCACCCCAGCTTGGCGGAGTGGACGTTGTCGGGGATGATATCGGGCATATAACGGCGACGGCAACTTATATTGACGATGATAATCATCTGCCCGTTATCAGAACGTTGCATTTTGATGATGCAGCATATGACATGACGGCGTGCGCCAAGGATTATGCTGACGGAGCGATTTTCGAGACGGCGCTTAATGTTTCCGAAACCGGGTGGTATAAATATTATTTAGAATTTTCCGACGGTGTCGCGACAGCGATGACGCCACTTGATTCGCTGTATATCGATCTGGACGATTTTATATGCGGTGATGTCAATGCGGACGGCGCCATAAATTTAATCGACGTATTGTATTTGATTGATCATATTTATAGTGCTCCGGCGGGGCCGGCGCCGGTTCCGCCGCAGTCGGGGGATGTCAACGCCGACGGTGCGATAAACCTTATCGATGTATTATATCTAATTGATTTTATTTACGGTGTTCCGCCCGGCCCGGACCCGGATTGCTCATAGACAATAATTGATTTCCTGATTTAAAAGCCAGATTATTCTTCGCGAAGGGCCTCGCCGGATCAACTTTGGCGGCTTTAGAGGCTGGATAATATCCCGCCAGAAGGCTGACTATAAGGCCAAATAGAAAGGCAGTCAGAATCAGCCAGAGCGGTAAATCGAATTTTCGCAGTCAAATGCCATCTTGATTGAAGACGCTTTATATTTTAACTTATTCCCATGTCACAGTTTGCCAAACTGCGTTCGGATTTGATTTCGGCTCCGACCGTTATTGACGGCCAGACCTGCTATCATATCAAGGATCCCATCACCGGTAGTTATTTCCAATTGCGGGAGCCGGAATTCTGGCTGATAAACCGACTCGACGGCAAAACCTCTCCGGAGGAAATCGCCGCCGGGTTTAAAGAAAAATTCGGTTTCCAGATAACGGCGGAAAATGTCGGGCAGTTTGTGGAGAATCTTCGCTCGATGTTTTTTATCGATGACGGGCGGACCGAACAGGAAATATCGCGCGCCGCCAAGCAGGCGTTTCGTCCCCGTTCACTGGCCGACAGGATACTGTTTTTGAAGATAAAAGGATTTCGACCGGGGAAATTCCTCGACAGACTGAACATTATATATAAGCCGTTTCATCGGCCGTTCTGGTTTTTCATGTTCTCGGTGGTGATATTGGCGGCGGCGGTGATATTATTCGAGGAGGCCCGTGAGTTGTTATGGTTTGACCTCGGCGGTCTGTTCGCTCTGGGATCCATTGCCGCTATTGTCGTTTCGCTGTTTATAATTATAGTTTTCCATGAATTCGCCCACGCCGTGGTCTGCCGTCACTACGGCGGCGAGGTCCGTGAGATGGGTTTTTTGCTGATGTATTTGCAGCCCTGCTTTTATTGCGATGTTTCCGACAGCTGGCTGTTCCCGAAAAAATCCCAGCGGCTCGCAGTCACTTTGGCCGGGCCGTATTATCAACTTCTGTTGACGGCATTCGCGATCATTGTCTGGCGCGTGACGGTGCCGGGCGTGTTTATCAATGAGGTGGCGCGGATAATCGCCGGAGTCAGTCTGGTGACATATTTATTCAATTTTAACCCGCTGATTAAACTTGACGGTTATTATTTATTATCCGACTGGCTGGACATTGTCAATTTGCGCAGTCGGGCATTTGATTACGCGGGCAATATTTTCAAAAGAATAATTCTGGGCTGGCCGATTGAACCGGTGGCGGCGACCAAGCGCGAGAAGAGGGCCTTCCTGATATATGCCTTTTTGGCCTCGCTTTATTCATTTTTCCTGATTGTTTTGATAATATATATACTGGGCGGTTTCATGATATCCCACTGGGGCGGGGCGGGATTTTTATTGCTGGTTCTTCTGCTATTTTTTATATTACGCAATAAGTTACGGTCACTGGCCAGAGGGATAGTCACGCACGTCAAGTATATGAAGGATATTTTGAAAAAACCGGGACGGCTGATCAGCTATATTGTCATCGCTATCATCATAATCGTTTTATGCGTGGCGATACCGTTTCCCAACCGGGTATCGGGTGAAGTTTATATCAAGCCCATCGCGCGGTTTGACGTGTCGTTAAGCGAATATGGTTTTCTGCAGAGCAGTTTACATTACGGCGGCCAGAATCCGGACGACAAGATGTCTATCATGCAGATGAATGCCAACGATATGGGGCTGTTGAACCTGGCCCCGCTGGTTGGTGACGGGCAGCAGGTCATACCGGGTGATACGCTGGCGATATTGACCT
Source organism: uncultured Ignavibacteriaceae bacterium (assembly GCA_964459465.1). Taxonomy (GTDB): domain Bacteria; phylum Zixibacteria; class MSB-5A5; order GN15; family PGXB01; genus CALAMC01. The sequence goes on along the minus strand of CAYWLR010000006.1, from coordinate 122,371 downwards.
CGAATCAGATATCGCAGGAAATTCTGGCGGCCAACGCGGCGCTTCAGAGTCTGGAAGGGGAGCTGATGCTTCTCAAAGCCCCGCCCAAGCAAGTGGAGGTCGATGAAGCCCAGGCCCGGGTCGCGGCGGCGCTGGCGGCGTATGATAAAAGCCAGAAGGATTATGAACGTGCGCAGGAGCTGGCCAGACGGGAATTGATTTCCCCGGAACAGCTGGAAGGCGCTCGCTCGAAGATGGATATCGACAAGGCCAACTGGCAGACGGCGGTGTCGGCGCTGGATGTATTGAGATCCGGCCCGCTTCGGGAGGAAGAAATCATCCTCGAAAAGAAAATCGAAAGCCAGAAAGCCCGACTGGAGTTTTTGCAGATGCAGGGCGACGCCCGCATTGTCACGGCACCCATCGCAGGAGTGGTGTTCCGCAATCCGACTGAAAAAACTCTTCTGTCGGTAATCAATCACAAGACGGTCGAGGTACTTATTCCGGTGTCCGATTTCGAAATCGGCCGGTTGCAGCTGGGGCAGAAGGTATCGGTAAAAATTCGTACTTATCCCAATAGAACGTTCGAGGGTACAATTGTTCGTATCCCCGAAGCGGCGACACAAAAAGACGGTCGATATTTTTTTGAAGTCTCGGCGATCATGGCCAATGAAGAAGGCCTGTTGCGCGAGGGTATGAGTGGTTATGCCAAGATTGAAACGGGGAAAGCCTCGTTGTTGGGGATATTGGGCCGCAAGGTACTATCGAAGATTCGGGTCGAATTCTGGTCGTGGTGGTAAAGAATTGGGAACGAACTCCGAAGTATTGAGGGCGGCAATGTTTCTTATGACCTGCATTGACCCTTATAAGGATTTATGGTCAGGAATATTCGGGAAAAATGTGATTGACTCAAACGCATCTTTTCTTTTTGTTTAGGTAATGGACAAATCACCATTTTCAGTATATGATTTTTTTGCCTACCTTGTATCGGGCGCAATAATGTTAGTTTTCACTGATGTATTGATTGGCCAAGATTGGTTAAGGGGAGGGAATTTAACAACGGCCCAATTCCTATTTTGGACGATGAGCGCCTATGCATGCGGCCATTTATTAGCGACACCAGCTCAAGCGCTTATAGAAATGCTTTTTACGCGAAAATTACTTGGTCATCCAACGGCAATTATCATGGGAAGCCAAGCAGGCCGAATAAAGCAACTTCTATTTCCAGGATATTTTCGACCGTTGCCCATATGCATTCGCAATAAAATACTTTCCAACCTTTCTCAAACAATGGCATTAGATAATCCGGAAACCTTATTCTATGAGGCCTTTTTGATATCAAAAAACCAACCGGAAACATCGGTCAGAATGAACTTGTTTTTAGGCCTTTATGGATTTTCGAGAAATCTCTCTTTTGTTTCCTTACTCCTTCTTATAATATCGATCTTAACGAGCGCATCGGGATTAAAAGACATAAATTGCTTATTTCCAATTACAGCCGGAATGGTGTTTTTGATTTTTTTCTACAGGCATTTAAAATTTTATCGCTTGTACGCTCTAGAATGCTTAATGGGGGTTCTTTCAAGGCAGGTGATGGAGAAATAATGAAAGCTATAATCTGCGATGTGGAGCACGGTTTTTGCGCATTATTGTTGGCCAATAATGGAAAGGTGATGATGATCGACGCAGGCACTAATACTACAACAGGATTTCGTCCGTCAGCATTATTAAAAGAAATGAACTTCAAGACTATTGAATATTTGGTAATATCTAACTATGACGAAGATCATCTTACAGACCTTCCGTATATGCATGGAAATAATCGCACTATTTCAATTAATAAATTCAGGGTGAATAAATCCATCTCCGTTGAGCAATTAAAGTCTTTGAAGTTGGAAAATGGGCAACTGGGGAACGGGATGAAAGCACTCCTTGATTTAAGATCAGGGTCTCGTCCTTCACCAGAAAAACCTGATTTGGATGACATAGAATACAGGATTTTTGAAAATAATTATCCATTATTTAAAGATACCAATAATCTTAGTTTATTAACTTTTGTTCAGACCAAGAATCTCGCTTTTTGTTTTCCGGGCGACATGGAGCAGTCAGGCTGGATAGAAATACTCAAAAATAAAATTGTTCAAGAGTGTCTAGAACAGACGAATATCTTCGTGGCCGCCCATCATGGACGTCAGAACGGTTTTTTAAAAGATGTATTCTCTTATGCAAAGCCCAAAATTATTATCGTTTCTGATGGGCCAATTCAGTACAATACGCAAGAAGTAGATTATGGAAATTACGCGTCTGGCATTTCGGTGGGTGGCACCGTCCGCAAAGTTTTAACGACACGAAAAGATGGGTCTATTTGTATTGAAGATTCGGGTATAATTCCTGCAACCATTGGTGCCACGAAATGGGACCAGAATTACATTTTTATATAAACGGAAAGAAGTCAAGCATCCTTCATTCTTTAATGTCTTCGCCGAGTGCGCCTAATCTATGCGGATAATTTTTTGGGGCGGTAGTTGAAATGAATCAGCAGTATGGCGCCGATGGTGACAATCGAGGCGGCCAGCGAGGCCTCGAAACCGAACTGCCCGCCGGTGAGATAATCGCTTCCGGTATATTCGGTTAAAAATATGCCGTCCAGTTTGACGCCGCTCACGGGAGAGCCATAAACCGCGCCCTGAAAAAAATTCCAGGAAAAGTGCAGGCCGATGGGAAACCAGAGGTTTTGCTTGTGGATGTAGTAAATCCCGAGAAGGACTCCGGCCAAAAATATATTCAACAGGCTGATCCATCCGAATTCGGGGTTGAAACCGTGCGCCACGGAAAAAATGACCGAGGTGAGCCCCAGCGCCAGATATTTATTCATCGAGGTCATCATATTGTTGAGCAAATAACCGCGCAGGGTGATTTCCTCGATGGCCCCGGCGCAGGCCAAATTGACAGCCAACGCCACCAGCGAGGCGACCGGGAAATTCCAGCCGGTGACGGTTACCGCTCCCAGGTAAAGGGCAATCAAAAAGAGAGCGGTCATAAGGATGCCACCGAGCATTAAACCCGCGAGCATATCCTTGAACCAAACCCGGGAGAAGGCGAATCCGAGAGAGACAAAGGAGCGGTTGTCGATAAGTTTTCTGAAGGCAAGGGTAATCAATATTGTCCAGAGCAACATGGCAAGATTAAGAATAATCATGATCGGTCGATCGAGATACTGGTCGTAATTGGCATAGTCATAAAAGTTGAAGCCCAACAGAATCAGGACGATGACGGCGACCAGGGCAATACCGATAAAATGAACCGGTAAAAACAAAAGGCCGCGAAGCCAACCCTGTTTGATAAGCGGGGCGCGGGTGGGAACGGTTAAAAGCGGTTCCGGTTGTTCCATACGATAATCCCTCTCACGGGGCAGAAAGGCCGCGCCAAACGGACAAAGAACCTATTTGGTCGAAGCCAGTCTCGATCTTTTCTTTTCCACGGCCGTGGCCGCGATAGCGCGCATGGCGTCGATGGCGTCCTCGACATGTTCATCGGTGTTGAACGGTCCGATCGCGAAACGCACTCCGCCATGAATCGACATGGTCCCGATCTGCCGGTGCACCAGCGGGGCACAGTGCAGTCCGGTGCGGGTGGCGATGTTGTGGTCAACGTCGAGCATGATGCCGACGTCCCCGGCTTCCATGCCGTCGATATTGACCGTAACGGTCGAAAGGTGATGCTCCATGCTATCGCAACAATAGACGATGACACCCTCGATTTGGCGGAATCCGTCGACCAGCTTTTGGGCCAGGCGCATTTCCTCGGCATGAATTTTTTCCACTCCGCCCTTTTGTTCGATCCAGTCCTGCGCGGCCCAGAGCGAAGCCACGCCGACCATGTTCGGGGTGCCGTACTCCATGCGATACGGGTATTCATCGAGATGATAGGGGTAGGCGGAACGGACGCCGGTCCCGCCGGAGCGGGTATGTTTAATGGTCACGTGCTTGCGAACGCACAACCCGCCGATGCCGGTGCAACCCATGAGCGATTTATGACCGGTGAAGGCGAGAACGTCGATATTCATGCTTTGCATGTCGATCGGAATGACGCCGGCGGTCTGCGAAGCATCGATGGCAAACAAAACGCCGCGTTCGTGGCAAACGGCGCCGATGTCGGCGACCGGTTGCACGGTGCCGATGACATTGGAGCCATGATTGACGATGACCAGTTTGGTGTTGGGCTTGATGGCCTTTTTGACGTCATCGGGTTCGACAAAGCCATCGGCATTGAACGGAACGAAAGTAGCCTCGACGCCGCGATCGCGCACGAGGTGATTGATCGGTCGGATGACGGAATTGTGTTCGAGGTTGGTGGTAACGACATGGTCGCCATGTCCGAGCAGGCCCTGGATGATCAAATTGAGGGCGTCGGTGGCGTTGTAACCAAAACAGAGGCGTTCCGGTGTAATCAGGTCCCCGCCGAAGAAGCGGGTCAGGCGGGTGCGCAAATCCTCGAGGATATTGCCCGCCTCGATGGCCATATCAAAGCCGCTTCGTCCCGGATTAACCCCGCAGGAGCGATAGAACTCCACCATGAAAGCATAGACACTATCGGGTTTGGGCCAGGAGGTGGCAGCGTTGTCGAGATATATCAGCTTATCCAAATTAAACCTCATATTTGACAATAATTTGCTGACCCTAAAATAACAAAATGGCCGCATAAGTCAACTTTTACGTATAAGTCCATTTTGGTGGAAAGGCCGGCATTGGTGGCGCCGGTTAGTCAGATAAGAGGTCAACTTAAGCTATATTTAGTTGACAAGGAGTTCAATTTGGATTTTCCTGCGGCCATGCCGAATTACGGTGAACCATCGAAATTGAAACTATTTATGGCCCAAGCGGGGCTTTTTTATGCCGCCGCCATCTGGGGGGCGACTTTTTTTCTGGTCAAAGGGGCGCTCGATGATATCGATCCGGTGGTCATGGTGGCTTATCGCTTTATCATGGCCGGGTGTATGCTACTGATATTTATTTACACGAGAGGCCTTAAGCCGCTGGCCGACATTAAAATCGGGTTGTTTCTCGGATTTATTCTGTGGCTTTTATACATCCCGCAGACAATCGGTCTCGGATTCACAACCGCCTCCAATTCCGGCTTTATCACCGGGCTGTTCGTGGCTTTTGTCCCGGTATTTTTGAGATTTATATTCAAGCGCAAGCCGACTTTGCTTGAAGTTATCGCCTCGGGCGTGTCATTAATCGGACTCTGGATTTTGACGGGTGGCATGAAAAAGGTCAATATCGGCGACGCGCTGACTTTGATTGCGGCGATGACCTATGCTTTGCATTTATTGTATTCGGATAAATACATGAAGGGGGGCATTGACCCGTATATCACCAGTTGCCAGCAGTTTCTGGTGGTCGGATTTTTGAGTCTTATATCGGCAATCGTTTTCGGTCTGGATTTTTCGGTAAAATCACAAAAGGCGATCGGTGTCGTGGTCTTTCTGGCGCTGTTTCCGACTCTTTCGGCGTTTGTCATACAGATGCTGGCGCAAAAAATTGTCGCGCCGCTTCGGGTGGCTCTTATTTTTGCCCTTGAGCCGGTGTTTGCGGCCCTTTTTGCCTGGACTGTCGGCGGTGAGTCGTTTGTCTGGTTTCGGGCGGTCGGCGGCGGTTTTATATTCGCGGCGCTGTTGCTGTCGGCGATTTCCTCGCAAAAGCCCAAGCCGGCCATCGAGCCCTGAACAAAGCAATTATAATATGCGCATAAGCGTATATATATGATTGCTTTTGTATCGTTTTCATAGTATTTTGTGATATGTCAATTAATCGTCCGCGCCGAATGAAAAAAGACGGTCGCCCGGGCCCGTCGGCCGGTGTTCGATACGGTCGCCCGAAAATCAAACCGCCGCAGTTGCCGGCGGGTAATCGATTGCGAGTACGCTCGCGGCATGAAAAAGAGTGTGTCGAGTATTTTGAAGAAATGGGCATCGCCTACAAGTACGAACCGTTGATTATTCTGGCCGGAAGGCAGTACCGCCCGGATTTTTATCTGCCCGATTATGATCTCTTCATTGAAATCTGCGGCTATAATCATATGCCCTTTTACACCGACCGGGTCGAGCAGAAAAGGCAGTTGTATGCCCGTCATGGTATGAAAGCGGTCTTCATTGTTCACGGCGGCCGGGGTTCGATAATGGACAAACTCCGTGGAGTGCTGGAGCGGGGTGCCGATTAATGAAAGGGACCAATAAAGAGTCCAAGCCCGTTTCTGGCTCGTGCGCGCCGCCTGGACCGCCAATAAATATCGGCGCCGGTGTAATATCACCGCCCGATTTGCACTGGATAATCGGCGAGGTAACGTCCGACATTGGCGACCTTCCGCAGGTTTCCACGAAACTACTAAGAGCCGATCGGTTGGGGTCATTTAAAGTCCGGTGGGGGATCGGACGACAGGATTACCGGGTACCGCCGGGCCTCTATGCGGTCGGGCGTCCCGATGACAAATCGCCGGTGATGGTTTCGGCCAATTATAAAATGAGCTTTGACCGCTTGCGCTCCAATCTGGATGGTCTCGACTGCTGGATTATGGTTCTTGATACTAAAGGTATCAACGTCTGGTGCGCCGCCGGAAAGGGGACGTTTGGAACTGAAGAGATATTGCGACGAATAGAATTGACGCAACTGACCAAAGTGGTGAGCCATCGGCGTTTGATTGTCCCGCAACTGGGCGCTCCGGGTGTGGCGGCCCACGCCGTCAAAGAACGCTCGGGCTTTCGTGTCATTTACGGCCCGATCCGGGCCGAAGATATAAGGCAGTTTATCGGCGATGGTTATAAGGCCACACCGGCCATGCGGCGGGTGCGTTTCGATTTTATGGACAGGGCCGTGCTGATTCCGTGCGACATGGTACTATCATTGAAATATTTTATTCCCATCGCAATGACGATGTTCGTTTTATCCGGTCTCGGACGCGATGTCTTTTCTTTCGAACGTATGTTGCATTACGGCCTTAACAATTTAATAATTCTGGCATCGGCCTATTTTACGGGACATATACTGCCTCCAGTGCTGTTACCATATTTGCCCGGGCGGGCATTTGCCGCCAAGGGGGCCGTTGCCGGTCTTATGGTCGGCATAGTATTCTATATTATGTATATCCTTTCGATAATCCCCCTGCCCGGAGAACTGACAGGATTGGCCTGGACAATGATAATAATATCCATGACCAGCTTCATTGCCATGAATTTTACGGGCAATTCGACATATACATCGCTGTCGGGCGTGAAAAGGGAAATGAAGACGGCCGTGCCATTACAGGTGACCGGGGCCATCATCGGATCGGGTCTCTGGATCGCGGGAATATTTGTATGAGGATAGCATGTCGAAACTGAAATATCTGAAAAATGTGACGACTCTGGCACTGGAGCGGACAAAATGCAGTGGCTGTACCATGTGTCTGATTGTTTGTCCTCACGCGGTTTTCGCCATGGTCGATAAAAAGGCGGCTGTTATCGATGGCGATGCTTGTATGGAATGCGGGGCGTGTGCGCAAAATTGCCCCGACGAAGCCATCACGGTCCAAGCCGGGGTGGGGTGCGCCACGGCGGTGATAATCGGAGCTCTGCGTAAAGTCGAGCCGTCGTGTGATTGTGGCGACGGCGCTGATTCCTGCTGCTGTTAATCACGCAAAAATAAAACCGCCGGTTGGAAGGGTCATAAAAGACCAGCGACCGGCGGTTTTGCGTTAACACGCTGCGAGGTGTTTTTTAAGGAAATTTGTTCAATCTCTGGTATTATTTACCTGTGTTTTGGCACAAATATTCAAATTTATTGCCTATCCTCGAAATTATCGCGGGAAATTTGTAACTTTTATTCGTTGGCTGGGTCTAAGAATCAGATGGACGATAGAAGAGCTCTTTTTTGGAAACTGCTTGAACCGGAGCATCTTAAAGCCCGAGCCTTCTGCCGCAAGCTGATGGCTGACCGTGATGACGGCGACGATTTGTATCAGGATTGCCTGGTGCGCGCGCTGACCGGGTTTGAGAAACTGAAAAATCGCGACGTCTTCCGACCGTGGCTATACAAGATCATGATCAACCGGTTCAAAAGCCGATACCGCCGCGAGCGTCTGAAGAGTTGGCTGTGGATGACAGAAAACGGCCATAAAGTCGATGCAGCCGCCGACGCCGAGAATGCTCATGCGGCCAAACGTAGAATAAGAATCGCCCTGATGGCTCTGGCACCGTATGACCGCGCCCTGGTAACGCTTTACGAATTACAGGGCTGGCCACTCGGCGAATTGAGCGCAGTCACGGGCAAATCCGAAGGAAGTTTGAAGGTGCGCTTGAGTCGCGCCCGGGCGGTTATGCGCCGCGCCCTGATTCGGTATTTAACCGGAGCATCCGGCGACGGTCGCAACCGCGCCATAAAAAGTGAGGAAAAGATATGCGTTGTCACGAAGCCCGGCAGAAAATAATCGAAATTGTCCGCAACGGTGCGGGCATGGAGACGGTGCCGGAATTCAAGGCTCATCTGGCCGACTGTCCGGAGTGCGCCGCGTATTGGCAGGCGGAAATCACTTTAGAGCGCGATATGGAGCAGGCCGGAGTCGATGACGGCACCGATAAGATTTCCTTTGCCGAACTAAAAACCAGGGTCGAAACGGCGGCGGACAGCCGCGGCCTTTCGATTTTCCGGGAGATTACGATAATGAAACATCTGAAAGATACTTTGCTGACCCGCCCGAAATTAAGCTTTTCAATTGTGGGCGTCATTTTGCTGGTGCTTATGACTTTGGTTCCATTCAAGTTCGAGGACACGATCGGTTATGAAATGGCAATCGCCGGGGTGGATAAAAATCTGGCTCTCGACGAAAGCCGTTTGACTGAGCTGTTTACCGCGCTGGGACTGTCGGACGCCGTCTGGGAAGTCGGCAATTGCGAGCAGACCTGCGTGCTCAAAATTTCGGAACTGGATAACGAAGCGGATATAAAAGTCATTCGCGCCGCCTTCGATAAAATGGGCCATTGCACTATCGAGGACGTCAAAGAAATCCAGGGTGAAAGATCCAAGCCGATAGTAATCTATGTCAAAGATAAAGTGGTTCGGACGGGTGAACTGTCGGAAGTTTCGGAAGACGAAATCAATCAATTCGTAATCAAATGCCTCGATTCGCTGACAACCTCACGCGGTTTCAGCATTTGGTATACCGACAATTCATCCGGCGCTCAAATACTCGCCGAAGGCGATAAACTCGGGATCGCCTTGGAATGCTGCAGCACGGGCATATATACCAGTTTTCAAGATTCCTGCATATTCTTTGGCGACGATGGCAAGCGCGTGATTGTCAACGCCAGCGACACGGACCCGGAACTTGCGGAAAAGCTTAAAAATATGGGTATCAGTCTCAAAACGAATGAAGGCGGCGAAAGTGTCGTGGTCATGAAGAGATGCATTCCCGCTGACTGCGGCGGGCAAAAAGCCGGAGAGAATGCGGACGAAACCGTATCCAAAGATGACGGCGCACAGGTTCCCGGAACGTTCAGTCTGGCGCAAAATTATCCCAACCCGTTCAATCCGAACACGAGCATCGGATATACGCTTGGCGCAACCGCTCATGTCACGCTGGAAATTGTCAATATGAACGGACAGGTAGTGCGGACGCTGGTTGATGAAACCCAGACTGCCGGGGAACATGCGGTCAGCTGGGATGCCATCAATGACGACGGAAAAAGAGTGGCTTCGGGGGTGTATTTATATCGACTGCGGGCCGGGGATTATGTCGATTCCAGAAAGATGACATTGTTAAAATAACTTTCGATCCTCGCAATAAAAAGGCCCCGGTGAAAGCCGGGGCTTTTTGTTTGGAGTGTTGATTTGGCTATTCATCCACCCTGGAATTTTGCCACTCTTCGCCGAGAAGCGCTTCGCATTCGAAACAGGCCTCATCGACGAATTCTCTGGGTACCATGAGTGAATACGCTCCGTCGATCGGTGCGAAGGACGACCATCCCATCTGGCCGGTGACGCCGAAGTATCCGGCGCCGGAGTATATTACGGCCGGGATATCTTTGGAACGAAGCGTCTCGAGAATCATTTTGGCATACTGTTCGGAACGAAACCGGGCAATGCGCGCCCAGTCTTTATAGACGGTTTCGTTGAAATCGTCATCTGCCGGTAATTCCGGCACGAGTTTGACATCGCAGTCCGGACACATTTCAATATCGCCGGTGTATTCATAATGGCATTTAGGGCAATACGGCATAGCCACCTCCTTGTATAAAAACTGCAATCAATATACGGTTTTGGGGGTGGCAAATTCAATATATATCAAGCTGTATGTCGATTTTGCCTATCGGGAATAATTATAAGCTTTCTCAATCGGCACTTGTGTCATTTGGGATCTTGGCCTTACGAAAGTATTTTTCACCCTTTTCGAAACCAGCATATAGGGTATCCAGATGGCACATTTGACTATTGCCTGCACCAGTTCCTTTATAGAATCGAAGTTGTCCATAGCGCTCACGGCGGGGATGCCCGATGCCCATACCAGGTCAAAAGCAATAAAGAGAAGATTGGAGGCATAAAAAACTATCAACAGCTTCGGGAAACGAGGCGATTTCGTGAAGAATAAGATAACCAGTGCTATGCCAAAGAGAATGAAAAAGGTATTGCCGATAATCTCGAACGTCAATACGGGGGCCCAGAGGGGATGGTATCCCTCCGATCCCGGTGTGGTCATAATTTCCCAGTAGCCTTCGGTAAAAATCGGCACATAATCTACTAACAGCGAAGCCATAATAAAGAAGGGTGTTATAAACAGCCCGATTCCCACGAGAATCAGCCAGCCGCCCAGGCCTTTTGGTTCAGATTTAAATTCACGCAAGGCAATCTCCTTCCGAAAATCATCTCTGCAATCTATTGATAAATATCGTCTTCGCGAACAATGCGAAATATAACCGGGTTGGTCTATTGCCAAACCCGCGGTCCACGACAGGATTTTCCGATATGCCGGACCGCAATACCAAACGCGGGACTTTATGGAACCCGTGGAGGTATTATATCTGATATCGGCTGTATAAAGGGATTCCTGAACTTTTATAAAAGATGTGCGGACAATCGATTCATCGGATCGTGGGCCCAAAGTTTCCGGTTTTTATCGGGCGTATTTATCCCGGGTTCTCTTTTGCAGGGTGGGCGTCCGCAAGTTGCCGAATAGATTTTTAAATCAGCCAAATGCCTCAAATCGAAAATTTGGAGCAGGCGCTGGTGACCATGCGGATCACCTTGAAATTGTTCATCGGCCGTTCAATGTATCCGAACCCGCCCGCCGAAATGACGGCGTCGGCCTTTATTTTCATATTCGAATCGCCCAGAAAAATGAAGGGAATTCCGGGACAGATATCCTGGACCTTCAACATCAGATCAAATCCGGTCATATCCTCAAAGGCCAATTCGCTGATAATAATATCGATGCACTCCTTTGCTATTTTGTCACAGGCTTCTTTCCCGTTCGCGGCCGTATCGAGGGCAAAACCCTCCGGAGTTAGTGATCGGCTAAGAACGGGAAAGCAGGTCGGTTCGTCGGTGACCAGCAGGATTGTCCTCCTGCGCCGCTCGACTATTTTTCTTATGCGCTGGAGAAGGTTTTCCGAATCGAAGGGTTTGGCCACATAATCCCGGGCTCCCAGTTCGATAGCTCGAGCCACATGGGCGGAACTGGAGCTGGAAGTGGAAACAATAGCCGGAATATGGCAATAACGGCCGCTATTTTTAAGAAACTCGAGCATCATAAAACCGTCTTCTTCCGGCATCTTAAGATCGGTCATTATCAGGGCGATATTCGGATTGGCGGACAGGATTTTTTTCGCCTGTTTGACCGAAAGGGCGGTCAGAACCCGATATCCCGCCTTTTCAAGGTAAACCGAGGCCAGTTCCAGGGAGGACGGCTCATCATCGATGACAAGAATAAGCTTGGCATCTTCGGTATTGAATGCGCGATGACTGCGACGCTCCGGCTTGTAGGCATCGTTGGTTTTGTTTTCGCCTAACTGATTGAGAACCTTCTTGAGATTATCGGATTTCATATATCTATACCTCAATTGCTCAACACAATTTAAAATCCAGATATGCGAGCCGACAGCAAACAACCTTTACAGGCTGCAATCCCCGCCGAAGACCGTTAAGAATGCCGTGTGCTTCTGAAATATTTTATGCACAGAAATCAGCGACCGCACTCATCGGCTCCTGCGTCTTTAATCCCTCCGACTATATCTACATTTTTTAATACCGGTGAATCCGCGATAACCACTATTCGAGCGGGCATTTCGTCTGCCCCTGATCAACCGGACTATCGCGAATATAATTGATACGAATATTTAAATCAACTTGATTTCGAACAATATGGATGTAAGAAAGTATGTTTGGAGTATTGAACTGCACGTTACGCCGGACAAAGAAGATGCCGGGAGTTTTGGGGATTTTGGTTGATTCGAATCAAGGTGCAATTGATCCAGCGACCCTTCGCAAGGCTCGGGGTTTTAACTCGAATCTTCCAGTAACCCCTCGCAAGGCTCGAGGTTCAACTCGAACCTTCCAGTGATCCCTCGCAAGGCTCGGGGTTTCACTCGAATCCTCCAGCGACCCCTCGCAAGGCTCGGGGTTTCACTCGAATCCTCCAGCGACCCCTCGCAAGGCTCGGGGTTTAAGAGCCAGTAACTCGCTACGCTCGAACTGGCTCTAAAAGCCGATGAGGTAGGATTCGTCGAAGGGCTAAGGCCCGGAGATCCTGAGGAAGTCCGTCAGAACTGACGAAGGAAACCCGCCTATAAGTTCCTCTTTCCTGCTTCGGTTCCATCCTTTAATCACCAGCTCTCGTCTGCGGGCATCGCGCTCTGACTGGCATTTTTCAAAATAGACTAATCGACAAGGTCGATGACTGCGGGTGAATTTGGCACCCTTACCCTCATTGTGTCTTTTTAGACGATCCGGGATATTTGCGGTTACACCGGTATAATATGAACCATCGCGACATTCAAGAATATATAGATACCATACTTCTGGCATTTAAGTCTTAACCCTTTGAATACATTCAACGACACTTCGCTTCGCTCAGAGTTTACTTTTAAGATTTCCAACGACCCTTCGCTTCGCTCAGGGTTTATTTTTAAGATTTCCAACGACCCTTCGCTTCGCTCAGGGTTTATTTTTAAGATTTCC
>CAYWLR010000006.1:86905-109087 GCA_964459465.1 uncultured Ignavibacteriaceae bacterium | reverse complement strand
AACGACCCTTCGCTTCGCTCAGGGTTTAAGAACGCGTAAGTCGCTTTCGCTCCAACGCGTTCTAAAAGCGGAGGAGGTAGGATTCGAACCCACGGTACCTTGCGGTACAACGGTTTTCAAGACCGCCGCTTTCGACCACTCAGCCACTCCTCCGGGCAAACAATGAAATTGCTCGGCAATAATTAAGCGGACGGTTCGGGTCGTGTCAAGATATTTGGGTAGTAAAAAGAAAACCGGGTGATGTGAGCTTTTATTTGGCTTGCGGTCCGCCCCAGATGCCAATGTCCGAACAGGTGCCGTCCGGGTCGGACAGCTCCGGGTGACCGGCGTCGATAGCCGGGGAATCGGGCCCAAGGACCATCGAGGAATCGTTGAGAAAACCGGGGTTGACGGAAAGGTTGCCGTTGATATCGGTTTGATCCCAGATGTCGCGATAGTTTCCTTCTTTGTTGTCCCAGACAATATTAAATGAGAAATCCCATTTGGCCCAGTCACCGTAATTCCATACACCGACGCAAGGACAGACCCATTCTTTGCGCCAGCCGTTTTTGATGATGATATTATTGATAATCCGTCCCCGGCTTTCGGTTGACCAGGGAGCGACGCCGCAGTTGCCGTTATGGCGAATCAGGTTGTTGGAGATATCCATGAAGGAACTGCCGGTGGCGATAATGCCCCAGCCGAGATTGTCGGACACGTTATTATTTCGGGCGACGACCCAGGCGGTCCCGAACGCCCCGATGCCTTTCCAGTACCCGGATATTTTATTACGATAGGCCAGGCAGGATGCATCCCAGGTGGCGCCGATACCGGCGCCGCGCCCGTCGGTGATTTCGCAATCGGTAATAACCGCCGACGCTCCGCGATAAAGGGCGATGCCATCCCAGGTATTATCGTCGATACGGCAACGGTCGATTATGATTTCGGCCCCTTCACGGCCGACCACTCCCCCGATGCCGACCGTGACGCTGTCGATGCGGTTGCTGTTATTGATAATATCACAAAATTGTATGGTCACGCGGCTGTTTCGTACGACAATCCCGGCGTCGGTGGCATTGCCGTCGGGGTCGCGTTTCCCGCCGGTGACAGTCAAATTAATCAGCGAGGAATTGGGAGAATTGACGAAGAAGATTCCGTAGCCGGCATTGGTCACCAGCCTGGTTTCATGGCGGTCGATACCGACAATGTTGAGTGACTTGTCTTTGATGAGAAAACCGTAAGAAGCCTCCACTTCGGTTCGGTGGTCGGTGCAATTTCCGCATAGCGAATCGGTGAAATGGACGGCCCGGGCGTTAAAATTTTTCAGACCGGCGATGATGGTATCACCGTCGGCGGCGTAGTCGATGACGGCCTGCAAATCGGAGCCTCTTTCGACGGTAAAGGTCCGTGCCTGCAGAGGTCCGGGAAAAAGGATCAGCATGGCCATCACAGCACAGCCATAATAAAAAGACGGCGTTTTAAACATCATCGGTAAAATAATGTCCGAAACGCCGTCGGCAAGCTCAAAAATTATTCGCGCGCAAAAATATAAAATTCGCCGGAACCGAATTCGGACAACCGGGCCTTGAATTCATCCAGAGTCAGCCATGGCCCGCGCTGAGGATCGGGAGATTTGGGGACAAAGAAGGAATGGGCCGGGTTGCCGCCCCAGGCCGCCATGAGGAGTTTATCGCCGGATTGATTCTGACAAATATCAAGGATAATGGCCGTATGCCCGGTCGAATCGGGGTCATTCTCCCGAAACTGAATATACAAATCGCCCGGTTCGATATTTTTCCAATCGGTTTTTCGGCAATTTTGGATGAGTCTTCGGCCGTTGTTTTTATCGGCAATAAATTCAACGAAGCGGAAATATTCCTGGGCTGTATGCTCGCGTTTTTCGGCCTTTTTATAAACCAGGTTGCCGGCGCCATCTAACACATACTTGCCGGAAAGCCATCTTGAATACGTTATTGTATCTTTCGGGGAAAGAATGTATTCGATTTTTTCGGGTTGATTGAAAACTCGTCGGGCGGCCCAAAGCAATTGCAGGGGAATGTTCGGGTCGGTCTGATTGCGGGATTTCACACCAAAGTCAATAATGGCCGCCACTCTGCCCACCGCAACCGTATCATGGGCGCTCCAGAGGGCCACTTTATAATAATTGGGCCAGACCGGCAAATTGGTCAACCAGGCCTGGTACTTGGACATATCGCGTTCCGGATAGCGTTCATAGCCATCCGGTGTCGGAAAGAGTCGTAGAATGGTGTATTCGCTTTTATAATTGAAAGAAAAAGGATACAGCTTATTTGGGCCGCTTTGGGAAACATCTTGAGCAAAACAAATCGATGCGGCGATGATAATTGGAATGGCAATCAATAAACTTTTTTTCATCAAAACCTCCTGCCTTTTTCCGTTAATGACACTGTATTTTACGTCTTAACGGGCTCAAGTTTCCCGGTATAAGTGACCCAGATTAAGGCTTTTTAGAGCCCGCGCGAATTTACTTTCGTTCATGACACGGACCGGGATTTCAAGCTCATCGAAAAGTCGCTTCAGGGCGTCAAAGGCGGCCGGATAATCATCGGGCCGTTCCAACTCCATTTCCAGTTCAAAGTTTACGGAGCCGTCGGGGAGTTGTGTTTTATCCAGTTCAACCGGGCGATTCCGGCCAAACTCGTTAAAATCGAGGGTAGCTCGTTTATTTCGGAAATGGAGGACTTCGGTCAAATTACCGTCGATATCAAGAGATTCAAGTTGAGGCCCGACAGGGTCGGGGCAGGCGGCTGATTGAAGACCACCGGTCAGGGCCTGCTCAAGAAGCCCGCAGTTTACGGGGGTTTCGTATTCCGTCCGAATCGACGGACAACAGTTTTCGGAGCGACGGGGGCCCTTCAAGGTCATAAGACAAGAGGCGTTTTCCCGGCGCAATCTAAAAGCCCACCCGGTCTTAAGGAGATCGCGGTCGTCGCTATCGAAGAAATAATTGGTTTGTTCGGCGATTCGAAGCGGTGGACCGAGCCGATTATAAAGCAGAGTGTAGTGACGCTCATTTTCGAGTTTGAGTTTAATTTCTATTTCATCGTGCATCATATGGTCCCGAAAACGACAGAGGCCGCTTCGCGGCGGCCCCTGTTATCGAAAATATTATTTGAATCGCCGGGGTGATTTGTCTTCCCATTCCACGACAATCGGGCTGGCGACGAAAACCGAGGAGTAAGTCCCGATAATCACGCCCAGTACCAATGCCAGGGCGAAATCGCTTAATATCTCGCCGCCGAACAGGTACAGCGTTAAAGCGACGATAAGCGTCGTGCCTGACGTCATAATGGTGCGCGACAACACATCATTGATGGAGCGGTTGACGGTATGCACGAATTCGCCTTTTTTGCGGAATTTCTTGATATTTTCCCGGATGCGGTCGAACACGACGACCGTATCGGTCAAAGAATAACCGGCCAGGGTCAGAAGGGCGGTCACGACCAGCAGAGTAATTTCCTTGTTGAGAAGGAAGAAAATGCCGAGGACGGCCAGAACATCATGATACGTGGCGATAGTGGCGGCCACACCGGAGCGAAAATCGAATCGTATGCCGATGTATATAATCATGCCGGCGATGGAAATCAGGATGGCATAAAGGGCGCTTTGCCGGAGTGACTGGCCCACCGCCGGGCCGATTACGTGTTCCGAATCCTCGGTGAATTTATTACCGGGGAAGGCATCGTCGATAATCTGGGCCAGACGAGAGATGGCCTTTTCATCACCGGAAACAACTTCCTTGACGCGGATGATATAGGCGTGCTTATCCGATCCGCGGTCCAATTCCTGGATATAGGCTTCCGGAAATCCATTAGTGGTTACGGCGGTGCGTAAATCTGAAATGGATATGGGCTGTTCGAAACTTCCCTGAATCATGGTTCCGCCCACAAAATCAATACCCATATTGGCCTTGTCGAGAAGAACCATGACAAAGGCAAACAGACCCAGAATCATTAGCAATCCTGAAATCAGGAATGCTTTTCGGCGCTGGCCGATGAAATTTATATTGGTTTCCCCTATTATTTTTAACATAATCGAACTCCTTATATGCTAAGCGTCTTGTAACCTTTGCGGAGGTCAAAAACGGTTTTGGTAATGACCACGGCCGTATAGAGTGAAATAATCACGCCGCAGAATAATGACACCGCAAAACCCTTGATGGGACCGGACCCGAATAAAAACAGGGCCCCGGCCGTTATCAATGTCGTCACATGGCTGTCGATGATGGTCAACAAGGCTCGATCATATCCGGCGTCGATGGCGGCCCGAACCGTTTTGCCGGTGCGAAGTTCTTCGCGAATACGTTCGAATATCAGGATGTTGGCGTCGACCGAAATACCGACGGTCAAAATTATGCCCGCGATACCCGGCATGGTTAGAGTTGCTTTCAAACCGGCCATAACCGCCAGCAAAAAGAAGATATTAAAAACCAGGGCAAAATCGGCGATAATACCCGAAACCCGGTAATATATGGCCATCACAATTATCACCAGTACCAGCCCCACGATACATGAAATAAAGCCTTTGCGAATCGAATCGGAACCGAGCGACGGCCCGACCACATTTTTCTCGATAATTTCAACCGGTGCGGGCAGGGCGCCGGCTTTGAGGACGATCATCAGGTTTTGAGCATCCTGCATACTTGCCCCGGCACCCATAGTGATCATTCCATTACCGCGGATTTTATCCTGGACGATCGGCGCCGATTCGACTTTATCGTCGATGACAATGGCCAGCGGTTTATCAATATTGGCCCCGGTCAACCGGGCAAAAGCGGCCGAGGCTTCACCGGAAATACGGAAATCGACCGTATTTTCCTGAAATTGTCCCCGGCCAAGCTTGATACTTTCGAGGAACTTGCCGAGAAACTGCACCTTGCGCTTGAGAACGTACAGATTATAAACTTCCTGTGCGTTGGAAATGTGCGAACGGGTGGAAAAGGCAATCTGAACGTCGCCCGGTATGACCTTTTGGACTTCGGGTCGTTCCAGCCATTTTTCGATGACTTTGCGATCCCGCGCGGCCACATTGTACCCCGGAAAAGGAACGCCTTCGCGGTTGGTCAACCATTGTTCGATATATTGGCTGAAGGGTTTGCTTTCGGAATCGAAACCCATATCATCGAATTCGCCTTTGGTCTCACCGGAATCGAGAAATTCCGAAAAGAGGTTTGCGGTCGTATCGGCGGCTTTGTCCAGAGAAGCTTCGCCCGCCTTGGGTTCGGTCATCAAGTCTTTGTTGGCCTTTTCCAGCTCGGCCATGACACTGCTGTATTCTTCCGCCTGATGGCCCTCGACCTTGCGGATTTCGGCCACTACGGAATCGATTTTTGCCAGGAGAATCGAGGCGTTTTCGAATGTTTCCAGCAGTTTGTATTCAAGCTGGGCGGTTTGCCCGATGATTTCCTCGGCCCGCGCGGCGTCGGTATAACCGGGCAGGTCGACGATGATGCGGTCGTCACCCTGTTTCTGGATAATCGGTTCGGTCACGCCGGTGAAGTCCACGCGGTTGCGGATGACCTGAATGGCGCGATCGACGGCATCGGCTCGTTCTTCTCTTTCCAGTTTTTCCATTTGGACACGCAGTACGACATGAATGCCGCCCTGCAGGTCGAGGCCGAGCCTCATTGCCTTGCGTTCCAGTTCGTTTACGGAACCGGGCTTGACGGTTTCCATCCGAGTGCGATCGGCATCAGTAAGCGTCCACAGACGCAGTGTATTCCAGAAGCCGATAAAGCCCAGGACGATCAAGGCGCCGGTGATAACGAATCGCCAGGTTTGGGTTTTCATGAATTCCAGTCTCCTTTATACAAAAATAGAATAATATTAATTCTCAAAAGATTAAATCAATCAGGCTGTTTACAATCGAGAAACTTGAAATTGAACCTAACTGGTTCCGGATGGTTTGGCCCCGATCAAAGTGAATTCGCGGGCTTTATGGGGGCAGGCGGTTACGGCCGTTGAAAAGAGAGCATCCTGGCCGCAAATAATTCTGGGTGAGGTCCGTATTTCGATTATTTTCTGAACCGGAAGTCGTTTGTCCAGGCCACCACCAGAGACCACCGCCGGGATGGTTATATGGAAGACTTTGCCGGACGAGGAACCGGCCCCCTTGGCCATGGAGCCGTCGCCATCGGGCAGGCATTTAATATCGATGCAACAGATTGGCCGTTCCGAAGAATCGCTTTTAACCTCCTTGACGGAGATTAGCGCGGAGTTTGCCAGAAGTCCGAAAAATATCAGACATCCGGCGCATAACAGCAAAAACAAGCCATGACCGGCGCGGGCAATCTTATTTGAGCGATTTCTGTTCATAAAATTTGCCACAATATATCTTTAATCGGTATAAAGTCAATGCCATTTTCGCGAATGCGCTTGACAGGCGGAGTCTTTCGGGGTAGCTTAATGTGTTTTGATATAATCAGTTATAAAAAACCGGCCAAAGCCGACTGGCGCAAAAATGTATCATGTTTGCACAAACGGGGGAGGTTGCAGGGGGAGACGCGATGAATATTCAGAAGATAATGCGCTTCTTGATAATGGCGGGGCTTATTCTGACCATCCTGATACTGATGGCCGGATGCGCGAAAGATACAAAACCGGCGGACGTTTCGGAGAAAAGGTATCATCTAAAAAACGGGATGGAGATAATCCTCAAGCCCAATCATGCGTCGCCCATGATAACCAGCATGATTTTTGTAAAGGCGGGAAGCAAGTATGAAGACCGCTATAATAACGGCCTCACTCATTTTCTGGAGCACTTGCTTTTCAATGGTACTGCCACGCGCACTCAAGAGGAGATCGAAAAGGGTGTCGAACGTTTGGGCGGATATATTAACGCTTTCACGCGCAAGGACTTCACGGCCTATCTGGTTTTGATGCCGCGCGAATATATCGAATACGGCATGGCCACTCAAGCCGACATGCTGTTCAACTCGGTGATTCCGGAAGAGCGCCTTCCCAAAGAGCGCGGTATTGTGTGCGAAGAAATCAAAATGGGCAACGACGCCGAAGGCGCGCCGGCCGAAGCCTTTTTCGAAGAGTCGGCATATGCCCAAACGCCGTACGCCCGTCCGATTATCGGTTATGAAACGATTATATCCAACATACCGCGCGCGGCCATTATCGACTATTACAAACGCTACTATGCCCCCGACCGCATGATGACGCTCATTATCGGCGACTTTGAAATACCGGAAATGGAAAAAATGGTGGAGCGGGTTTTCGGCGGCTTCACGGCTGAAGAGCGACCGCCTTTGCCGGAAATCGTCTATGAACCGATTAAAGGCATAAAACTGCATGAAGTCTCGGCCCCGGTGCAATCGACTTATATAAATCTATCGCTGGAAGCGCCGAGATTTTCCGATTCCGGCTGGTATGCCTTCAACCTGATTGCGGATTATCTCGGGGACGAAGAGATTTCGCCGCTGGTTCGGGCGCTTAAAAAAGGTGAACGGGTTCTGGCGACCGATGTCAGTGTCGAACTGGATACGCGTGAAGAATTCAGCCGAATCAATATCGGCATAATAACCAATGGTTCGGAGAGTATCGGGTCAATCATTACGGCGTGCAACGATGTTTTCGCGAATCTGGTTCGGAATCTGCCGCCGGAAGACATTATCAACGGCTATAAAATCTCGCGCCGCTGTAATGAAATTTATCTGTCGGAAAAACTGCACTATTATGGATTCATGGTCGCCCCGCTTCTGGCCATAACCGGCTGGGACTTTTTTGAAAAAATAGGTGAAAATATCGAATCGGTCAGGATATCCGACATGGAATGGGCGTTGCAGAGGTATCTGACCAAACCGTCGTATGTCGCCACCGCGGTCAGGCCGGAGGCTTCGCCGGGCGTAAAGGCGTTCCGCCCCGCGGGCCCGACCGTAAATGAAGTGACGGCCTATTATCAAAAGACGGAATTCCCGGAGCATGATTTATCAGCGGGCGGCGATTTTCGCATGCCGGATATGTCAAAAATCGCCGATAAACCGCAGAAGCAATCGGCGACTTATCTCAAGGAGACGCTGGATAATGGGCTGGAGATAATAGTCAAATCCAATCCCGACAGCCGCGTTTTTGCGATGAATATCATCGGCAAAAACCGGGCGGCCACAGAACCGGACGGCCTTGACGGTCTAACCGACATGGTCAATCATCTTATTGAAAAGGGGACAATCGCCCGGCCGGCCGGGATGCTTTCGGCCGAGCTGGCGGCCATCGGCGCCAATATCACGCTTTATGATAATCCCTGGATATCGCACGATGACCGTTATACCACTCCTGAATATTCGTTCATGAAGTTCGAAACAATCGATGAGTTCGCGGACCGGGGAATGGAGTTGTTTGCGGATATGATACTCCACCCGGCCTTCGATCAATCCGATTTCGAAGCGGTGCGCCGGGCCGCCTTCGGACAAATCGGGCGGCGGGGGGGTTCGACATATCAGGTGGCCCGCAAGCTGTTTTATGAAACGCTGTTTGCCGGGCGGGCTTACGCCAAGACCATCGAGGGGACGTATCGGACGTTAAATGCCATAACACTTGACGATATTCGGGCCCATCATAAAAGAATGTACTCGCCGGAAAATATGATCCTTACGGTTTGCACCAACCACGACCCGGTTCGGATTATGGAAAGTCTGAAAGGGGA
The DNA here is from genome assembly GCA_964459465.1 of uncultured Ignavibacteriaceae bacterium. Lineage (GTDB taxonomy): Bacteria > Zixibacteria > MSB-5A5 > GN15 > PGXB01 > CALAMC01. The sequence continues at coordinate 100,420 of CAYWLR010000006.1, read as the reverse complement.
ATTCGGCGGCATGGAGGCAACCGGCTTCGAACCGATTGAGGCCGTCGCCCCGGTTCCGATAAAAGGTGTCAGAACCGCTCATGAAAAAATGGATAAAGAACAGGTATACATTTATATGGGTCATGTCCTGCCGTCGGTGACATCGCCGGATGCTTCGGCCATAAGGGTCGCGGCGGCGGTGCTTTCCATACGGTTGAAGGATGAACTGCGCGAAAAGCAGGGACTGGCATACTCCGTTGGCGCATCGGCCAACCTGGACAAAAATTTCGGCTGGCTGTTGTGCGCCATGGGGACGGGGGCGGCCAATTTTGAGAAAGCCAAAGCCGGAATTCTGGCCGAAATCGAGCGGTTGAAAAACCAGCCGCCCGACCACGAGGAACTCGCGACGGCGGTCAATGATATCTGGGGGTCATATTTGTCGGCCAATCTGTCGCGCATCAACCAGGCGTATTATATGGGCGTCTATGAATATCTCGGACTGGGATACAATTACGGGGATAAATTCATAAGCGAGATAAGAAAGGTGACCACAAAGCAGGTGCAGGATGCCGCGCAAAAGTATTTTGATACTTCCAATTACGTCCTGGCAACGGCGGGGAATATATAGATAATCGTAATTACAGACGGGCCGATATCAAGAAATCGACCCGTTTTTTCTGTATAGTTTTTCGTTGATGGTATTCTCGGATAAACTAATCAGTATTCACCCCGGTTGGGGACGATACAAATGAACTCGAATGGTTCGCCATAAGGGTTTTCGAACTGGTGCTCGGTATCGGGCGGGACGAAGGCGAAATCCTTGTGCGATAATTCGTGAACTTTACCGCCGATAGTCAGGCGGCCTTTGCCGGACATGATATAATTGACATGCTCCCAACCGTGCTTGTGTCTGGGGGTATGTCCGCCGGGGGCGATTTTAAAGACGCGCATGGTGTAGTCATTCCAGCCCTCGGCCTTGCCGATCGGGACGCTTTTGAAGGTTCCGACGACGCCGTCCATTTTGACCTCGATTTGCGGGATTTCATGATATTTACGAACCGGCATATTACGCTCCTTTATGACATAAACTTTTATAAATGTTAAGAATTAGAACCGGGAATTTCAAGGGGCGGTTTCAAAAATATGGGTGGAATCCGCCGAGTCATATTTCCGCCTTGGGCGGGCTTGAGACTTTTTTAGAACGGTAAAGAAAAGGTTGAATATAAGCCGCTCAAGAAATGATTTCTTTTAATAAAAACCTTGCGTATTTTTGTAACCATGTCTGACAAGCTGATTATAAAATCAATCAGCCGCAAGGGGCGGCTGGCGACGGTTTCTCTTTCTGATGAAACGGAACTCCTGCTTTTGCAGTCGATGGTTGAGCAGCATCGACTCCGTTCCGGGCTGGAGATTTCGGCCGAGCAAATGAATATTATCAAGGCCAAATCGGACTTTATCCGGGCCGACCATCATCTCGGATATATGCTGGGAGCGCGCTCCTATTCGATCGGGCAGGCCAGCCAGAGACTGGCCCAGAAGGGTTTCGACAAGACGATTATCGGTCAGGTGGTGAAGTTATATATCGAGCGGGGCTTTCTGGACGACGCCAAATTCGCCCGGGAACTGGTGAGTGCGGCGCTTCGCCACAAACCTGCCGGGCGGGGGTATCTTCTGGCCCGACTGCAATCCAAAATGATTCCCAATGCCATCGCCCGGGCCGCGGTCGAGGAATGTTTGCGGGATGTTGATGAATATTCGGTGGCCTTTCGACTTCTGGAGGCACGCTGGAATTATTTGTCTAAATTTGACCTTGAAACCGCCCGGCGCAAAGCGTATAATTACCTGTCGCGCCGTTCGATAGGTTATGAAGCGGCCCGGCAAGCGTTTGAGAAAATCAGCCAGGAGGAATGAGCCATCAAATCGTCGGATGTCAGACAATCTTTTATAGATTATTTCGTAAAGCACGACCACAAGCATTTGCCATCGTCGCCGGTAATACCATTCGATGACCCGACCATCATGTTCGCCAATGCCGGGATGAATCAGTTCAAGGATATTTTCACCGGCCAGAAACGTCCGGAGCACCCGCGCGCGACGACTTCGCAGAAATGCATGCGGGCGGGAGGCAAACACAACGATCTGGAAAATGTCGGGCGTACCGGGCGGCATCATACTTTTTTCGAGATGCTGGGCAATTTTTCGTTCGGTGATTATTTCAAGGAAAAGGCCATAGTTTATTGCTGGGAATGGGTAACGAAATATCTGGAGTTGCCCAGGGACCGGCTGTATGCGACGGTGTATGAAGAAGACGACGAGGCATTCGCCTTATGGGCCAAAATCGCACCGGAACTGAAAAACGGCCGGATATTGAAGTTCGGCAAAAAAGACAATTACTGGTCGATGGGCAATATCGGCCCCTGTGGGCCCTGCAGTGAAGTGCATTTTGACCGGGGCGCCAAATTCGGCACCGGTCCGGAAGATAAAGTCAACGGCGAGGGGGAACGGTATGTCGAAATCTGGAATCTGGTATTCATGCAGTACGAACAGAAACCGGATGGCAGTGTCGTCCCGCTGCCCAAACCCTCGGTTGACACCGGGGCCGGGCTGGAGCGGGTGACATGCGTCACCAATGAACTCGACAGCAACTATGAAACCGACCTGTTCACACCTTTGATCGAGCACATTACCGATATCACGGGCAAAAAGTACTATACAGATACGCGCGGGGTGTCGCACCGGGTGGTGGCCGACCACGTTCGGGCTTTAACATTCTGTATTGCCGACGGCGGCGGGCTGTCCAACGAAAAGCAGGGGTATGTCTTGCGGCGGATTTTGCGCCGTGCGGCCCGCCACGGAAGACTGATGGATAGGCATGAACCGTTCATATACAAACTGGTGCCGACGCTGGTAAATATGATGGGTGGCATATATCCCGAAATAAGAAACCGGCAGGAGCATATTGTCAAGGTCATAAAGGCCGAAGAAGAATCGTTCGGGCGGACGTTGAATGTCGGCTGCGAGCTGTTCGACGAAGTCGCGGCGGGTATGAAGAAAACGGGCGGAACGGTCATATCCGGCGAAGATATATTCAAGTTGTATGATACGTACGGTTTTCCGGTGGACTTGATCAACGTCATGGCCGAGGAAAAGGGTTTGACGCTCGACATGGCGGCGTTTGAGCAGGCGATGAACCATCAGAAGGAGCAGTCGCGCGGAGCGGCGCAATTCGACCATATTGTCGAGGGGCTGAAACCGGTCATAGATTATCTGCAGAATAATGCGGATCTTTATAAAGGCGGCACAAAATTCGTTCGAGACAGATTTTCCGTAAAAACCCAAATTATTCAATTTGATCAATTGCCATATCCTGATGTTGCCGTGATAACAAAAGAATCACCATTTTATGTTGAATCTGGTGGTCAGATTGGCGACAGGGGTTCCGTGAAAATACAAGAAGCCGAATTGACCATTGAAATTGATAAAGTTTTCAATTATCAGGGGATTATAATCCATCGCGGAACGGCACAATCAAAAAACCATAATAAACTTGATGCGAAAAAACTAATTGGTGCTGAAGCCATCGTATCAATTGACACAAGCAGACGTTTCGACATCATGCGCAACCATACGGCGACCCACTTGCTTCATGCGGCCTTGCGTAAAGTGCTCGGCGAGCACGTCTATCAATCCGGCTCGTATGTCGGTCCGGATAAACTCCGCTTCGATTTTTCTCATTTTGAGCCGATGACCGACGAGCAAATTACCCAAGTGGAAAAAATAGTCAACGAACGTATTCTGGGCGCCGAAACAGTGGCCACGCAGGTCGATATGGATATCGAGCAGGCGAAAAAAGAAGGGGCGATGGCGATTTTCGGCGAAAAGTACGACAGTAAAGTGCGCGTCGTTTCGATCAGTGATTTTTCCAAAGAGCTGTGCGGCGGGACGCATGTCGAAAATACGGCGCAGATCGGGCCGTTCATGATTACGCTGGAGACAGGGATAGCTTCGGGGGTACGGCGTATCGAGGCGGTCACGGGACGCATGGCAATCGAAAAGATGCTGGCCGACAAGCAAACGATAAACCATGCAACAAGGCTGTTGAATAAACCCGAGGACGAGATCTCCAAAGCCATAGAGGAGACCGGCCGGAAAATTCTGGACCTGCAAAAGGAGATCAAGAAGCTCAAGGCGGAAAAATTCTCATCGGGCGGCGGCACAACGGTCGGGCAGGATAAAACGATCGGGCGGGTGATTTTCAAGTTCCACGATTTCGGCGAAGTCGATCCGGTCGAGATGAGCGGCTGGGTGGACAATATCAAAGGCTCGGCCAAGGCGGAAATCGCGGCGGCCGTCGGCAAAGTTGACGGTAAAATAACGTTCATGTCGTCGGCGAGTGCATCGGCGGGCGTGAATATCGGCAAACTCACCGGTGAAGTCCTCAAGGAATTGGGGGGACGCGGCGGCGGTAAAGAAAATTTCGCCCGTGGGTCGGTGCCCGATACGGTAACATCTGACGCCGTTTTCGAACTTTTGCACCACAAACTGCGGGACATGTTGGAATAGAGATGACCGGCATTTTTGACAGATTGATGGAAATAAAAGCCGAGCGCGGCGGCGGTTTTCTGGTTTTACTCGATCCTGACCGGGTCGGGGAAAAAGAACTCCTGGCCACCGCCGAAAAGGCCGAGGAATGCGAAGTTGATGCCTTGTTGGTCGGTTCGTCGCTGGCGATAAAAGGCAATTTCCATGAATCGGTCAAGAAAATCAAAGCCGTCACGAATCTCCCGGTAATTATATTTCCCGGCGCTCACAGCCAGATTTCACCATGCGCCGACGCCATTTTATTCACGGCGCTTTTGTCCGGCCGCAATCCGCAGTACCTTATCGACGAGCAGCTCAAGGGCGCTCCGATTATAAAAAAGTTCGGTCTGGAGCCGATTCCGACGGCGTATCTTTTGATAGAATCGGGGAAATACACGTCGGTGCAGTACATGTCCAACACGCTTCCGATACCCTCGGACAAGCACGACATTGTCTGCGCCTATGCGCTGACGGCGAAGTATTTCGGGATGAAGGCGGTCTTTCTGGAGGCCGGTTCGGGGGCATTACGGACGGTACCGGAGGCGTTGATTGCCGACGTTGCCGATTATACCGATATTCCGTTGATTGTCGGCGGCGGGATAAGAAGTCCGGAAGAAGTCGAGAAAAAAATCATGGCCGGATCATCGTTCGTGATTGTCGGCAATCATTTTGAGAGTTCGGGCGACCGGCGGCTTATGGAATTCGCGCGCGCGGCCCACATTCGGGAAAGCATCAAAATATGACGGATGAAGAACGCTGTAATATAATCATGCGGGCGGCCGAGGAATCGGCGCAATTGCGATTGAAAACGGCCGAAGGTTTGGCCGCCGCGGCGGTCGATATTGCCGATCGCATATCGGGCGTGCTGGGAGCCGGGGGGAAGATATTAATTTGCGGCAATGGTGGTTCGGCCGCCGACAGCTCCCATATGGCCGCCGAGATGATTGTTCGTCTGACTTCGGAGCGGAACCGTGCCGCTTTGGCGGCAATATGCCTTAATGCCGACATCTCGGTCATGACGGCGGCGGCCAACGATTACGGTTTTGATAGCATATATGCCCGTCAGGTCGCGGCGTTAGGCAAACCCGGCGATGTCCTGCTGGCCATATCGACGTCGGGCAACTCGGCCAATATTGTTAAAGCCGCCGAAACCGCCCGTCAAATGAATCTTCTGGTAATCGGGCTTCTTGGCGGCAATGGCGGCAAACTGGCATACATATGCGACAAAAAGCTGATTATTCCTCATAAATCTGTTCAGAGAATTCAGGAAGAACATATTTTCTATATACACCTTCTGGTGGAGTTGATCGAAAGCGATCTTTTTTAGATGAACGACCGCTCGATAGAATTTATCCGAAAACTCGGCCTTTTTTCCGCCGGGGGATTTTTCATTACAACGACTTTTTCCAAGGGCGGAGCCGAAACTTTCGCCGCCGGAGTCATTTTTTGCGCCCTGATCATTCTATTCAAAGAGAAACGTTATGGAAATATTAATTTCAAAGACCCGCTGATATTATTCATTGGGTTATATCTGGTCTGGTCATTTGTCTCCTGTCTAGCCGGAACCGATTTGCGCCGGTCTTTTATCATTTTCCGGGACGAATGGATATTTGCGGTCATTCCAGCCATGGCTATTGTATTGAATAGTAAAGAGCGGGTTGTCAAGATGTTGAAACTTCTGGCCATTTCGGCTGTGATTATTTCGATTTATGCGATAATTCAGCATTACATGGGATACGATATCTATCGCATGGAAAAATTGCTGCCGATAGAAACCACCAGATATCGTGTTTCCGGGTTTTTCAATAATACGATTACGTTCGGCAACTATTTCATAATTCTCGCGGCCCTGCTATTTCCGCTGGTTGAATTGACAAAATCGAGAAAATATAAGATCGTTTTTGGCGCAGCTTCGTTTTTATCGGCGGTGGCGGCGCTTTTGTCATATCAAAGAGGGGTCGGACTGGTTTTTCTGGGGGTATTGGCATTGTTCTTATCGTATTATCGAGGGAGATATTTGAAGATTTTGCTGCCGTCGGTGATCATAACGGTCTCACTGCTTTATCTATTCGCCCCGGGTCTGGTCGGCCAGCATATTTCGCATCTCAAGATGGAGCTAAGCGGCACCAATCCGCGGTCGCGCTATGTTATTTGGAAATCGACGGTTTCGATGATATCCGAGCGACCTGTATTCGGGGTCGGGCCGGGGAACTTCGCGGAAAATTTCCTTCCTTATGTTCACCCGACCTATCCCTATTATCATAACCACGCTCATAACGATTATTTGAATATTGCCGTCCACACGGGGTTGCCATCGTTGGCATTATTTCTGGGCATATATTGGGCGATGTTATGGAAATTCCGGCGGGCCGTTATCGCGCCCGGTCCTGACCGAACGAGCCCGGTAATATCATCGGCGGTGATGAACGCCACAATTGTATTCATTCTGACCGGACTTTATGAATCGGTCACGGATGACTTGGAATTGCGGATATTCCTCTATGCTTTATGGGGACTGTTTTTTGCGGCTTGCCGGCATATAAAGGATGAACCCATAACGACCGAAAATAGTTAAAAAGGCTTGACAATCAGCCGGTTACGTTTATAATTGGAGTCTGTTAAAGTGATGGCAAAAAAAGAAAAAGACGAAGACAAGGGCCGTTTCGAATGGCCATTCGGGACGATTAACTACCTATTTTTCGGGTTCGGCCTGGTGGTGATAATCGGCGGCTATATCGCATTGTCGGCCGGATCCATAACCCTGGCTCCGATTCTTCTGGTTCTGGGGTATTGCGTGCTGATTCCGATATCGATTATGATTCGGGACCGCAAGAAGCGCAAAGCTTCCGAGGAAGCCGGAAGTGAAAGCTGAGCGTGTAGTATAGGGCAGTTAGCTCAGTTGGTTAGAGCACCTGCCTTACACGCAGGGGGTCACTGGTTCGAGTCCAGTACTGCCCAATAGTTTTATTGCCGGGGCTGTAGTTCTGTTTGGTTAAAACATCCTGACCGCCAAGTCGGGAAAGTCGCGAGTTTGAAATAATTCCTTTATATCATCAAAAGCAAAAAGGACCGATGATTTTATAATGGCGCAACCGGCAATCTGGATGACAGGCTAAGACGTCATAATGGCGGGCGTTCGGGATATGCCAGGTCGGACGTCCCCCGGAATGCTGGTATATACGGAGCGGTTCGACACGAGGTCGGAGGCAATGTCCAGAGAAAAGCAGTTAAAATCATGGAAAAATAAGGGGAAACTGTAAAAATTGATTGATAATTCTGCCGAATTAATATAATATAGATACCGCTCGGTTAAGGAAAAAGGTTTCTGATTGCCGGGGCTGTAGTTCAGTTTGGTTAGAACGCCTGCCTGTCACGTAGGAGGTCGCGAGTTCGAGCCTCGTCAGCCCCGCTTTTTTTATGTACATAATGACAAGATTTTGGGGCCGATCAAGCAACAGGTCGTCCCGACGAGTCGGGGTCAGCCCACGCTCTGGACTTTCAAGGCCTGGGTTTACACCCGGGCTTTTTTGTTGCTCGAATCAATTAAAAGAATATATTAGATAAAGTCATCCAAGTTATTGCTCTCTCGGGATTTCACGGACAAGTATGTGAGCTGGCACTTATGATTGATGATATTTGTGATGGGCATTCCGACGCCAAAAACCGCTTCCTGCATGGTGCTGTTTACCACATGCTGTGGGATAGGCCTTTGGCGCAAGTTCGCAGACAAGTGGTCGATTATATTCCGAAGGGGTCATCAGTTATAGACATTGCCTGTGGCACAGGTGAACTCTGTTTTGATTTAGCGTCGGTGAATAGATGTCAGATTGTCGGTCTGGATTCATCCAAACGAATGATAGATTTCGCAAACAAACGGAATCGGTGCCACGAGGTATGTTTCGTGCTCGGAGATGCAACCAATCTTACCGACTTTGAGCCAAATATGTTTGATTTTGCAACAATCATATTATTGCTTCACGAGGTTCCCAAGCGTGTTCAAATCGCGGCCATAAATGAGGCTCTGCGTGTTGCCAGGAAGACAATCATTGTCGATTCGCTGGCTCCACTTCCCGTGAATATTCATGGAATAGCCTTGCGCATTGTGGAGGCAATGGGCGGACTTAGGCACTACGGATCGTTCGCCGACTATCTGGAAACTGGAGGAATTCGCGGCATTCTAAAAAGCTCTTCCATGAGGATAACAATCAATCACCGCACTGTTTTCTGGCATGGGTGCAGGGAGATGGTTGTAATTGAGAGGCAGAAGGAAGAACGGAACTGGGGTTTGTGAAGCAGTCCCTCCCCATGATAAGCCAACTGTGCGCAATGTTCTATCCATGAAATAATCAATTGGATTATTAATACAATACTATCCGACAACTTCCGCCGATTCTGGAATATGGTAGCCCATTTGGCAAGTCAAAAACGACAGGAGTTTGAAAAGGGCGATATTGGGGACACTTTTGCGTCCACAATGTCGAGATTTAAGAATCGGTCGCGCAGGAAGTCGTCCCGCCCGGCAGGAACTTCGGAAGACAACCTGCTGATTTTTCGATATCCTCTTAAGTAACTGCCCGATTATTGGGGAACGATGGTGAAATTTATACCTTCGACATAATCGCCGCCAGCGACTGCCCTGACCTGAAAAGAGCGATGGGCCGGTTCCGAGATATAGCCGTATTTTTTCAGCTGTTCCTGATCGAGATGGGCCCGATACAGACCCGGAACCAATCCCAGATGATAAAATTCGCCGTTATTGAATGTTGTAATTTCCGTTATTTTACCGGTCGCTTCATTCATCAGAAAAACCTTAATGCCCCCGATGCCGACTTTACCATCGGGGATATTCCGGTCGACCTGACCGGTCACTTCGCCCGCTGTCACCACCGGAATATTGATTTCGGAGACGGTATTGGGGTTGATGGTCACGATGAAATTTTCATGGGCGGGCTGGAGTTGGGGATTGTCGAGGCTATAGGGGTCGATCTGGACGTTAAACTGGTCGTAGGCCCGAAGTCCGTCATAATAATAAAGTTTGCCTTTGCCGTATTTTTTGCCCGATGAGCCGCCGACTTTGGCCCGTAATTCGGGCAGAAGCGGTTCATTGGCTTCGCGGACGCCGTTATAGTTTTGATCGAGAAAGGGCCAGACTTTGGCGGTGCCGAAACCGAGACCGTTTTTGCGGTCAAAACGGAACGTCTTGTCCCACTGGTCGAAACGGATCGAGCCACGTTGGACCTGATTGATCGACGTTTGTCCGGAGAAGGAATAGGCTTTGGTCGAGAATTCGGCAAAATCGGTAAAAATGCTTACTGAAAACATGATGATGTTGCTCTTTGACAGCAGATTTCGTTCTATTGAAAATGAGGCCTGCCCGGTTCTAAATATTCTCTTGTTAAGAAACAGAGCCACGGAAGAAAGCTCGTCCTGACTATGATTATAATTGAACCGCACCTGTGGCCGGATGAACCTCATGATATTGCTCGAAAGCATCAGCTGGCTGGTTATTTCTCGGTCGGTGCGACTTTTGAACTTCATGGTTTTGCTACTGCCAAGATAATTGAAACTGAATCTGTAAATAGACCCGCTGAAACCATAACTCATATTCACGTGTGAGTAATATTCAAATTTGTCCAGACTCACATGATAGCGCAGGCCGAGTCGTTTCTGCCCGAATTTGAGCGGGACCGAAATCGAAAAACGCATATTGCTGATTTGTCCCATTCTGCTGTTGGCCGAATTTTCATAATAACGGGTGAAGCTTCCGTTAATGCCGACCATCGAAGGCTGGGAATAATTCATGGAAATTTTGGTAGCGTTTTTCGGTGAGTGGGAACCGTTCACCATTAAGTTCCCCAGAGGATGAAAGGTCAGCTCCCCGGCCATTGATGGTTTTTCATCGATGTCGGACGCAATCGGGATATCCCCGCTGATGCCGGCCGTCAGATTATTAAATACTCCATAATAAAGCATGCCCTGACCATATTCGCCCGGGTTGGCGGCGTTACGTGACCTGCCCACCGCCGCCGTATATTCAAATTCGTTTTTGGGAATCAAATTATAGGGAACGCTGATGTATTTTTCCTCCGTCTCCATCTGGCCATCGGGGCCATACTTTTTCACCATGACTCGCGACGAGCCGTAATTGATGTCTACGAGGAAATGGTAATTACCGCTTTGATCGGTATGCGTGAAATCGACCAGTCTATTATTGACATACAATTCGACTTCCCAACCTTCCCCGATATGATCTTCGAGGCTGATAGTCTGGAAATATTTCCGGTCGATTTCGGGTTGATTGGTCGCCAGTGCGCCGTTAAGATTTCTTCCGATCAAGCCCGAAGTGTTGATCGTTCCCAAATCGGCCCGCGAAATGTAACGGTTATTTTCAAAGTAATAGTGCCAGCGGTAATCAAGCTGGTCGGTTTGCAGACCGGTTCGGCTGTCGGCGGACGCCCGCACGGCCAGATCGCCGCCGAGAACCATCCCGCCCAGGCCGATGTTGCCATAATGGTTACCGCCCCCGACAGGGCTGGTTGTCAACGCCCAGTCGGCCACGCCCCCCTCCAATTTGGACTTTTTGCGAGGAATTCTGGCGACATCCATTTGCGCGGTGGCGGCGTCCCGCAAGGCCTGATGGGCCAGTTTGCGAGTCAGCGCCTGATAGGCCGGGAATTCCTTATTCAGAGGGAGATACACCCGTAATTCGGAAAAATCGAAATAAATCGGCAGTTGAAACAGCGAATCAAAAAGGTCGTATCGAAGGTAGTAGTCCGTGGGCGACCATATGGAAAGGGTGCTGTCCAGAGTAATCGACTTTCCGGAACATTGAGCCTTACCTTTGACGGTGTTAATTTCAAAACGGTTGCTTTTGGTCAGATAGTTGCCGGAAAAGACGGTATGCTGGGAATCGACGTTTACGTTAATCGCCAGCAATGAAAATATTTCCACGATGGGCAGATACAACTGGTCGTTGCCGTATTGGGCGCTGATATCTTTCTGAAGAAGGCGAGGAACTTCAAAGCGGACGACAATTTCCTCGGTCGCGGCGTCGGACCGGTCGGTCAACAGGCCTCCGACCAGAATAATGACAAGGGCCGGGATTAATCCCGACAATTTAAGATCGAATTTCCTCATACCGGCATTTTGTCATCATTGAACCAGTAATGAATAGTTAACCACGTTTCCGGCAATCATATCGGTGTCGGCAATATCGGTTCGTCCATCCGTAGTAATGTACACTTCCACTTTAAAGGGACGGGTAAAACCCGAACCTTTTATGGGGAGTTTGATTCGACGGGTTAATTCATAATAGACGGCGAGGTCCATATCGTTTTTCGAAATTTCCTTTCCGGCGGCGTCGAGAAGCCGACAGGTCAAAACGCCCACATAAGAAACATTGCCGCGATTGGCCATGGAAATGGTGGCCGTCACGGTTGAGTCATCCTCAAGAATATCCGTCTTTGTGACTTCCAGTTTAGACAGGAGATTACCGGTACGGTATTTCAACACAATGGCCGTCTGCATGATCATGTTCAACTTGGCCGTAATCTTCTCCGTATTATCCGGCGTGGGCAATGTGGTTTGGCCTTCCTGAGAGCGAATTACGATGCGCGCCCAGTATTCGCCGTCGGGCAGGTCCTTGGGCGGATTGGCCCGCAGACGAATCACTTGGGTCGAATTAGGGGCAAGCACGACCCTTTGAGGAAAGGCTTTAATCCAGTCCATGGCACAACGTGGATCGGTCACACCTGAATCCAGCAGGGCAATCTGGACTTCACCCAGGGAGTCCGACAACGGAATGCCATAGGCGATATGAATCGATATCTCCTTGGGCTTATCGGTCGGGTTCTGGACCGTGATGCGACCGGTGCGATCGGTCTCGGACAAAAAGACGCTGGTCGGGGCAACGAGAACTCCGCCAAAAACGGAGGAAGATGAAATTAATAATAATGCGATTGAAACAAAAAGGCCCCGGACGCGCTTACGAATTACGGTTCGAGGGGTGGATAACTTACTCTCCATGACATCCTCATCCAATGTTCTATATTGATCCTATATTTTACTATGTGCTTTAAGGGATTCGCTCTGGCGAACCCCTTAAAGAAAACTATTAAAACAAAACTGGCCAAGCTAACACAATATTATACTAATTACCGGTATAGGCCACGGTCAAAATAATATCGGCATCATAGGCCGCCGCTCTCTGGTCAACGGTCGGATAAACCGTGCCACCGAGAAATATCTGAAGGATATTATCGGCTCCGCCGAGGGCTGTTTCGGGGAGATAATGCGGGTTTTGATCGACAATGGCACCGCCTCCATGAACCGCCGGGGTTCCCGCCGCGGTCGTATCGATATCGGCGTCGGTGGCGCTGAACGATATCACCAAGCGGTCGGTGTTGGTCGAATTCCAGAGGTAGTCGGGCAACTGCAGATACATGGCGACTTCGGCACCGCCTTCACCGGTAATTTGAAAGACGCCGGCATCGGCAATGACGGTCTTGTCGGCGACATGGGGCACACCCTGCATGACATCACCGAAGGCCAGATCGTGGGTCGCGGTAACTGTCAGAACGGCCAGGACGTTGGCGGTAGCCTGACCCGTCGAAACATCCTGGGCCATGACGGCCAGCGGGGCAAAAGCCATCGTCGCGGCCATCAGCAGTATATATCTTTTTTTCAAATTGAATCGCATTTTAATTTCTCCTAATGTTTACCCGCATTGAAATGTCTCTTAGTTGCCGGTATAGGCCACGGTTAAAACAATATCGGCGGCATAGGCGGCCGCTCTCTGGTCGACAGTCGGATGAACTTTACCGCCAAGAAATATCTGGAGGATATTATCGGCTCCGCCCAAGGCCGTCTCGGGGAGAGCGTGCGGGTTCTGGTCGACAATAGCACCGCCTCCATGAACCGCCGGGGTTCCCGCCGCGGTCGTATCGATATCGGCGT
>CAYWLR010000006.1:0-86805 GCA_964459465.1 uncultured Ignavibacteriaceae bacterium | reverse complement strand
AGGTAGTCGGGCAACTGCAGATACATGGCGACTTCGGCACCGCCTTCACCGGTAACCTGAAAGACGCCGGCGTCGGCAATGACGGTCTTGTCGGCGACATGAGGCACGCCCTGCATGACATCACCGAAGGCCAGATCGTGAGTCGCGGTAACGGTCAGAACTGCCAGGACATTGGCGGTGGCCTGACCGACGGCCACATCCTGCGCTTTCAACAATCCGGGCGTCATGATAAACATGGCCACCGTGATTAATATCAGGCTTTTGAAAATGCCGTTCATCCTTGAATGGGAATGCATAGCCATCTCCTTCTTTCTATAATCCCAAAATTTTATTCACTTGTTTAAGCCCATTTCTATAAAGGAATAATCGTCAAATATGGAAATTTCTTGAATGTTTCATTAGAAAAAGGATCGGGAAAAATCGGATGAATCATTTGCCGGAAAAGACTGGCCCGGAAATACTAAAATCAGCGAGAATTCGGCTTAATTGCCTGTATAGGCGACGGTTAGGACGATGACGGCGGAGTAACTTCCTTTTTTCTGCATAAGTTTTGGAACGACCATCCCGCCCAGCCAGACAGTCAAACCATTCGAGCCTAACCTGTAGGTAATGGTATGCCAGGGGTCAAGATTATTACTTCCGGGATTGGTTTGATCGGGAGTGGCGCTGGAATCGAGGGCGCAGTCGGTCTCTCTGAAAACCATCTGCATATTATGGCCACCGGAGTTCATGTATGTGGGTAGAGAAAAATCGATGGCGACCTCCGATCCGGCAGTACCGGAGATGAAAAACTCGGCGGCGGAACCCGGGGTAGTTTTCGAAATAGTCTTGGGAATCCCTGGGAAAATATCTCCGAAAGACAGGTCATTGTTGACGATAGCATTTTGTGCATGGACATTTAATGAACTGAACGCCAGGGAAACTATGGTTGCGACGAACACTATTTTTTTCATTTCGGGACCCGCCTTGCGAAAGATAATTACTGGAATTCATACCAGCCGGGCAATACTTATTTTTTGTGCGGAGTCAATTTTCGGAATAGATAATGGTGACAAGGCAGTAATCCCGAAAAAAACGGTCGTCAAATGACAAGACGGCCCGTTCGAGCGCCATTGATGCCCGGTTCGAGGCGTTGGTTTTCTCCGGATAACCATTTTCGGAGTAATCGCTAAATTGGTACTTTTCGAGCATCCCCGTATCGTTGCTTATGGTAACAATTATCCCGGCGTAACGGGGATGACAGATTTCGATAACAGGGGAATCGGGACCGTTGGCAGGCCATTCGGACAGATTATTGTAAAAGCCGACCGGCATGACGACGGTGGCGGTAGCCCGGATGTGAGCGGTGGCTTCCGGCTGCGCCGCGACCTTGGGGGGACAGGTCAGGAAAACGGTTAAAACGATAATAAAAAGCCCAATTTTTGCCGACATGACAGCCTTCAATACTGAATATGTAGTTCAGTATTAAAGTACTGCCATTCCGGATTTTGTCAAGACGAAACAACCGGGCCGGGCCGGTGTAAATTACATCTTTGCAGACTTTAACCTAATTGCCGGTATAGGCCACAGTTAAAGTAATGTCGGCGGCGTAATCGCCACCGGTCTGGGTGAGACCGGGAGTAACGGTGCCGCCAATCCAGATGGTCATCTGCCCGGCGCTTCCCAGACGCAAGGTCAAAGGACCATTCGGGTTGATAAAGGCGACCGGCGCCGTCTGTCCGCCGCCGGTACCGTCATCATAGGAAGCATCGGTGCTGTTGAAACCGATCGGCATGGCGGCGGTCGAATCGAGCAATAACAGGGCGGGCGGCAAGGTGAAATCGATGCCAATTTCCGCCGAGGAAAAACCGGTAATCTCGAATTCTCCGGCCCGTCCGATAGTAGCCTTGTCAACCGTTTTGGGCGTCCCCGGAATAACCGTTTCAAACATCAGGTCATGGGTTCCCCGAACGTTTATGGCTTGCAAGACGGTAGCGGTGGCCTGAATTGTTCCATATTCCTGCGCCATGACAGAATCGTTGCCAATAGCCATAACTATAGCCGTCAGCACCAAGAGGCATAGTCTCTTAGGCATAAATTCCTCCCCCATAAAGGGCCGTGTATTCTTTGAGATAATATCCGGGCAAGCCGGATGCCACCCCACACGTTTTCTATAAACTGATTGTAGCACTTAATCTTACGACGACAGCTCCAATCAATATCTGGGTTCGGGAATCGGGTAGTATCGGGAAGATCCTATAATTGAAGATGTAAGATTAAGTCCGACAGTAAGATATATACCCATAGGCGCTTTGATAAAAATCGGTAAGATACGGAGTCAATTTACCGATGGGCTGAACGGACTAATTCTGGCTGACTTAACGAAAATGGAACGTTTCAAAATATCACCAAAAGGCTAAAGTGCTATGGGGGAAAGTCGATACTGACTATAGAGGCGGCTGTTCAATATTTATACAGCCGGTTAAGGAAGCGACGGATTTGTAATGAGTTGCAAATTTAATAGAGCGATGTATTCAGCAATAGTGCTCTGCGCGGTGCTGCCGTTAACGTTATCGGGGCAGGCTCTGGTCTGGCAGACGAATAAAGGCGGGGTATATAATGAAGTGGGGCAGGCCGGCATTCAGGCCGACGACGGTAGTTACGCGTTATTGGGAAGCACGTATTCCTACGGGGCCGGCGATTTTGATATGTACTTGCTGAAACTCAATTCGGCCGGAGATACGATATGGACGGCCACGTATGGCGGCGATTCGACCGAATACGGTTATGATATCCAGCAGACGACTGACGGCGGTTATATCCTGGTGGGCTCGACTCGATCTTTTGGTTCGGGCAAGCGCGATGTCTATTTGGTCAAAGTCGATTCGGTCGGGCAGACGGTTTGGTCGCGCACGTACGGAGGCACCGACAATGACGAAGGCTGTTCGGTCAGAGTGACCGGAGACGGGTATATAATATGCGGTACGACTTCATCGCGCGGGGCGGGTTACTCCGACCTTTATTTGATTCGGACAAATACCGTGGGCGACACTCTCTGGACCAGAACCTTCGGCGGTGTCGGAGGGGAATCGGGGAGCGCCGTCCGGGAAGTAACCGGGGGGGGTTTTGTCGCGGTCGGTTCTACCGGTTCCTTCGGCGAGGGGTACAGCAGCATTTATCTGGTCAGGGTCGATTCATCTGGTGATTCCTTGTGGGCCATCACCCTGGGAGGCGACAAAGCCGATTTCGGAAGCGGCGTTGAAATAGCGCCGGACAGCGGCTTCGTCATTATCGGCAGTACTGCCTCATACGGATCCGGGTATTCCGATGTATATTTAATAAGGACGGATTTGGCCGGTGTTCCGACATGGCAACAAACTTTCGGCGGTATTAATGATGACCGCGGCTACTCGGTCCGACCAACGCGCGACGGGGGGTATATTATCGCCGGCACAACCGAATCATTCGGCGCCCAGGGGATTGATGTGTATATTATCAGAACCGACCTTTTCGGCAATCATATCTGGAGCCAGAAATACGGCGGGTCAAAATCGGATTTCGGCCGGATTGTCTTCCAGGATCAGGCTCGGGATTATATGGTAGCAGGGTACAGCTACTCCTATAGCAACGGCGGCTCGGACATATATATCGCCAAACTGGGCGGCGATGCCACACCGGTCGAGGACGAAAATTTACCGGGAATACCGTCGGGGTATGTCTTATCACAAAACTATCCCAATCCCTTCAACCTGACAACCCGCATCGACTATACGTTGCCCCGGCGGGCGGCGGTATCGCTGACAGTTTATAATATTCTGGGGCAGGCCATCTGCCATTGGCAGTTCGAATCACAGCCGGCGGGGAATCATTCTGTCGATTGGGACGGTCGGAATTCGTGGGGCGGAGAAATATCTTCCGGCATATATTTCGTGCAAATGAAGACGGAAGAATTCTCTGATTCCAGAAAGATGGTCCTTATAAAATGATATCAAGTACCGGGAGCGTCTTCCGGATATATTTCGATACTCACTATTCCTGACATTTTCAGAAAAATAAAATAATCACGATGATCATGATAATGCCTGAAGTGAACGTCCCGAGGAAATTAACGACGTCGTTGTTGATGAATTCCACGCCGCCGATAAGTGTATTTTTGTGTCCCTTGCTGAACGGTTTTTCAGTGATTTTTCCGGTAAGATGATTGCGATATTGCGCCTGACAGGTCGCGCCCAGAACCGAATCGGCTATCGAACCGAGAAAACCGGCGGCGATACACGTTATTACCGACCAGGGGCTCAATTCCATCAATGGCGTTATTTTCAACGCCCAATAACCAATCAGCGCCGTAAACAATGCCCCGGCCAAGGCCGCCGACGTTCCCAGCGGGGTGATGCCTCCGGAACGACCGGGTTCGACTTTGCGAAAATTAATGATATGGCGGGGTTGCCGGCGGGACATGGTGCCGATTTCGGTCGCCCAGGTATCGGCGCAGGCCTCGCCGATGGCCGCCAGATATACCAGATACCATCCCGGCCAGGCGGTCAAGACATAAAGGATGGTACTTACGGCGCCGACCCCGCCATTGGCCAGCACCTGGTTATAATCCCGCGCCCCGATTTTATCGAAAGCCTCCATGGCATTGGCTTTGACGGACGATTTCAGTCGGGACAACAGCGATGAAGAAACAAAGAAAAAAACAATCGGCGCACCGAACGGTATGCCGCCGAAACCGAACACGATTGTCCCGATGGCGACAAGACACAGGGCTCCACCAACGGTCAATGACTGTGCTCGGTACGAGACGGCGGCGATCAGCACGGCCAGACCGAAACCGAACAAAACCTGAACGATATTAAACGAAAACCCGGCCATAATCGCGAAGCTTAATCACTTTCCTGCTTTTTGATTTGTTCTTCCCACAACTGCCTGTAAACGCCTCCGCGGGATAATAATTCTTCGTGACGACCGCGCTCGACAATTTCACCATTGTCAAGGACAAGGATTTTATCGGCATTAATGATAGTCGACAGGCGGTGTGCAATTACGACCGTCGTGCGTTCCTTCATGAGCGGTTCCAGAGCCTTCTGAATCAGGGATTCCGCCCGGGAGTCAAGCGAAGATGTGGCTTCATCAAGAAGCAAAATCCGGGGGTTCTTTAAAATCGCGCGTGCGAT
Organism: uncultured Ignavibacteriaceae bacterium; assembly: GCA_964459465.1. GTDB lineage: Bacteria > Zixibacteria > MSB-5A5 > GN15 > PGXB01 > CALAMC01. The sequence continues at coordinate 81,652 of CAYWLR010000006.1, read as the reverse complement.
GGACAACCGTTGCTGTTCACCGCCCGAAAGTCGCATGCCCCGGTCGCCCACCTGCGTATTGTAACCATCGGGAAGAGACGCGATAAAATCATGAATGTATGCCTTCTGACAGGCATCGACAATAGCCGCCTCGGTGGCCCAGCGGTCGACGAATTTGAGATTTTCGAAAATGCTAGTATTGAACATATAGCTTTCCTGCGTGACAATACCGATCAATTTCCGGAGATGGCTGATTTTTATTTTTCGGATGTCAACACCGTCAAGCAGGACGGCACCCTCCACGGGGTCATAGAAGCGGCAGATCAGATTTATGATCGTGGTTTTGCCGACGCCGCTGGGGCCGACGATGGCGACCGTTTCCCCATGCGCGACGTCGAAGGAGATATTTTTAAGAACCGGTTCCCCCTGCTTGTAGAAGAAAGTGACGTTTTGAAAGGTGATATTTCCCCGGGTGTTTTTTACAGACAGTGCGTCGGGCGCGTCTTCGATTTCCGGCATTATGTCGAGGAATTCAAAAATCCGATCGATCGAGGCCAGCGCCGTCTGGATGACCACGTTCAATTGCGCCAGCCGGAATACGGGCGAGAAGAGGTCTTTGATGTAGGCATAAAAAGCTACCAGCGATCCGATGGACAAGGCGCCTTCAACCGTCCGATAACCGCCGTACCACAAGACGAGAGCGGGGCCGAGCGCCGCGAAAAATCCGGCCGAGGAATTGGCCAGCGAACCCAGCACGCCCAGGTCGATGCGCAGGTTGATCAGGTCCTTGCCCTTTTGGACGTATCGCCGTGCTTCGTATTTTTCCCGGGCGTATGATTGAATCAGTTTGATGCCGGTGAAGCTTTCGTGAAAGAAGTGCAGCATATCGGCGATTTTTTCCCGGACCTGATGGCTTTTTACCCGTATTTTTTTGCCGATATAACCGATGCTGATGGAAAAAAGCGGAAAGGCAGTCAGGGATACCAGAGCCAGGCGCCAGTCCAGATAAAAAACCACCGCCAGTATAGCCACCACGGTCAGTAAATCGGTCATGAGGTCCACAAAGGTGGTGGTCAGCACATTCTGCAGAGCTTCGACATCATTGTTCACCCGTGAGATCATCTCGCCCGTTTTGGTGCGGTGATAAAAGCCGAGGTGGAGTTTCTGGAGGTGCTGGAAAAGATGACTCCTGATGTCAAAGAGCATGCGCTGTCCGACAAAATTATAGAGGTAGGCGGTGATTATATTCATCAGGGACCGCACAAGATATAAACCGATCAAGGCCCCGATGATGATATGCAACAGGCGCAGGTTGCGTTCGACGAAGACATCATCGATTAAAACCTTGATGACCAGCGGATCGATCAGGGTCAGCATAACCCCGATACTCATACACACGAACACTTCGAATTCGAGCCACCAGTACGGTTTGAAATAGCGCAGGACCCGTTTTATCCTGCCGAAGGACGATGTCGATTTTGTATCATGCATATTATGCCCGGTCCCGATATGCTCCGTGTCGCGACGAAGTTTTAACAGTATTTCAATACATCAAAAATCCTGTCAGATATTCGGAGTGGCTAATCGGCCTTTTCCAGGATAATTTTTAAAATTCGGACGTCGCGTTCGATAATTATTTCGGCTTTGCCCAGCAGGCCCGGTTTAAGAAGGATCGAGGAAGAATCCGGATTGACGCGGCAGTCCTCGATTAAAAGTACCGTCTGATAGGTGACGCCACCGTCGGTTTGACGCGGCAGGGGCGAAATGCGGACGACCGCGGCCGGGAAGGTGCGGAACCGGCGGTGCGGATAGGCGTTGACGAATATTCTGGCCTCCTGGTTCGGTCGCACCAGCGGCATATCCGCCTCGGCCACTTCCGCGATGAAGTTCATCTGTGTGCAATCACCGATTTCCAGGACGGCCTCACCGAGGCCGACTTTGCGGCCGAGGAGTTCGTCAAGGTTGGACGTCAGTATTTCGCCGGTAATGGGCGCGACGGCCGTCACGCCGCCCAATTTCGAAGTTGCATGCTCGTATTTCTGCCGGGCCAGCTCGACTTTATCCTTTTGTTCCTTGATTTGCAGCAGGTATCTTTTTTCCAGAAGGTTGGCGCGTTCTTTCAATGAAAGATAGTAAGATTGAGACAGTTCAAAATCCAAAAGACGGTCATCGCGGTCCTCGGAGCTGACAAATCCCTTGACGAACAGACTTTCGGCTCGTTCGTATCTTTTTTCGGCGATTTCGGCGGCGCGCTTGGCCTGATAAAGATTGGCAAAATCCGATTGCGTCTCAAACGATTCGCTTTTCATGAGGTTATCATATTCTTCTGTAATCTTGGCCAGGTTCACCTCGGTCATTTTTAATTCGATGGCGGCCTGGCTGGCGGCCAGGTTCAAATCCGGTGTGGCCAATTTGAAAAGCGAGTCGCCTTTTTGGACGGTTTGCCCGGGGCTGACATAAACGGCCTCGATGACCCCATCCAGTCCCGCCCTGACGACATCATATTCGACCGGCATGACCTGACCGGGGGCTTCGATAATCTTGTCCTTGGTGCCGAATATCAGGACGAAGGCGGCAATCACCAGCATGGCGACAATCAGCAGGACAACATAATTAATCAGTCTGAAACGCCGTTGCATACAATCTTCCGTTGGAACAGGTTTTTGATTAATTTATCGGTTTGGGCCAGCAATTTTTCCGAGTTTTTCCCGTCGATATTATTCAGACCATGCCAGTTGCCCGAAACCAATGCCGGGATATTCCCGGAGAGATTTAACAACGCCCGATATAAATGCGATACCTTTGCAAAGGATTCCTGCCGTCCGGCCAAAAGAAGTATCTTCATGGCGGTCGGTAAAAAACGCCGCGCCTCCAGGACGGTTTCACGGTATTGTTCACGACGAATGGAATCGTCCATCTTCCCGAATTCATGACGGAGCGATGCCAGCTGGCGACCGATAAATATTTGTCCGGGGCGCAATATTTTGATTTTTTCGCGCAGGCGATTCAGATGATCGCCTTTTTCATGGAGAATCACCATGTCGTCGAGTTTATGCATATCATAAACATCGTTCCATGAAGAATACCCTTTTTCGGCAATGGCGTTTAAATAATCAAAAGAAAGACAGGCAATCTCCAGCCTTCGCCCGACCGGACTGAACGACGGCAACATATGATGATAATAAATGTGTGATGCCTGTTCCAATAAAATCACAAGGTGCATATCGCTGGCCGGTTGCACCCGCTGAAGGTCAAACGGTCCGGACAAGCCGATGGCCAGAAGATTCTCGTCTTTGGCCAGTTTTTCGGCGACCCGTCGGGCGTCCTCGACATACCGCGTCCGAAGAATTTCCGGGTCGATGTTCCGGCTGTCAACCGGTTCAGGTTCTTTCCAAAAGGAAATCCGCAAGTTTCCCTCCGATATCGGCCCCGGCCTGGGCGTCATAGGGTCTGAAATAGGGCGCGACATTGCATTCCAGAAAGTAGTACTCATCGGTATCTTGCCGGTACTGCAGATCCACGCCGGAAAATATCATGCCCAAATTATTGGCCGCCCGGACGATTTCATTATTTATCGTCGCGGGCAGTTCAATCGGCTGCATATATTCGATTTTCTCGCTGGCATCGACATCCCATTCCTTGCGCGGGAGGGCACAGGCGGCGATGACGCGGTCGTCAAGCACAAAAGCTCGGATGCTGGCGCCTTCGATGTACTCCTGATAAATCACCGGACGTTCCCGTAATCGTTCCCTTTCGGCCTCCAGATCGCTCAAGGCAATCCTCCGGACCGGACCGGTGACGACCGGTTTTTCGACGGCCGGGTATTTTTCGAGAAATTCCTTCAGCGTAAAATAATTGTTGCCGGCTACGAAGGCAGGAACCTTGAAACCCTTTTCGCGCAGAAGAAAATACTGAAGGGTTTTCAGGTGGTGATAATCCCAGGCCTCGAAAGGATTCACAACCAGCTTTCTTTCACACAGGATACGCACCAGGGATATTTTATAGGAGTGAACCGCCCGCAGGTAATCCATATAATCATTGAAACGCTCGTAGTAGCCCGCCCAGTCTTCCTTGTTGAAATCGGGCACCGGCAGGCTCCAGATGGCGGTCAATTTCCTTATGTAAAAACCATCGAGGTCCAAAAGATCGTGATCGTCAAATATGACCCGGTCGGGAGTAATGGTACTCCTGACGGTATCGGGGAACAGACCGGGGTCGATAATTGTGGCGGTGCCACCCCTGTCTTCGATTTTGGCTTTCAGCAGTTGAACATCGGCATCGTTGAACTGACCGAACAAACCGATTTTTTTCCCCGCCATAGCAATCTCCCGTTAATTTTGGGCGTTCGCGGCCGTTTCGATAAGATAATCCGCGAGCGCCGAAGAAACATGTAAATTATGGAGGTCCTCCAATTTTTTTATATCGGGTGAAGGGTCGATACCCGAAATACAGACCTCGCCGTTATTGTATATGCAGGTGACCTCGCCGAATTTGACATCCAGCTCGCCGGCGGCCTTTCGGGAAGTTTCGACCACCTGACAGGGAAGCCCGGCCAGAGGTATTTTGCGTACGGATTTATCGGCTTCGACCTGGTGCAGGGCTTCATCCATGAGTTGTTGGCCCAGGACCAACAATTTATATGTTATCCCCGAAGGCTTTTTAAACCACAGTTTCAAATCCGTCCGGCCGGTCTTGGGAAAGGAGAGCACCTCCCAGTATTTGTATTCATCAAGATTAAGAGGTTCGGATTTTTCGAATTCGTCCGGTCTTTCGAAAGTCGTCATAAAATCCGGAGAAGAAATGGACCGGTCGGCCAACCGGTGCAATTGATAAAGATAATGCAAACGATACGAATAGACGCGCGGCATATTGACCATCGGCCTGATCCGGGCAATGAGATTGGTCAGAGCGACGGCGAAATTGACATTGGCGGCTTCAGAGGAGGCAAATCGGAGATATCTTTCCCGGAGTCTCACCCAGAGTTCCCGGTCATAGGAAACATGGAAAAAAGGTTCCCGAAGTCCCATATCGGTCAGATAATAGCAGTCGCATTCCCGCGGGTCGTACCCATCATAAATGATTCCGTCCGGAGAGAGGGTCGTTTGAATGGTCCGGGGCAGGTGAGTCAGATTCAGAACCCGGGCTCGATGGCCGCGGTCTTCGAGGCGACGTTTTAGCAGTTGAATACCCTCGTCGTATTCATGTCCGAGCAAACCGAAGTTAAACATCATCAAATAAGGTTAAAATCTGGATGAAGCTTGTGTTCGCGCCAGGACCTGTTCCAGAATCAACTGGTTCTGTCTTTCGACGGTCAGATTCCCGTCGATGACAATGCCGCCGACGGCTTTCATCAATTCCAGCATTTCCGCCCGCACTTTGGTCTGAAACTCAAGATAAGCGGCTTTTTTATCGTTGGTGTTTAAAACGTCGAGACCGGCTTCGTAGTAGGAAATTTCCCGACTGCCGGTGATTCGGCGCAAAGAAACGCCGGGCGGGACGTCGAGCATGATGACCAGATCCGGGACGGGGGCGAATGAGAAAAGCCGCTGCAGCCAATCTTTTTCCAAGCCGCGGGCAATTCCCTGGGCAATCACTTTATAGACATAACGGTCGCCGATAACAATATGCCCCTTTTCCAGCAGGGGTTTGATCAGGCTTTCCAGGCGGTATGAAATATCGGCGCCCAGAAGAAAAGTCCGGGATTCCGGCGGAATCCTGACGCTGCCCTCCTGAATCCTCTTGATGAGGTCGCCGATGAATAGTTTCTGGATATAAGCGGAATCCTGCCATTTGGATATGGTTGTCGGCAATCCCCGGTCGAGGAGTTTATCATGAAGCAATCTCACCTGGGTCGATTTTCCGCAACCGTCAATACCGTCGATAACGATAAACATGTGTACCTCTAAAATGCTGTTACATAGTTGGCCTGGCAACCCCGGTCAAGAATCCAGTCATAGTATGCCAGGAGGTCTTCACAATCACTGCAGACCGCATCGGTGCTGCCGGCGCCAAGATAGGCATCGGCCCGGCAACCGCCGCCGCACAGGTATTTGACCGGGCAGTCGCGGCAGGCACCGATATCATCAGCCGTTGTTTGTCGGAAATACCTGTAAATAGGCGAGCTTTGCCACAGGTCGGTCAACCGATCCCGGCGAACGTTGCCGAGGGTAAAATCCCGGCAGCCGTTGAACAGAGAACAGGGGATGATATCGCCGTTGTATGTGACATGAACGAAAGTCCGGCCAGCGCCGCAGGGAAGACAGCCGACACGATTATCCAGACCCGCGAGTAACGCCTGATTGTGTTTGCAACGGACTTTCAGACCGGTATCTTTGACGTCAAAATCACAGCGGTACAGCTGATGATAGGCCCCGATCATTTCTTCGGTCGAAGGCACCACCGCCTCGTTCAACTGCGCGGCGCGTCCGGCCAGTTTGACTTTGCCGAAGGCAACTTCGCGGGCACCCAGCTCAATGCCGAGGGCGACCATTTCTTTAATATCCGGCAGATTATGCTTGTTTATGACAAAGGCAAAGCGAAAGGCAACGGCGTGTTCATTTAAAAGCTGTATTCCGTTCATGGTCTTTTCAAAAGACCCCTGGCCCCGGTTCCAGTCATTAGTTTCAGGCGTGCAACCGTCAAGACTTATCTGCACGGCCACATCCAGTTCGGCCATCTTCTGGGCCAGTTCGCGGGTAAGGCTTAACAGGCTGGTCGAAATGGCCGGGCGCAGTCCTCTTTGTTTCCGGATATAATCGAGAATATCCGGCAAGTCAGCGCGGGTGAGCGGGTCGCCGCCGGTCAGAGCGATATTTTCCACGCCAAGCTCGGCCATTTGATCGATCGTTTTATATATATTCTCGGCGGTCAGGGTATCGGGCAGTTCCCGCCCGGAGTCAACATAGCACAGGCGACAACGGGTATCGCATTTTCTGGTTATTTCAAGAAAGCCGAAATCGGGTTTCAGATTATCGGGACTAAACCCCTCGGCCTGTCCGAGCATGCGCCGTTTATAAAGCTGTTCGGTAAACGCCACCAGGCGGGCCGCCGCTTCATAGGGATTGATATTCAACCTGTCAGCGATTTGCTGGACCAGGCGATCTTCATCGCGTTCGCTGTCCATCATCTCTATAACCAGAGCGCCCTGATTGTCGGTGACGAATTTGCCGCCCCAGTACGGATTAACAAAAATATGGACGCCGTCTTTGGAGTGGTGGATTCTTTTTGGGGGGAGCGCTTCCAATTGTGCCATACTCAAAGCTTTCTGTCTTTAATATCAAGGACCTGTTCGGGATTGACGCCGATTTCTCGAAGCGTGAAGCGGGCGAATTCTCCGGCGATGCGGGCGCTTTCCAAGGCCCGGCTTTCATCGACTTCTTCTATGTCCAGTATTTGTAAAAACAATGAAAAATCTTCGGGCGCCAGGTATTTTTCGGCGGCCTCGATAAGGGAGAAATCTTCGTCCTGAATATTATCTCGAATGACCATGTCGACGGCCTTGATAGCCGCTTCCCGGGCCATCAGCACGGCATTTTTATAATCTTCGTTTTTATACATGGCGACGGCATCATCGAGAGCCGAGACGGCTCCGTGCAGACTTTCACCGATAAAAACCGCGGCGGGAATATGCTTTTTGGAGGCTTCAATCAGGCTTGTCCCTATCTTTTCCTTTTCCCACAATACGTGGCCGCAACGGAAGGCTTCCAGCGACTTATAGGATACCATGTCCGAATAACCGTGTTCGGCCAGAAACGTCGCCACGGTCAGAGGGAATTTACCCATTTCGACCGGGTGACGGATATCGCCCCAGCCGTCATTCAGGAAATGGTGCTCGATAATGCCGTCGTCTTTGTCGGTGATAATGACAAAATATAACTTGTCGTTGGTCGGGGTTTTTCCCAAGGCCAACGGCCCGCTCAAGATAACGGCCAACACCGATGGGTCCTGGCGCAGATCCTCGGCGATAAGTTTGGCCTGTTCAAGGAGATGAGTTGCTTGTTTATCCCTGAAATCCATTGTAACTCACAATTCTGTCTGAAACTGCTTTTCCCGACAATATATTGCCAAGTAAGGTCATAGTTTTCAAGAGGGTCAGATAAGATTTTTCACGGCCGACATTATTGACCGCCATAACCGTTTCGTAGTGCCCGCTTTCCGTCCTGGCGAAAATTCTGTTAACCGCCCGGAACTCCTGCTTTTCTTTGGCCACTCCGAGTCGTTCCCGAACCAGCAGGAGCATTCGCGCCGACAGACTCATAATTTTCCGGGAAAACAACAGGACGTTACGGTATTGTTTTAATTCCAAGGCCTGCCTTAAAGACCCCATTAGTCCGCTGACCATATTAATGTTGCGGCCGACCAGTAACTTGCCCGGGACGACGTCGCGACAAGCCCGGATTATCCGGTCACCCCGGTCTTCCTTTTGAAAAAGGATTTTGCCGTTTTTAAATTGTTCGATGGTGCTGCAGCTGAGCGGATCGCCATAGGCGCGTCCGATTTTTTCCATGACCACTGCCAGCGGAATAAATCCGAATTCGGCGCGACGGGGCGTGCGACAAAATTTCGGGATCAGATAACGATAAAAAACGCCTTGATTGTTTCCGGTAATCAGCAAAATATCCAGATCGCCGTCAGGATTGGGTTTCCCCCAGGCCGCCGATCCGGTCAGAAAGGCGGCCAGGATATTCGGGTCCTTTTCCAAACCGGCCACCAGTTCCGTGGCTTCGGCAAGAAACGTTTGTCTAAGAAGTTCCTGTTCGCGGGTGTACTGCACGAAGCATCTCCCGGCTAAACATGTGAAGGAAGAGAGAAAGGTTCTTTCTCTCTTCCCATAAAACTATGGTGTCCAAAAGATTCATCCCTTTATTCGGAGTGAATAAAGGGGCCACCACCTAATGATTACATATACAGATAATCATCATCCGGGGGCGGCGGAACTATCGGCTTTTTCTTGATCGGCCAATCAATGATGGTCGGCCCTTTGTTGCAGAACATTGCCATTGAGATTCACCTCCTTTCGGTCAGGAAAGAGTTGAAAATACTATAAGACAGCAAATCGAAAGTTGCCTTTCGATTGTTTAAAAATGTATTTCAATGTGGAAAAAAGAAGGTGTCATTTTTACCCCGCCGTCTTATTAAAACAATCTATTTTCGGGGAGCGGAAAAGTCAAGACCAAAATTGACACGGCGGGCAATACTCAAAGAAACGTGGCATCCGCGCCAAAAGCATCGCCTCGCGATTTACTGATCGATTGATATTAATACAGAATATTTAATCCTCAACCGGGAATGGAAAAAATGCCCCGTATGTCAAATAATCCTTCTTTAGTTTTCGAATACTATCTGAAATTCCGTGTTGTTATCCGGGTTCATTTTCAGACTGAAGTCGAAGCATCGTGGGGGAAACGGAACTGATTTTCCCCCTGACAATTTTCTCTCCGATTCTGATGATGACAGTCTGACCAACCGACAGCTGATTGGCGTTGATGGAGGAAATATCTCCCTGCAAACGATAACGGCTCAAATCGGCGACCCGTGCCACGACATCCCCCTCCCGGACGGGGAATCCGATGGAATCATTGACCCACGTGATGATGCCATCCAGAGGGGCGGGAGCATCTGACAGGACCAGCCGATGATTGATGTCGGCCAGCTTTTCTTTTTGAATATGTATTTGCAGGTCGAGCGACTGCAATTCCACTTCGGCCGCGGCACGATGGTTGACGATTTGAAGATTCAAAACGGTCAGCTCGCGCCGGGCGATTTCGGCGGCGATAAAGGCACGTTGAAGATCCTCGCCGCTGGTGGCTCCGATTTCATTGAGCCGTTTGATGCGATTATACTGATCGTCGGCGAATCCCGCCTGTAACTGCTTGACTTCTTCGGAAGCTTTTAATTCCGCCTGTTTCTGCTCCAAATCCAGGGAGGTCTGGGATTTTCTATGCTCCAACAACTCCAATTCTTTTTGTGTCTTTTCACGTTCCGTCTGCAGATCTTCCTTATCCAGTTCGAGAATGGCCTGTCCCTTTTTGACGTAATCGCCCGGATAAAGCAGCGACCGGCGCAAAATGCTCGCAACGGGTGCGGTTATAGCCTGTTCGGTTTCGGGGACAATCGTCCCTGAAGCATTAAGAGTCGCTTCGACACTGCCATATTCTGCCACCGAGTATTTAATCCGAGACCATTCGATGGCGCGCGATCCGATTTTCCCGATAACCCAGACGATTATCATGATCGAAGCAAGAACCGAAATCCCGGCTATCAATCGCTTGCGCCGACGTTTTGTGATGACTTCTTTTGGCAACTGGCGATCCATAAAAATGCACCTTGACGAATTTTTATTTTTTATATATCAGGCACCATGCCAATATATAACCCGTTGTGTATCAACAGGGTAATGTTGCCACACAAAGGTTGCGCTGTCCGGAAATGGACACTATGAACGATTATGGATATTTTTAAATTACCGGATTCTATGGAATAAGATGATATTCTGACGGGGGCATGGATTAACCGACGGTCTGTGTCAATGTGATATCGTCGCGTTCGGCCATCGCGTCAAGCTCATTGCGAATTGCCCGAGCGATGGATTCCAGTGTATAGGGCTTTCTGACATAGCTTCCGGCGCCGAGCTTTTGCAGTTCCTGCACATTGCTCGTTGCGGAGAAACCGCTGACGATTATGGCTTTCTGACCGGGACGGATTTTTATTGCCTCGCGATAGGTAGCCAGACCGTCGAAATCGGGCTCCATAATCATGTCGAGGACAAGCAGGTCAACCGGTTTGGCTCGGAGGAAGGCAATCGCCTCATGGCCGTTGGCGACCGTATGGACATTATAGCCGAGACAGGCGACCATATCATTAGCCATCTCTCTTTGTTCCGCGGAATCATCGACAATCAGTATGGATTCTGTCCCGCCCGCAAAGGTTGTTTTTTCGGTGCCGGAAGTTTCGATCGGCACGGTACTGACCGGAAAGTACATGATGAATTCGGTGCCTTTTCCTATTTCTGAAAAAACATCATAGTATCCGCCGTGATCCTTAACGACTCCATAGACGACCGACAAACCCAGCCCGCTGCCGCTGTTGCCCAGGTGTTTTTTGGAGAAATAGGGTTCAAAAATCCGTTGAAGGTCGTTTTTTTCAATTCCGCTGCCGTCATCTTTGACTCTAAGCAAAATGTATCGTCCATTATCGATCTGGCGGTGGCCCCCGATGAGTTCCGTCAAATATCTTTCTTCGGTTTCAATGGTCAGCTTTCCGCCGTTGGCCATGGCTTCGCAGCCATTGGCTACCAGGTTCATGAGGACTTTTTCCAGATGCGGGCGTGAACCATTGATCATACATGGTTTTTCGGATAATCGTGTAATAAATTCCGCGTCTTTGTGGCGTTCTTTAAGCCTCTGGAATCCGACCGATTCGAAAAACGACAGGACGATCTGGTTTAAGTCCAGAACTTTCTTTTCATATCGTCCCCGGCGCGCCAGAGTCAGCAGGTCCTGAATGACTTCGGCGGCATCTTCGGCCGATTTCATGATTCGTCGGGCTTTGCGGGTGGCATCGGATTCTTGAGGCAAGGTTCTCAAAAGCAATTCGGAGTAGCCTACGACGGGACCGAGCATGTTGTTCAAATCATGGGCCACGCCACCGGCCAGGACGGCCAACGATTCCATGCGTTGGGCCTTTTCGAGTTGTTCCTGCAACATTTTTTGACGATCTTCGGCCTGCTGGCGCTCGGTGAGGGTTCTGGCCAGTTGGATGGTGCTGAAACTCAATGTTGAAATCATCCCGGTAAATTTAAAATAGAAGGTCATTATCTCATCAGCCAATTTTTTATTATATCGGGGAACCCCGTCAAGGGCGGCAAGATATTCGTTTTCGTCGAAGCCATAGCGCCGGGCCTGATTTCGGAATATTTCAACGTCCGGCGGATCCTCTTCATACAAATACTGCCCGATGAAGAAATTGCCCAAATGTTTCCCGTTCAAAATGATGGGGGTGGCCATATCCACGAGATTATTTTTGCAGCGATAGGTCTTGAATGTCCCCGGCGCCACACCTTGAGTGAGGATGGTGTCGCTCTCAATGCAATTTTTCAATGTCTCCGGATGGCATCGGTGGAACCTCGTACATATATCCTGCCACCCGACACTCACCAGCACTTTGCCGTCGGTATCTATTATGGCGCTGGCAATGCCGGTAATGCGATTAAAAACCTCCATCATGTTCTGGAAGGTCGCAACATCGATGATATCGGTAAGGGCCAATTCGCCCAGGTCGCCCTCCGGTTCGATAATGGCTTTTAGTTTATTGCGGACGGCGGCTTCGCTCTCGCGCAGAGCCTCCTCCGCCCATCGACGGTCGGTGATATCTCTCATTGTCCCCAGCATCCGGACCGACTCACCCAGGTCGTTGACGATGAAAACGCCATTGTCTTCCACGAAAATATAGGAACCGTCTTTGCGCCGCAGGCGGTATTGGACATTATAATTGCTTCCTGCCACGGCCGCCGTATCCAGCGCCGCCACGGCGTCCGGACGATCTTCGGGGTGAATCATCCGTTCCCATTCATCGATGTCAACGCGTTGATACTCATCATCAGAGAAGCCGGTAATGGAAGCAATGGCCCCGGACCAGATAATTTTTCCGGAAGTTACATCCCAGTCATAAATCAACTGGCCGGTTTGTTTCAACACTACGCGATAGCGGTTTTCACTTTCCGCCAGGCTTTTCCGGGCGCGGCTTTGGGCTTTGATTTGTTCCTCCAATTCCGTTTGTTGCTCGAAGAACTCTTTAATCAACCGCGCGATTCGGCCAAATTCCGATTTGGCGGCAGTCAATGAAGTCACCGCGTTTTCGTCGCCTTCTTCCAACGCCGTGGATATTTTGTTCAGAGGACGGCCAAGCCAGATATGCAATGATACGACCAGGAGCGAAAATATCGTGCAACCCAGTACCAGCAAAACGATAATACTGACATATGACGCCCAGGTATATGTGGCGTACAAGGGGTTGTCACCCCGGCAGTAGAGCACGGCCACGGCTTCCCCTTCGACTCCCGGTAAGGGTTCGGCAAAAATGATGGCACCTGGCTCCAAATCGGCGAGCGCCGTATCCGGCGGCACAATGGCTACGGACAAATCGGCCACGTCTGCGATTTTTTGGAGATACTGATCATCCAAAATTTTTCCCACGACGAAATATCCGAAGGGCGGAGTCTCTCGTGAATTATCGGCGCTGGGTTGAATCGGGGCGGTGAAAATCTCCAGGACACCCATAGCGCTCGCATAGAAAAAATGACTGAACCAATTCCGGGCAAAGGCGGCGGTAATGGCCGAATCGAGGATAGTATCGTGCAACAGGGCGTGATAATTCTCATCCGAGGCAGCGGCATAAATAACCCCGGCATCAAGATTATAGACCCAAACGGTGGTCGATTTGAAGGTTTCCAGGCCGACATCGATATTCTCCTGTGCCCAGGCAATGTCGTGTCGGTTGACAAACGAAACCAAATCATCCCAAAAGCTGTAGTCGTAGGCCAATGTCCGGGAAGGTTCGCTGTAAAGACTGGCCAGCTCTCTGACCAACGCTCTTTTTTCTTCCCGGCGGTTTTCCAGAATATCAAGAACTTTGTCGTTTTCCGAGAAATACAGTATAAACATGCCGACGACAAAAAGGAGGATAACCAATCCCACCAGAAGCGATAGTTTGGTTTGTAATCGGAATATGGTCATTCGAAATCACTCCCGATTGCCGTACCCAATCGCCAATGATTCAACTCGGGATTCACGGCTCTATAAAACAGAAATAAAAGGGGAGAATAGCCGATAACGGCTATTTCCGGGCCGCCGGCAAACGACACGACTGCGGCCGACACAAACCGCCATATCGCCCTTGGTTTTGAAGGTTGCCCTAAAGCCATATACATCCTAATATAGATTCCTGTCCGTCTTTATTTTAATGTCGGATTTTATATCAGTATCTTAAGAACCCGCAGGGTGCCGGTTCTTAGGCGATTATAATTTGTTGTATAACAATATCTTGCAGCGTGTCCGTCATGCCCGCTGACCATTGTGAAACGGCCGACTTTGTCCGGCCCGCGCGGGCGAGCCGGACAGCATTTATGGGACTGATACAATTCTCCTGTTTGGATAGTAAAAAATCGCTTGCGTCATAAAATGCCCATCGTGTAAATTTATATAGTGCTGAAAGCGCAAACATCGCTTGTCTGGGAAAAACGCATACTATCACGGTTTATGAGAGCACGATGGCATAGTTTGAATCACAGAATCAATAAACATCATTCATGTTATTGAGGGGAAAATTCCAGGACGGTGAATGGAAATTGTCCGTCATATCAAAAATAAAACTTTTAACTCATAAGGAGGGGTATTTTTAGTATTTAATTAACAGGTGTTGTCAAACATCAACTAACCTCAAAATTTTCGGAAAAGGACAGGGATATGAGAGTATTTTTTGCGCTCGTTACGCTCTTTGCCTTTTTCAGCGTTGCCGCCGCCGAAGATTTCCCAATCGGTCAATGTTGTGCCGGTTCGGGTGATGCGGAGTATGTCCCCGGTGAAATCGTCGTTAAGTTCAAAGATGGTGTGACGCGTCAGCAAGCCGCCATTGCCCAGGCCGAACTGGGTACCACTCTGATTTCCTACAATGAATCCATCGGTTTTCGCCAGCTTGGCATCCCGGCCGATAAAACGGTCGAAGAAATGGTCGAGCTTTTCAGCGCCCGGCCGGACGTTGAATATGCCGAACCCAATTATATCGCCCACGCCTTTATGACCCCGAACGATCCTTATTATGTTTACCAATGGCATATGCCGCTCATTAATATGCCGGCGGCCTGGGATCAATCGACCGGCTCGGGCGTGGTTGTCGCGGTTATCGACTGCGGCGTGGCTTATGAAAATTACGGTTCCTATGCGCTGGCACCGGATCTGGCCGGAACCTCTTTTGTCCCCGGTTATGACTATGTCAACAATGATTCGCATCCCAACGATGATTGCGCCCACGGCACACACGTGGCCGGAACCATCGCGCAAACCACCAATAATAGTCTCGGCGTTACGGGGGTGGCTTTCAACTGCAGTATTATGCCGGTGAAGGTGTTGGATGCTTCCGGCAACGGAACCTACACCGCGATCGCCAACGGCATTACCTATGCCGCCAATAACGGCGCCCATGTTCTCAATTTGAGCCTGGGAGGGTCCTCTTCATCATCCACCCTTCAAAACGCCGTCATTTATGCCTACAATGCGGGCAAAACGATAGTCTGCGCGGCGGGTAACGCCGGGACATCCACGCCGCAATACCCGGCCGCCTACACCCAGTGTATATCGGTGTCGGCCGTCCGTTATAACAAGACCTATACATCTTACACCAGCTATGGGTCGACCATTGATATTTGTGCCCCCGGCGGCGATGTAACCGTTGACCAGAACGGCGACGGGTATGTTGACGGTGTTTTGCAGCAGACTCACAACGGTACCAACTATACCAGTTTCAGTTACTATTTCTATGAAGGCACGTCGATGGCCTGCCCGCACGTGGCCGGTGTGGCCGCGCTGGTGATAGCCAAAGCCGGCGGAAGCATGAGCCCCAGTGACGTCCGCGCGGTTCTTCAAAACACCGCACAGGACCTCGGCGCCACCGGCTGGGATCAGTATTATGGCTATGGCCTGGTTGATGCCAATGCGGCGCTCAATGCAGTCTCCGGCAATAATCCGCCAGTGGCGGCCTTTTCCGGCACACCGACTTCGGGTTATGCTCCGCTGACGGTTACCTTCACCGACGCTTCAACCAACAACCCGACCAGCTGGAGCTGGACTTTCGGCGACGGCGGCACATCAACCGCCCAGAATCCGTCGCACACTTACACGTCGGCCGGGACATACACGGTTACTCTGACTGCCACCAACGCCTATGGTTCGGACAGTGAAACCAAGACCGGTTATATAGTCGTGAGTACCGCTCCAACCTATCCGCCGGTGGCGAACTTTTCCGGAACGCCGACTTCGGGCAATATTCCCTTGACGGTTACTTTCACCGACCTCTCAACGTATAATCCGACCAGCTGGAGCTGGAATTTCGGTGACGGCGGCACCTCGACCGCCCAGAATCCGACGCATACCTATACGTCGGCCGGAACATACACGGTTACTCTTACGGCAACCAATGCCTATGGTTCCGACAGCGAGGTTAAAACCGGTTATATCACGGCTTCGGAAACAACCGAGCAATGCGATGATTTTAATGACGGCAACTATACCGGATGGGGCAACGCCACCGGAACCTGGTCGATTTCGAGTTACAGGCTGCGAGGTAATTCGACGACCACCAACGCGAAAATAACATCGCCTTTTGGATCATTCACGACCGGGACAATTACTTGCTCGGTAGCGATGAGTACGGGCCGGACGCAGCGCAATACCCGTATAATTTTCGCCTATGTCGATGCCAACAACTACCGTTTCATTCAGGGCGATGATGTCGGCAATACATGGAGAATCTACGAGCGCGTAAACGGCACCAACACATTGAGAGCCTCGTGGTCGAGAACGATCAGCACCAATACCTGGTATGCCGTTACGGTGACCATGGCGGCGAACAACAGCGTGACGCTCAAAGTCGGGACCACGACGCTGGGATCATACACCTTCTCGTCGTCCAAGACCGGACTGGTCGGTGTCGGATACAATAATTCCAATTCTTATTTCGACAATTTCTGTGTCTCGACGGCGACCGGCTCGGCAGACGACTGGGTGGAGATGTCCGAATCGTCACTACCCGATGCCTTCAAGCTGGAGCAAAACCGGCCCAATCCGTTCAACCCGAACACGACGATCAGCTACAGCCTGACAAACCCGGGCCATGTTACCCTCGAGATTTACAATATCCTTGGCCAGCAGGTCAAGACACTGGTAGACCAGACTCAAGCGGCCGGACCGCACCAGGTTGAGTGGAACTCAACTGATAATGACGGCCACGCCGTGGCATCGGGAATATACTTCTATCGACTGACTGTCGGTGACCAGACCCAGTCGAAGAAGATGTTGCTCATGAAATAAAGACACTATATAGACCATTAAAATTCTTTAACCCGGACAGGTCCAAGGACTTGTCCGGTTTTTTTTATGGATTCTGAATGCGGGCATGGAAAATCACGTTGACAAAGAAAAATATTTGGTTATTTTGCCAACTAACAAAGTCGATAAAGGTATAAGATTGCATATGGATATTAAAACCAAACAAAAGTATGAGGCCCGGGCCCGAATAATCAAGGCTATCGCACACCCATCAAGGCTTTTGATTCTGGACGAATTATCCTCCGGCGAGCGGTGTGTCTGTGAACTGCGGGATATGATCGGGGCCGATATTTCCACGGTATCCAAACACCTGTCGATTCTGAAAGAGGCCGGGATTTTGGAGGATGAAAAGCGCGGGCAACAGGTTTTCTATCGCCTGCGCGTGCCCTGCATTTTGAATTTTTTTGGATGCGTTGAGGACGTTTTGGTTGCCAACGCCCGACGGATGTCGGCCTGCGCGCGGAAATAAGTTTTCATAATTTCGAGGATTTGACAGCATGGAATGGAAAAAAGAATGGAAGCCGCTGGCCTGGATAGTCGCGGTATTTGTTATTTTCTTTTACTTACCGATTGAAAGTACTCGACTGCGGGGTGCCATAATTGAGGCCCTGGCGCTAACCAAGTGGTATGCGCAGGAGCATGTCATTCTCTGTCTGATACCGGCCTTTTTTATAGCCGGGGCCATTGCCGTCTTTGTCAGTCAGGCGTCGGTGATGAAATATCTCGGCGCCAAAGCCAATAAAGTGCTTTCTTATGGCGTCGCTTCGGTTTCGGGTACGATTCTGGCGGTCTGTTCCTGCACGGTGCTTCCGCTTTTTGCCGGGATTTATCGCATGGGCGCAGGGCTCGGCCCGGCCACAGCCTTTCTTTATTCCGGTCCGGCCATTAATGTTCTGGCCATTGTCCTGACAGCCAGAGTCTTAGGAATTGAGCTGGGCATTGCGCGGGCGGTCGGGGCCATAGGTTTCAGCATAGTTATCGGTCTCTTGATGCACCTTATATATCATAAAGAGGAAACCGAGAAAATCAACGCCCAGATGGCCATGCCGGAGCCGGAAGTGGAGCGACCTCTCTGGAAAAACGGGCTGTATTTTGCGGCGATGGTGGCGATTCTGGTGTTTGCCAACTGGGGCAAACCGGATGAGACGTCAGGATTCTGGTCTCTCGTCTACTCATACAAATGGGTGATCACGAGCATTGCCGCTGCCGGGCTTGGCGCCATGCTTGTTTTCTGGTTTCGGCTGTCGAAAATTCCGGTCATCCTGACCGCGCTGGCAACGGCTATAATCGCACTGATTTTTCCGCATGAACCGCTGCTTCCCTTTTCCGCCGCGGTGGTGGGATTGTCGATTATCACCAGTCGGCGAGAAGACGAATCGGGCGAATGGTTCGTACAGACCTGGGGATTTGCCAAACAAATTCTGCCGCTTCTGTTTGGCGGGGTAGTGGTTGCCGGGCTTCTTTTGGGACGTCCCGGTTTTGAAGGCATTATTCCATCGCAGTGGATAAGCGGCTCGGTGGGCGGCAATTCGCTCTGGTCTAATCTGTTTGCCTCGGTTGCCGGGGCCTTTATGTATTTTGCCACGTTGACCGAAGTGCCCATTCTGCAGGGACTGATCGGCAACGGCATGGGTAAAGGTCCGGCCCTGGCGCTGCTTCTGGCCGGTCCGGCCTTGTCGCTTCCCAACATGCTGGTCATACGGTCGATCATGGGTACCAAAAAAACCATAGTTTTCGTGGCGCTGGTTGTCGTAATGGCAACCATAAGTGGAATGATTTATGGGGCAGTTTGGGGATAATAAGACAGGAT
The DNA here is from genome assembly GCA_964459465.1 of uncultured Ignavibacteriaceae bacterium. GTDB lineage: Bacteria > Zixibacteria > MSB-5A5 > GN15 > PGXB01 > CALAMC01. The sequence continues at coordinate 62,764 of CAYWLR010000006.1, read as the reverse complement.
CGGATCTATGAAGAATAAAAAAATCTCTATCATTTCCACAGTAGTCGTAATCATAATTGCGGTAATTATCATGCGCGCGCTTTTCTCGGGCGGAGCTTCATCCGGGGACACCGAGGCAAAGAAGAAACCCGTCCAGGTTAAAATTGCTCCGGCGGCGGTGGAAACTATATCAGAAGTTATTGAGCTAACCGGTTCGGTCGTGCCACAACGCATTGCCCGGCTGGCATCACCGGCCGAAGGGCCGATTACGAATCTTTGGGTTCGCGAAGGGGATAAAGTCAAGGCCGGCGATAGAATCCTGTCAATCGGGCGGCGCGAGGGTATCGAGGCTCAAATCTCATCACAACGAGAAACCGTTAAGAAAGAAGAGGAAAATCTCAAAAGAATCGAGCGGTTGGTAAAAAGCGAAGCGATACCAATAGAGGAATTGGAGCGCGCCCGCGCGGCCTATGAAAATGCCCGGGCACAGCTGGTTAAAGCCGTCGAGGCGGCCCAGGATTATTCGGTTACGGCCCCATGGAGTGGTATCATTTCAAAAGTCAATATACGTGACGGCGATTATGTTGTGCCGCGGACGCCTTTGGTTGAAATATATGACCCCGTGAACCTCGTTGTCCAGACCGCCGTACCGGAAAGATATGCCGCCCGGATTAATAATAGCTTACAGATAACCATTCGTCTCGACGCTTATCCGGATTCGATATTTCAGGCCCGAATTGTCAGGATTTATCCTTTTCTGGAAGAACGGATGCGAACACGCACCATTGAGGCGGAGATTGACTCCAAAGTCCCTATTCTTCCGGGTATGTTCTCCAGGTTGCAGTTAACGCTCGACAAAGTTGATGAATCCGTTGTCGTGCCGAGCCAATCTATTTTGGTGACACCATCCGGTGGTCGCATCGTTTATGTGGTCGAGGGTGATACGGTATCACGCCGGGCGGTACAATTGGGAATCGAGCAGGGAACGCGCGTTCAGATTTTATCGGGCGTGAGTGCCGGTGAATTCGTAGTTGTCGCCGGCAACGAAAAGCTGAAGCCGGGCACCGAAGTCCGCGTAATTCAATCCGGATCCGGGGTGCCGGTCCCGGGAGCAGAGAATAAGTGAAGATTACTCAATATGCCGTCCGTCGCAAGCTGGCAACCAGCGCCATAATGGTGGCTTTGGTGGTTCTCGGACTTCATGCTTTCTGGAGCTTGCCGGTAGATTTTCTACCCAACATTACTTACCCCATGATCAAGGTTCATATCTGGTGGCGCGGAGCCACTCCGGAGGAAATAGACAAAAATATTGCCGACCCGATAGAAAGGCAGATGGCCACCGTAGACGACCTGGACTACCTTGAATCTTCGTCTATCGAGGGGATGTATACTCTGCAGGCAAACTTTAAGTACGGCGTCGATGTGGATGTTGCCTATCAGGATGCTCTTGCCGCTATGGCGCGGGTGGCTCGCGAATTGCCGAAGGACATGGACCCGGCCGTTATTATCAAGGCCGATCCGTCGCAACTGCCGATTGTGCAGATGACGGTAACGAGCGACCAATGGGATCTCGTTCGTACACGAACCTGGACGGACGAATGGCTGCAGGATCAGTTGCTGGCAGTCCCGGGAGTGGCCGGAACCGAAATAGTGGGCGGGCTGAAACGGGAAATCCGGGTGCATCTCGACGAAGAAGCTCTTGAAAAACACGGCCTGACTCTGGCCGGGATTGCCAGGCGGTTGCAGGAAGAGAATATCGAACAATTCGGTGGCCGAGTTACATCCGGAAGCAAGGAATTCATTGCTCGAACCATGGGCGAATATCGCAACCTCGACGAAATCAGGGCGGTTGTAGTGGCACGCAAAGGCACAGCCAAGGTTCTCCTGCAGGATATAGCCGAAGTCGTCGACGCCAGCGAAGAAGTCCGCGTCATCACGCGCCTTGACGGTCACCCGGCGGTGAAGCTAAGCGTTTTGAAACAAGCCGATGCCAATACGGTTGAAGTGGCGCGAGCGGTAAGTAATAGAATCAGGGAACTCGAGCCGGTTCTGCCGGCCGGGATAAAACTGGGCATGGTGGAAAATCAGGCCGATTATGTGATGGCTGCTATCAACGGCGTCCGTAATGCGGCTGTTGAAGCCGCGCTGCTGGTCATACTTATTATTTTTCTTTTTCTGGGTTCATGGAGACAGGTAATCGTATTAATCCTGGCACTGCCAATTACCCTTATACTTAATTTCTTCCTTATGAAAACGGCGGGATTCTCGCTTAATATATTTTCACTTGGAGGCCTGGTAATCGCCATTGGCGTCCTGATGGATAATTCCATTGTTGTGATAGAGAATATTACCCGGTGGCGGAAAGAACGACCGACAGAACCAGTACTCTCGACCACCGATCAGGCCACCGATGAAATCGGACCGGCTATAGTCGCCGCAACCCTGTCATTTTTGGCCTTGTTTGTTCCGTTTCTGCTGGTCCCCGGTTTGACCAGTCTGCTGTTTCGCGAACTGATTCTGGTAATCGCTGGAATCGTTGTCATCAGCCTTCTAATGGCCGTCACGGTTACCCCCATGTTGACATCTCTGATTCTGGGAAAACAGGCTGACAAGGACAAAACGACCTGGTTCGAACGATATTTTCAACGTGTTACGCAAAGTTATGGCGGCGCTTTGACCTACGCCCTTGAACGAAAGTGGATGGTAGTGGTTGCCGCGGCCGTTATTCTTATTATCGGGGCCGGTTTGCTTGGAAATCTGGGGAGCGAATTTCTTCCGCAAATGGATGACGGAAGGATTATGGTTAAAGTCGTGTTACCTACCGGCACGGCGGTTGACGAAACCGACCGTGTCCTTAAAGAAATCGAAAAACGAATCGGTCAGGATAACGATATTGAGAGTATGTTCACTCTCACCGGTGGCAAAGTGTGGGGTCTATATACGTACGAGATTGCCAATGAAGGGGAACTTAATATCCAGCTCGTACCTCGAGGCGAGCGCGATCTAAGCACAAAAGAATATATTGATAAATTGCGCCCTATCGTATCCAAAGTGCCAATTCCGGGGGGCAAGGCGATGGTCATGCAAATGAAGTTGAAGGGGATCCGCAAACTCGGTGAGTCGGACATCGAAGTGAAAATCAAGGGTCAGGACATGGCGACGCTCGATGCCCTTGCCCGGCAGACCGCGTCGAGCATGAACGAGCTGGCCCATTTCACCAATGTCTACGTATCGATGGATATGACAAAACCGGAATACCAGGTGAGAATTGACCGGCAAAGGGCGGCCGAGCTGGGGGTGTCCGTCGCCGACATCTCGGACGCATTGAAGTCTCTGATTACGGGTACTGTGGCAACTCGTTATCGGGACGGTGACGAATATTACAATATTCGCATTCTTGTGCCCGAAGTCAAAATAACGAGCCGTCAGGATGTGGAAAACCTCCCGCTCAACTGCGCGCAAGGCGGTTATCTGCGAATCAAGGATGTTGCCGAGGTCGGTCAGGCGGTGGGACCGGTTGAAATAGTCCGGGAAGACCAGATTAAGCAGGTGATCGTTCGCGGCGACGCCGCCGGTGTCAGTGTCGGCCAGGCTCTGACGGAACTGCAGAATGCCATAGTCGGAATCGAGCGACCGGTAGGATATGAATTCGAATACGGCGGTCAGGCCCAGATGATGGGTGATATGAAGAAAAATATAATGGCCGTCCTGGCCTTTGCCGTTTTCTTTTCCTTTATAGTCCTGGCCGTTCAATTTAACAGCCTGAAATTGCCGGCCCTTATCCTGGGCAGCGTTCCCGTGTGTTTGGTCGGGGTCGTCCTGATGATGTTCTTCACCGGATTACCTTTGGGGGCGACCGTTATCATTGGAATATTGGTGGTGATTGCGGCCACGGTTAACGACGGTGTGTTGCTATTGACATTTGCCGAGGATCTCCGGCGGCAGAACCGCCTGACTCCGCCTAAGGCGGTAATCGATGCCGCCAAAATTCGCCTTCGGCCGAGAGTCATGACAACCATGGCGGTCCTGGTCGGTTTCATTCCGCTGGCGTTGGCATTGGAGGAAGGCGGCGATATGCTCCAGCCGATGGCGGCGGGAGCGATCGGCGGTTTGCTGATGGAGATACTGGTGGCGCTATTTTTAATGCCGGCTTTGTATGTGCTGTTTAACCGTGGACAGGTTTCGATAGCGAAAAGCGAGTGAGTTACTTCATCTTGAAGATAAAGGAGGATGACTTGAGATGGTGGTAAGCGGAAAAGCAAAGACCATATCTTGGCAGCGTTACTTGGCCGTGAGCGTGCTCGGAATGGCCGCGATCACAATTATTGTGGCCATGACCAAAATGTGGGTTCTGACAGCCATTCCGGTCGGTTTCCTCTTTGGCTTTTTCCTGCAAAAGGGTGATCTGTGCGGGTCGTCGGCTTTCAGCGAGATCATCATGATGCATGATCCCCGCAAGATGGTAGGGCTATGGATACTAATCGTCGTCGCGATGCTTGGATTCGCCGGGCTGGATCTCTTAGGCTGGGTCAAACTAAATCCGAAGCCGTTGATGTATCTTAGCTACATCGTGGGTGGGATAATCTTCGGGGTAGGTATGGTTTTCGCAGGAGGGTGTATCAGCGGCTGTCTGTACAAAGGAGCCGCCGGTAATCTTAATTCGATTGTAGCCCTGCTGGGTATCCCGGTCGGGGTTATGATGGTCGAATACGGACCGCTCCACGGCATGCATGTATGGCTGAAAAAACATGTTGTATCGCTGGCGGACGGGAAAGCGGTCAGCCTTTATGGACTTACCGGGTTGCCATTCTGGACGCTGGCCCTGTTATTTGCATTGGTTACTCTGGCGGCTGTAACCTTATGGAAAAAGAGACATGCAGAATCCGCTCAAATATTCCGAAGCGAAAACACGTCGTGGATGCAGCGAGTGATGAGCCGACCCTGGAAGGCCTGGGTTGCCGGCCTGGCCATTGGACTCCTCATGGTTCCGGCCTACCTGTCGTCCGCCGCCAGCGGTCGCAACTATCCGCTTGGAGTTACCCATGGTGTCATGCAGGCCGAATTGCTGTTGATTGACGGCGGCTTCAAGCATGTGTACTCAAGCAAACCAGCCGTGTCGCCGGCTCCATCAAATGCATCCGGCCCGGCATCCGAGTCAAAAGGCGGCGGCAAGCAGATAGTCTGGTGGCTCGTGTTGGAAGTTGTTGCCTTAATGATTGGTTCAAGGGTATCGGCGAGGATGTCGGGTCAGGCGAAACTACTTCCCAAGCCACCCGATGAAATTTTATTCGCGTTATTGGGAGGACTGATGATCGGCACCGGTGCGGCATTTGCGGGAGGTTGCGTTGTAGGTAATATCATGTCCGGCTGGGCGCTCATGAGTGTCGGGATGTTCTTATTCGGTATTGTCACGGTGCTAAGCAACTGGGCAACGACCTATTTTTATATGATGGGCGGACAAAGCGGAAAATAAACGGAAAATCATGGGATGTACTATAAAATGCCAAGGAGTGTTGACATATGAAAAAGATTGAAATTCTGGGCACCGGCTGTCCCAAATGTAAAAAGCTGACCGAGCTTACCATGGAGGCGGCCACGCAAATGAACCTGGAATGCAACATCGAGAAAGTGGAAGATATCCAGAAGATTATGGCCTACGGCGTCATGATGACACCGGCGCTGGTGGTCGACGGCAAGGTGAAGTTAACAGGCAAAGTTCCTTCGGTTGATGAACTGAAGAAACTCATTTCGTGACGGGCGAGTGCATAAAAGGAGATAAGTCATGAAACCAAATAACAGCGAGTGTTGCGGATGCGGCCCGGTTGACGCGGAGTTGTCGAAGGAACAGACGAAAAGCGGTTGCTGTAGCGGTGCGCCCCGTCTGGTGTTTGCCTGCTCTGGGGCTTCCGATGTTGGCGCGGTGGCTGATCAGGCGGCGCGGCGGGTCTCCCGAATGAAGCTGGCCTCGATGGGTTGTCTGGCGGCGGTCGCTAACGGACTCGACTTTGCAATGGATCCAATCAAAGTCGCAGAACGTATAATTGTGATTGACGGGTGCCCGGAAAATTGTGCCAAGCTGACTATGGAAAGGGCCGGGGTATCATCTTATGACTACATTCTGCTTTCGGAGTTGGGCATGGAAAAGGGACATACGAAGGTAAATCAAGAACACATCGCCCAGGTATATGATCGGGCCGATAAGATATTAGGCAATCAGCCCTGAAGGAGGTTACAGTTTATGAAACGCATCTCGATTTTTCTGGTTTTATTGATGGCAGGCTTTGCCATTAATATTTTTCAGGGGTCGCCGGATGCCGCGGAGTCGGGATCGTCGGTACCAGGCATTACCTCACCGGAAAATAAGAGCGACACAACTGCAACCGTCCCGAAAGTAATCGCTTACTATTTCCATACCACAGTCAGGTGCCCCTCGTGCAAGAAAATCGAAGCATACTCCAAAGAAGCCATAGAAACCGGTTTTGCCGAGGAACTGAAAAAGGGCATTCTGCAATTCCAGTCCATCAATGTAGAAGAAGGCGTCAATAAGCACTTTATCAAAGACTATCAACTGTACACGAAATCCGTGATAATCTGCGATATGGAAAACGGCAAACAAACGGAGTGGAAAAACCTTACCCGGGTCTGGCAACTCATCAGCAGGAAGGACGAATTTGTCAAATACGTGCAGGACGAAATCAAAGACTATTTGAAGGAGAATTGATGGACTCCTACACGGTTGCCCTGGGCTCTGCCATCTGGCTGGGAATTCTGACCTCCATTTCTCCCTGCCCGCTGGCGACAAATATCGCCGCCATCACATATATCGGGCGGCGGGTGGACAGTCCGCGCAAGGTTCTCGCCGCCGGATTGCTGTACACTCTGGGACGGATGCTGACCTATCTGGTCCTCGGCATTCTCATCGTCGCCAGTGTGTTGTCGATTCCGGAACTGGCCATGTTCCTTCAGCAGAATATGAATAAATTTCTCGGTCCGATTTTAATTGTCGTCGGCATGTTTCTACTGGAATTGATTTCGCTCGATATCATGCGCAGCGACATTGGATCTCGCATGCAGGGAAGAGTCGAGCGTTTCGGCATCTGGGGGGCGGGGCTTCTGGGTCTGCTCTTTGCTCTATCCTTTTGCCCGGTTTCGGCGGCGCTGTTTTTCGGCAGTCTTATCCCGCTGGCGGTGGATCACCAGTCTTCAATTGTGATGCCCACGGTTTATGGTATCGGGACTGCCCTGCCGGTAATAGTATTCGCATTTGTGATAGCAATAAGTACTCGGATGGTCGGAGTCATATTCAACAAACTCAAAACTATCGAAGGCTGGGCACGGCGGATTACCGGCGTCGTGTTCGTTCTGATCGGCATTTACTATACGCTCATATACATCTTCGGGATAAATATATTCAACTGAGGAAATGCTTATGAAACCTAAAAACATAATCACCGCCGTGCTTCTGTCGTTCGTGGCCGCAAGTATAGTTGTATTAATAGTCAAGCAGTCGGGAAATTCCGCGGCTTCCGACACGGCCCCCGGCGTTGCAACGGCCGATACGGCCATGCCGGGCAATCGTCTGATTGTCTATTATTTTCACGGTATCACCCGCTGTCCCACTTGTATTACTCTTGAGGAATATTCAAAAGAAGCGGTCGAAACCATGTTCCCCCAGGAATTGCTGACCGGTCGTATTGCCTGGCAGGTAGTTAATTTCGATGAAGCGTGGAATGAGCATTTTATAAGAGACTTTGATCTTAGTTTCCAATCCCTGGTAATAGTCCGTTATGCCGACGGCAATCAGGTCGAATACAGGAATTTGGATAAAATCTGGGATCTGGTTGACAACAAACCGGGTTATATGGAGTATGTAAAAAACGAAGTCGATGCTTATCTAAGGAAACTGTAATCTCTTATGGTATAGCAACTTAGAAGTTATTATCCATATCCCCCGAAAAGTTTTGTCATTGAAAAATTAACTTTTTTTAAAAATCGGATAAAATTACTGTTGTATTTTGATGAATTTATTGTATAATTCGATAATTGGCGAATTATAGGAGATGAAATGCGGGATTTTCTTTCCATAACTAAAGCCCTTAGTGACGAACAAAGGGTGCGGATTCTGATGGCTTTGGGTTCCGGGGAACTGTGTGTTTGCCAGATGATCGAGCTTCTGAATCTGGCGCCGTCCACCGTCTCCAAGCATATGTCCATCCTCAAGCAGGCCCGTCTTATTGAAGGCACCAAGAATGGCAAGTGGGTTTACTACAGACTGCCGGAGAAAACATCGTCGGTTGCCGCCGAGGCGATTGCCTGGGCAAAAAGACATCTTACGTCGGACGCGACAATCATAGAAAATTCCAAGACTCTAAAGGCAATTATAAAGCGGCACCCCGTCGAGGTCTGCAAAAAACAGAAAGAATCGAGAATCGCCAGGGCGCTGGAGACAGGGACTGCCGCAATTAAGGCCCACCCGTAATTCGGACGGGCATTTTCAAATACTGTAATGGTCTAACCTGTAGCATACGTTGATCAAAAAGTAACGACAAATAACGACATACAGTAAGGAGTTGTCATGTTTAGCATCAGAGCATTTGTGGGGTTGCTTATGGCGGCTTGTCTTCCGGTTTTGGCAACGGCCTCTACAACCGAACAGATTCAAAACGCATCTGCCAAAGGCGCGGTTGCCTTTGTACTGGTGACCGATGCCGGAGCGGCGGGCGTTGACCAGGCCAGACAATTAATTCAAGGCGTCATGCTTCAGGTTCCCGGATCCATAATGATTGAATCAAACCGTAACGATGCGGCCGATGCCGATTTCATTAAAAAATATGGCCTGGCTTCAATATCGGTGCCACTTATCCTTGTCTTTGGGTCTAACGGTGCGATCGCCGGAGGCAGTATTGCTTCCGGTCTGGATTCGAGGAAACTTCTTTCATTGGTTCCGAGCCCCAAGAAAGAAGAATTACTTATGGCTATCCAATCTGGGCAGGCGGCTTATATTACGGCATCGCGTCCCAGAATGGCATCAAAAGCCGATGTTACTAAAGGTTGCGCCGCGGCATGCGCTCAATTGATGGGCAGGAGTACTGCTATTGAAATTAATATGGACGATCCGACCGAAAGCGATTTTCTAAAGCAATTAAGAATAAATCCGCAATCCAATGAACCGGTCACAGTGGTTATCAATGCCAAAGGCCAGATTACGGGGACATTCACGGGCGTGGTGGAAGTCGAAAATTTAATTGCCACTGCCACCAGGGTTGCGTCCAGCGGCTGTTGTCCCTCTGGCAGCGGCACGAGCTGCGCCCCCACCACCAAAAAGACGGGTGGTAAGTAAATCATGGCCTTCACCTTTCGCACCATTGTGTTCAAAGAAATCAACCGGCGCAAAGGGCGCCTGATTTCCGGTCTCCTGGCAATCACCCTGGGCATTGCCGTCATAGTCGCGATCCAGTCGATTACATCGGTATCGAAACAAGTCGTTGCCAAAAAACTGGATTTGCTGGGCGCGAACATTATGGTTCTGCCACAAGGCGCGACGGTGGATGACTACTTCGCCGCCGATATCGATGCCCCGACGTTTCCGGAAGAGTATATTGAGCGGATCGCGACCTCGATGATTCCAGGCGTCGACAACATGTCGCCCAAATTAAGCCGCCGAATAGAGGTTGGCGGTTCATCGGTGATCTTGACGGGGATCCTTCCTGCGAATGAGCTGGCTTCCAAACCAATCTGGCAAGCCTCGGGTCTCATGACCGACGAGCTGGCCTTGGCCTGTGCTCCAGCGGAGAACTCGGAAATTAAAGAATCGTCGCTCACCGAGGAGGATCTTAAAGCACAGAGAAAGAAGGTCGATTCTCTCGACATGAGCGAAGTGTGGATAGGAAGTTCAGTTGCTGAACGCCTCAAACTCGGAGCCGGCTCGGATTTGTCGCTTCAAGGACACACTTTCACGGTTTCTCATGTCCTTCCGGAGACGGGCACGGTAGATGATAATCGGGTATTTGCCCATTTGCACGCGGTGCAAGAGTTGCTTGGTATCAACGGTCAAGTGAGTAACATCGAGATCATGGGGTGTTGCAGCGCGATATCAGACGGACTGCTGGGGAAATTGCGCAATATTCTGCCCGATACGAAAATTGTCACGATCGGGAATATTGTTAATACTCAGATCGAAACAAACACGCTGATGGCCAAGATAGCTCTTGTCCTTCTGGTAATCATCGTCATTGTCGGTTCTTTCTCCATCGGCAATTACATGTGGGCCAACGTCGAAGAGCGCCGCAAGGAAATTGGTACCCTGATTACAATCGGCTGGGGAAGACACCATATCTACTGGTTGTTCCTCGCCAAAGCGATCATTCTGGGACTGGCCGGCGGTATTCTGGGCTACTTTGTAGGTACGGCGGCCGCGGTCATCCTTGGTCCCTATCTTGCCGGTTTGTCTATCTCTCCGGTGGTCGGTTATCTCTGGTGGTCAATCGCAGTTGCGATAGTGATTGCCCTCGCGGGAAGCTGGTACCCGACTTTTCGAGCGGCTCGCATCGACCCGGCCGTGATTATGCAGGAGATTTAATCGTGATAGACATCAAAGACCTTACTAAAACGTATTCTCGCTCGGCCCAGCAGGTGCATGCGCTTAAGGATGTATCCCTGACGATTGAAAGGGGAGATTTTGTTTCGGTGACGGGTCCGTCTGGTTCAGGCAAAACTACCCTGCTGTTGTCGTTGGGCGGCCTTATCCAACCAACTGCGGGGACTGTCAATTACGCCAATCGGAATCTCTACGATCTTCCCGCCGCAGGTTTGGCCGCTTTCCGCAATCGCACGATCGGGTTTGTTTTGCAGACGTTTAATCTGGTGCCGTACCTGACGGCGGCAGAGAATGTCATGTTGCCTATGCTGCCTTCGGGCGGAAATGGCTTTGACCCCAGAGAGCGGGCCTTGAGGCTTCTGAAGCAAATGGGGTTGGCTGATCGCAGCGATTTTCTGCCCCGGGAGCTTTCAGTCGGTCAACAGCAGCGCGTGGCCATTGCCCGGGCGCTCGGAAACGAGCCTGAAGTTATTCTGGCAGATGAACCAACCGGCAATCTTGACCCGTCGCTGGCTGACGAAATTTTGGACATACTACAGGATTTAAATAAAAACCGTAACAAGACGGTCGTAATGGTGACCCATAGCCCACAAGCGGCACAAAGAGCGACAAAATCCTTGAAACTTAGGGATGGAACGCTTATATTATAAATTTGGATCAGGTCATAAATTATGAGCAAAAAGAATAAGAAGAAAAATACCGTAAAGGCCCGGACATCTGGGCCCAAAACATCAGTCACCGGTCGTCATAATAATTATATACGTCTGATAGCCTCTATCGGAAGCCTGTCGGTCATTATAATAATCGCTGTTATTTGGTTTGGCCGCGGATCGGAGGTAGCGATATCGAGCCAGCCGGAATCAAAACCGGTTCAAATCGCAGACGCCACCGAAGAAACCGCACCGCCAGTTACGACGCCATCACCGCCGACAACCCCGGTGAAGAATCCGACACCGCCGACGGTTCAAGCCGACCCGAAAACAGAAGCGACGCCATCCACGCGCGGCCCATTGGCGCAATTCCCGGAAACTTTGCATGATTTCGGGACAATTGTTCAGGGGGAAAAGGTATCGCACACATTTATCGTGAAAAACGTGGGCGATGAGCCGCTGAAGTTGATTAAGGCCAAAGGGTCGTGAGGATGCACGGCGGCCGTCCTTACCGCGACGGACATTCCCCCGGGTGGGGAAGGAAAAATCGAAGTATCGTTCAACAGCAGCCATAAAAAGGGCCAGCAGAAAAATACTATACTGGTCGAAACCAATGACCGCCGGAGTCCGCAGGGAACTTTGAATATTACGGCTTATGTCGACATGGAATTCGGCTTCGAACAAAGTTATCTTGATATGGGGAAAATTCGCAGACATCAATCCACCGGCAAAACCGTGTTTCTGGTATTGAAGAATGCCCAAAAGAGAAGCCTGCTCAATGTCACCACGGATTCCCCATCCATTGCTTTCACTATTTCTCCGACACCTTCGGAAACCGGGGAGAAACTGCAAATCGATGTTGCCGTCGCGCCGGACGCGCCACCCGGCCCGATAGAAGCCGTTATCACCGCCAGCGTGGCGGATAGTTCGTATCAGCCGTCAATATTGCGCGTGAGAGGGAATGTTATCGGGAATCTGGAAGTGACGCCCGATATAATCCGCTTTTTGCTTGTCAAATCACTGCCGCCGACCAAACAGGACGTTCAGGAAATTCGAGTGTTCAGTACGCTGGACGGAACTGATTTGAAGATAACCGGATTAAAAGATCGCGATGATCGGCTAAGTTTCAAAATCGATACCGTAGCCGCCGGACAGCAGTACATTCTCCGGGCCAGACCCAATGCTAACGCCCTGGAGTTAACCCGTAATGTCGCCGGCGAGGTTATTATTAATACCAACGATGAATATCAACCGGAAATTCGGATTCGTTACAGTATGATAGTTCAAAAATAACTCAAGGGCGTCCGGGTGTTGAAAATACTGTTTTTATGCACCGGCAATTCCTGCCGGAGCCAGATGGCCGAGGGCTGGGCGCGGCATCTCAAGAGCGATAGAATTCAGGCTTATTCCGCGGGGACCGAAAATCACGGACTAAATCCGCGGGCGGTCAAAGTCATGGCCGAAGCCGGAGTGGATATTTCCCGACATAAGTCCAAAACGCTGGCCGACCTGAATGAACGCGAATTCGATTATGTTATCACCGTCTGTTCCGATGCCGATAAAAATTGTCCGATATTTCCCGGCAAGACAATCAGGATTCATCGGGGTTTCGACGACCCACCCCGGCTGGCGAAAACGGCCAAAAACGAAGAGGAAGCGATGTCGCACTTTCGTCGGGTGCGCGATGAAATCAGAGATTATGTAATGACACTTCCCGAATCTCTCCCACCGAAACAATGAATCATATAAAGCCTCATGGCAGAGATGTTGTCACTAAAGGAGCGAGCCAAATGAAAACCGAAGGATCGGTAGCAGGGAAACTCGGATTTTTGGACCGTTATCTGACGGTCTGGATATTTGCCACGATGGCGGCAGGTGTTGCCTGGGGTCATTTCTACCCCGGCATTTCCGGTTTCTGGGATAAATTCTCGGTCGGGACAACCAATATTCCCATCGCGGTCGGCTTGATACTCATGATGTACCCTCCTCTGGCTAAAGTGCGCTATGAAGAAATGGGGCGGGTCTTTCGCAATTATAAAATTCTGGTCCTTAGCCTGGTGCAAAACTGGGTAGTCGGGCCAATCCTGATGTTCGTGCTGGCGGTCGTGTTTTTGTCGGGGTATCCCGAATACATGGTCGGGCTGATCATGATCGGTTTGGCGCGGTGCATCGCCATGGTCATCGTCTGGAACGACCTGGCCGAGGGCGACCCGGAGTATGCCGCCGGGCTGGTGGCCTTCAATTCCGTTTTTCAGGTAATTTTCTATTCAGTTTTCGCGTGGGTATTTGTCACCAAACTGCCGCCCCTGCTGGGTCTCGAGGGTGCAGTGGTCGAGGTAACGATGGGGCAAATCGCCGAAAGCGTGTTCATATATCTGGGCATACCGTTTATCGCCGGAATATTGACCCGCCTGATACTGGTCAAGCTCAAAGGCAAAGAGTGGTATCACCGCGAATTTGTTCCGCGCATCAGTCCGATCACGCTGGTGGCCCTGTTGTTTACCATTTTTGTCATGTTCTCACTCAAGGGCGAGCTGATCGTAAAAATCCCGCTCGATGTTGTGCGCATCGCCATCCCGCTTTTAATATATTTCGTGCTCATGTTTCTGGTCAGTTTCTTTATAAGCAAAAAGGCCAAAGCGGACTACGCCAAAGCGACGACATTGAGTTTCACGGCGGCGTCGAATAATTTCGAACTGGCGATCGCGGTGGCGGTGGCAGTGTTTGGGATCAACTCCGGCGTGGCGTTTGCGGCGGTCATCGGCCCGCTGGTCGAAGTGCCGGTCCTGATCGGACTGGTCAACGTGGCGTTGTACTTCCGTAGGAAGTATTTCGCGGGCGGCGAAATGGAATTACAAAAATGCCGGGGATAGTCGATATTGACGTCATTGGAATATCGACTGATTTTTCGGGCAAAAAGATAAATCCATAATAGCAGGTCAAAATATGGCCTTTACTGACATTGAGGAAGAAAAATACAAGAAACTCTTGACCGATTTTATCGAAAGTCGTCGGCCCCCGGTCGAGATTCGCGACAAAGTTGATTTAGGATTTCGAATCAAAGACTATAGCGTGGAAATATTCGAAATTCGATCACATTGGCAAAATCCTGAAATTAAAATCGAAGAGGCCGTTGCAAAAACCACGTTCGTGCGATCCAGAGATATTTGGAAAGTTTTCTGGATGCGTAGCGACCTGAAATGGCATGTCTATCAACCCAAACCTGAAGTCAGAACGCTAACAAAATTCCTCGACCTGGTGAATGAAGATACCTGCGGATGTTTCTGGGGCTGATCGGGATAACATCAAGAAGCGATTCCAAAACAGGAAGGCAGGTGTGAACTGTTTTCGATTTCAAAGGTAAAAATGGTTTAAAGGTATGGAAAAGGAGGAAGCGATGAAAAGCATGACCGGTATCGTGGCTCTGATAGTGGTGGCGGTTTTAATGACCGGGCAATCCAGTCTGGCTATAACGGACATGAAAAGCGGAATCGGTATCCGGGCCGGATACAGCGTTAATCCCGACCAATTCGTTATCGGGGCTCAATCCATAATGGGGGCCGCCAAAGGCAAAATCGATTTTTCGCCCAGTCTGGATTACGGTATGGGCGACGGGGGATCGCTTTTGACGGCCAACGTCGATGGTTCGCTGAACCTGTTTTCTCCTCCGGGGTCGAAGTTGGTCTTCTATGCCGGTGGTGGGCCGACCTTTGCGTTTATTTTTCCTGATGAAGGCGATTCCGATACGGAAATCGGGTTGACCCTTCTGGCCGGTATTAAAGTTCCGGCGGGGGATAAAAATTTTTATAACCTTGTCGCCCGGTTCGGCATCGGCGATATCCCGGATTTCAAGATTTTATTCGGGTATATGTTCGGGCTGGGAAAAAAGTAATAACCTGTCATTATCTGGATCTATGATCGTTCCCGGCCGGTCTGAAAACCGACCGGGAACCAAACATGTTGTTTAACCGTCAGACGAAAATCACAGTGCGCGCAGGCCGGCGATTTTGACGGCGCCCCGGTGATAGCCGTCGGGAAACAATCGTTCGAGGTCACTCAAGGCCAGTCCGTTCTTCTCGCAGGTTTCATAAATATTGGGAATGGCGCCCGTGGCGGCATGATGTGAACGCATGAAGCGAATGACCCGCCAATGGTCCTCGGTCAGCTTCCCGCCGGGGATTTTCATGTCGAAAGCGCGATAGGCGGCATAGTATTCATCCCAATCTTCCGGCCGGATCAAAAAGCCGCGCACGTCGACCTCATAGACTTTATCGGCCGAAATATGATTTAAATCCTCGGCCGTCGTTGGCAAATATGTCTGGCCGAGGTAGCCGACTTTGTATGTTATTCCGGCGAGCTTGCAGGCTCCCCGGAGATAGCCGGTGGGGAACAGCCGCCGCAGTTCATCGAGCCGCAGGCCGTTGTTGCGACAGGTTTCATAGACAATCGGGCAGCGTCCGGTTTCCTGATAGCTTTTGCGAATCGACCGGATGACCTGCCATTGTTCGGTGCTTAATTCGGGATTCATTCCCGACTTGACGGCCGCCCCGCGGGCGAAATTTTCGTCCCACTGCCGAAAATCGGATAAAAAGCCTTTTTCATCGACGTCGTAGGTTTTCCCTCCGTGTTCAAGCGTTCCCATGATATTTGCTCCTTGTGAATTGTTTTCATTTTGGCTGACAAGGAACCCGTTGTATAACGCATTGTCGAATTTAAGCAAGGCCTCCCGATGAGAATTCTGGGATTTCAAACCGGCCAGACGGATTAAGCCCCGATAGTATCCGTCGGGGAAAAGCCACTCGAAATCGCCGGGATCGATCTTGTTATCCCGGCAGAAATCCTCCGGCGTCGGAATCTGGCGGGTGGCATTGAATTTATTGCGGATATAAGTCATCAGTTGCCAGTGTTCGGGCGACAGGTATTCGGGCATTTTCATTTCATAGGCTTTGTGCAAAGCATAATTTTCGTCCCAGTCTTCGGGATTAGTCAGAAAACCCTCGACGTCGACAAAGTAAGATTTGTTTTCATAGGCCTGGGTGTTGCACACGATATTCTCACGAAACCAGGTTTGCTGGAAATATCCCTGGCGGTAGGTTATTCCGGCCAGGCGGCAGACGCCGCGCAAATAGCCCGCAGGAAATAATTTTTTCATATCCCCCAGACCGATTTCGTTTTTCAGGCAGGATATATAAACGAGAGGACAGGCGTGCATGCGTTCAAATTCGTTGCGGATGAAATTTATCATCTTCCAGTGAGCCGGAGTGAGTTCGCCTTTGATGCCGGCCTTATGGGCCATTCCCCGGGCAAAATCCTCATCCCAGTCTTCGGGAAAAATCAAAAACCCGTAGGAATCGATGCGGTAGGTTTTGTCGTTGAATGTTATCGTTCTCACTGTCATTACCCCTTTTCAAAAACAAGCCTGTACCACAAAATCAATCATGAAGCGGCCTTTGTCAAATCTTTTCCTTTTTCCGCGCGGCCGCTCGAATCAGCCAGTCGAACCATGTTTCCAGGCCGATCCCGGTGCGGCAGGAGAGCTCGAATATTTCCAGGGCCGGATTTATTTTCAGGGCGTTGGCGCGGACGCGTTCGAGGCTGAAGTCGGAATGGCCGAGCAGGTCAGTTTTATTGATAATCATGACCGACGAGCGGCGGAACATGGACGGGTATTTGAGTGGTTTGTCGTCGCCCTCGGTCGTACTGATCAGGACGATTTTCATGTCTTCGCCGAGGTCATAGCTTGAGGGACAGACAAGGTTGCCGACGTTTTCGACGAAGAGAACGTCGAGGTTGCGCAGGTCTATATCGGCGATGGCGGCTCCGACCATGCGGGCGTCGAGATGGCAGGCTCCACCGGTGATAATCGGCCGGACGATCTTGCCCCCGGCCTTTTCCAGTCGTTCGGCATCGTTTCGGGTTTGCACGTCGCCGGCCACAAGCGCCATTTTGAGCCGACCGGACAGCACACCCAGCGTTTTTTCCAGTAAACTGGTTTTCCCCGACCCCGGCGAACTGACCAGATTAAAGGCCATCACGCCATGCTCGTCGAGGCGGGCCCTGATGTCCGAAGCCAGACGGTCGTTTTCGGAAAGAACTTTTTTCTCAAAAGGTATCTTCTCACCTGCCATGATCATCTCCTTTTGCGCTGTCATCGCGGTCGTCGGTTTTCAACCAGACGATATTCAATTCCTGACCACGGATAATATCGAGTTTACCGGAACCGCACTTCGGACAGACGAAGCACAGATCATATACGGAAAACTCATTGTGACACTCCAGGCAGCGTCCTTCGACCGGGATGAAATCTATATTCATGCGGGAGTTTTCCAGGCTGGTTCCGGTTACCGAAGCTTCGAAGGCAAAACTCAAGGCCTCGGGGTCGACCCCGGACAAAGCCCCGATGGCCAGCCCGATTTCACCGATTCGTTCGAGACGGCGTCGGTTCATTTCGGCCTGAATCGTCTCGATAATTTCCGTAGCAATGCGAAGTTCATGCATCGGTTAAACCACCTTTCCGGCAACACTGTGGTCGGTCGATTCATCAGTCCACTGTATTATACATGCTTTGGCCGTTTCGACAAGCAATTCCACGGATTTTTCTATGGTCGGAGACATAATAGCGCTGACCGTTTTGGGCCGATCAATTTGCACGGCCAGCACACGCACCCGGTCGGGAAAGACCAGACCGAGCGATTGCGCCAGCGCTTTGAGATCGGGCAAACCGGCATAATGGGGAGAAATGCCGCGCACCGGCCGAAGGTCGTCGAAGTCAAGTTCTATCAGCTCTCCGGCCGAGCGCGAGTCAAGGGTAACGGCGTCGATTACCAACGCTGTCTTATAACCGATGAAGTAATCCAGTAACGCGACGCCGTATTCATTGCTGACCCTAATGTCAGCCATATCCGACATATCTTTTTCCAGGCGTCGGGCGGCGACGATGCCGACGGCATCATCGCCCATCAGGTCGTTGCCCAACCCTAAAACCAGCGGTTTCATGAAGCCTTAATCTCTCACAATCTCCCGCAGCAATTCGTGGCGGCTGTCATAAATATGAATCATAAGAGGCATTTTCCCGGGCAGGGCATGCGTCCCGCAGCCGTGACAGGGGTCATAAGCCCGAAAAGCCATTTCCACCATGTTGAGAATGCCGTCATCCACCTGGCCTTTGGAAATCAGTCTGCGGGCGGCTTTGTCGACCGAGAGGGCAATCCGGGCGGCGTTGTTCTGGGTCGCCACGATCAGGTTGGCCTTGGTAATAATGCCTTTGTCGTCGGTTTGATAATGATGGATAAGCGTACCGCGCGGGGCTTCAATAATGCCGACACCTTCGGCAGGTGTTTCTTTGGCGATAGTGCGGACTTCGGGGTCGTACGTTTGCGGGTCATTGGCCAACTCCTGCATGCGTTCGGCGGCATAAAGCAATTCGATCAAACGAGCCCAGTTATTGGCCAGCGTGAAATGGACCGGGCGCCCGCAGGTCTTCATGAATTTATCGTATTCTGCCTGCGCCAGAGGCGTCGCCATACCGGAGGCGGCATTCAGACGGGCCAGGGGCGCCACCGCGAAAATGCCGCTGTCGGCGCCATCTTTGAATCCCGCCCAGCCGATCTGTTTGAGGTACGGGAACTTGATATAGCTCCACGGTTCGACGTGCTCGACGACGTTGGCCAGGTAATCTCGGCCCGCGAATTTCGAATATTCTTTGCCGTCGGGATCGACTACCCGCATAAGGCCGTCATAAAAATCGACTTTGTTGTCTTTATCCACCATACCCATGTAGTACGTGCGGTGGGTGTACATCTCGGACGTGATGTAATTCATGTAATCCTTATTGGACAGAACGACGTCCTCAAAGACTTTCAGGCCGAATTGGGCGAATTCGACGGCCTCGGCCGCGACTGCCGCAATCCGGGCTTTGGCGTCCGGTTTAATGGGCCTGGAAATGCCGCCGGGCAGGCCGAACACGGGATGAACCGCCTTGCCCATAATCTGTATCATCAACTCGCGCAGTTTACGGCGCATGCCGATAACTTTCAGCCCCGCCTCCTGCCCGACTTTGCCGATCAGACCGAGAATATTGCGTTCGGCCTTATTGGCTTTTGGACCGACCACGAAATCCGGCCCGGCCAGAAAGAAGAAATGCAGGGCATGGTCCTCGATGAAAAAGATCGAGTAGGCCAGTTCGCGGACTTTGAGTGCCGCCGGGGGCGGCGTGACATGGTATAAATCATCAAGGGTCTTAGTTCCGGCCATATGATGCGCGGTGGGACAGACACCGCAGATGCGCGAGGTAATCTGCGGCATATCCTCGGCGGGACGGCCGATGGCAAACCGCTCAAAACCCCGCAGTTCGGGGATTTGAAGATAGGCCCGATCGACATCGCCCTGGTCATTGAGAAGTATTTCTATTTTACCGTGACCCTCGAGTCGGGTAATCGGGTCGATGGTTATTTTACGCTCCATTGTGAGCACCTCCCCCGTCCGGTTTTTGATAACTGCGATGAATGGTTGACGCCGGCAGGCTGTAGCGATAGAAAGTGCCGACCGGGTCGGCCATGCCGTCGATGATTTTGGTGATTTTTTCCTCGTCGTCGGCGTCGATCAACGAGGCTATCGCCGACATGGCTTTGGCACCGAAATCCTTGACACGGCTGGTCGGCCCCATACAGCCGGTGCACGGCATATTGCCTTCGATGCAGACGGCCCCGCACCCCTTGCGGGTCACCGATCCGAGACACAAAAAGCCCTGGGCCAGGATGCACTGGTCGGGATCGATGATGTGCTGGCTGGGCCGTTTGAATTGTTCGATAATCAGTTTGTCCGGCTTCGTTTCGCGGCGCGGACAATCCTCGCACAGTGCGATGTCGGGGGCCAGAATCGTACCCGGCTCCGGCAAACGTCCTTCGAGAATAGTCGTAACCGCTTCTTTTATAAGATTGGCGGGCGGCGGACATCCGGGCAAATAATAATCAACCTTTATCGTCTGGTCGAGGGACTTGACCGTATTCCAGAGTTCCGGCAGGGTCAGTTTGCCTTCCGGGACAATTGTTTCCGTCTGCGGGACGGTGGTGTTGCCGCCCGTGACACTGGGTGATTCAAGATAGGCCTCTTTGAGCATGGCGGCACGGTCGAAGGTATTGGCCAGACCGGGAATCCCGCCGAGATGGGCACAACTGCCGAAGGCGATGACGATTTTCGATTTACGCCGGAGCAGCTCCACCATTTCGTACTGCTCGGAGCTTCGAATAGCACCGTTAATGAAACTGACGGTGATGGAACCATCAGCCATAGCCTCGACGTCCTGTCGCTTGAAATCGAGGGCGACCGGCCAGAAGACAATATCGACGGCCTGGACGACGTCCAGAATATCCTCGTTTAGGTCGACGACGGCTTCCTCGCATCCACCGCAGGATGCACACCAGTAAAAGGCGACTTTGGGCTTGCTCATGAGACACCTCCCCGGGCGGCGACGGCGGCTTTATCTGTCCCGGCATGGACGTGGGCCATGGCAGGTATATTCACCGGCTCGAGATTAAGCGGTCCGAGTTTGCGGATGGTTTCGGTCATTTCATTAATTACCCGCTGGACTTTATCGCCTTCGGAGGCGGCGATCCATTCGAGGCGGAAGCGCCCTTCCTCGATGCCCATTTCTTTCATGAAGCGTTTGAGCAGAATGTAACGCCGCAGGGCTTTGTAATTTCCGGCCTGATAATGGCAGTCGCCGGGGTGACAACCGCCGATCAGGACCCCGTCGGCCCCGTTGCGAAACGCCTCCATGATAAACTGTGGATCCAGCCGTCCGGAGCACATGACCCGCACGACCCGGACGTTCGGTGCATAAGTCATGCGCGCGGTGCCCGCCAGATCGGCCGCCGTATAGGTGCACCAGTTGCAGAAAAAGGCAACTATCCGGGGTTGAAAGCCATCGGTCTTATGGGCTGTATCAGACATAGTTCATGACTCCTTTGATTTCATTCATGATTTGCTCGTCGGTGAACAGGTTTTGCTGGAGGGCTCCCGACGGGCAGGCCGCGACACAGGTGCCGCATCCCTTGCACAATGCCCCGTTGACCCGGGCTTTATTGATTTCTTTGATATAACTGATGGCCCCATAGGGGCAGACGTTAAGGCAGGTATGACACCCGGCGCAGACTTCTTCATTAACGAAGGCGGTGTTCGGTTCCAGTTCGACACTGCCTTTGTCAATCAGCGCCAGAGCTTCGGCGGCGGCGGCCCCGGCCTGGGCGACACAGTCGGGAATATCTTTCGGTCCCTGACAGGCCCCGGCCAGGAAAATGCCCTCGGTAAAAGTCGACACCGGCGCCAGCTTGGGATGACGTTCCAAAAACCATCCTTCATGACTGCAACTGATATTGAACAGGCGGCGGACGGCATCGGCGTCCGGTTGGGCTTCCAGACCAACCGACAGGACGACCATGTCAACCGGAACCCGGCGCACCCGCCCGATCAGCGTGTCTTCGACGCGGATGATCAGGTGGCCTTTTTCCTCATCGATCATGGCCCAGTCGTTGATTTCGGCCACCCGGCCGCGAATGAAATGGACGTTTTCTTTTAAAAGGCGCTCATAGAACTCTTCGTACCCCTTTCCGGGAGTCCGCATGTCGATATAAAAATTGTACACCTCGGCCTCGGTGCGCTCTTTGATCAGGTGGGCCAGCTTCAGCGAATACATGCAACATACCCGCGAACAGTAGGCGTTGGTATTATTGTCTCGGCTGCCGACGCAATGCACGATTCCCACCGATTTTGGTTTTCTGCCGTCGGCCATTTTCAGCTCACCCCCGGTCGGACCGGCGGCGTTGACCAGCCGCTCGATTTCAAGGCTGGTATAAATGTTGGGATACTTTCCGTAACCGTAGCGGCGGACGCGGGTGGCATCGAAAGTCTTGAAACCGGTGGCCAGTATCACCGAGCCGACGGCGACTTCTTTTATTTCTTCGGTCTGGTCAAACTTGACGGCCCCCGGTTGACAGGCGTCGGCGCACGGCTTTTTGCACTTGCCGGTTTTGAAATGGGCGCAGGTTTCGGGGTCAATGACCGCCACCAGCGGGGTCGCCTGCGGGAAAGGTATATATATCGGCTTGCGCTGGCTTAGGCCCTGGTTGAATTCGTCGGGGAACTTGCCCTTTTTAAAAATACAGGCCTCGATGCATTCCAGGCATCCGACACACAGGTCTTCATCGACATAGCGCGGTTTGCGCCGGACCTTGACCTTGAAATTGCCGACAAAACCCTCGACCCCGACCACTTCCGAATAAGTCCACAGGGTGATATTGGGGTGAGCACGCACCGCGGACATTTTGGGCGTCAGGATGCATGCGGAGCAGTCGAGGGTCGGAAAGGTTTTGTCAAATTTGGCCATGTGGCCGCCGATGGTGGGTTCGCGCTCCACGAGATAGACTTTTTTACCGGCGTTGGCCAGAGTCAGCGAAGCATGAATCCCGGCAATCCCGCCGCCCACGACGAGAACGTCGGGATGCACCGGAACGCGGGTTTGCTCCAGCGGCCGGTGCAGACTGACACGGTGCACGGCGGCGGCGATCAGGGCTTTGGCCTTGACCGTCGCGGCATCCTTATCGAACGTCACCCAGCTGACATGCTCGCGGATATTGGCCATCTGAAACATGAAGGGATTGGCACCGCCCTCGCCGGTGGCGTTGCGGAAGGTGGCCTCGTGCATCAACGGCGAGCACGATGCGACCACCACCCGGTCGATCAAGCCGGCGCGGATGTCCTGCTGAATCAGTTCCTGACCGGGGTCGGAACACATGAATTTGTACTCTTTGGCGACGGTAACATAGGGCAGTTTGGCGGCAAAATCGACGGTTTCCCTGATATTCACCTTGTTGGCGATATTGATGCCGCAATGACAGACGTAAACGCCAATTTTGGGTGTTCCATTGGTTCTATTTTCAGGCACCGACATGCTGACCTCCTTGCACCGGGGCGGCTTCTTTTATAACCGGACGGGGTGATATGAGCCGTTGCAGACCCAGCGCTTTGGCGTCCAGCCCCATAGCCATGCCCATAAGCTGTGTGAAATAGACGACGGGGATATCGACCCGGTCGTGGTACATCCGTCCGATAGTTGTCTGATAACATTCAAGGTTGAACTGGCACAGGGGACAGGCGGTGACGATGACATCGGCGCCCCGCAATTTGGCCTCACGCAGAAGGATATAGCTCAAACGGGTGCCGACGTCTTCGATGGTTCCGGTAAGCGACCCGCCGCAACAACGCGTTTTCAGCGGCCACTCGAGGGTTTTGGCGCCAAGGGCGTGCATGATGCGATTCATGGTCGTCGGGTTCTGCTGGTCGTCGAAATCGGCGTATGGTCGGATGATCTGACAACCGTAGTAACAGGCCACTTTCATGCCCGTCAGCGTGGAGGTAACCTTTGAAGATATCTTGTCGAGGCCGACGTCGTTGACGATTACATCGAGGGGATGGCGCACCCTGACGCCATCGGTCAGTCCTAATCCGGCACTCTTGAGGGCCTTATCGATGGTGCCTTTGAGGTCCGGATGTTCATGCATATAGCGATAAGCTTTATTCAGCCCCAGATAACAGGCGGCGCAGGGAACGACCAGGGAAACATCGGGGTCGCCCTTGGCCTGCTCGGCCGCCAATGAGAAGTTGCGGGCGCACAAAGCGAAGGCTTTCAGTTCGCTGATGGCCATATAGGCGGTGGCCCCGCAACAGTTCCAGTCGTGCAGTTCCGGGAGAGGAATGTCCAGCGCCCCGAACACGGCCAGCATCGATTCCTCGTAGGCACGGCCGGTGCTCTTAAGCGAACAGCCGGGATAATACAGGTATTTCATACGTGCGCCTCCTTCCCGGCCGCGTTATTATTGCGCAGGGCAATCATATGTTCTTTCTCAATGGTTTTCAGGATTGATTTAAGTTCGTGGGTCCGTTCGATCGAATCCACCTTGAGGCTCAAACGTCCGCGTCGCCAGAGTTGCCAGCCCAGGCGAGCCTGTTTAAACATTTTTAAAGGATTGGTCCTGAAAAACAGACGCATCAACAACCACGTTTCCGAATTGCGGCCGTGGTTTTCGACCAGGCCGAAAAATTCTCCGGCCAGGACCGGGGTCGGAAAACGCCTGGGATAAATTTTCTTGCGGACGGCGATGCGCTTGACGGCGTACATGATGTCGGTGATTTTTATTTCCCGGGGACATTCGACCGTGCAGTTATAGCATGAGGCGCACAGCCAGGTCGTGTGGCTTTTCAAGACTTCATCTTTGAACCCGGCCCGGATCATGGCGATAACCTGCCGGGGCGTAAAGTCCATGTTGTGACTCAAGGGGCACATGCCGCTGCAGGTGCCACACTGGATGCAACTGAAAAGTTTGTCGCCTCCGGGGATGGACGCAATTTCCAGAGCAAAGTGGGGGTCGAGCTCCGACTCGTACTGTACTTTATGCCCACCTTCCCATTCCTTCATAAAGCCTCCTTTCAAGGGCAATCGCTTTTTGAAGGCTTTTTCCGAACGGCGCCGGGCGGGCAGTACAAGTCGCGTGCGTCCCCGCTCGATCCACCGGATCAACCGGGAACCGGCCCTGTTATCAGGCCGGTTCGGGACAGAGGTATCCCGCCAGCATACGACCGATACGCCGGATAATCGTGGCCTGGGGCATAACGTGCACCCGCCGGACGGTTCGTCCGAAACGGGGGATTTTCCGCCGGGAAATTTTCGTCAGACAAACATGCCTGAAACGCCGGGCTAACCTTTGAATATATGTGAAATAATTCACATAATATGGCATAACATTAAGGCCAACCGGAATACTTGTCAGACCGGCCGTGTTCAGCCGGAATTGACGATTATCCAAAGAAGAGCCCCGGGCAATGGAATTCCCCGGCGCAGAGGACGAAAAACCGTTGTCTGACGCACGATCATACCAATTATGGGCGGCGCGCATCGGAAAAAAACCTCCATTTAATTGTGAAAAAAATAACAAATTATGCCGGATTGTCAATCAAAATCGTGTGGAATATGCAATAATATAAAGGCCATAAAAAGTGGCTGAAAACAGCCCCGAAAGCGAATCAATGCGGATATCCGGGACAAGCGGCCATCAAGGCGATGAATAAAAATCAGCCGATAAACTGGCGGGCAATGAAATAGGGAATAATGATATAAAGGATAGTATCCCGAATCAAATAATACATGAATATGACCACAACCAGCTTGAACCCGTAACGTTTGAATAAATGGCGGAAGCGACCTAAAATTCTTCTGGGCAAGGGCTTATCGGCCAATCCGGGCAACGGTTCGCGCAGGTCGCGCTTGAATTGCTTAATCAGCGACCGCAAGCGTTTTACGAGCCCCGGTTTTTCGAGGGCGGTTGCGACACAGGTTTCGTCAGATGGCGAAGACATCGTATTTTTCAATCCTCGAAGTTAAAAAACTCTTTCCTTTTTCGTCGGCAAACTCCCCGACCCGTTTGTGGCCTTCGATATACTCCGGGCTGCCGACCCAGCTTTCGAAATCGGCTTCGCTTTCCCACTGGGTCATAACGATATATTCGTTGCCTTTGTGGGGGCGGAGTATTTCGGCCCGGATAAAACCGGGACGGGTGTCGACGGCTCCGGCGCGGGTGGTAAAAACCTCTTCGAACCTCCGGCGGTATTCATCGGGAACCGTCATCCGGTTCATAATAATAATCATATCCTGTTTCCCTGTCAATATATATATATTATCGACCCAATTAGTCCATTATTGAGAACGATGTCAAGATAATATTGTTTAATTCCCCTGATACTGCCTCCAATATGAGGGGTTTTTGCCGTAATTATCATGAATGCCAAAGAGGAATGAAAAATGCCCGCGACACTGAATGATATCGAACGGATTAAGAATCTCCGGGAGCGAATGAAAGTGCGGCCGGTACGGCGTTTGCCCGAATGGTTGAAGGTTTCGGCCCGGCTCGGTCCCGAATACGACCGCATAAAGAACATTTTGGCGCACAACCAACTTCACAGCGTCTGCCAGGAAGCCGCCTGCCCCAATATCCGGGAATGTTTCGGCGAGGGGACGGCCACCTTCATGATTTTGGGCAGTCACTGCACTCGTGGCTGCCGGTTCTGCAATGTCAAAACGGCCGTGCCGCTGGGACTGGATACCGAAGAGCCGGAACGCCTGGCCAAAGTGGTCGGCGAGCTGGGGCTAAAGCAGGTTGTGATCACGTCGGTCACGCGCGATGACCTGCCCGATGGCGGCGCCGGCATATTCGCCGAGACCATCCGCCGGCTCCGCCTGCATGACAAAAATATCCAGGTCGAGGTTTTGATCCCCGACCTTATGGGCAATATGAAAGCCGTTGATATAATACTTGAAGCCCGACCCGACGTCTTCGCCCACAACGTCGAGACGGTGCGTCGGTTGTACCGGCGGGTCCGCCCCGGCGCCGAACTGAAACGCTCACTGGACATTTTGAGGCGGGCGAATATATATCGACCCCGGCCCATCGTCAAAACCGGTTTCATGGTTGGTCTCGGTGAAACGCTCGATGAAATCATCGAGCTTTTGCGCCTGATACACGACACCGGGACGCAGATTGTCACGGTCGGTCAATATTTGCGACCGAGCCCCGGTCACATGACAGAAACGCGTTTTTATCATCCCGATGAATTCCGTCAAATCGCCGCTATCGGTCGTGATATCGGTCTGGCGCACGTCGAAGCCGGGCCGCTGGTGCGCTCGTCATACAAAGCCTTCAGCCAATCGCAAAAATTATTGAACCGCAAAATATGACTTTATCCTATAAAGTAAAACTGTTGCACCGCCATACGGTCGCCGACAGAACCTTCGCGTTCTATCTGGAGAAGCCGGACGGATTCGATTTCATTCCGGGCCAGAATATCGACGTCGGCTTAATCGGTCACGACATTATCGACCCCAACGACAGCGCCCGCGCCTTTTCCATCGCCAGCGCACCGCACCATGATTATCTGCTGATTATGGCCCGTATGCGGGACAATCAGTACAAAAACGCCCTGAAAAGCCTTCCCGACGGGGGCGAGCTGGAAATATATGGCCCGTACGGCTCGTTTCGACTGCACGACGACTCCGATATCCCGGCCGTTTTCATTATCGGCGGCATTGGCATCACGCCTTGTTACAGCATATTATCTCACGCCCTCCACAAGAAATCGGATCAGCCATTTTATCTTTTTTACTCCAACCGCACAATCGCGGATGCCGCCTGCCTCGACGAGCTGTTACGGATGCAAACTGAATTGGTGAATTTTAAGTGTATCCCGACCCTGACGACGACGGAGCAATCGAACAACGGCTGGAAATACGAATACGGGCGCATCGATTTCGACATGATTTGCCGCCATATGCCTGACCCCGCCCGGGCGAAATACTACATTGTCGGTCCGTCGCGCATGGTCTGGCCGATGGTGCAACATCTGGACGGCAGGATCCCTCGCGCCAACATGCTGGTTGAAGACTTTACCGGGTTTTAGACGATAATTTATCGCCAAGCGGATAATTCGTTTCTTCCGGAAATCCCCGTGTGATTTTAATGCAATAATCATACGGCCGAGGGCAGATTTCTTCCATAGGAACATAACCCAGTAGCAGGACCATATCCCCGCCGCCGGCCCCGATCGGTTTGGCTCGTCCCCCGTGTTTTCTGGCCCAATTGTCAAGGTCGGCGTGAAAGTCATTCCAGTAATCCAACCCGGCCATGCCCGAAATCCATTTCATGGTCGTGCAGAATTTATCGAGGAGTGGAATAATATCGTCATATTGATCTTTTGCCCATTTGGCTGCCAGATTATCGCTGATTTGCACAAGCTGACTTAGCCGATAGCGGCCTTCCGTTGTCATGTTCCGACACCATATGTTGAAGGAATCGATGGCCCGTCTCGAATCGGCCGGCTTGCCGGTGTAAACAAGATGCATCGGGAATGCCCTGCCGGCACGATTTTCGGTTAAAAGCTCTGCCCGTGGAAGGCCATTGACGATGCCGTATTTCAGAGGGGCTTCATAAGCACAGCAATACACGTCGGCTCCGCTACCCCGGCCGTTCTGGGCCAGCCCGTGCGCCCGGTGGGCATACGCGGCGATTTTGTCCCGGCAATTTTCCGTATCGTACCCGGCCCGATTAAATCGAAGCGCAATGATGCCGACCGCCTCGGCCGCGGACAGGCCCAGGCCCAGTTTGCATGGTGTACCCGCCACGTCAGGCACGAAAAACTGACGGTTATCACACTCCGGATTAGCCGGACCGTTTTTCGATTCAAAGTCGGCGATTTCGGGAATCGGTAGTTTTAGAGCGGCCCGGATAACGGGTGTGTAGTCAATATTCGTTTGGTCGGTTTGTTCGGTTATGACCAGATAACGCGGCACGGGGTACAACACGGCGCTTCCGCCGACAAGCACGGCATACTCACCGAACAGCATGGCTTTGCCGGGGACTACGACTCGATTTACATGCACGACACAACCTCGGCGTCCCCGGCCGGAAAACCGACCAGAATATTTTTAATACCCGGAATATTTTTCAGCCGCCCGGCAACCTTGTCGGCATTATGACGTTCGGTCAACAAACAGACCTGCGGACCGGCGTCGATGGTGAAATAAGATTCGAGGCCATCGCCCCGCCATGACCGAACGGCGGATATTATGTTTATCGTAACGGCGTTCCAATATATCAGGGGTGGGCGCGAGGTCCACGTGCAGGCATGCATGGCCAGGCAATTACGTTCGGTGATGACCCCGACGCGGGAAAAGTCCATGTGTTCGACGGCATCGAGCATGTCATGATAATCATCCTGCGCCGTGGACAGCCAGGCATCATAATATGGAGAAGTCAGACGGCAGAGTTCCATGGCGTCCCCCGAGCCGATTCGTTTGGCCTGCATATCCGTGACGGCGATAACCATGCACCACGGGATTTGCGCAGGAGGGACGATTTGTCTCGCCACGGGATCATCGTCATTTGGCAATATGCTTAGGCCACCGGTAAGAGAACGAGCCGCCGAACCACTGCCGCGGCGGGCCAGGCGGTTGAGGGTATCGTCATCGAGCTCCCTCTTGGCCAGGCGGCCGAGACCGGCCGTGAGAGCGGCGACACCGGAGGCGCTGGAGGCCAAACCGGCTTCCGCGGGAAAGCTGTTTTGTGTTGCCACGGCGAAATGGCCATCAAGCAAAGCATGCTTGCGCCAGGCGTTGATGACTTCGAAAACCCGGGATCGGGATACTTCGGGAACGGAGGCATCATTGAATACAAGACGGTCACGGGTATCCCTCTGGATGGTGGTTTCGGTTTTCAAGGAATCAATCGCCAGGGACAGTGAGGGTGTCGCCGGGCAGTTGATGCCCGAGGTTTGTTTGCCCCAATATTTGACCAGGGCGATATTGGCATAGGCGCGTGTTTTGACGGAGGTGATCATCGGGGTTGAATAGTGAAATGATAATACCTGTGGAATCTTTCTTGGATTTGCGCGATGATGTTTTCGCGTTCTGCGTTGTCGGGCAGGATCATGACCACAGCGCCGCCACCACCGGCCCCGGTCAGCTTGGCTCCGGGAAGTCCCATGTCGAGCAGGTTGGCCACGGCCCGGTCCAAACGCGGGGTCGACAAATCCAGCCGGGCCAGTAGTTCATGATTGCGAACCATCAGCCGTCCCAGCTTCTCGATTTGCCCGTCGCGCAACGCCAGAGCGGCGTCGACCGTCACATCGCCGATGTCATCGAAGATGCCATCGACAAACACTTTGTTCCGTTTCCGGGCTTGCTCGATTCTGGCGACCATTTCGGCGGTCCGTCTGGGTTCATCGACGACACACACCATGCCCAAACATTCTTTTTGGCTTTGGACGGGGGCGATTGTGTTCGGCTGTCCTTTTTGAAACCAGACGGCATTCTGTTCTAATATCGCCGCGGCGTCGGCTCCGCTGGGATTACGATGAAAAACGGTCTCCAGAAGATGGACCATTTCGCGCATGTCGGGTCCGCCATTACTTTGACCGATCTCTGAAATTTCGGCAAACGCCCGGCAAAGCGCCACCGAAAAGGCCGCCGATGAACCCAGCCCGACGCCCGGGACGAGATCCGACTCGACCCATATTTCCATCGGTTCCTTCACGAGATAGTACCCCGTCAGGGCCAGGTGCGCGGCCTGTGAAAAATAGCGATAATCATTATCGTCGCAAAACGGCATGCCGGAAGCCTTCAGGCTCGGGTGAAGCAGGCGCGGACCATTTTTATCACGGCGGATTTCTATGCGCGTTCCCTGTTCGAGGGCGGTTACGATCGACGGATAACCGTACACGACAGCGTGTTCTCCGAACAGGATGACTTTACCCGGGGCAAATTTCCGGGCTAATATTTCGTTTTTCCGCACCATCTGTTTCTGATGGTTCTGCAAACGGTCATAAATATCGGCGGCGGCATCGATATGAACGCGCCGGGAGCGGATCATCTCGGAGGCAACTTGTTCAATATCCGAGCCGGGGATTCCGGCGCCGGCGGCGACATATCGGGCGTGTAACGCCATATGTCCGCGCTGGATGCCTTCCGTGCACAGGGCCAGGCAGGCGGCCAGATTCTGGGCCAGCCCGACGGCGGCAAGAACTCCGGCCAATTCGCGAGCGGACGCGACGCCGATGATTTTTTTCAGAGCCCGAATATCGGGTCGATGACACGATGTTTCGCCGGTCCAGGCAACCTGCAATGGCAATTCGATAGTACCATAAAAAACATCCTGTTCGATTCTGTATTCGGTCAGGCCGCGATAGACACCGTCGCGCGCGGCATAGGCATGGCCGCCCGCTTCAATCGCCCGCCAGTCGAGTCCGAACGCCAAGGCGACGGAGGCAATACCGTTGAAAATACCTTTGTTGTGAGTGGCGGCACGATAGGGGTCCAGGCGGGCCCAGCGCGAGGCCTGTACCAGTCTTGCGGCGACCTCGGCCCCGGACAAATCATCCTGTTCCAAAATACTGACAGGAATGGCGAATTCGGCCCGGGCCAGACGGCGGTCGGCCAGGTTGGAAAGTATTTTCATATTGGCCCGGGCGCCGGTAATTTTTTCGATATGCGGGCCGACCCGTTCACACACGCCATTGATGACATTGGCCCCCATAGCGTCGCAGACATCGATCAGTATATGGACGATGAGCATCGTGCCGGAATAATTATCGCCGATAACTCTGGTTTCGATATCTACCGCTCCGCCGCCGCGTTCTTTCATGCGCGGCAACAGGTCATCCACGGCCTTTAATATTTCACCTTTTCGGCGATGGAGCGAGTGCACGGCCTTTTCCATATCGCGCAAATCGACCAGCTGAATCTGGCCAATCATAACGGATTGGTCGGAGCGGGCGATAAACCCGCCGCCGGTTCGAATCAGGCGGGCCGCCCGTGAGGCGGCCGCCACGACCGAGGGCTCTTCGGTAGCCATTGGTATCAGATAATCCCGACCGTTAATCAGAAAATTGGTGGCCAGGCCGAGCGGGACGCCGATCGACCCGATGGCGTTTTCGATCATATTGACAGCATCCTCCGCTCCGATGGCGCTGCCATGGCGGAAAAAGGCCAGTTCTTCTTCCGTAAGGCCATAATCCTGCTTCAAAAGAGATAATCTTTGTTCGACCGATAGAAGATAAAAGCCGGGAATGCGGGATATGGGTGATAACGATGCTGTTGCCCTGTGGTCATTTAAACGTAAGGGCTTTTTCAAATTCATCACAAATCCTTTTGTATGATTTCCAGACCATTGATCCATTCCGAAAGTTGACCGGTCAAAATGCGGGGGGCCTTTTTAAGGGCGGCAAGGTCACGACTGCCGGTCAACATCATGGCCGTTTTTAATTCGTGAATCATGCTTTGGATAAACTGAATTGCGGCAATTTCGCCCCCGGTCATGAAAGCCTGCAGAACCGGACGGGCGAATCCGGCGAGGTCGGCGCCAAGGGCGATGGCGCGGCTGCAATCCAGACCGTTTTGGATACCGCCGGAGGCGATGACAACGGTACCGGCGGGCATGATCCGGCGGGCCGCATAAAGACATGCGGCGGTGGGAATACCCCATTCGGAAAAGATCCGGCCGGCGTGCTTGAGCATTTCCGTTCGCACTCGCAAGGATTCCACTTTGGTCCACGAGGTTCCCCCGGCGCCGGCGACATCGATGTACGGGACGCCGATGGCGGCCAATTTCTTGAGCACGCCGGGCGACAGACCTGCCCCGGTCTCCTTGACCAGAATCCGGCCGTCGAGACGATCCATCAGCCGTGCGATGTTATCCAGCGCCCCGGAGAAATCACGTTCACCGCGTTCCTGAACAAGTTCCTGGGCCGGGTTCAAGTGGATGCATAAGCCATCCGCCTCGATAATTTCGGCCAGTCCGGCGACTCTTTCGAGAGGGTATTGATCAAGCAGAGTAACCCCAATATTGCCCAGCAGAACACCATCGGGAATATGGCGGCGAACCTCGAAATGAGCCGTCGTTTCGGGATGTTTCAGCATGATTCGCTGGCTGCCAACCGCAAAGGCGATGCCACTGGCGGCGGCAGACCTGGCCAAACCGGCATTGATATTGCCGGAAAGTTCGGCCCCGCCGGTCATGCTGGTAATCATCAAAGGCGCCGCCAGGATTTTCCCGAAAAATGACACCGAGGTATCCAGCCGGTCGAATTTCAACGAACACAAAGCGTCATGCAAAAGCCTGACATCATCCAATAAATGCCTCTGGCAAAAAGCGACATCGTCATTGAGGACAATATCGAGATGCTCCGATTTTCGCATTAACTCTCTGCTATCGGAAATCATAACCGGCCGCTATTTCTTTATAATAGACCAAATAAATCCATCATATTGATTAATAACTTGATACGGAAAAAGGGATGAATAAATGGAGAATTTGTTGTATATGGCCCGCCCTCCGTTTCGAGGGAAATTGAATTCCCTTTATGGGGATCGGTCCGGGTTTCGGGGTCTAATGGAATGCGACGGCGAGTGCCGGTTATTGACGGATCGATTTATCTTTGCATTGCAATTTCAGCGGACCGGATATATAATGTATGAAGAATAGACTCATAATCGGGACGGCAATCAATTATGTCAGTCATTTAGGTACTAGAATATGGCATCGATTAAATCCAATTATTACACACTCGTCCGGTTGCTGTCCTCCAATGCCCTGTGCCAGTCGTGGATTGCCACCGATAAGTTATTAAATCGCAAAGTTTTCGTGAAAATATCAAATTCCGACAGCGAATTGGATTCGGAAGAAATCAAGAGCATTTTGAGCACATCGTGCGGCCTCCAGAAACATATCAAATGCCGTAATATATTGACGGCCAACAAAATCCGGCGCGAACACAGCCATATTTTTATTGAGTTCCCCTATCTTGAGACATCGCAATGGTCCCCGCTTGACCTGAATTTGTATTCGAGTGATTTATCGAGTATGACTAAGGTTATGGCATCTATGGCGGTTATAGTAGATTTTATTCACACGATGGGGTATGTCCATGGGGACCTCAAGCTGGGCAATTTTCTGGTCAGGCAAGGCCGGAACGGTCCGGAGTTGAAGTTGATTGATCTGGAGTTTCTTCAAAATTCTGACCAACCGCCCCGCCATAAAATTTTCGGAACACCGGGTCATATCGCTCCGGAAATAATAAAAAACGACATTATCCTAGCCCGGTCGGATGTTTACTCGTTGGGAATGTCACTTAAGATGCAGGTTGAAAATCTGACGGTGGACCGCCGGAGCGGCATCCCGGATGAACTGCACGCCTTCATTGAGGATCTGACCCGGGAAAGTTATTTACGCCGTCCCCGGTACGTTCTTGATTCCCTGCATAATCATAAGCTTATCGATAAAGAGACTTACCGGAAAGGTCTGATTCAGGTCCTGGAATTGAAGTTGAAGAACAAATACAGGGAATGGGGACATAAGATAGCCGGGAATAAAATAAGTCTCAACGATTTCATTATCAGGGAAAACAATGTCTTCGGAATATGTTATGACTATCTCGATGACATATCGTCCCTGGGGCAAACGTTTCGCATCCGTGCCATAGGCAACTTCCGGCATCTTCTGGAAAAATCGATAATCACGCGCTATGGCGAGTTCTGGCAAATCAATATATGTGATGATTTGTATCGGGAATTGTATGCTGATCTTTCCCGTGTTACCGGTACCGACAAGGACATTCTTGCCGTCGATGATAATCCCCATGATGAGAATATTGAAGATGTCATCAAACGATTAGAGGAGTATTCCTCGCGCCGTCACAACCTTAAGGCCCGTCTTCTAATCGAGGATATGTTTAGCCGCCTTGATTTCGAAAAGCCATGCATAACCATTGAAAATCTGGTAAAGGGATATCGGTGGCTGATAAATATTCTGGATATCAACGGGAGCTTCACAAAGGCGGTCAGTTATTCACAAAAGGTTCTAAATATGCCGCAATTGCCGTCCGAACTTCTGCCGGAAATCCTGCATAACATAGTCCGACTGTCCATAAAAGGCCTGGATCTGACAACAGCGGCGAACTATGTCGACCGGGGAATCGAGGAATCGCAAAAACAGGGCAACATCGAATATGAATTCAAATTCGACAGAAACCGGGCTTTCATAAATGCAAGGATGGGTAACGCCGACAAGGCCCTGGCCGACCTCGAACGGATTGCCGAGAGGGCGCGGGCCATCGAAAGCAGCGTGGAACGGGCCAGAACACATCTGGCCATCGAAACCATATCATATTCCATCGGTCGCTTTAAAGTCGCAAGGGAAGAATGCCTGAAAGCGCTGGACTTGTGCAAAAGCAACGGCGATGAGGCATCGCTTTTCCTCGCTCTGACGCATCTGACATCAATAAATTTCGAATTGGGCAACTACAAGCAATCAAAAAAATACTGCCTCGAAGCGGCTATGTATTGTGACCGCAGCGGTGACGCGCTGAAAATAGCCAGTGTCTACTCTTCTCTGGCGGCGCTTTACATCAGGTGCGCCAGTTTTAAGGAAGCCGAATTCGCACTTAACCGCTACATATACAGCTATGGTTCGGGCGGAGAAGGCGCGGCTCTTCGCACCTATTATTCGTACATGGGATACCTGCTCATGAATCGTGGATCTTATGATAAAGCGCTCCAAACTTTTTATGATGTGCTTGATTTATATAAGAGGAAAGAATACGATTCTCTAAAAGGAAACGCCTTTCAGAGTATCGCCCAAATATCATTTTTCAAGGGCGAGACACAAACCTGTCGTGAGTTTTGCCGCGAAGCCCGTGAGGCGTTTTTAAAATATCCCGAAAAGGCCACACTGCTGGAATTGGATTTAATAGAAATATTGAACGAAAATCTTCCGGATATCCGCCATCGGCTGATATCCCTGTTCAAGGAATTGATTGCCCGCGGAGCGTCATATTATGCGGCTTTGAGTTTATTCAATGTCCTGATTTATGAAGATACTTTGGATTTGACCGATGATATTGACACTCTTGAATGGTTGAATCTGATTCGAAGTCAGCCCGAAGTCCCGATTTTTAATGCTCTCGACATTTTGATCAACGATATTCAGGATCAGTCGCGGAACGGGATAAAAACGATTGCGGCTTTCAAGGCCATTTACCGGGTGCTTCATAAATCCGGGCAGTTCTACTGGGCCTTTCTGGTATGTCTGCGAATTTCCGAAAAATACGGTGAGACCAGGGATTTTAAATTGGCCGCCCGTTTCCTGCAGCAGGCCGCGGCCATCGCGCACGATATCGGAAACACCCGGCGGGAAAAGGATATAAAAGACGATCTTGCAAAGATTTCGAATCTTGACCGGGGCGATGAAAAATTGCTCCAGTCCATGCATCGGATATCGGAAATTTTGCAAAGCATGGATAACGTCGAGGAGGCTTTGAACAACCTGGTCCAGCTGTCGGTCGATTTAACCGGGGCGGAGCGCGGAGTCCTGTTGCTCTGGGATTACAATGCTCATAAATATCAGGTCAGGGCACAAATAGATTGTGATGAAGACAGCCTTATCGATATCCGCGATTTCAGCAACAAAGTCACCCGATCGGTTCTCGAGGGCGCCGAACCCATAATCATCCGCGACGCCTTGAAAGATGAGCGGACCAAAACGCACAAAAGCATCATTGCCAACAATATTCAATCGGTCTTGTGTGTACCTATACCCGGCCGCGAAAGAATCAACGGTGTTTTGTACCTCGACCATCATACCATCCCCTCGCTTTTCGAACCGGAGGATTTGACGTATATAAAGTCCATCGCCAACTTCGTATCGACCGCGATTACCCGAATCTGGGACTTAAAAAGCGCCCGTGCGGAAAAATCTCAACTTCAGGAAGAGCTGAAACGCCTGGGGGGCAGACATTCATTCATCACGCAGGACCCGACCGTGATTAGTCTGTTGAATGAATTAAAGCCAATGGCCAAAAGCAATATGGGCATACTGTTGACCGGGGAATCGGGAACGGGCAAAGAAATATTGTCGCGGATGATTCACGATTTAAGCCCTCGCGCCCAAATGCCGTTTCGCACCGTGCACTGCCCCGGCATCCCGACCGAGCTGGCCGAATCGATTCTTTTCGGCATCGACGACCGGGTGGCCACCAACGTCAGCGGCCGCGACGGCATTTTCATGTCGGCCGACGGCGGCACGTTGTTCCTGGATGAAATCGCCGACCTGCCGCCGGCGCTTCAGGCCAAAATTCTTCGTGCCATCGAATATCAGGAATTCGAACGGGTGGGAAGCAACCGAGTCATGTACGCGGACATACGATTCATATTTGCCACAAACAAGGACCTGGAGCAACTTATCAAAGACGGCCAATTTCGAAGCGACCTGTATTATCGGATCAGCAAGATAATATTCAAGATTCCGCCGCTTCGCCATCGCCGTTCCGATATCCCCGTGCTGGTCGAATATTTCATCGAAAATTCCGGAATTCCTCCGCGAAACAGGCCTCGGATACACGCCGAGACCATGGAAAAAATGATGCAGTATAACTGGCCGGGGAACGTCCGGGAACTGAAAAATATCATCGAGATGTTCTGTGTCAGATATCAGGGGCGGGAAATTGACCTGTCTTTGCTGCCGCCGGATATCGCGGCCGGCCAGACAGCCGGTGCTTATGAACCCAGGTATTTGGCCGAAAACCGGGAAAAGGATAAAATCCGCAGTCTGTTAATGGAAAACGACTGGAACCAGGCGATCGTCGCCAAAATTATGAATATTTCGCCGGCCACTTTGCACCGGCGCATAAAAAAATACAATATTAAGCGGCCTCGATAATAGTCATATATTTCATTCTTTCATTTTTATTTCACTTGCGACCAAGCCCAAATGCACTGTCAATGCGCCATTGCGGCAGGTATGAAATATCATTGAAATAATAGTGAAACCGGGAAAGTCCCCGGCCCAATTTCCAAAACCGCAAGTCGTTGTCGATTATCTAATTGCGCTTCCTGCGCAGGAGCGAGGCATTCCGGTATGCGATTCGATTACCTCTCCGCCAAGAACATGAACTTCAAAAACGGAGAGGTTGTAACATGCACCCCATCAACAAATCACGCAATTGGATGGTTTATGCAGTGATCACCACCCTGGCGCTGGCCGGCATTTTTCCCGACACCGCACCAACTCTGGCCATAGCCGATACACCTGGCATCACCAGTCCGCCGGATACTATCCCGATTGACGGTGGCGGCGATACAACCGGCCACGGCAGCAACATTGAATCGGGGGATCAACCACCGGCGAATTTTAACTGGCTTATGCTGGTAATTGAAATAACCATTTTGAACAAAATTTAG
This sequence comes from uncultured Ignavibacteriaceae bacterium, assembly GCA_964459465.1. GTDB lineage: Bacteria > Zixibacteria > MSB-5A5 > GN15 > PGXB01 > CALAMC01. The sequence goes on along the minus strand of CAYWLR010000006.1, from coordinate 24,708 downwards.
GATTATAAAAGGGGACAGAAATGGGTAGTACAATTAAAGAATTGATAAATCTTATGATGCTGTTGCATACGCGCATATCCTTGAGCATAGCGGATATTGCCGGGAAATTCGATATCTCGGAGCGAACGGCGTTTCGTCATATCGAACGCCTGTCACAAGCCGGATTGCCGGTATATTATGACCGCCAGCTCAAGGGATATCGTTTGTTAAGAAGCATGCTCGTCAGGCTGTCCGATTTGACTCTGAATGAGGCGGTCCTTCTTTTGTCGGGGCTTAAGCTTCTGTCGGAAAGCACCAATGACAACTATCGGGCCGCCGTAAATTCACTGATATCGAAAATCATTTCCAGTCAGAATATCGATTTTGAAGAAATATGGGCATCGGTCGCCGCCCAGGGTATCGAAAATGGCGGCCGGAATGATCTTTCCGCCATTCTGACGAATGTGATTCTGCAGATGGCCATACGGTTCGGCAAACCGGCGCATCTTAAAGTAAGAAATGCCGACAATTACGAAACTATAAAGGTGCAGGATATTTCATTATGCTTCGATGACGAATTGCTGGTGCGGGCCAGGCGGGGCAATGTCGGCGAAGAAATAGAAATGTCATCCATTTTATTCGCCCAGTTGCTGTAACGAAACCCGATAGCCAACCGGGACGAGCGATTACCGGATATCTGAAGACGGGTGTTTTCGTGAATTTCGGCGGCAGCTTTGACTTGACTTTCAGATTACGGCGACAATTATTATTAGTGATAACTATTTAACGCGGGATTCTTCAGAATTGAAAAAAATCGACCCGGATAGAGGATTTTGAAATCGATGAGTGCCAACGCAGAAAAAGGCGTTATTCTGGTCGTCGAAAACTCCGCCGATACGCTGGAATTCATCCAACGAAATTTGTCCGCGTCCGGTTACCGAATATTCATGGCGACCAGCGTCGAGGAAGCCATGCGACTTCTGGAAAAAACCGAAATCAACCTTGTCATCACGGATAATAAAGCGCCGGAAATAAATGGCCTGGACCTGGTGCGACACGTGCGCAACAACTATCGCGGGATGGAAATAATCGTGATAACCCGCACCGCCTCCATAGGTGGGGCGGTGGAAGCGGTCACAACGGGAGCGACCGATTATCTGGCGCGGCCCCTGACGGTCGGGGAGTTAAACGCGGCCGTGGACCGGGCCTTTGGCAAAATCAATGCGCGGCGGACGATGGAACCGCGCCTGCAGTCGGCTTTGCCTGAGCAATTCGGGCTTATCGGAAAATCAAGCGTAATGAGGCGCGTCTTCGAGGCCATCGAAAAAGTGGCCAATTCGCCGGCGACGGTTCTTTTGACCGGCGAAAGCGGTACCGGCAAGGAGTTGGTGGCGCGGGCGATACATTATACCAGTTCACGCAACGCCGCCTCGTTCGTGCCAATAAACTGTGGCGGTATCCCGGAAAGTCTGCTGGAAAGTGAGTTGTTCGGTCATGTCAAAGGAGCTTTCACCGGGGCGTCTGAAACCCGGGCCGGGTTTTTCCAGACGGCCGACGGGGGAACCATTTTTCTGGATGAAATCAGCGAAACCAGCCTCAACATGCAGGTGAAACTGCTGCGCGTCCTTCAGGACAAACAAGTCTGCATGGTCGGCGACAATAAAAGCCGTCAGGTAGACGTCCGTATCATCTCGGCGACCAATAAAAACCTGGATACCCTGATTAAAAAAAATCTGTTCCGCCATGACCTGTTTTTCCGCATCAGCGTCATTACTATCAATATCCCACCCCTGCGGGAGCGAGGTGATGATATCCTGCTATTGGCGCGTCATTTTGTCAGGAAATTCGGCCTGGAAATGGGCGGCAAAGACCTGCAATTTTCCGATGAGGCCCTGAACATCATGCAAAACTACGATTGGCCGGGAAACGTCCGTGAACTTGAAAACGTGATTCAAAGGATGGTGATCATGGCCGACGGCAATATCATAAATGTGCCCGATTTGCCGTCCTTTATGCGTTATACCGCCCGGAGCGGCGGCGGCATGAAAAGGACGTTATTAGAAGTTGAAGCCGAGCATATACGGAATGTATTGGCCAATGTCGACTATAATAAATCGCGTGCTGCCGCAATGCTGGGCATAGACAGGAAAACCCTCCGGGCCAAAATGAACAAGTATCGCATTCAATAGATCGGGCATACCGGGGCATTATTACCCAATGGCCCATTATTCCCCACTATTATTATACAAATTTTCCCCATAATTAAAAGCTGTCTTAAAAACCGCGTTCGACAGCGAATTGTTATATTATTATCATACAATATCTTATATGCCTAAATCGGGGAATGGGAAGAAATCCTCTTTGTCACCCCTGCATGTGAAAAATGGAACAAAGTTTGCTATACATATATGGACGGATTTTACGATTTTAAACAACTGTGGGATTTTGGGCGGAAGAGACGTATTAATAAACGAATAATCTTTTTATCGAAAACAGATTAATCACCGTTTGTCCCTTCTGCGGTAACTATGGCCGGTTGCAAATTTATAATTAAGGGCCATTCATGGGGACTGGCGAATACAAAATATCGCAGGGTCTATGCTCCAGCTGCCGCAACGTCGATATTTGTCTTTATCGTAAAAGCCAAAGTTCCGATCCTCAGTTTTGCGAAATGTATGAAGCCGACGGGACGGTGGAACACCCGCTTTCAGAACTATCATCAAGCGAAAATAAATTGGTCGGCCTATGCGTCAATTGTGAGCGTCGGACCACCTGCCTTTTGCCCAAACCGGCCGGAGGGGTCTGGCGTTGCCAGGAATATTCATAGGATTTGGATAACCAATAACACCAATTAATATAAACAGGTTGCTTTATGAATCATCACGAAACAAGCATTTCGACAGCCGAACCTGACAAATTGAAAACCGGAGTAATTCAGATGCTTGAAAATATTCAAGCAAAGCATGGTTATCTCCCTAAAGAAGAGTTGTACCGCGTCGCCCGGGAAACGAATAAACCGCTGGTTGACATCTATGGTGTCGCGACCTTTTACCGGGCATTCAGCCTGGTGCCGCGCGGAAGACATCTGATTTCAGTTTGCCTGGGGACGGCCTGTCATGTTCGGGGGGGGCCGACGGTCGCCAAGGAGGTCGAGAAAATCCTCGGAATTAAGGCCGGACAAACCACCGAAGACCGCGAATTTACTCTTGAAACGGTCAATTGTCTTGGGGCTTGCGCCTTGGGACCGGTCATAGTTATCGATGGGCATTATTACCCCAAAGTTCAGATAGCCCGGGTCTCGGACATCATTGATTCGGTTCGGGCGGGGGAAAAGGAACGAGAAGTGGAAACTGATCAACGGCTGTTTCCTCTTGAGGTTAGTTGTTCACGCTGCAATCACAGCCTGATGGACTCACGACGGACCATCGACGGTTATCCGGCTATCCGGGTCACGATCGCATATGGCAGTCAGCATGGTCCGATGGCGCTTTCCAGTGTTTATGGCAGTTACAAAGTGGAATCCGAATACCCCATTCCCGAAGATATGGTGGTCAATTTCTTCTGTCCGTACTGCCACGCGGAAATGATCGGCGGGGCCAAATGCGGCGAATGTGGCGCACCTATGGTGCCGATGATCGTGCGAGGCGGAGGCATCGTTCAGATTTGTTCCCGGAAAGGGTGCAAGGGCCACATGCTGGATTTGGGCGGAGCGGTTATTGATTAACGTCGGATAAAAATCGCGATAGGAGCGTTTTATATATGAAAAAATTCTCGTCATTGCAGGAATTCGCAGGTTTTCGACGACGGGTTGCGGATGATAAAGAGGAATCTTTTGATAAGCCGACACTGGTGCTGTGCGCCGGCACCGGCGGCCAGGCGAGTGGTTCCAATGACATCATCAGAGTTATTAAAAGACATATCCTGAAAACGGGGCTTCAGGAAAAAATAGCTCTCCGCATTACCGGCTGTCAGGGCTTTTGCGAAATGGACCCGTTCATCCTCGTTCAACCGGGACGTCATTTGTATCCCAAACTGAAAATGGAAGACGTCCCGCGCATCATCGACAGCGCCCTCAACGGCTATGTCGTCGATAGCCTGCTTTACAAGGATCCCCAGAAGGATACTATGTATAAGAACCAGGATAACATTCCTTTCTTTAAATATCAAACCAGAACGATTTTGGGCAGTAATGAAAAACTGGACCCGATCAGGATTTCAAATTATGTCGAAAACGGTGGCTATCAGGCTATTGAAAAGATTCTGACCAATCTCGACCCCGAATGGATAATAAACGAAGTTATCGAATCCGGGATCAGGGGTCGCGGCGGGGCAGGCTTTCCCACCGGCAGAAAATGGGCGCTGGCCCGGGCTTCCGGCAACGGCACGACGCAGAAATATATAATCTGCAACGCCGACGAGGGTGACCCCGGCGCCTATATGGACCGCAGTCTGCTGGAGGGTAATCCCCACTCTATTCTGGAAGGCATGATGATCGCCGGAATCGCCATCGGGGCCACCCGGGGCATTATTTATGTCCGGAGTGAATACCCTCTGGCCATCAAGCACGCCATTATTGCCATCCGTCAAAGCCGCGACGCCGGATTGCTGGGCAAAAACATTCTCGGCACCGGTATTGACTTCGACATCGATATTGTCCGCGGGGCTGGGGCTTTTGTTTGCGGCGAGGAAACCGCCCTGATTCGTTCGATCGAGGGTTTCATGGGAGAACCGCGGCAACGGCCGCCCTATCCGATACAAAAAGGCTTGTTCGGCAGTCCGACCTGTATCAATAACGTCGAAACCCTGGCCAACATTCCGGTCATCATCAGCCGGGGGGCCGCCGAGTACAGCAAGATCGGCATACCCGGCAATACCGGGACTAAAATCTTCTCACTGGTCGGCAAAATCAAAAACACCGGCCTGGTCGAGGTCCCGCTGGGAACCAAGCTTAGCGAAGTCGTCTATAACATCGGCGGGGGGCCGGTGGGTAAAGCCCGCATCAAAGCGGTGCAGACCGGTGGCCCGTCGGGCGGATGCATCCCCGAACGGCTGTTCGATTTGCCCATCAGCTACGACAGTTTGGCCAAGGCCGGATCCATCATGGGTTCCGGCGGCATGATTGTCATGGACGAAAATACCTGCATGGTGGACGTCGCCAAGTACTTCATGAACTTCCTCAAGGACGAATCCTGCGGAAAGTGTTTCACCTGCCGCAAGGGGACGCAGAGAATGTATGAAATTCTCGAAGACATCAGCGAAGGCCGCGCCACTATGGCCGACCTGGATTTGCTCGAAGAACTGGCGCTGGTCGTTAAAGACACGACCATGTGCGGCCTGGGGCAGTCGGCGCCCAACCCGGTCTTGAGCGCGCTGAAATATTTCCGCAAGGAATTCGAACGGCATATCATCGACAAGAAATGCGACGCCTTCGTCTGCCGGGAACTGGTCGGAGCACCGTGTCAGTCGGCCTGTCCGCTGGGCACGGAGGCGTGGCGTTATGTGGCCCATATCGCCCGGGGTGAATTCGAAGAGGCCTATCGGGTAATCCGTGAGGCCAATCCGTTTCCGTCGGTGTGCGGCCGTGTCTGTCACCATCCGTGCGAAAGCCACTGCCGGGCGGGAAGCAGCGGCGGCGAAGCCATCGCGATTCGCGCCCTCAAGAGGTTTGTAACCGATCGGTATGACCCGACAACGTACAAACCAGAACGAACCCGGTGGCAGGACGGCGAGCCGCCGCACGTGGCCATTGTCGGGTCCGGGCCGGCCGGCATGACGGCGGCGCATTATCTCTCCCTTAAAGGATATAAGATAACCGTCTTCGAATGCGAGCAGGAGCTGGGCGGCATGCTGTACTGTGCTATTCCGTCCTATCGTCTGCCTCGCGAGGTAATCAAAAAAGAAATCGACTCTCTGGTCGATGAAAATATAACCATCAAATGCGGCGTGGCTTTCGGGCGCGATATAACCGTCGACGACATGATGAAAAACGGTTTCAAGGCGGTGGTGCTGGCGCTGGGAGCGCACAAGAGCCGTCCTCTGCGTCTCGAAAACGAGAATGTCGAAGGGGTTTATCCGTCGATAGAATTTTTGAAATCATTCAATCTGGGCAGTGAACAGGTCGCGCGCGGCCGGGTCGGGGTTATCGGCGGCGGCAACTCCGCCATCGACGCGGCGCGCATGGCCCTGCGACAAAGCAACGTCGAGTCCGTGACGATATTGTATCGTCGCACCCGGGATGAGATGCCCGCTTTCGCCGAAGAAGTCGATGCCGCCGAACAGGAAGGCATCAGGATGCAGACGCTGGTTTCGCCGGTGCGTGTTCTGGCGACTAACGGCAAATTGACCGGACTTGAATGCGTCCGCAATGATCTCGGCGAAATGGACTCCAGCGGTCGGCGGCGGCCGGTGGCGGTTCCGGGGACCGAATTCAAGCTCGAACTGGATACTTTAATCGTCGCCATCGGCGAGGACTCCGGCATCGACGCCATCTCACCGGCCCGATTGAGCGGCATCGAAACCACCAAAAACAATACCGTCCATGTGGACGACAATACCCTGATGACTAATCGCCCCGGCATATTCGCGGCGGGCGACGTCGTCACCGGGCCCAACACGGTGGTTGAGGCTATCGCGGCGGGGAAACGCGTGGCGGCCATGGTTGACCGCTATGTTCGCGGCGAACCGATGCGCCAGCCGGCGGAGCGGCGCGTGCCGAGCGTGTATGTCGAGCCCATGGATATCCGAGATGATACCGGCGGCAGGCGGGTCGAAACACCGCGGGCTCCGGCCGAATGGCGTAAACGCAACTTCTCCGAAGTCGAGGTTTCGTTATCGATCGACGAGGCCCGTCACGAGGCCTGCCGCTGCTTGCGTTGTGACCTCGAATTCACCAAAAAGGCGGAAACCCAGCCGGAAGAAACGGCCGTCGTGACAGGAGGCAAAATCTGATGATTACACTGCATATAAACGGTCTGAAAGTCCAGGTGGAAGAAGGAACGACCATCCTCGAGGCGGCGCGGTTTCTGGGCTTCCCCATCCCCACGCTGTGTCACATGGAGGGCTTGTCACCGTATGGTGCCTGCCGTTTGTGCGTCGTGGAAATAGGACAGGAACCCAATTCGCGGCTGGTGTCATCGTGCACCTTTCCCGTCGAGGAAGGTCTGCACGTCCGCACGGCTTCGCGACGAGTCATGCGGGCCCGGAAAATGATACTGGAGCTGCTTCTGGCTTCGTGCCCCCAGTCCAAGGTTATTCAGGACCTGGCGTCGGAATTCCATATCACACAACAGCGTTTCCGTCAGGAGTACGAAGACTGCATCATGTGCGGTCTGTGTGTCCGGATGTGTAAAGAGCAGATGATGTCGGGAGCGATCGGCTTCCGGGGGCGGGGCCAGAAACGCAGCATCGGGACACCGTTCGACATCACTTCGGATGTCTGTCGGCAATGCGGCGGGTGCATTTATGTCTGCCCGGCCTGCATGCTACGGTGCACGTACACCGAACCCGAAAAGGCGATTTGCGGGGGTTGCGCGAATATCGCTATTCCCTGCGTCAATAAAGACCAGTTCAAAGACATGATGTGTTACATGGAACCCTGTGTAGCTTGTGAAATAAAGAAAGATTGACATAACGGAGGATGAGATGACTTCGATTACTTTTTCAAGAGTGAATTCTTCGGCGGCGACCCTCACCAAAAACCGTACAGAGGGTTCGGTGACGCCGAATTCGGGCATGTGTGTCACGTGCGTGGACGGCTGCATCGGTATGTGTGAAATCGGCAAGTCGGCCTACCGCGGGCACGAAGTGATATACCCCCAGCCGTTCGGTGTCATTACGACCGCGGCCGAAAAAACTTACCCCGTCGATTATTCGCACTTCAATATCATGGGAACGGCCGTCGGGGCGCATGGGATGGAGGCCGACAGCGATAAAGCCATATTCCCGGCCGTCAACCTGGAAGTGAAGTTCGGCCACGACAAAGGGATAAAGTTCCGGTTTCCGTGGCTCATTCCCGGTATCGGGTCGACCGACATTGCCAAGAATAACTGGGAAGGTCTGGCCATCGGCTCGGCCCTGGCGGGCACCGGACTGACCATCGGCGAAAACGTGGTCGGCATGGACATGGAGGCCAAATTCGACAAGGGCAAAGTGGTGGATACCGTCGATTTGAAGCGGCGCGTCAAGCTTTACACCGACCACCAGCGCGACGGCTACGGCGCCATAATCGTGCAGGCCAACGTCGAGGATACCCGGCTGGGGACACAGGAGTATGCCATCAACTCCCTGGGCGTACAGATTGTGGAAATGAAATGGGGCCAGGGTGCCAAAAACATCGGCGGCGAAGTAAAAATCCGCAGTCTCAAAAAGGCCCAGACGCTCTACGAGCGCGGCTATATCGTCCTGCCCAACCCGACCGACCCCAACGTCATCAAGGCTTTCGAACGCGGAGCTTTTAAGGAATTCGAACGCCATTCGCGACTGGGTATGGTGGACGAGGAATCTTTCGCCCAGCGCGTGGAGCAACTGCGCAAGGCCGGGGCGAAATACATCTTTTTGAAGACCGGTGCCTATGTGCCGGCCGACCTGGCGCGGGCGCTGAAATTTTCCTCCAAGTATAAACTCGACTTGCTGACCGTGGACGGCGCGGGCGGCGGGACAGGCATGAGCCCGTGGCGCATGATGAACGAATGGGGTGTTCCTCCGGTGGAATTGCATTCACTTCTGTACAAGTATGCCAAACGGCTGGCCGATAACGGCGAGTACGTTCCCACCCTGGCGCTGGCGGGGGGTTCGACGTTCGAGGACCAGATTTTCAAATGCCTGGCATTGGGAGCGCCTTTTGTCAGACTGGTCGGCATGGCTCGCGGACCGATCGCGTCGGCCATGGTCGGCAAAACTATCGGCATGGCCCTGGACAACCATGACCTGCCGGTTTATGTCGAACGGTTCGGGCACACCCGTGATGAAATATTCGTCACCTCCGGTGAATTGCGCAAAGAACTCGGCGATGACGAATTCGAACGCCTGCCCACCGGTGCGATCGGGCTTTACACATATTATGAGCGCCTGGCTCAGGGCCTGCGGCAGCTCATGTGCGGAAGCCGGAAATTCGCTACGGAATATATCAGCCGGACCGATATCGCCGCGTTGACTCATGAAGCCGCCGACGTCAGCGGCATTCAGTATATTCTGGACGTGGGCAAAGACGAAGTCGATGCCATATTAAAAGGCTGATTTTAGACGATATTTACGGCCTAAAACTTCACGGGGTCCGCGCCGGCGGACCCCGTGGGGCCGGTCCGAAATTTCAAATTCGCGTATTTTTTTGTCGGTTTTCTCTCCGGGCGTATTATCTTGACGGTGCGGGAGAAGCATGAATAAGAATACCTTAAAATCACTTCAGGAACGGGTCAAGGAATTAGAATGTCTGTATCGGGTCAATGATATCCTGTCCGATTACAGCCGTCCGCTCGACGAAATCCTCAAGGATATTGTTAAAGCGCTTCCGCCGGGCTGGCAGCACCCGGAACACTGCATGGCCAGAATCATCTTCGGTGAGGATACTTTCGAATCCCCCGGATTCATCGAAACGGAGTGTCAGTTATCGGCCGACATCATGGTGCATGACCGCAGCGCCGGGAGACTTGACGTCTGTTGTGCGCGGCAGATGCCGCAGGAGGACCATGGACCGTTTTTGACCGAGGAAATAAAACTGGTCAAAACCATTGCCTTTCGTCTGGGGCGGTTTATCGAACAGAAAAATCTCATGCAGACCGCTTCCGGTTCGGGCCAAACGACGATTGATGATTCCGCGGCATCGCTTCAAAACTGGGAGACCCTGATCAACGTCCTGCGTGGCATCGACCCGGTGTTGTGCTGGAGAATCGCCACCCGCATGCTCAACCATTTGAGCCTCATTAAAATCGATGAAGCCCGCAGCCTCATGCAGACCTATTGGCAGGAAATGCCCCGCACCCGCAAGCGGAAAAAATTCGGCGCGGCCGATTCCGGCGACGTGCAACTGAACGCTTTTCAGACCCGGATGACGTTTGCCATATTCTCCATCGCCGCCCGATATTATTCCAATGAGGACATCAAAAAACAGATAGAACGATGGATTGAAGAAGACAAGCTAAGCTCCCTGATTCAGACCATTAACCGCAGCCTGACCATCAACGAAGTCGTCGAATCGCTCAAAAAGTACGAAGACTACATCAAGAATCGGCAGGAAGTCCATTCGGCCTTCTGGAAAAACGTGCAGGTCGAACTGGTGCGCCGCTTTTTATCCCGGGAAAAGGAATACGTCGCCATCGCCCGGAAAAATCTCGGTATCGGCGATATTTATCACCTGTTGCTGCAGGTTATTTACTCCCTCAAGGGGCAGGGGCGGCTGGGCGGCAAGAGCGCCGGGTTGTACCTGGCCGGATGCATCCTGAAAAAAAAGTCGCAGACCGATCGCTTGATGAAGCAGGTGAAAATTCCCAAATCTTGGTACATATCGTCCGATGTCTTTCAGCATTTCCTGGTCAACAATGATCTCGATGAAATCACCGGCCAAAAGTACAAAAACATCATTCAGATTGAATTCGAATACCCGCAGATCGTGGAAAAGATGCGCTCGGCGCCGTTTCCCCCCGACATAGTTCAGGCCCTGCATAAAATTCTGGATGAGTCCGAGGGTCGTCCGCTGATAGTGCGCAGTTCCAGCCTGCTGGAAAAAAGCAAAGAATTCAATTTTTCCGGCAAATACGGGCATGTCATTATCGCCAATACCGGCACCAGGGAAGAGGTCTTGCAGGAATTGACGGCCGCAATTGCCGCCGTTTTTGCCTCGGTGTTCGCCCACGACCCGATCGCTTACCGCAAGCTGTATCAGCTGGTCGATTACAGCGAAGAAATGGGCATACTCGTTCAGCAGTTGGTGGGCAGGCAGTTCGGCAAGTATTTTTTTCCGGTCTGTTCGGGAACGGCATCGACCAAAAATCCGATTCGAACATCAGAGAGATTTAATGCCGACGAAGGCCTGATTCGTCTCGTGGCCGGATGCGGCACGCGGTTGTCGAAAAACGACGGCGGCGACTATCATATTTTCATACCCATTACCACCGGGGAATACGAAGAAGATCTGAACGGTTTTGATAAAGTCGGTCCGGAACAGCGGATGATCGATGTCTTAAACCTGGAATCGGGCCTGCCGGAAACGCTGAATATAGAGGAATTCCTGGAACAGTTAAGACAGGAAACCCCTGACTTATCTGTCGGCGGTAGTTCAAGGACGTACGGACGTACCGATTCGGCCGCAAGCACCGATGCCGGCCAGCAACCGTCCGGGCCGAAGCTTTTTTACGACAGCATTCTGACCAATACCGATTTTTACAGCATTGTCGGTGGGATTCTGACCACGCTTAAAGACGCTTATGGATACGATCTTAATATCGAGTTTGCCTGTGACGGCGACTCGTTTTATCTGTTGCAGTGCTCTGCCCAGTGCTGTACTGCGCCATGTCCGCCGCCGCCGATTTCGATCGACATAAATCGCAGTAACGTTATGTTCAAGATATCGGACTTCGTGTCATGCAACGGAGTCATCGAAGCAACCCACCTGGTGATCATCAATCCTGAAATATACGGTTATCTGGAAAAACGCGATAACCCGATTGATTTGAAACACCTCCTGGCGCGCATTAACCGGTGGTTGCCGGAACGTCGCTATGCCCTGGTATGTCCCCCGCTCTGGACGCAGGTCGGGACCTTCCGTCCCGGGGAACTTTTATCGTTTTCGGAGCTGAACAACGCCGCTTGTATCATGGAGTGGATGCACGATAAACCCGAAAAGATTCCCAATCTGCGCTACAATTATCATCTCTTCAATGACATCATGGAGCGCGGGATCGTTTATATTCCGCTTGACGACCACGAGTGCCGCCGTCTGTCCAACCACACCGTTGTCCGCAACGCTCCGAATCTTTTAAATGAAATATTAACCGAAAAAAGCGATCTCGGCAAATTTCTGAAAATCGTTAACATCCCCTATGCCGCCGATAAAAGAATCCTCAAAATCCTGACCAACAGCGAATTGAACATCGCCATGGGTGTTATCGACCTGCCGTCGGTACAGGACCGGGATGCCGGCATTATTCAGAACCTGGGGATGGTGGAACAAACTTTTTACTGGCGCTGGCGACAGCAGATGGCCGAACGGATTGCGGAGCAAATCGATCCGGTCAATTCCGGTGTTACCGCGATATACCTGATTGGAAGCAGCAACAACGAAACGGCCGGACCCGGAAGTGATATCGACCTGTTGATTCGCTTCGAAGGCAACGAAGATCAACTCGCCCGGATAAAACTCTGGTTCGAAGGTTGGAGCCAGTGTCTGGCGGAGATAAATTTCCGCCAGACCGGTTATCGCTGCGAGCGACTTCTGGACTTGCACTTCGTCGGTGAAGAAGAGGTCCGCAATCGCACCGGGGTTGCCGCCCGAATCGACGCCGTTACCGACGCCGCCAAACCTTTGAAAATGCGCCCGAAGACCCCCTGACCGACTTCCCCGAACACCGCATGCATGTCAGTGCCGGAACATCAAAATCGGCCGGGGAAGATTCCTCGATACTCATTTGTATCTCTTGACAAACATCGTTATGCCAATAGATTGTCTCCATAAGGTATGCATATGTTGACGGGGACTAAAATATGCTTGAGTGGCATCAGTATATAGAAATCTTTGCCGCCCTCATCGTTATTGTCGATCCGCTCGGACTTCTGCCGATTTTTATCAGCATCACCGCCGACGAGACCGAACGGGAACGGGCCCGGACAGCCAAAGTGGCGGTCATCTTCGCCGCCGTGGTGTTGATATTCGGCTCGCTTGCGGGCGGTCCGATTTTAAAATTTTTCAACATCAGTATCGCCTCTTTCCGTGTCGCCGGAGGTGTCCTCATTTTTATTTTGGCGCTGGCCATGCTCAACGCCAAAATAAGCCCGAGCAAACAGGCCCCCGAAGAGGCCAAAGAGGCGGTGGAAAAGGAAAATGTGGCAGTCGTCCCGTTGGCCGTGCCGCTTCTGGCGGGCCCCGCGGCCTTGAGCACAATCATTATATATGCTCACAGCATCCCCGGATGGGGCATCAGACTTTATCTTATCCTGTGTATCATTGCCGTCGCCGCTATAACCTGGGTCATGCTTCGTCTTTCCATCGTCATCAGTCGTAAACTGGGCCAAACGGGGCTTAACAACGTCACACGGCTGATGGGGCTGATTCTGGCCGCGATTGCCGTCGAGTTTATTGCCGGTGGTCTGGTGGAGCTATTTCCCGGCCTTAAATAAGACCTGTTTTGTCTCATATCTAAAATATCGATAAAACGGGAGTCATTATTTTTCCGTCAATGTCAATAAAACCTGTTGCCGGGACTCGACCCCTCGGTTTCATATTATAAGCCATAGGCTTACTCCGATAAAAGGAATAACCGCAAGACGCGTTATCGATACCGGCCAATATCAAGAGACGGGCCGGATTGACCGATAAAAACTGTAATAAACTGTGTCTAACCAATGAAGCCGATTTTTTAGAAAATATAAGAGGCTATAACATGGCCAAAATTTTATTGGTCGATGATTCCAGATTTCAAAGAAAATGCATGTCCAAGATGTTGTCTGACCTGGGTCACGAGGTTTCGGAAGCGGAGAACGGAGCCCTTGGTTTGGAAGTCGCGGAAGCGGTCAAACCGGACATGATTATCTCCGATTTATTGATGCCGGTGGTTGACGGTATTGGCCTGTTGCGCGGTCTTAAATCGCGGGGTTGCACAATCCCGGTGGTTGTGGTGACGGCCGATATTCAGGATTGCACCAAGCAGGAATGTCTGGAATTGGGGGCGAAGATCTTTCTCAACAAACCGGTCAACATCGCCAACCTCGAGGCGGCTTTGAATCAGTTTTTGAATCCTGCAACCGGGGAGAAGACATAATGCTGACGCCTGAACAATGCGAAATGCTGACGGAAGTGATTAATGCCGGGGTGGTCAAGGCCGGCTCCGTTTTGAGTGATCTCGTAGGTCACCAGGTCCGGATGCGGGTGCCTCTCGTGGGCGTGACCGATTTCACCGACCTGCACACCCAGCTGGAAATAGAAAACTTCATAAAAATGGTCGCCGTCTGCCAGCAATTTCACGGCACCATGGATGGGTACGCTCTTCTGTTGCTGTCCCGGGAAAACGGCAATGCGCTCACACAACGCCTGACCGGCGGCACTAAAGACGCAAATACGGTCGAGACGGAGTTGCGAGATACCCTGCTGGAAGTCGGCAATATCCTGACCAACAGCGTCCTTGGAACCATTGCCAATACTATTGGCCACCATTTCGAGTATCATGTGCCGGTATATCAGGAAGGAACATTGCCGGAGATCATTGCCTTTTCGTCAATAACCGCCAGTTGCTCGATCGGCGATTCGCACTCCCTTTACGCTACGGCCCATTTTGACATTGACGATCAACGCATTATCGGCTGTGTTCTTATTCTGTTAACCGCCGGGGCCTTTAATCTTCTGGTCGAACGTATTGCCGCCTCCCGAGCCAAAACCCAATAGCTATCGGCAGAGGGTATCGCGCAATATGATGGCATCGCCGGGGCCGCATAGGCCTTTTGGCTATTAACGATCAAGTTCCGCATATTGAAAGGCAGTCGAAAGGCCGCCTTTTTGTATTCCAGTTGATTTGCTCATTTTCCGTTCACGAATACGCCATAATAATGATTCCAAATTTGCAGATTGCTGTAAATTAATAACATTTACTTGCATCCCCATGGGGATCCCATCGCTCTCGTGGACAAAATCCCGATTAAATTGCCAGATGGCCGATGGCCATTTAATTCCCATATCCTGTATTATAAAAAAACGATCTGACTTTCATCAAACCCGGGCAATGTCGGCATAACAAATATTCCGGTGTTCTTCGAAAAAGGTTTTCTCTGCCTGATCCAATACCAAAAGGCACAACAGGTTTACCGTTTTTGGAAATATCAAGCACGGGCCGGATTTGCCGATATCAATTCATATGCAAACGTGTCTTACTTACAGAACTTCTTTTTGGAAAACATAAGGGGTCGTATCATGGCCAGAATCTTATTGGTCGACGATTCCAGATTCCAAAGAAAATGCATGTCCAAGATGCTGTCGGACCTGGGTCACGAGGTATCAGAGGCGGAGAACGGGGCCCTCGGCTTGAAAGCGGCCGAGGAGGTCAAACCGGACCTGATAATCTCCGATTTGCTGATGCCGGAAATGGACGGTATCGGTCTGTTGCGCGGTCTGAAATCGAGGGGCTGCACGATTCCGGTTGTCGTGTTGACTGCCGACATTCAGGAATGCACCAAGCAGGAATGTCTGGAATTGGGGGCGAAGGATTTTCTCAACAAACCCATCAACGGCGCCAGCCTGGAAGTGGCCTTGAATAAGTTCTTGAATCGTGAAACAGGGAGAAGTCAGTATGCTGACGAGTGAACAATGTGATATGCTGATGGAAGTGATTAATGCCGGTACGGTCAAAGCCGGTTCCGTCATGAGTGAGCTCGTCGGGCATCGGGTGCGCATGCAGGTACCCCTCGTGGGCGTAACCGATTTTTCCGACCTGCACACCCACTTGGAAATCGATAATACGACGCAACTGGTCGCCGTCTGCCAACGATTTCATGGCACCATGAATGGTTATGCCCTTTTACTCCTGTCCCGGGAAAACGGCAATGCCCTCACCCAACGCATGGTTGGCGAGGCGATGGATTCGGCGGCGATTGAAGCTGAACGAGGCGATACGCTGCTGGAAATCGGCAACATTTTAACCAATAGCGTTCTCGGGACCATTTCCAATGTTATCGGACAACGGTTTGAATATCAGGTGCCGGTTTATCGGGAAGGTTCATTGCCGGAAATCATGGGCTTTTCTTCAATCGATGCCAATTCTTTTGTAGGCGACTCGCATTCGCTGTACGCCAGAGCCCATTTTGATATTGATGAGAAAAGCGTCATTGGCAATATCCTGATCCTGCTTGCCGCCGGAGCATTTGAACTGCTGGTCGAAACCATGGCCGCCTGCCGCGCTAAAGTCAAATAGCCAATGCCAGGCCGCGGCATTCTGCATTCTCGTTGATGGCCATACCGTAAGAGCCTTTATGGCCAGCAGTTACGGGATTTCCCCGAAATGCCGCGCCATGGTTCTTTGGTATTCTTTATTTCATGGGATAAAGATTAACGCCATTGGTTGACATAAAAAAGCGTCCCCAAGGGGATTCGAACCCCTGTTGCCGCCGTGAAAGGGCAGTGTCCTAGACCAACTAGACGATGGGGACGTTTCAAGTCTAATTTCGTGCCCGCAAGTATAGCAAATATCTGCGGCCTGTCAAGCAAAATCGCCGACAAGGCTTTGTTCACAAAAAACAGACCACAAAGCCCAAAATCCGAGAAAGGCGTTTCGTTTGCCGGGTTGGCGGCTATTTCATGAGAACCATCTTTTTGGCCTGACCATGCTCACCGCATTGCAGGTGATAAAAATACACTCCCGAAGAAACCGCCTGCCCGGAGCCATCTGTGCCGTCCCAGACCGCCTGATAGCTTCCAGCTCCAAGTTCCTCGTTGACCAGGTCGACCACCTTGCGGCCCAGAAGATCATAAATACTTAAGCTGACCCGGGAGCGAGAGGCCACGGAAAAACTTATAGTTGTCGTCGGATTGAACGGGTTAGGGTAGTTTTGATACAGGACGAAATCATCCGGCAAAACGCCCGGCCCGATTTCTTCGACATCCAGCGTCAATTCATACAGGTTTTTCGCGGCCAGAGCTTGTGTTTTAAGGTCGGCCAGGGTATTAGCCGCAACAAGGGCAAAGACAGCCGTATCGACCTGACCGTTGGTCATTGTAGTTGGCCCGGTTGAGATAAGATGCGCCAAATCCAGAGTTGTCCCGCCGTCTATGGAAACCGCATCAATCCCCCCCGACATGGCCGCGAATTTATCGGCCTCACTCCAGGGCAGAAAGTAAAAGGCGCCGCTCTGCTGGGCCTGCGTAATTACTTTATAAGACAGCGGAGCCTCGTGCCAAATCGCCGTCGTCCCACGGAAATGCGAGGAATCGGTGCCCAAAGGATTTTTATAAAATATGAAGCCCAGATTTTCGCCGGCCGAATAATCCCCGATATTGTATTGAATATAATTATTGGCGTCCCAATTGATGTATAACCCGGCATAAAGATTATTAATAGTCGATCCGGAATTATTTTTAATAATGTACTCCATAATGACAAACTGCTGATACTCGGTCGCGGTCCAGCTGTACGTCTTCTGGGTTATTTCCAGCCCGATCGGGTTTTCGGCCTTGCTGTCGTTGAAAATCGACCATGATTCCTGATTGGCCTTGCCACCGGGAGAAAACGTCCGCATATCGCCGCCGGGAGCTACCATAAAATCGTTATCCGGTTCCGGGACGGCATTGCGGCCGCCGTCGGAGACGTGGTTGGCATCAGTCGCCACCATGAACGTCGCTTCGTACATGTTATTGACGCCGTCGAAGGCAAAGCCATTTTTGCCCAGCGGATAAAAGCTGTACTGCGCAAAACCATACTGCCCGAAATTGGAGACATCGAACACGATCCGTCCGGTGTTATGAGTGTAGTATGAAACTTCCGGCTTCACCCCGACCATAATATATAATTTGGCGGCCTTGGTATATCCGCCGGAACCATGCAATTCCATATCGAGGCTTAACATCGTGCCGGGCGTAACCGTGTCGGAGACGACGGCATCGAAAGTGATATGTCCGGCCACCGTCGCACCAAGAGCGATCGTGCCGAAATACAGGGAATCGACGGTGTACGTAAGTACTCCCGCGCCACCGGAGATTTTGGCATAAACTTCGTCGAGCACCCCGCCGCGATTGGTGAGGACAACATCGGCCGAAGCCGTCCCGCCGGGATTAACTTCCCCGATATCATACGAATGCACCCTCAAGTCGGGATTGGACGCAACCGTCAAGGCGGCGATGGACGCCGGAATCTTGATCAAACCGTAACCGTAATCATTATTGGGAAGCGTCTGCCCGATATCACTGCATCCGGCAACCAAGGCCTGCTTGATTTCATCGACCGTGGCATCGGGCGCCACCTGACGCAGTATGGCCACCGCCCCGGCCACGTGCGGCGCGGCCATCGACGTGCCGCCGCGTCCGGCATAAGACGTTGACGGAATCGATGACCGGATATTGGTGCCGGGGGCGACAACATTGGGCTTGATTGTGGTCCCGTCGCAGTCCGAGGGGCCGCGCGAGGAACTGGCGGAAATCAGGGTATCGGTGCTGGTTATAACCGTCAGAGCTCCCACCGAAAAACAGCTGAATGGTTCGGTGGCCCGGTTGGCCGGATTATTGATGCTTTGTGCCCCCTGTGCTCCGTCGTTGCCCGCCGCGAAGATATTGACAATGCCGAGCGCTTCGGTGTTGTCGATCATCTCCCAGAAATAGGCATCACAACCCATATCTTCGTTGGGAATACCCCAGCTGTGATTGATGACATCGGGCATGTCGGAACTGGTGTTGGGGTCACCATCAGGATCGGCCGCCCACTCGAAAGCATCGATAATGGAACTGCCCGGAATGTCTATAACCGCCGCCGAAATCCATTTGGCGCCGGGCGCGACACCGATGGTATCCTTGTATGATGCACTTTCCTCATGCCCGACCATAATCCCCATGACATGCGTACCGTGCCAGTATGAATCGACCGTGGTTGAATAGGTATGAGGCGCTTTCTCGCCGCCGACAGGGTCAAACCATGAGGCCAGCGAATCGCCGTCTTTACCGCGCCATTTGTTAACAAGCGCGGGATGATTACCATAAATGCCGGTGTCGAAAGAGCAGACCACCCGGCCGGTGCCGTCGTACCCCATCGCCCAGGCGATATCGGCTCCGACCGCTTTGAGATTTTCTTCGACCCCGACAAAGGCCTTGTCATAATCGTCATATTTATCACTGACGGGAACCAGGGACTTGATAACGGGAAACTGAAACACTTCGACAACATCAGGTCGGGCGGCGATATTTTCCAGTTGCCCGACGGCGATATCAGCCGTGATGACATTGATAATCCAGTGGCTTTTGATTTTGGCCGCCAGACCGTCGCGTTCCAGATTATTCAAATATGCCAGCAAATCCCGTTGCGAAAAAGAGGCCGAGCTTTTCAGATGATTGATTCCGACCCGGTGGCGATCGGCCAGTTTGGAAAAGGACGATTGGAGGTCGGCTTTTAAAGCCGCCGGCGTTTTATCGGAATCCATCGAAATAATGACCGGAATTAGTTCCGCGTTATCAAGATGGCGCGTTGCTTCCAGAAGTTTCGGGGCGATTTCCCCGGCCCATGAAAAAGAGGCTGGGGTCAATGTCGAAATCGCTATGATTGCAATGATTACATATTTCATATATCAAGCCTTTTCGTTTTATTTATTCCATTGTTTATCAACAAGTTAAGAATAATAAAATTTTGCCGTAAGGCAAGCGGGATTTTATGACCGAATCTGGTTTTAAATTCATTACCCCAGGCCTTATTAAATAATAGAACAAAATAATAGGGCCATCCGTTTTTATGGTGAATGGATTTCGGGCCTTGGCCCGAATAAACCTCAAAAAGAAACGGCGACCCAATGCGAAGGAAAATCGTATTTTCCCATTTTTTATCATACAATTCGAAGAAATTTGAAAATTCTATATTAGAAACGAGCGACTCATGAAACAATTACTACAGAAGCTATTTTGGGGGCCTACGGAAATATGAAAAAGAACGCTATTTATATGATCCTGCCGATCTTATTCCTTTTCGGCTTTGGCAATGTCTCGGCCCAGATAGCTTTCGCCCCGCGCGTCGATATTGTCACCGGCCCGGGTTATTATGCGGAACCGGTCGGGGTCGATATCGCCGACCTCGATGGCGACGGCGACAATGACATTGTCGTTCTGAATTACGGCCTCCGCAATGTGGCCATATTCTTCAACAACGGTAATGGCACCTTTGCTTCCCCGGTCAATTATACCGTACCAATCCATCCGCGCGTGGTACTGGTGCAGGATATCAACGGCGATGGAAATCCCGAAATTCTGGTCACGGCCCAATCATCTCCCTATGCCGTGGAAATTCTGTATAACAACGGCGAGGGGGTCTTCGAGGAAAGAAGAACGCTGACCACGGAATCAGCCTTATGGGACGTCCGCGCTGTCGACCTTGACGGCGATAGCCGGTTCGACCTTGTCGCCGCCAATACGGCCACCAACAAATTTTCGGTTTTTATAAATAACTTTGATACCAGTTTTATAGCCCCCGCCAAAACCTACCCGACCGGCACCGGGCCGCATATCATCCAACCGGCCGATTATGACGGTGATTATGATATCGATCTGGCCATTGTCAATTTCACCAGCAATAATACTACTCTCGCCCGCAATATCGGCAAAGGGACGTTTGAATCCGGAGGGACCATCGCTACCGGGGCGGCGCCAAACTCACTTGTGGCCACCGACTTCAACGGCGACACTCATATTGACATGGCTGTGGCCAATCAGAGCAGCAACACCATTTCGATCATGCTCGGCAACGGCAACGGGTCATTTCAAAACCCCGCCATATACAGCGCCTATGGCGGAAATCCTTTTCACATCATTGCCCGGGACATTGATCTGGACAATGATTTCGATTTGGTCTTTGTCAACCGATATAGCGGTTCACTGGTCATTTTGCCCAACAACGGCGACGGGACCTTCGGAGCGCCTCATGTTATTGCGGTCGGCGAAACACCCGAAGGGGTGGCCGCGGCCGACCTCGACGGCGACGAGGATATCGACATTGTCACGGCCAACCGGGATGAATTTACCATATCGATACTTTTTAATCTTATCAATATTCCTTCGGGTATCGGCGAGGGAGAGAATATTGTCCCCCGGGAATTTACACTTGGTCAGAATTATCCCAATCCTTTCAATCCCGAAACGAGGATAGACTTCAATCTGGAGCGCCGTGCCAATATTGATATTTCGGTTTTCAATATACTCGGGCAGGAAATAGTGGAACTGATAAATGAATCCCGACCGGCCGGAGCGCATTCGGTTTATTGGAACGGGACCGATAAATCGGGACGGGCGATGCCTTCGGGGTTGTACTTTTATCGATTGCGAAGTGACAATCAAACGGAGATACGCAAGATGATGCTGTTGAAATGAGCCGCCCCGGCCCGGGCGGACTGCCCGCCGACCGATGTCCGGGATGGGGCCTTATGATTTACGGGCGTCTGTCTTGATGTAAACTAAAAGCTGGCAGAACGTTCTAACCTCCATACAGTAGTTGCGATACCGTCAAATAGCGTTTCCTATTCATCCCTACCGGCTTTTGACCTTACGGTTTTTTACAGAGAAACATAAGCTATAACCGGATAACTCCGGTAACGAAGCAGGCAGTAATATTGGAGGTTGTGATGTGCAAAGCCTTAAATGTGGTTGGCCCTGTGCTTATCATACTCATGGTCGGAAGCGCAGTCACCGCCGCTCCGCCGCCCCCGGCCAACTACCAGATTTCAACGCCGCATCCCCAGCTTCAAAACGAAGAGCGCATATGCGTCAGTCCCGTCGACAGCACCGTCGTGATGGCTCTATGGCGCGATTTCCGACTCGGTTATCGGCGGCTCGGACTGGGCATATCTCACGACGGCGGCAATACCTGGACCGATCGGCTGCTGGTCGATAAAACCTGGACATTTCAATCCGACCCCGAAATGCAGATTGACCGTTTCGGTAATTTTTATTTGTGCTTTATGGACTATGATCTCAATGTCGGCGTATCGGGCCTGACCATTATTAAATCCACAAATAATGGCCAGACCTGGTCCTTCCCGATTTTTACTTTCAATAATTACATGGGTGAGCTTGAAGATAAGCAGTTCATGGCCATCGATAACACCGGCGGGCCATACGACGGCAACATTTACATGGCCTGGGCACGTTTCGACGTGACACAGTCTTATAACCAAATTATGCTTCTAAAAACGACCACCGCCCTGACCGCATTCACCGATACCATCGTCATCGGGCCGCCGCTGAATTTCCCATCGTGCGGATATTACAATCTCGCCGCCGGACAATTCGCGTTTCCTCTTGTCGATAACACCGGTGCCGCCTATGTCTTCTGGACTTCGGTGGACGAGGAAGATTGTGCTCTGGGAAATGTTATTAAAATGGTTAAATCAACTGATGGCGGGGAGACTTTTTCCGAACCGACAAGGGTAACATGGGTCGATGGTTCCGGGACTCTTGGTTCGTACGTCGACGGAGCAATCGATGTCTTTTCTTCGCCCATGTGTGCCGCCGACATAACCGATGGGCCGTTCGACGGCAATCTCTATATCTCATACACCGACCGCGACATGACCAACACCGAGTTTCTGGATTACAATATCGAATTCATCAAATCATCCGACGGCGGCGTCACCTGGACCGAGCCAATATACATTAACGATGATCCGACCGGTCCCGGAGCCATCCATGACCAGTTCCACCCCTGGTTGTACTGCAATCAGGAGGGAACGCTGTTTTGCATCTTCTATGATCAGCGTAATGACCCGAATCACTACAATTTCGATGCCTATGTCGCTTATTCCTTCGACGGCGGCGAGACGTTCACGACCAATCACCGGGTGTCAAACCAGTCATCCGATCCCAGCCTGGCACGGGCCAGTTTCCGGGCCGGCAAAATCGCCGAGTATATCGGCATCACCGCTTTCAAAGATCATGTCAATGCCGTCTGGACCGACACTCGCAACGGCAATCAGGATGTTTTCGGGGCCAACTGGGTGATACCGTTTCTGGAACCGCGACTGATTGCTCCAGCCAATAATGAAGTCGTTAAAACCTTCGACGATACGTTCACCTGGGCCAGCGCCTGGAAAACAAATGATGACCGCTATCGTTTCGAACTGGCTTCCGATCCGGACTTTATCAATACCTTCTATCAAACGACGGTCGATACCAACACTGTCTCAACCGGGTATCCCTTTGGCAATGACGGTATTTTCTACTGGCGGGTGAAAGCTTTCAAAATATCGACGCTCGATTCTTCGGAGTACTCACCGGTATACACCCTGCTTATCGATACGCACATCCCCGACCAGCCGAATCTTCTTGCCCCGCCCGACAAAGCCACGGTCAACGATGTTCTGCCGACCTTCGTCTGGAGCTCGGAAGCCAATGTCGCCAGCGAGATAACCTATACGGTCGAAGTTTCCACCGAGGAATCCTTTGCCACACCGGAATTGATCAAGACCTATCAGGCCGTAGTCGATACCACCCTGACTGCGACCGATGCGGTTTCGGAAGGCATCAGCTATTACTGGCGGGTGAAAGCCACCAATCGCTGGGGGGAGACTAATGATTTCGGAACGGCCAATGAATTCACTTTTGTCGAATATATTTGCGGCGATGTTAACCGCGATTTAACCATTAATTTGATAGATATTCTCTATTTGATAGACTATAAGTATGGCAGTCCGCCCGGTTCGGCCCCGAGTCCGATGGAATCGGGTGATGTTAATGCCGACGGCAATGTCAACCTGATCGACATATTGTATATGATCGATTATAAGTATGGCACGCCGCCCGGGCCGGAGCCGAATTGCCCGTAGCGTTTGTTTTCATATTGCCTCCCCTTAAGAAGCGGCCGCAAAGCCGCTTCTCTTTTTGGCCGGGGCAGGCCCTCACTACGTGCAGATTGGGCCACCCGCGAATCTGCGCCGACTATTAAAATCACAATCATATTGCATGGTATCATCTTACATTGTCAGTAATTGTCATAGAGCATCCCTTCTTTTTTTAACAGAATTGCGATCGGGGATGACGACTATCTTAAACAAATGGCTCCCTTTTTCGTCTTGGCAATAGATTATAAAAGAATTATCTTTTGTAAGTAAGATGTCATGGGGGAATTCAGTGTTTTTTTTGCAAGAATCAAATTCCTAAATAGATTAGGCGGGAGATTTTGGAAAAAGGCTCCTTTTGGAGCGGAAATATTGCCCAATTTTCGATATCTGGAGAAAAAATGAAAAAGTTCAAAATAATAATGCTCGTGTTAGTTGTCCTCTGGGCGGTATTGATATCATCTTGCTCCAATCCCGTAAGAGAAGAACCGTTAATCAAAATACAGCCTGTTTTAGCAGGCTTTGGGTATTGAAGGAGATGAGAAAATGAAAAAGAACTTTATAACATTAATCGCCATTTTAATATCTGGACTATTAAATCAACGTTCGAATTCGGTTGATATTATTGATGATTTTCCCGAACGAATGGTTAGGGGAATAATTAGAGATTTAATTTCGAATCAACCGATTGAAGGTGCTTGGATAAATCAGTATTCACCTGACCCGCCTTATCTTAATACTACTTTAAGTGATGGGTCATATGGTATAACAGCGACATATGATTCCACTGATTTACACTTATTTATAGGAAAGGATGGGTACATAACAAAAGATACTATCTTACATCTTCCGGCTGGAGAAGAAGATATTGATAGTGTGAATTTATATTTAAGCTCTAGATAATAATGGGAGGGTATGAAAATGTCAAGGCATGTATTAATTATTTTATTACTACTTGTTCCACCGATGAGAGTTCTTGTCAAGAGTTGTGTAAATTTAATATTCAAGCAGCGTGCCTTTCGG
>CAYWLR010000005.1:0-145999 GCA_964459465.1 uncultured Ignavibacteriaceae bacterium | reverse complement strand
CGGTCTTGCCATAACCTACATCCCCGCATACCAGACGGTCCATCGCCTGCGGCCGTTCCATGTCCATTTTGATGGCATTGATGGCTTTGATTTGGTCCGGTGTTTCCTCATATGGAAACGAGGCTTCCAACTGCCGCTGCCAGGTGGTGTCGGGACCGAATTGAAACCCCGGACGAGTCTTGCGTTCGGCATATATTTTTAACAGTTCTTCGGCCATGTCGGCCACCGCTTTTTTGGTGCGGGCCTTGATTTTTTCCCAGGCCGATCCGCCCAGCATGGAAAGTTTTGGCGCGGCATCTTTCCCGGCATATTTGGAAACATAGTTGAACTCCTCGATCGGGACGTAGAGCTTATCGCCGTTGGCATACTGAAGATGCAGGCAATCGCGGGGATTACCGCCGACTTCGATCGTCGTCAGGCCGATATACCGCGCTATCCCGTGATCGGAATGCACTACATAATCGCCCTTCTCGAGGCTGGTGTAATTCTGGATGGCGACGCCTTCCTTGAATTTCTTGCGCCGCACCCGTCGAAAATACCGCCCGAATATCTGATGATCGGTGAGCACCGCCAGTTTGTACTTATCGCTGACAAACCCGCCTTTGAGCGGCGCCACCTCGATCGGGACCTCGAAACCGTCTTTGACCTTGTCGGTAATCAATTCGCCCAGGCGCGCCGCCTGGCCGGGGTTGTCGGCGGCCACCAGATGATGAATACCCTTGACGCGAAACTCTCCGATAATATTATCCAGCCAGTCCAGCCGCGAACCCAGCGCCGGATGGTCCTTGCACTCAAAGTCGATTAAATCAAGCGTACTTCTTTTGAAAGGAATATGGTCAATACGGAAATCGCGTTCAATCGCGGCCTGCACATTTCCCAGGTTGGCATAATAACGCGAAACTTCCGGCGGCGATGTCATGCGGTCAAGAATCCTCTCACGGTGTCGCCCGGCGGTTTCGAATATATCCTTGATCGTGCCTTTAATATGATCATACCCGCCCAGATAATAAATACAACCGTTATCCATAAAATCGGTCAGGCAACCCCCATCAATACCGAATGATCCGGCCAGCCACTCAAGCCCGGGCAAATCGGGATCGTTGAGATACCGCGCCCGCACCAGATCTGCATCATTTTCGGGCAGATTGGATATATAGCGCTCCACCGTCTCCTGCGTAATCGGCACCTCGCGGCGGGGGAGGAGCAGTACTTCATCGAGCCGCCCGGTGGTGCGCTGTGAACTGACATCGAAATGGCGTATCGTATCGATTTCATCACCGAAAAACTCCACCCGTATCGGATAATCGAAGCCGGGCGAGAAAAAGTCCACCAGGCCACCGCGCAAAGAAAAATCACCGATTTCTTCGACCAGCGTCTCCCGATTGAAACCCATCGCTACCAGCTTGGCCGCCAAATCCTCGATTGCCATTTCCTGCCCGGCCTTTATATGCAATCTCTCTTGGTCAAACTTTTCCCGACCGATGGTCGGTTCTATCAAGGCCTCGATGGATGTGACCACTATTTCCAGAGAACCGGATAGAAGCATCGACAGGGTATACAGCCTTTGAGCCGTTATTTCGGCGGTCGGAGAACGAAATTCGTATGGCACACAACGGCGGGCTGGAAAATGCCCGATCTTTTTATTATCATGCAGAAAAGACAAATCATCATATAAATCCGCCGCCGAATCGGAGTCCGCCATGATCGCCACAATCGGCCTGCCCGTCCTTTTGGCCAGCTCGGATAACACGATGGCATTCGATGATCCCGCCAGCCCGGCGATAGTGACCAGTTCAGGGGTCTGACCCGAAAGCCGACCAATCAATCTTTCAAAGGCGGCGGTTTTGGCAAATTCTGCCACCAGCGTCGCCAGATAACCTTTTTCCTTTTGCACCAGAAGCGGCATATAAATTTCTATCCAAGCACAAAAGCCCCACTCGCCGCGCGGGTGGGGTATATCCTTATCTTTTCTTTTTTATCGGCTCCAAATTAATCAAATAATACGTTTTGGCAATCTATTTTCGCCAAAAATCGCCGTTTTTCTTGACTTGCGCGCAATATTTCGTTTTTTGCTATCCGGCAATATTATAATGTGAGAAAATTATGACTACCGACGCATCATTCAAAGGATATAAAGGCCGCGCTCTGGAAACCATGAAATCGCTGGGCGGGCGCGTCTGGGCCAGCGTGACTCTTAAAACCGACCGGGGCGACTTTTCCGGCGTCATTCTGCCGCGCTCCGAAACCGCCGATGGCGACCACATCGTCTTGAAACTATCGACCGGCTACAATATCGGCATTCGGGCCGACCGGATTACGAGCATCAAAGAAAACAGCTACAAAGAAGCCATCTATAAAATCCCCGAAAAAGAATTTCCCATTTCCCCGAACAAACCGGCCGTCACCCTGCTGGGCACCGGCGGAACCATCGCCTCCCGTCTGGATTATCGCACCGGGGCGGTTATACCGGCTTTTACGCCGGGTGAGCTTTACGGCGCCGTGCCGGAACTGGCCGACCTGTGCAATCTTGAAACCAAAAAGCTGTTCGGCGTCTTTTCCGAAAACATGGGCCCCGAACAATGGAAAACGCTGTCCATCGAAATTGGTAATGAAATTAAAAAAGGCGCCAGTGGCATTGTCATCGGTCATGGCACCGATACCATGCACCATACCGCTGGTATCCTGTCTTTCATGGTGCAAAACAGCCCGGTGCCTATCGTCATGGTCGGTTCGCAACGCTCGTCGGATAGGCCGTCATCCGATGCCGCCTTCAACCTCCGTTGCGCCGCCTATACCGCCGGTCATTCCGATATCGCCGAGGTCATGGTCTGCATGTTCGGCCCGACTTCCGATGAATATAATCTGCTTCACCGCGGCACGCGGGTACGTAAAATGCACTCGTCGTATCGCTCGACCTTCCGCACCATCGGCGATGTGCCCATCGCCATGGTGACGCCGGAAAAAGTGACCCCGATCATGGCCAATTACAAGCACCGCCGCGATGACCGCAACGTCGATGTCAAAGCCGTTTTCGAGGATAAAGTCACCATTGTGTACTATTATCCCAACATGCAACCGGACATCATCGAATCCCTCATCGACAACGGCTACAAGGGCATCGTCATCGCCGGAACCGGTCTGGGGCATGTTAACAAGCCGCTCTATCCGGCGCTCAAAAAGGCCCATGAAAAAGGCATTGCTATCTTCATGACCGTGCAGACCCTCTGGGGTTATGTGCAGATGTACGTCTATGATACCGGGCGCGACATGATGGAACTGGGCGTGGTGCCGGCCGAAAATATGCTTCCTGAAGTGGCTTATGTCAAACTGGGTTGGATTCTGGCGCAGACGACCAACCCGGCCAAAGTCCGCGAATTGATGCTGACCCC
Organism: uncultured Ignavibacteriaceae bacterium; assembly: GCA_964459465.1. Lineage (GTDB taxonomy): Bacteria > Zixibacteria > MSB-5A5 > GN15 > PGXB01 > CALAMC01. The sequence continues at coordinate 142,610 of CAYWLR010000005.1, read as the reverse complement.
GATCGCCGGGGAGATTACCGAGCGCGAGCCATTCGACGGTTATTTAATTTTACAGGGCGGCATCCCCGAGGTCGAAGAATTCATCGGCAAACAGTACAGATAATTTTATTCTTATGTAGGTCAGGTCCTGTCGAAGACCCTGAATGAAATGAAGAGCGCTCCTGCCATCCTTGTGGCTTTTCGTTTTGCCGGGCCGTAGATCCTGAACTTTGAAGGGCGGGTCCTCAGACCCATCAGGAAAACCTTCTTTTGTCATCCCGGGCTTTGACCCGAGATCCAGTTCCTGAAGGGCAGTTTCCATAGGTTTTGTGGGCGGCAAATGTCCACATTTGCCCCAGCGCTCGTCATGTCTCCTTTGAGGCTTGACATCTGTTTTTATTATAATCTCGTCATCTCTATTGAGATTCATCCGTTGATGAAGTGTATGTATAGTGCAGAAAGTAGGTCGGGTTCCGAGTGAAGCGAAGCGGAACGAGAAACCCGACAACAAGATGTCCGGATTTTTCGTGCGCGCCAGATGTCCACATCTGCCCGTCCACGCCGAATAAAGACAAGGCCTTGCAGGTCGAAGGCCCTGCGCTTTCGACATCTTTCTTTGTCTATCCCAGAACCTCACGAATTATCCCGCCCATCACTCCCGCTGCATCCTGCAACATCTGCTCCGTATGTGCGGTACTTAAAAACCCAACCTCATATGCCGATGGCGCCAGATATATCCCGGCATCGAGCGCCAAATTGAAAATCTTCGAATACTTTGCGGCACAGGAATTGTCGATATCCTCGGCCCGCGACGGCGGCTTTTCCTGTAAACAAATCCAGAACATCGAACCAATCGAAACAATATTCACCGGCAATCCCGACATCTGTTTTTTAAACTCCCTGACAAAGGCATTCGATACTTTTTCAAGATGATTCCAGCCGTCGTACCGCTCCAGAAGCTCAAGAGTCGCCCAGCCGCAAATCATGGCCAGCGGATTGCCGGACAACGTCCCCGCCTGATACACCGGCCCGTCGGGTGCCAGATAATCCATAATATCCGCCCGTCCGCCGAATACCCCGACCGGCAGGCCGCCCCCGACCACTTTGCCATAAGTACACAGGTCGGGCATGATGTCATAATATTCACTGGCCCCGCCCGGTGCGACCCGGAATCCGGAAATGACTTCATCAAATATTAAAAGTGAATCATTCTGCTTTGTAATATCCCGCAAAAACCGCAAATATTCTTCCGACTGCAAAAGCAGCCCGTTATTGGCCGGGATCGGCTCAATCAGGACCGCCGCGATTTCCCGGCCGTATTTATCGAACAGCTCTTTGACTGCCTCTTTATCGTCCAGTGGTGCAACGAGTGTATGCTTGGCGAAATCCTCGGGTACTCCCGCCGATGACGGCATCCCAAAAGTCGCCAGCCCCGACCCGGCCGAGACCAGTAAATGGTCGCTGTGCCCGTGATAGCAACCCGAAAACTTGATGATCTTGTCGCGCCCGGTAAATCCCCGCGCCAGACGCACCGCCGACATGACGGCCTCGGTTCCCGAAGACACAAACCGCAGTTTCTCGATATGCGGGCAAAGACTGATTATCTTCTCGGCCAGATGAATTTCATTTTCGTGCACCGTGCCGAAACTGGTGCCAAGTCCTGCCGCCGATGAAATGGCTTCGATAATAATCGGGTGCGCATGCCCAAGAATGAGCGGTCCCCAGCTGCAACAGAAATCCAGATAACGGTTACCGTCGACGTCATATAAATATGCCCCTTCGCCGCGATCCATGTATATCGGCCTCCCGCCGACCGCCTTGAACGCCCGCACCGGCGAATTGACCCCGCCGGCCAGAATCTTTCTTGCCTTCTCGAAAAGCTCGTTGGACTTCGTCCGCTCAATCATCCAGCCATCCGTTTTGTAATATGTCGCGCAGATGATAGGTCAAAACCAGATCCACCCCGGCCCGGAATATTGACGTAAGATTTTCAAGCACCAGCTTCTTTTCTTCGGCCAGGCCCTGACGCACCATCAACTTGGCCATGCTGTATTCACCGGAGACATTGTACGCCGCTACTGGCACCGGCGAATGCTCCTTGAACAGCCTTACTATATCCAGATAAGCCAGCGCCGGTTTAACCATGACAATATCGGCGCCTTCCTCCAGATCGAGTTCCAGTTCGAACAATGCCTCGCGGGCGTTGCGTATATCCATCTGATACGACGACCGATCCCCGAATTTCGGGGCGCTCCCGGCGGCGTCGCGAAACGGGCCATAGTACGCCGAGGCGTATTTGGCCGTGTACGCCAGAATTATGGTTTCATACAACGAATTGCCTTCCAGCGCCCCGCGAATATGCCGGATCCGGCCGTCCATCATGTCCGACGGCCCGACACAATCGGCCCCCGCCCGCGCGTGCGCAATGGCAATCTCGGCCAGACGGTCCAGCGTCTTGTCGTTGTCGATACGACCGTCGGTCACCAGCCCGCAATGGCCCGACGACGTGTATTCACACAGGCAAATGTCGGATGCGATGAAGATATCCTCCCCATAACGACTTTTAAGCTCGGACGTTACCTGCATGACCGGATTGCGAGCGTCATCAGCGAACGAACCGGTTTCATCCTTTTTTTCGACTACCCCGAACAGCATGATTTTGTTGATACCCAAATCATAATCGGCCTTGAACATTTCCGCAAATTTATCGGCCGGGTCACGATATATGCCGGGCAATGACTCTATTTCGACCCGCAAACCGCCCTTCTCGGTGATAAAGTACGGCATGATCATTTTCCGGGCGTCGAGTCGGGTTTCCGCGATCAGGTCGCGGATGATTTTATTGCGCCTCAAACGGCGGGGGCGATTATTCATGTCCATTTTGTATCATCTCCAGTATTTTGTCGGCAATATCGTGTAAGTCGGCTTTGCCGGGAATATAATCCGGCTTGCGATAAAATTCTGCCAGCGCCCCGGCGGTCGGACTTCCCAGAACCGCCACCCAGGCACGGGCCGGGATATCATGTCCCAAATCCTTGAAAAATTTTACGGACAGCGGACTGGTGAATATATATGCCCCGATTTCAGAGCAATTTATCGCCGGCAGTGATTCCGCCGGTGTCGGCATGGTTTTATAAATATCAATTCTTTCAACCTTGAGACCTTTCGCCGTCAGGCCATCCTGCAACAACCTCGGCGCATCTTCGCCCTGCGGCAAAAGTACCCGTTCGCCCTTTTTTAAAAGCGACGGCAATTCGTTTAATAAACCTTCCGCGCTCTCGCGCGTGGGGACAAATGTCACCGCCACCTCGCGCACCTTCAATAGCCGGGCCGTGCGTTGACCCACCGATGCAATCTTTGTCCGCGACGCTATCTCGACTTTACGATCGGCCAGTTCGTCCAGAAATATCTGCACCCCGTTTTTGCTGGTGAATATTATCCAGTCGTACTTATCAATATTGGCGACAATGCGATTTATTCGGGTTTTGTCGATTTTGGGGACAATCTGAAATACGGGATAATATATCGGCTCCAACTGCGTCAGTCGGCCTTTGAAAAATTCCGACGCTTCCTCTTTGGCTCGAGTAATTAAAACTTTTAAAGCCGCACCTTCAGTTGCCGGCTGGGTCATTTCGGTCAATTCCTTGTACGCCATATCCACGAGGACTTCGATATTGTGATGCGTCCCTTCAAAAATAACCGGCAATTGCCAGTTGTCTCTCCCCTTGATCCCCCAAAATGCTTTGAGGGCGTACCCGGTTTTCGTCTGTTCCGAATGTACCGCCAGCGGAAGATGACAGCCGCCCCGAAACCGGGCCAGAAGACCCCGCTCCAGACGGGCCCGCTTTTCGGCGTTGTCGTTATTCAGCTTTTCCAGCATGGCCGCCAGTTTATCATTGTCGCTTTTGATCTCGATGGCTAAAATGCCCTGCCCGGGAGCAGGCAAAAATTCGGATTTATCCAGAACGACCGTAGTCAAATCCTCGATATCCGGTCGTAACCGATCCAGTCCGGCCTTGGCCACTATGATGGCATCATAGTTACCGTCGCGAAGTTTCTGAATACGCGTGCCCAAATTGCCCCGAAGCGGTTTGATTTCCAGATCTGGCCTGAAATACTTTATCTGTGCCTCCCGGCGCACCGATCCGGTTCCGATACACGCCCCCGGTTTGATTTGCATAAAGCGATAACGGTCGAAAAATCCGGGTTTCATAAGGATTACTTCCGAAGAATCCTCCGGGCTGCAATAAGCCGCTATCTTCAGACCCGGTGCCGGTTCGGTCGGCAAATCCTTCAATGAATGCACCGCCATATCGACCCGACCGTCGAGCAGGGCCTCCTCCAATTCTTTGGTGAAAAAACCCTTGCCCTCCATTTTGTCAAAACCCAAATCGGCAATTTTATCCCCTTGCGTCTTGATAATTTTAATCCTGATTTGAGTCCCAAGGCTTATCAGCTGCTTCTTGATTTCTTCAGCCTGGCGCAACGCTAATTGGCTGCCGCGAGTCCCGATTATAAGTTTCATATCCGTCATATACTTTTAATATAACTTAAAGAATATAAAACCGCTTGCTCATTCTCAAAGTGAATTTTGGCACATTAACAGAAAACCAAAAATCGACATGGCTGCTGTCTTGACAGTATAACCGCTTGATATACAGCAAGATAAGCGTTTGTGTGCGCATCCGCGGTGTCGCAAAGAATACCTTGACATTGTTAGACTTATCTAATATTCTATAAGGCTATGGATTTAACATCACGCGAAGAAGATTATCTGGAGACCATTTATCTCCTGTCACCGGATAACCGTCCCGTCAGCATTACCGAAGTCGCCCGCGAACTGGACGTGACTCTCCCGACCGTCAATTCCGCCGTCAGCAAACTTAAAGAATACGGCCTGGTTTATCAGGAACACTATGGCAAAATTATTCTCAATGAAGACGGCCGTCGGATCGGGGCTGGAATATACCGGGCCCACCGGGCCATACGGATTTTCCTGACCAATATCCTGCATCTCCCGCATGACATCGCCGAAAACGAAGCCTGCCAGATGGAACACGCTATCAGCCGGGAAACGATGCACCGTCTGGAGATCCTGGTCGAAAAAATGCAATCTTCGAAGCTGGGAAGAATTGATTATGATGCCATCAAATCTTCCCGTAAATAATATGGCACTGGACAGAGACTGATACCATGGGTGAAACAATGAATCTCGGGCAATTGAAGCCCGGACAGAAGGGTCGGGTCATCAGGGTCGGTGGTTACGGGGCCATCAGGCGCCGCCTTTACGACCTCGGTTTGCATTCCGGGGAAACGGTTCAGATGATCAAAGCGGCGCCGCTCAAAGACCCGCTGGAAATTTCTTTCGGCAATGGTCATATATCGATACGGCGCAGCGAAGCGGCTCTTGTTTTTGTCGACCCCGTGACTGAATAAATTGTGGATGCAACCCGCGAGATAAAAATCGCCCTGGCCGGTAACCCCAATTCCGGCAAAACCTCGATATTCAACTGCCTGACCGGGGCGCATCAGAGAGTCGCCAATTTCCCCGGCGTCACCGTCGAAAAACGCATCGGGCATAAAAAATACAAAAGTCATGATATAACCTTCATCGACCTGCCCGGCACATACAGCCTGACCGCATACAGCCTCGATGAAAAAGTCGCCCGCGATTTTATAATAAACGAAAAACCCGACTTGATTATCAATGTCATCGACAGCGGCAACCTCGAACGCAGTCTCTATCTGACCACCCAGCTTATGGAAATGGGTGTCAATCTTGTCATCGACCTTAATATGTGGGATGAAGCCGTCGAAAACGGCATCGAAATCGATACCGAAAAGATGTCCCTGTTGCTTCGCGCTCCCGTCGTCAAAACCATCGCCAACCGTAATCAGGGCATCGATAAACTGCTCGATGCCTGCGTTGACCTTTATACTTGCGGCTGTCGCGACGGCATTAGCCTGCCGATTTCTTATGGTCCCCAGCTCGATGACATTGTCACCGGCCTGACCCACCACGTTAAAAGATGTCCGGGATGCCGCGGGTGTCATAATCCCCGCTGGATGGCCATCAAACTGCTCGAAGGCGACAAGGAAATCACCAGTCGCTATCTGACCGGCAAGGAAGCTTATAACATGCTTTCGGGAAAGGTCAATGAATCCCTCAAACACATCAAAAGCACCACCGAGCAGGACCCGGAAATAGTCATCACCGAAGGACGTTATGGCTATGTAGCCGGGATTATCCGTGAGGTCATGCGTCGCTCCGAAATCGACCGGATGAAAATATCCAATCAGGTCGACCAACTGCTGACCCATAAAATTCTGGGCTATCCCATCTTTCTTTTTCTGATGTGGCTGATTTTTCAGGCCACCTTCCGCATCGGTGAATACCCCATGCATTGGATTGAAACCGGAGTAACTGCTCTGCAAGGCATCATGGTTTCGATATTACCGAAGGGAATCTGGGCCGATATGATCGTCGACGGCATCATCGGTGGCGTCGGTTCCGTCATCGTCTTTTTGCCCAACATCGTCATACTTTTTTTGGGAATATCACTGCTCGAAGACTCCGGTTATATGTCCCGCGCCGCTTTTTTGATGGACCGCCCCATGCATTTCATGGGCCTGCATGGCAAATCTTTCATACCGCTTCTGATGGGCTTCGGTTGCGCCGTTCCGGCCATCATGTCCACCCGCACGTTGGAATCGCAGCGCGACCGTATCTTGACCACGCTGTTGACTCCCTTTATGTCATGCAGCGCCCGATTGCCGGTCTATATCCTGTTCGCCGGGGCCTTTTTTGGAATTCACGCCGGTAATGTCATTTTCTCGATTTATCTGCTCGGTATTGCCACGGCCGTCGTCCTCGGAAAAGTATTCAAAAAAACCATTTTAAGCGGCGAGGATATTCCTTTTGTCATGGAACTTCCGCCATACCGCTGGCCGACTGTGCGTTCCGTTTTAATCCACATGTGGGAACGAACGCAAATCTATCTGAAAAAAATGGGCGGCGTAATCCTCATCGCTTCAATCATACTCTGGGCCCTGGGTTATTTCCCCCGCAAAGAAACCTTCGACGTCGATTATGATGCCATGATTATTCAGGCCGAGCAAAGCGCCTTGCCCGATAAAGACGAAACCATTGCGTCGCTGAAAGCCGAACGGGCCTCGGAAATTCTGGGATATTCGTACATCGGGCGCCTTGGCTATGCCATCGAACCGTTCGTGACCCCGATCGGGTTCAACTGGCAGATGGGTGTTTCTCTCATTACCGGGTTTGTCGCCAAGGAGGTGGTGGTCTCTTCGATGGGTGTTCTGTACCAGCTGGGAGCGGATATCGACGAAAAATCCAACAGCCTGATTGCCGCCTTACAGGACCCCGAAAAAGGCATAACGCCGCTGGTGGCCTATACTTTCATGGTTTTTGTCTTACTTTATACGCCCTGTATCGTCAGTATCCTGGCCATTCGGCGCGAAATCGGAATGCGCTGGATGTGGTTTGCCGTCGTTTTTCAGTTGATTCTGGCTTGGCTGGCGGCCTTTGTCATCTATCAGGGCGGACGCCTGCTCGGTCTCGGCTGATAAACATGTCCGGCGCCAAAGTTTATACCATCATTCTTGGATGCCTGATTATTATCCATCGCCTCCCAGCCGTATTCCATCCGGAAGCATTTAGAAATATCTATAACCGTTTCGCCGACAGGATAATATCGGTTCGAATTACCGGTTTGATTCTAATGCTGTTTTCCGGATGGGGGATATATGAAAACGTGAGGGATTATTCTCGGTTTGGCTGGTTTATCATCGGCCTGTCGGTTTTTATACTTGTCAAAGCATGCGGCTATCTTTTCTTCCCCGGCTGTACAACCGAATCCGACCGCCGAGCCAATAATATGAGAAATACCGCCCTGTCGTTGGTCAGTACGGCTATGGTTATAGCCGGAGTTCTGATTGTACTATTAACCGTGCAGTTTTAGGTCTTGCGTTCTTTTTTCTTGGCGGCGGGGAAGAGGACGTTGTTCAAAATCAAACGGTATCCCGGTGAATTCTTGTGCAGCGACAAATCCGTCGGCGGATCACCGACCATGTGACGATAATCTTCGGGGTCGTGACCGGCCAGATAGGTAAATGTGCCCCGGCCGAAATTACCGTGTATATAACGCACTTCATCGAACCCCTCGACTTCGCCCATGACCGTGACATATTTTTTCAAAAGGGATTTCCTGAACGCGGTCGTCTGACCCATGAAACCGTTGACCCGTCCGACATGGTTTTGTACCAGCATCGTCGGAACCGGGTCGAGCTTGGCCGAAAACTCGAACAGATAAAAATAATCCGTCTCCGCCGCCGGGAAACGGGACAGGCGGTCAGGGTAGGTGTCGATGTCGCTGTGTCGATACAGCATCGGGTCGAGCGTGATGGTGAAATTTTCGAAAGCCAGCGCCTGCGAATAATCCAGCCGGCTCTGGGCGTCCGGGTCGGGCGGGTCTCCGTCGAATTCGCGCGGACAAATATCCACTCCCGAGGCGGATAGCGCGATATCGATCGTTTCGCACGCCGAGCACATGGCGAACATGAATCCGCCCCGACGCACATAATCCTTTATGGCTTCCGATACTGCCAGCTTCATGTCGGATACCTTGTGAAAGCCCAGCTTGCGGGCCAGAGTCTCATTCAGTTCCACTTCCTGCCGATACCAGAGTTGATTCCGAAACGATGCGTAAAATTTACCATACTGCCCGGTGAAATCCTCATGGTGCAAATGCAGCCAGTCATAGTCATCGAGCACCCCCGCCAGAACTTCTTCGTCCCAGATAAGGTCATATTTGATATCGGCGTAGGTCAGCGCCAGCGTGACGGCATCGTCCCAGGGTTCCACGTTATCGGGTGAATAGACCGCAATCGCCGGGACCTTCTCAAGTGTCACTCGCTCCATGTTTTCGACGTCTATGGTGCGATATATATCGGCCAGTTGCGATGAGCTTATATTTTCCGTCCTGACCCCCCGCAAAATACACAGGCCGCCCAGTTCATCGTCGGCATTAAGGATAAACGACCCGCCCCGGTAATTTAATAACCATTCGACCGTCATCCCCTTTTCGAGGGCTTTAAAAGCAATGCCGTAGGCCTTAAGATGATCGCTTTGGGTATTATCCATCGGGATAAACATGACCTGGGCTTTGGCCCCTACACCGAAGCCGAGCATAAACAAAATCAAAAGTGAAAGTAGTTTCTTCATATTCATATTTTCGGCGGTCTTTTTATCTTTTAAACGCCCCGACACTCAAGTAGTTCAGCCCCGGATGCCATTGGCGGCCTCATCTGCCGTCTTTTTTCGCCTTGGCAAGCATGGTCCGGCGGTATTCCCGATATTTTTTTAAATATTCGTCGATTTTGGCTTCGCGCCCGGCGCCCTTCGGGTGATAGTATTTCATCCCCGCCAGCTCCTCCGGAAAATATTCCTGGTCGGTCAGAGCGTCTTCGTAGTCATGGGCGTATTCGTAATCCTTCCCGTAGCCAAGACCTTTCATCAGCGACGTTGGCGCGTTGCGAATCCACAGTGGAACCGGAAGCGATCCCTTGTGCTCGGCGTCGGCCATGGCCTGCTGAAAAGCGGTATACGCCGCATTCGATTTGGGAGCGCAAGCCAGATATATAACCGTCTGTGCCAGCGCCTGTTCACCCTCCGGTGTTCCCAGAAAATGATAGGTGTCGCGGGCGTTAAGTGCCACCGTCAGGGCAAATGGATCCGCCAGCCCGATATCCTCAATAGCCATACGAATCAACCGCCGGGCAACGTAATGCCGGTCCTCGCCCGACGTCAGCATTCTGGCCAACCAGTAAAGCGAGGCATCCGGATCCCCGCCTCGGACCGCCTTGTGCAGGGCCGAAATAAGATTATAATGTTCCTCGCCGGCCTTATCATAAAGGAGCGTCGCTTTTTGATAAATTTCCCTCACCTGATTCAGCGTGATATGCCCGTCCTGCCCGGCGTCATCGGCGGCCGCTTCGAGAATATTCAACGCCCGACGCCCGTCACCGTCGGCGGCCTTTGCCATAAAATCCAGCGCATCGTCATCGACAACAAGATTCATCCCGCCCAACCCGCGTTCTTTATCATCCCGCGCCCGCCGGATTATCTCTTTGAGGTCATCTTCGGACAACCGTTCCAGCACAAACACCTTGACCCGCGATAACAGCGCCGAAATAACCTCAAACGAGGGATTTTCCGTCGTGGCTCCAATCAGGACAATGTCACCGCGCTCGACATACGGCAAAAAGGCATCCTGCTGGGCCTTGTTGAAACGGTGGATTTCATCGATAAAAACATAGGTTTTGCGCCCGGTCAGTTTTTTGTAATTGCCCGCCTTCGAGATAACTTCCTTGACCTGCTTTATCCCCGATGCCACCGCCGAAAACGGGACAAACTCGCCGCTCGTCGTCCGGGCGATAATCTCCGCAAGCGTTGTCTTGCCCGAACCCGGCGGTCCCCAGAATATAACCGATGTCACCCGGTCTTCCATGATGGCCCGGCGAAACGGCATGTTTTGACCGACAAGTTTTGCCTGCCCCACAAAATCCTCGAATGATCGCGGACGCATCCTGTCCGCCAGCGGAATACTCCGGCTTATATCATGCCCGCCCTGATCGCCTTTTTCAAACAATTCCATTGATTCACGCCAGTTTAATATTTCGGAATAATAATATAATCATTTTTGGGCCGTCCGGCTCACATTTGATTTACGACTATAAAAAAGCCCCGACCAGAGGTCGGGGCCGAATACAGTAAAAGCGAATTTTATTTATTGCCGCCACAATACAGTTCCGGACCGTCGTTATATACTCTGGCAATCATGGCCAGAATATCAATGAGATTAACTTTGCCATCCCCCGTTACATCCCCGCAGACAAAATTCAAATCACAATAGTCACCGATACCGTCCCCATCCGAATCGGCCTGATCCGGATTGTGTATCGTGGGACAGTTATCCTCGTTGGCACACCAGCCGTCCCCGTCGGCGTCATTCAACGGATCCAGCGGACAGGCATCACAGACATCACCGATCCCGTCTTCATCCGTGTCGGCCTGGTCGGGATTGTAAACACTGGGGCAGTTGTCTTCCGGGCACGTATTCAGGGCATATCCGGGATCACCATACCCGTCGCTGTCGCTGTCAAAGCACTCATCGCAAACATCGCCGATACTGTCCTGATCTTCATCGGTCTGATCGGGATTAGCGATGTAGGGGCAGTTATCACAGGCATCACCGATACCGTCACCGTCGGAATCGGCCTGGTTCGGATTATAAACGTACGGACAATTATCCACCGGACAGGAATACCCCGCAACATCGGCATAACCGTCGCCGTCGCTGTCCGGACAATGATAAACCACATCCCAGCAATAAGGCCCGTTGAAGGGGACATTAGAGTATTCCATCGCATCACCGATCCACCATTGATAAGTATTGGAGTTTACAATAAATGAGCCGGTAGAGTCGATACAAATAGTCCCTTCCTGCTCAAGAGTCAAGGCAAAACGTATATAGCAGTTTTCACCGGACCCGGCTGGAAGTCCAACACTCATTGATATACCTACATAGCAGAAGGTATCGGGCAGAGAGCCTTCCCAGCCGAAACCAAATGCATTTGCATATAAAGTGAATAATGATCCGGTCCCCTGCTGAAACCCGTTTTGCAGAATAACCGAGCCATCGGCCAAATATCCGCTTACATTTCGGTGGATGACATTGGTAATGCTTCCGTCCGGGCTGTATATCGATAATGGTATCATCGCTGTTTGCCAATTGTCGGTTTCGGGGTTCATATACAAATCGATGAAAACATCACCCTGGGGCAAAACGCCCGGTGATACCAGAGGATAGCCCTCGGCGCGGACATATCCGGCGTATGACGGCGCCACCATCAACAGCACCATCAAGGTTACCAAAAAGATCTGGCGGTATCTCACACGACCTCCCTTCCGGGTGCAGCATCACCCGAAACAATTTTATTTATTAAATTTTTAGGACTCATAGACATTTTTTACCCGGCACGACCAGAATAGCGAATGGAACCACAGGACACAAAGCAAAGAAGACTTGCCGTGCTTTATTTTTAACGAAGTTTACACAATCAATATAAGGATCAAATGCCCAACGGTCAAGTATAAAATCCTGTCCATAATCGGTATCCTGTTGTGCGCTAAAGCAATACTCCCGTACAAAAAGTGTCTGCCTTTTTGGGCCGCAAAATACACTTAACACCCGGTTTTTTAATCCAAAATGGATATTCCAGTCTTTTCTTTTGGACAATGCCCGCGATTTTTCTTATTATTCATCACCTGAAAAATCAAAACGAATGTTTGGAGGAAGAATTCATGCATGAAAAAAGCCGCGAACTTCTGAACAAAGCGGTCGCCGATGAACTGGCCGCCGTTCATCAGTATATGTATTTCCATTTTCATTGCGATGACCAGGGTTATGACCTTCTGGCATTGCTGTTCAAAAAAACCGCCATCGAGGAAATGCTTCATATCGAGCGCCTCGCCGAGCGCATTTTGTTTCTTAAGGGTGACGTGGAATTGGTCGCCGCCCATCCGGTGGACAAGATTCACGAAGTCAAAGCCATGCTCGAAAAGAGCAAACAGATGGAAGAAAGCAGCGTCGTCATGTACAACAAATTCGCCAACGAATGCTCCGCCCATGCCGACAGCGCCTCCAAAAAGCTGTTCGAGGACCTGGTGCTCGATGAGGAACGCCATTACGACCAGTACGACAACGAAATCGAATCGATGCATAAATTCGGGGACAGTTATCTGGCTCTGCAATCGATCGAACGGAGCAAAAATCGCGCCGCCGGCCAACCCCCGGCCTAAGGATTCGTGCGCTATTGGCAAGAAGGACGGGTCACTCACAGCTTGCTCGTGTGCGCGGCACATGTCCACAGGCCTCCTGAACTTTGAAGGATGTGCCCGAGGGCTTGAATGGACAGCTAATAAGGGGGCAGATGTGGACAGGCCTCCCAAGTTTTCGAGGGATCCACCGCCCACGATAATAACCTTGGGCAGTTGTAAGTCGGTGTTCCGAATCCCGACACGTCGGGATGAGAAACCCGACATTGTGCCTGACAGCTAAAAAATAACCGGGGGCTGGATAAAAGGAGAGACTTGGTATGCAACAGGAATCGGTAATATCCACTATCAAAGACACCACCGCCAATCCCGCGCCTCTGGGACTGCTGGGATTCGGCATGACCACGGTACTGTTGAATTTCCACAACGCCGGCATTTTCCCGCTGGGAAGCATGATATTAGGCATGGGCATCTTCTGCGGCGGTCTGGCGCAGATATTCGCCGGGTTGCTGGAATGGAAAAAGGGCAATACCTTCGGCACGACCGCGTTCACTCTGTATGGCATATTCTGGTTGTCGCTGGTCGTTTTGATCGTTTTCCCCAAAATCGGCTGGTCCGACGGCAACACTCCCGCCGCGATGGCGCTGTACTTATTTATCTGGGGCCTGTTCACGCTGGTCATGTTTATCGCTACTCTGAAACTTAACCGCGCCCTGCAGTTTGTGTTTGCCTCGCTGACAATACTCTTTTTCTTGCTGGCGCTGGGCGATATTCTTGAAAACGGAACCATAAAAATAGTGGCCAGCATCGAGGGCATCATCTGCGGCTTCTCGGCGGTCTATACCGCCCTGGCGCAGGTCTTGAACGAAGTCTATGGCCGAACCGTCCTCCCCCTCGGCCCGGTGAAAAAGTGACCTTTATAACACCCTTGTTATAAATATCATACCCGCGCAGGCGGGTATCCTGTCTTGTGCTTGGTCCCGACAAATCGGGACCGGGTCTTTGCCCTTCGCAATGCAAACGTTATCCCCATGAAGACACCCGTTTTTCTCGTAGGTCAGGCCCACTCGGGGCCTGACAATCTTTCCCGATAGCGCACATGATAATCATAGAGTGCAATACTCCACCATCCTGCGTAATGCTCTGAATGGACATCACTTACAGCAAAATAGTTTCCTTCCTGAAATTTTTTAAATTTTCCCCTGTCTTCCCATAACCCGTCCTCCTGACGCGAACATGGATAATAGGATATCCTAAGCATATTTATAGACCTCATATACAAATGGGACGGGCAGAAATAACAGCGGGTTGATAGGGATTTTGCGTTCAGGTGTTGGATTTAAGTTATTGACATTACCTCTGGCACGGGGCTATCTTAGGTGCCATAAATCGTAAATTTCGGGAAGTTCGGGAAATGATCGGAATGTGGAGAAAATCTCATTATGAATAACACCGATATCGGGGAATACATAGTCGGGGCATATCTTAAACTAATGAAGAAATGTGACATTATCGATTACAACGCGAGGCCACCGGGTGGTGGATTAAAAGGGCTTGAAGAACTCGACGTTGTTGGATTGGATTTCAAGAATAAGACGGCGTACTTATGCGAAGTCACTACGCATATTCGCGGGGTCCTTTATAAAAATAATGTCGAAACCGTAAGGAGAATCAAAGCGAAATATGCAAGAAAGAAAGATTACGCAAAAAAGCACCTAAAGCAATTTCCTAATCGTCATTTTATGTTTTGGTCTCCTGTTGTTCCCGAAGGGTACATCACGAATAATTTAAGGAAATTATCGGGCTTGGATCTTATAATTAACAAAGATTATTCTGCTTGCATTGAGGAATTAAGACATGAAGCGGCCCGTACCACCAACGACACCGGCAATCCATTTTTCAGAGTATTGCAGATTTTAGAACATTTGAGGTAAGGCATATATTGTGAGGTCTTTATAATGAGAGTTATTGAAATCCCGGAATTAGAATTCACCAATTGGGTTAAGTGGGAAAACCGGGGTAATATTCCTAATAACCAGTTTCCTGGTGTTTATATAATAGGAATAACGAATGAATGTCTTGAAGGCTGCCAGCCAAAATGGCATGAGGTTTCATATATCGGTATGACCAATTCCAGAGGCGGTTTAAGAAGCAGGTGGAGGCAATTTGACCGCTCAATTCACGGAAAAACAGGTCATAGCGGCGGCAATACGATATATAATACGCTTGGTGACTATAAATTCTGGTCATTAAATATGTTCGTTGCAGCTATGATTGTTGTTTGCAATCCAAGTAATCCTTCAAGAGAAGATTATTTAAAAATGGGTAATGTGGCATTTTATGAATATGAAGCGTTCGCGAAATATTATGACGTTGTTGGTGGACACCCCAAATACAACAAGAAATGATTTTTTGATCTGCCCACCAATATTGAACCCGCCTGCAGGGTGGTTAAATATGACCGTGCATTTTGTTTGCAATTCTTGTTATACCAACCGCCGGATGATCTCATCCGCTAACGGTAAACCGGAGTCGGTTAAACATACCGCGTCATCGCGGCGGTCGATATACCCGCGTTCGGTGAAAACATAAAACGCCTCGGCATTGACCGCCTGCTCGATGTCGATATCGAAACGCTGACGGAAGTTCTCCCGCACTATCCCGCGCGCCGTGCGAAGCCCCAGCATGATTGCTTCGTACATCTGCTCTTCGCGGCTACGGTTATCCAGCACGATGGGCCTAATCCCCTGATTGATTTGCTTAATGTACTCATCCAGATCGGCGACATTGGCGAAGCGCTGATTATTTATGAAGCTGTGCGCCGACGGCCCCAGCCCCAGATAATCATCGCCCTCCCAGTAGCGCATATTATGACGGCACTCATACCCCGGTTTAGCAAAAGAGGAAACTTCGTAGCGAATATAATTATGGCGCTTCAATTCCTCGTTGATACCGCGATACATGGCGGCGCACAAATCCGAGTCGGGGAGAGCCACCTTGCCGTTTTCCACCTGCGTTGCCAGCGGCGTGCCTTTTTCGACCGTCAGTTGATAGTACGATATATGCGGCGGCGCCAAATCTATTATCTGCATTAAATCGTCGCCCAATCGGGCCGAGGTTTGTCCCGGCAGGCCGAAAATCATGTCCACCCCGAAATTGGCGTACCCCAGCGCCCGAAGTAAGTACACCGCTTTGTACGAATGATCGACATTGTGCCGTCGCCGAAGCACCGCCAACTGGTCGGCAAAAAAGCTCTGGAATCCCAGCACCGGGCGGGTAACCCCCAGCTCTTTGTAACGGGCCAGCAGGATGTCATCGACCGATTCGGGATTAATCTCCAGCGTGAATTCTATCCCCGGCTCGATATCGAAATACTCCCGGCAACGGTTCAAAAACATTTCCAGATGGTCGGGATTGGCCAGCGATGGTGTCCCGCCGCCGATATAGATAGTCTCTATCTTTTTATGATGCTCTTCCAGTTCACTTGCCGCCAGATCAAGTTCACGGCCGAGGGTGTCGAAATACGATTGCTGAAATTCCAGAGAAAACTTCCGTTTATAAAAGTCGCAGTAACTGCAAATGTTGGAGCAAAAAGGAAAGTGAATATAAAGCGATAAGCTCATATTCCTATAACGACGTGAACAGACGGTCCCAGCGGGTTTTCGACGGAAAATTGGTCAAGAAATAAAAACCCATCTCGAAAACCGAATGGATGTAGGGGAAACTCCAGTTCGGTGCGGAATCATCCGGTTCCCATGACCAGTACACGAACAACGCTTTGCCGTTGATATTGTCTTCGGGGACAAATCCCCAGTGACGGCTGTCCTGGCTGAAATCTCGGTTGTCGCCGAGGACAAAGTACTGCCCGGACGGAACCTGAATCGGCCCGAAATTATCCCGCATCGATAGTTGCGCGGGCATTATTTTGGGGTCATAATTGACCGCATTGGGAACAATCTCGGCCAGCATATTATCAATATAAATAACTTTATCGATAATTTCAACCGATTGTCCGGGACAGGCAATAATACGCTTGATGAATTCCTTGTTGGGATCAAGCGGATTGCTGAAGACAATTATATCCCCGTTGGCCGGATTGCCGAATTTGTAGGTTAGCTTATTGACGAAAATATAATCGCCTTCATACAGCGATTGTTCCATCGAGGAGGAGTCCACGCGATAGGCCGAGACGACCAGAATACGCAAAAATATGGCCGCCGCCAGCGAGATGACAACCACTTCGACGTACTCACGCCAGAGAGGTTTCTGTTTTTTGGCTTTGACTCTCTTGCGCGTTGCCTTGGCGGAGCCTTTGGTATCGGCCTGACCCAACTGCTCCAGCAGAAAATCTCTGTCCATATAACTCAAATATCGGAAAACGGGATTATTCCTTTAATGCGAAGAGCTTATGTTTCCCGGACCGGCCGAAATCCAGTTTTGAGTTGTCTTGACGGGGGATATTGCTTATGATTAAAACAATTAAATGAATATTATTAAGGAATAACCATGAAGGAATTAATCAATACCGACAAAGCCCCCGCCGCCGTCGGACCGTATTCGCAGGCGGTTAAAGTCGATGCCGGGAAAATGATCTTTTGTTCCGGTCAGATTGCCATGGACCCGGTTTCAGGCAAAATTATGGGCGCGTCGGCCGGAGAACAGGCCGACCAGGTGCTGAAAAACCTCACCGCCGTGCTTCATGCCGCCGGAGCCGAACTTAAAAATGTCGTCAAGGCCACCATATTTTTAACCAGTATGGCTGACTTTCAGGCGGTCAATACGGTTTACGCCCGCTACTTTACTATGGAATTGCCCGCCCGGGCGTGTTTCGAGGTGTCCCGCCTGCCTAAAGACGCCAAGGTGGAAATCGAGGCGATTGCCGTAATTTGATGTGATAAAAAATAACATCCGTCTGTTTTATCTTCTGGTCGGTTGCCAGGCCCTTGGACTGGGGCTGATTTGGCCGGCCTATGTCCTTTATTTCAGGAATCATGAAATAACCCTGTTTCAGGTGGCCATTCTGGCGGCGGTCTTTGAAGCCTCCATTATTATATTTGAGCTTCCCACCGGTATTCTTGCCGACCGCTTTGGCCGTAAACTTTCCACTATGGCCGGTTTTGCCTCACTGACTTTGTCTGGGGCGGTTTTTGTCCTCTGGCGCAGTTTCGAGGGTTTTCTAATTGCGGAGATTTTTTTCGGACTCGGCGAAGCGCTCATTTCCGGAGCCCTTGAAGCTCTGGCGGTAGATTCGGTCAGTTCCGATTTCAATGGCAAATTCGGCCAACGGCTATTTTCCAACCGAGCCCGTATTAAAAGCGGCTGTCTTTTGGTCGGCATGTTAGCCGGCAGCGCCCTGGCCGCAACAACTCTCGATTCTCTGTTTGTTCCGGTGGCTGTTATGTTTTTGATAGGCTTATTATTAACATTTACCTTGACCGAGCCGCCCCGCGGGACTAAACCTGTTCAATCGGCTGAAAATGCCCGCAAAAAATCCGTAAAGGAGCTGGTTTTTGCCTCCGGACTGGGGCCATTGTTCGCGGTCGGCTTTATGGCCAATTTCGCTTTTGAAGGCCCCGATCAGTTCTGGCAGGTGCAGTTTTCGGAGGTTATAAAAATCGACGCCGGTTATTTCGGTTTTATGACTGCCGCCGGATTAGTGCTGGTTACTATTCTTGCCCGCTGGACAGAGAAATTCTATAACCATTTGGGACCATACTTATTAGTTTGCTTTATCTTAGCCGCCGCCGGGATCTGGGGGGTAACCGCCGGAAATATCCTCTGGGCGGTGGCCGGCATTGTTGCCGTGTTTGCCATCAAGGAGCTTTTCCAGCCTGCCATTTCATTTCAGATCAATTCTAAAATCGCCGGTGACAATCGTGCGACAGTGCTTTCCGGCTATAATCTTACCTGCTCAATCGGCGAAGTTGCTGTGGCCTTACTGGCAGGGCTGATAGTTTCTCAACAAGGCATTAACGGCGTTTTCCAATTCGCGGCAATTTCGGCTGTCCTGGTGCCTCTATTATATAGAGCTTTCAAGCGTATCGAAACGCGGGCGGAAAATCCCGCCGGGGATTAGCGGATATGGCTTTAACTTGCTCTGGTTTATAATCTTGCCAAAAATAATAAAAAGAATAATATTTCCTGTCACAAATTGCTTGACATTTGACTCAAAGGCTGCTTTTTTGTCCCAATAATTTGTGATTTTAGTCACAAGCGTAACTGACAGCAGCGAGGTTTTGATTAAATGGCCGAATATGCGGCAGTGTTAGTCTTCCTGCTTGTGGGCATCGGGATGGTGCTCTTCACATTCTTTCTGGCGCGCCTGGTCAGGCCAGCCAATCCATATAAAGAGAAAAACCAGAATTATGAATGTGCCGAAAAACCGGTCGGCGATTCCTGGATTCAGTTCAACAACCGTTTCTATATCTTCGCTCTGGTTTTCGTGGTTTTCGATGTCGAAATCGTCTTTTTATTTCCCTGGGCGGTGGCCTTCGGTCAGCTGGGTCTGTTCGCTCTGGTGGAGATGATTATCTTCATCTGCATCTTACTTGTGGGTCTGGCTTACGCCTGGAAGAAGGGGGTACTCAAGTGGGTATAATCAAAAAACTCCCGGTATTTTTGGAAAAAGTCCCCGGCGGCGGCATTGTCACCACTTCACTGGACTATATTTTCAGTCAATCACAGGCCAGTTCATTGTGGTATCTTTTGTTCGGGACGGCCTGCTGTGCTATTGAACTGATGGCCACCGGTGCCTCCCGTTATGATTTCGACCGCCTCGGCATGATTTTCCGGGCCTCACCCCGTCAGTCAGATTTGATCATCGCCGCGGGAACGATTACCAAGAAAATGGCGCCGCGGCTTCGCCTGCTGTATGACCAAATGGCCGAGCCGCGCTATGTCATCGCCATGGGTGGATGCACCGTCAAGGGAGGTCCGTTTTATTACGACAGCTATGCCGTGGAAAAAGGCATCGACCATATCGTCCCGGTGGACGTCTATATCCCCGGGTGTCCGCCGCGGCCGGAATCGCTTCTGGAGGGCTGTCTGACTCTTCAGAAAAAAGTAAAACGTCTCAAAATGCAGGATTGGAGCTGAAGGGAAGACATCACTCATGGACCGCGAACAGCTCATTAAATATATTCAGGATAAATTTCCGGGAAAAGTTGCGCCTCTGGATTGCGGCCGAGTCGAGCCATTTTTAAAGGTCGAACTCGGATTTCTCAAGGAATTCTGTCTGGCAATAAGAGACGACGCCACCCTGGGCATGGATTATCTCTGCAATATCGCCGGGGTCGATAGCGGCGAGCATTATGAAGTCGTCTATTCGGTGGCCTCGGTAAAAAACAAAATTCGTTTCGATTTCAAGGTATTCCCTGAACGGGAAAATCCGGCCATCGATTCTGTTATCGACGTCTGGCCGGGTGCCAACTGGTATGAGCGCGAGGTTTGGGAGCTGTATGGTATAAAGGTCACCGGCCACCCGTCTTTGAAACGTTTTCTGTTGCCCGATGACTGGAACCAGGGACATCCCATGCGCAAGAACTGGGATGCGCCAGATTTCATAAGGATGCCCGAAAATTGAGCGAGACAGATAAATTGCAGACCGAAGAATTCGTGCTCAATATGGGCCCGCACCATCCGTCCACCCACGGCGTCTGCCGTTTTGTTCTTAAAATGGAAGGCGAAGTCATCAAGGACGTCGAACCGGTGGTCGGTTATCTGCATCGGGCGCTCGAAAAAATCTGCGAGAACCGCACCTACGCCCAGATCATTCCGGTTACCGACCGCTTCGAATACTGCACATCCATGTCATGCAACATGGCTTTCGCCCTGGCGGTCGAGAAGCTGGCCGCGATGGAAATCCCCGAACGCGCCCAGTACCTCCGAGTCATCATGCTGGAATTAAACCGCATCGCGTCACATTTGATCTGGTTCGGTACAACCGCACTCGATCTGGGGGCTATCACGCCGTTTTTGTATGGATTCCGCGAGCGCGAAGATATACTCGATCTCTTTGAAATGACCTGTGGGCAACGCCTGACCTATAATTATATAAGAGTCGGCGGCGTCTCCCGCGATATCCCCGCGCAATTTGTTCCGAAATGCCGGGAATTTTTGAATAAATTCGACGCCTGTGTCGATGACTACGAACGTCTCCTGACCGAGAATGTCATTTTCGTCGTCCGCAATAAAAATGTCGGGGTGTTGTCGCCCGAAAAGGCCATTGCCTGGGGTGTTTCCGGCCCGGCGTTGAGGGCATCGGGTGTCAAGCACGACCTTCGTCGCGACGACCCTTATTGTATCTACGACCGTTTCGATTTTGAAATTCCTACCTGTCATAATGGCGATTGCTATGACCGGTACATAATCCGCATAAAAGAAATGCGGGAATCGGCCAAAATTGTCCGTCAGGCGCTGGACAAACTCCCCGAAGGAGAAACGCGCGCCAAAGTCAAGATGGTGTTTAAACCCCCGGCGGGCGAGGTGTACAGCCGAATCGAAAATTCACGCGGCGAGATGGGCATGTATGTTATATCCGATGGTTCGACCAAACCGGTGCGAGTCAAAATGCGCGGCGGCTCATACAATCAATTGCAGGTAATCCCCGAAATAACGCGCGGGCATAAAATCGCCGACTTGGTTGCGATTATGGCGTCAATGGATGTCATCATGCCGGAGGTTGACCGCTGATGGAACTTACCGGAATTTTTAAATACTTTTACGATCTATTGGTTTCGACCGACCTGCCCCAGGTATGGGTCGATATAATCGCTATGGTTGCAGCCGCGGTGATCATTTTCGGATTTCTGGCGGTGTGCGCCTTGTTTCTGGTCTGGTGGGAACGAAAAGTCTCGGCCCATATTCAACAGCGCTTTGGCCCGATGCGAACCGGCTGGCACGGCTGGCGCCAGACTGTTGCCGATGCCATTAAGCTGATTCAAAAGGAAGATATTACACCCACGACGGCCGACCGGGCGGTTTTCTACTGGGCCCCGATCATGTGCTTCGTGGCGGCCTTCGCCGTCTACGTGGTCATGCCGTTCGGCGACGGCTTAATCGTTTCCGACTTGAATGTGGGTATTTTATACGTGGTCGCCATAACCAGCTTTACCATTATTTCACTGCTTATGGCCGGCTGGGGCTCCAACAATAAATACGCCCTTTTGGGCGGGATGCGCTCGGCCGCCCAGGTTGTCAGCTATGAAGTCCCGATGGTGGTGACCATATGCTCGGTAGTCCTTTTTGTCGGGTCACTTTCGATGGTCGATATCGTCCAGTCGCAGGCGCAAATTTATCAATGGTACATTTTCCGCCTGCCGTTTGGCCCTATCGCCTTCATTATATATATCATCACCGGCACCGCCGAAACCAACCGCACGCCGTTCGACCTGCCCGAAGCCGAACAGGAACTGGTCGCCGGATTCAACGTTGAATACTCCGGAATGAAATTCGCCATGTTCTTTCTGGCCGAGTTTGTCAATATGTTCACTGTCTCGGCCATCGGCACGACCCTCTTTCTGGGCGGCTGGCAGGGGCCGTTTCTGCCGTCGTGGATGTGGTTCCTGGGTAAAACCCTGGTGCTGGTGTTCGTGCTCATGTGGTTCCGCTGGACCTACCCGCGCCTGCGCGTGGACCAGCTCATGGAGTTTTCGTGGAAGTTTCTCTTGCCGCTTTCGTTCGCCAATTTGATATTGGCCGGCTTGATGAAATATTCAGGGTGGTTTAACTGGTAATGGGTTTGGTCAAGGACATAAAAAATCTGGTAATCGGTCTTTTCACGACCGGCAAACATCTGGGGCGGCACGCCATCACGTTGCAGTACCCCACCCAGAAATGGCCCATGCCGGAACGTTCGCGCGGGATTGTCGTGCTCTTGTCAGACAAGGAAACCGGCGAACTTAACTGCACTACCTGCCTGCTGTGCATGAAAGCCTGCCCGACGGCGGCGATTCAGATACATTATGACAAGGGCGAAAAAGGCAAAAGAATTCTAAACGATTTTATGATTGATTTAGGATTATGCTGTTTTTGCGGACTGTGCGAGGAAGCCTGCAACTTTGCGGCCATAAAAATGGATACGAAATACGAATTCTCGACCGAAAACAAAGACGACCTCGTCTGGCACACCGCCAAACTGCAGGATATGGGCCGCAATACACCCTACGAGCCCATACCCAAGAAAAAGCCGGTCGAAAAACCACCGGTGACTGAAGTGGCCGCGCCCGCCGAAGCCAATACCAAAGCCAAAACCGGCACGCCCGCGGAGACACCCGCCAAAACCCACGAGCCGGATAAAAAGGAAGGGACCGAAGATGGAGTTTAGTCCTTCACAGCTGATATTCTATCTTCTGTCGTTCATTATTATCGTGTCATCGATATACGTCGTGACGCTGAAAAATATTTTCCACAGCGCCATCTTCCTGATTTTGACCCTCTTCTCGGTGGCCGGAATATTTATTCTGCTTGGCGCCGAGTTTCTGGCGGTGTCGCAGGTGCTTATCTATGTCGGCGCCGTGTCGGTTCTCATGATATTTGCCATCATGCTGACGTCACGATTGGCCTCGAAGAAAATCGTGCAATCCAACGAACAGGTGACAACCGCCATATTTATCTGCGCCGGATTTCTGCTTATTTCGTTGGGATCGTTTGCCAATACTGTCTGGCGCGTCAATACGGAGCCCCTTCCGGAAAACAATATCTTGACCATCGGACAACTTCTGATGACCGATTACGTCCTGCCGTTCGAGGTCGTCTCCATTGTCCTGCTGGCGGCTCTTATCGGCGCCATCGTGCTATCCCGAAAGGCGGGTGCCTGATGTTGCAATATCTGGCCCTGGCCGCCATATTGTTCGCCATCGGTATTTTCGGCGTGCTCACCCGCCGCAACGCCATCGGGATTCTGATGTCTCTGGAATTGATGTTCAACGCCGTTAATATAAATTTGGTCACGTTTAACAAGTACGTCGGGGGCGACGTCCTCGCCGGACAGATATTTTCACTGTTTGTCATCGTCATAGCCGCCGCCGAAGCGGTCGTCGGACTGGCCATTGTCCTGCTCCTGTACCGCAACTGGCGGGGTATCGACGTGGATCGAATAAACGTAATGAAGTGGTAATATGCTGGAAAAAGCCTTTTACATACCGTTCTATCCGCTGCTGGCCTTCCTGGTGATCGTTTTCTTCACCCGCTGGAAAGAAAAACTTTCTTCGGGTATATCGATTGCCATGGTCCTGCTGGGATTTTTGCACTCCCTGGCGGTCCTGATTGCCATGCTCGGTCGTGACGGCCGGCCGCTGGAATTGGCCTATACCTTCATCGACCATCCGTCGATCAAGCTGGAACTGGGTATGTGGATCGACGGTCTGACGGCGGTCATGCTCATGGTCGTGACCATCGTCTCATCGTGTGTGCAAATATACTCGCTCGGCTATATGAAAGACGACCCCCGCTGGAGCCGTTACTATTCCTACTTGTCGCTGTTTACCTTTTCCATGCTGGGGCTGGTTATCGCCAATAATTTCTTCATGATATTCATATTCTGGGAACTGGTCGGCCTGACGTCATACCTGCTGATCGGTTTCTGGTTCGAGAAAAAGTCGGCCTCGGACGCCGGCAAAAAAGCTTTTATAACTACCCGTATAGGCGACCTTGGCTTCATTGTCGGACTCATGATTTTGGTCGCCTATGCAGGTACTTTGAATTATCAGGAGGTCTTCGCGAAAGTGACCTCCGGAGCCATCCCGGCCAATATCATCGCTTTGGCCGGCGTGTTCGTGTTCTGCGGAGCCGTCGGTAAGTCCGCCCAGTTCCCGCTTCATGTATGGTTGCCCGATGCCATGGAAGGCCCGACGCCCGTCTCGGCCTTGATTCACGCCGCGACTATGGTTGCCGCCGGGGTATACCTCGTGGCGCGGGCCATGACCCTGTTTGCCGGTTCGGCCTCGGCCGCGATGGTTATCGCCGTGATCGGTATGATCACGTCGTTTATCGCCGCCACCATCGCCCTGACCCAGAACGATATCAAACGCGTCCTCGCCTATTCGACCTGCAGTCAGCTGGGATACATGATCATGGCGCTGGGATTGTACGGTGTCGACCTGGCCAATGACCCCCACACCCATTCGGTGGGCTACTACGCCGGGACATTCCACCTTATGACCCATGCCTTTTTCAAGGCCCTGCTCTTTTTGGGCGCCGGTTCCGTCATTCATGCCGTGCACACCAATGACATCAACGACATGGGCGGCCTGTCGAAAAAGATGAAAATCACAACGACCACGTTTTTTATCGCATCGCTATCGATCGCGGGGATTTTCCCTCTGTCCGGTTTCTGGTCCAAGGATGAGATTGTCGCCGCGACCGTGCACCATCCGTTTTTCATGACGGTGACGCTTTTGATCGCCTTCATGACCGCATTCTACATGTTCCGTCTGTGCTTCATGACGTTCACCGGCGAACCGCGTGACAAGCACCGTTTCGAGCACGCCCATGAATCACCCAAAAGCATGACCGGCCCGCTCATCGCTCTGGCGTTTCTATCCGTCTTCGCCGGCTGGGTCGGACTGCCCTGGCTCAAACACGGATTTTCATGGTTCGTTTACCACGGTGAACATCAGGTGCACCATCCCAATTATGTTTTAATGGTCGTCTCGACCGTCGTGGCCCTGTCGGGTATCGGGCTGGCGTATCTGGTTTATTATAAGAAAGTTATTTCCGCCGACGCCATTGCCGAAAGATTCAAGCCGCTTTATAAGTTGTCTTTCAATAAATGGTATTTCGACGAAATCTACGATGCCGTTATTATTAAACCCGTGCTCGGCTTCACCCGGGTTTTGTGGTGGTTCGACGCCAACATTATCGACGGTGCGGTCAACGGCTCCGGCTGGCTGACCGTTAAATGGTCCGATTTGAAAATGTGGTTTGATAAGTACATCATCGACGGGGCGGTCAACGGTCTTGGATATATATGCCAGGCCGGGTCCTGGGCGCTTAAATTTATCCAGAGCGGATCGGTTCAATTCTACGCTCTGTTCATGCTCGGCTCGGCGGTCGGCTTTGTGATATACAGGGTAACACCGGACGGCTTTTATTATTACCTGGCGGGCGTCGTGATTCTGGCCCTGGCCCGTCTGCTGTCCAGGATTTCCCGGACCAATCGGCTCAAAACGGAACCGGATATCGAAGGGTAGGAGGATAATATACGCTTATGTTTGAATATGCACTAAGTTCACTGATATTTATCCCGGTGCTCGGGTTTATCGTCGTCATGTTTCTACCGAAAGGAAATTTCGGACTGATCCGATGGACGTCGGCGCTGTTCTCCTTCGTCCCCTTCGTTATATCCGTCTGGTTGACCTATGATTATTTCATCCTGCACTCGTCATCGGCGGCCATGGTGTATGTCGAGGGCCCGTTCACGTGGATTCCCGCCCTCAACGCCCAGTATTTTTTGGGCGTTGATGGTATTAGCGTCCCCATGCTCTTTTTGACCGGCCTGCTGGGCTTCTTGTCGATTTTGGCCTCCTTCAATATCGTCAAGCGCGTCAAGGAATATTTTGCGTTTTTCCTGCTCTTGATTGCCGGCATGATGGGTGTCTTCTGCGCGCTCGATTTCTTCCTCTTCTACGTTTTCTGGGAAGTGATGCTCGTCCCGATGTACTTTTTGATCGGCATCTGGGGTGGCCCGCGCAAAGAATACGCCGCCATCAAATTCTTCTTGTATACTCTGTTCGGCTCGATATTCATGCTGGTGGCGATACTGGTTCTTTATTTTACCAGCGAACCGCACACGCTTAACATGCTGACTCTTATCCAAACTGCACCGGCATTCAGTCGTTCATTGCAAATCATGTGCTTCGCCTTTTTCTTCATTGCGTTTGCCATCAAGGTCCCGGTCTGGCCGTTCCATACATGGTTGCCCGACGCCCACGTCGAGGCGCCCACGGCTGTCTCGGTCATCCTGGCGGGCGTCCTCCTCAAGATGGGGACCTACGGTATGCTGCGCATCTCGTGGCCGATGTTCCCCGAAGCACTGCGCTATTTCGCCGTTCCGATTGCTTTATTGGGATTAATCGCCATTATTTATGGCGCACTGGTGTCGATGGCCCAGAAGGACCTCAAGAAACTGGTGGCTTACTCCTCCGTGTCTCACATGGGTTATTGCATGCTGGCACTGGGGGCGTACAGCTCGGTCACGGCCCTGGCCGGATGCATGTTTCAGATGGTTAGCCACGGTCTGATCACGGGCGCGCTGTTCCTTCTGGTCGGCGTCCTTTATGACCGGGCACATACCCGTGAAATCGCCGCTTTTGGCGGGCTGGGCGTGAAAATCCCCGTGTACACCGGGCTGATGGTCCTCTTTTCCATGGCCTCGCTCGGTTTGCCGGGCATGTCCGGGTTCGTTTCCGAATTCATGGTCTTCATCGGAGCCTTCAGCCATCCCGGCTTTATGGTTATCACCGCCCTGGCCGTTCTGGGTGTGGTTCTGACCGCCGGGTATATGCTGCGTATGGTACAGCGAGTGTTTCTCGGTGAATTCAATCTGGCTAAATGGGGCGGACTGACCGAAATAAACTTCCGCGAAATCGTGACGGTGGCCCCTCTGGCCATTTTAACCATAGCCATCGGGGTTTATCCCGCCCCGCTTTCGAACCTGATGCGGGCGACCCTGGAAAACCTGATAAATTTAATGGCGCGATAAACACATGGAAATGCCGGCATACAATTTGAAAATTATTCTCCCCGAGGTGTTTCTCTTCGTATGGGCGACTCTGATTATTCTTTTCGACCTCGGCACCAAACGCAAAAATACTAAATCTCTGGGCTGGACCGCCATGTTCGGCCTGATAATTACCGGGGGGTTGCTTTGCGTCACTTGGGGCGGCATCACCTTCAATAATATGTACACGTCCGATGCCCTCTCGGTCCTGTTTAAAGTCATCTTCCTGGGTGCGGCATTCATGGCCATCGGGTCGTCATTCGGCATCCTGACCGACAAAATTAAAAATCATCGAGGCGAATATATCGGACTGATTCTTTACTCAACCGTCGGCATGATGTTTCTGGCTTCCTCCAGCGAACTTATTTCCCTCTATATCGGCCTGGAGTTAACCACCATTCCGCTTTTTATTCTGGCCGCCTTTTTTAAGGACGACCGCCTCTCGGTCGAAGCGGGGCTCAAATATTTCGTGGTCGGAGCCTTTTCGTCGGCGATCCTCCTCTATGGTTTATCGTTGCTGTACGGTTTAACCGGCACCACCGATATTGTCCAGATGAAAATCAACCTGTCTTTGCTGTTTTTATCCTATGGCAAAATCGGCCCGGGTTTGATTTTGGCCATTGTCATGATCATCACCGGCATCGGTTTTAAACTGGCGCTGGTGCCGTTTCATATGTGGGCGCCCGACGTCTATCAGGGATCACCGACGCCAATTACCGGGTTTCTGTCGGTCGGTTCCAAGGCCGCCGGGGTTATCGCCTTTTCGAGAATTTTCGTCAACGGCCTGATCGCTTTCGCCGATTCGGTTATGAAACCGCTCGATTGGGGAATTATTGTCGCCGTCATGGCCGCCGCCGCCATGATCTGGGGAAACCTGGCCGCGATTCGTCAGGATAATATCAAACGCATGCTGGCCTTTTCATCGATTGCACAAATCGGGTATATCATGGTCGGGATGGTTTCGGCCAGTGAACTGGGCATCGCCTCCATCGGCTATTATATGTTTTTATACCTGTTTGCCAATATGGGAGCTTTTGCCGCCGCGACCTTTTTCGGCGACCGCACCGGGTCCGATAAAATTACCCGCTATGCCGGGTTGTCCCAGTCGTCTCCGGCTTTTGCCGCCTGCCTGTCTGTTTTCATGCTGTCGCTGGCTGGGATTCCACCGATGGGTGGTTTCGCCGCCAAGTATTTGGTATTTGCGGCCGGCATTCAGGCCGGATATACCTGGCTGGTTATTTTGGGACTTCTGATGGCGGTGGTTTCTCTTTATTATTATGCCAACGTCGTTAAAGTGATGTATTTCGCACCCAGTGAATCTATCTTTGATCTGAAATTGTCGTTCACCGCCCGACTGGTTCTGGCTATCGCCGTAATCGGTGTCATTATTTTCGGCGTCTACCCGGAGCCGATAATAAAATTTGCTCTGGATTCGGCAACAGCATTTGCCTTTTAAATTTATTCATTGTAATTTACGGCCGATATCCCGAACCACTTTTGTTATTGATAAACGGGGAATTTGGCCGATTATCATAACGGGGATTGTGAAGTATGTCTTTCTTCCAAATTGTTAAAGATATTATCCGCCGGCAGTTTTTATCCGGTGTACTGGTCGTCGTCCCCCTGATTCTGACCTATGTCGTTCTGCGTTTCCTGTTCGAATCAATCGATGGCATTCTGTCGCCGCTGGTGCAACGCGTTTTTGGATACCATGTCCCGGGATTGGGAATATTCACGACCATCCTGCTGATTCTTCTTACTGGCTTTATCACCCGCAATTTCCTCGGAGCCAAAATCTACCGGCTGGGCGATAGAATTTTGGCGCGAACCCCCATTATTCGTATCTTTTATCTGGCGGCAAAACAGCTGATCGAGGCCATAACCGTACCGAATATAAAAAGCTTCAAAGAGGTCGTGATGATCGAGTATCCTCGATTAGGCGCCTATGCCATCGGGTTTGCTACTGCCCGGATTAAAATCGATCGGGTTAATGGTCAAATTTTGGTCGGTGTGTTTGTCCCCTCGACCCCCACTCCGGTGTCCGGCATTGTCATTTTCGTCCCCGAAAAAGATGTGCGTCATCTCGATTTGTCGATTGAAGAGGGCATAAAATTGATTGTCTCCGGCGGTATTGTAACTCCGGATTATCTTAAAGCCGATGAACGTCCGATATCTATCGATAAGGAGGATTAATGGCGCCTATGCGATTGGCCAATATGCTCAAAGAGGAATTTATTGTCGATAATCTCACCGCCGGCACTAAAGAAGAGGCGATCGATGAATTGCTGGACCTTTTGCGCCAGGCCAAACCGGGTATCTCATTCGACCGCGTTCGGGCCATGATTCTCGAACGGGAGGAAATCGAAAATACATCTTATGGCCGCGGCTTTGCCTTCCCTCATGCCCGGACCGATGAGGTGGATGACATGGTGGTTCTGCTGGGCATTTCCAAGACGGGCCTCAAGGATAAAACCCCCGATAATGTCCCCCTTAAAGTCATTATTTTGCTCCTTACCCCGACCCAGATTTCAAAATTATACCTTCAAACCCTGTCAGCCTTTGCCGCCTTTGCCCGAATCGAGGGCAATCGCGAGAAAATCACCGCCGCCGAAAATCGGGCCGATATTATTGATATTATCTGGCAAAGCGGTGTCGCCGTCGAAAAACAACTGACCGTCAAAGACATCATGCGGCGCGGAGTGGCGACGGTTACACCCGAGGATTCATTAAAACGGGTCGCCAACCTGATGTTTAAAAACCGGCTGTCGGCTTTGGCTGTGGTCGACGATAACGGTAACCTTCTGGGTCAAATCACCGATAAAGACCTGATTCAGGCCGCCCTGCCGGATTACAAAACCCTGATTTCCAATCTTAATTACTCGATGGAAACCGAACCATTCGAGGAATTGCTCAAGCAGGAAGACAAGATAAAGGTCAGACAGCTTTATACCCAGGACCATGAAATTGCCACCCTTCACACCACCTTGGTAGAGGTGGCCGCAATGATGATTTTCAAAGACTTACGCCGGGTTTTCGTGACCGAGGGTTCCCGTCTGGTGGGAATTCTGCTCCGCAAGGATATTGTTAACATGATTATCAGGGGATAGGCCTGATATTCAAGCCACCAAAGTTATCCACATTTTCAAAGAAGCCCATTTTATGGCCTTTTTGCCATTATATTATATGGCTTCTCCACATTATATATATAGCGTGTGTGGATATCTTGTTATTGAGGTGTTGGCTGGTCCTTTCGGGGCCAAATAAGCGATGCCACCACTGATACGACCAGCATGGTGGCAATGGCAGTCAGTGCCACCCATATGGGCATATGATAGAATTTATTTATCAGCATCTTAAATCCGACAAAAGCCAGAATTGCCCCCAATCCGTATTTCAGATAATAAAACATATACATCAGGGCCGCCAGAGCAAAATAAAGCGCCCGCAGGCCCAGAATGGCAAACACATTCGATGAATAAACGATGAATGGATCCAGAGTTATGGCAAATATGGCCGGAATGGAGTCCACGGCAAACACAATATCAGTCGATTCAACGACCACCAGAACGATAAAAAGTGGCGTCGCATACCTTCGCCCCTCTTTGATAATGAAAAACTTGCCCTCATGATATCGCTTTGTTACCGGAATCAATTTGCGGACAAAACGCAGAATGGGGTTTTTCTCCGGTTCAATTTCTCTGTCCCCGGCGAAGGCCATTTTAATCCCGGCATAGATAAGAAAAGCGCCGAAAATATATAATATCCAACTGAATTTGGCGACCAAAAAGGTCCCCATCGCAATAAAGATCCCCCGAAATATAAGCGCCCCGATTATTCCCCAAAATAGGACCCGATATTGATACTTGTCGGGGACTTTGAAATATGAAAATACCAGCAGAAATACGAATAAATTATCGATCGACAGCGACCGTTCGATAAAATAGCCGGTGAAAAATTCCAGCGCGGTCGTGCCGCCCTTCCAGAAATAGACAAAGACGTTGAATATAAGAGCTACGATGATCCATATAACCGACCATACCAGGCTTTCTTTCATAGTAATTTTATGATCTTTTCGGTGAAAAATGCCCAAATCAAGGGCCAGCAGGATTAGTATCAGAACATTAAAACCGCCCCAGAGGAATACTTTATGGGATAAAATCTCGGTCAGTGTTTCCATAAATTTCCTGAATATACTGGCAGTATTCTAATATTGTCAAGAAAACAACAATGTGGCTTAGAAGTACTGCCCGCCCCATTCATATGTCATTTATTGACCGTTTTGTGGCTTTTCGCGAAAACCGATCCGCGGAAACGGATTAATCACGGCGCTGGCGATATTGGTCAAATGCGATCCGATCCGTTTCAAATACCGGAAATATAACGCCAAAGCGGCGGCATCGGGCGGGGTCAATGTTTCATCCTTGCCCAGCAGAATGTCATTGAGGGCCAGGTCACATTTGCCCGAAA
Organism: uncultured Ignavibacteriaceae bacterium; assembly: GCA_964459465.1. Taxonomy (GTDB): domain Bacteria; phylum Zixibacteria; class MSB-5A5; order GN15; family PGXB01; genus CALAMC01. Next base: position 110,586 of record CAYWLR010000005.1, on the reverse strand, counting down.
TATCCCGGTGCTCGGACATAATCTTCCGCGCCAGTTCCACATCCTTTTCCACCAGGCTTTTGACCATTTGCCGGAAACGCTGTTTTACACGATCTTCCACCTCCACCAGAGTTTCCTCGAGATCGCCGCCTTCCAGACGGGCCGGATGTGCCACCGCCAGTTCGGTAATATTCTTGGTGTAGTCGCCGATTCGCTCGACGTCAATGACGATTGAAATTAACACCAGCCCGATTCCCACGTTTTTGGAATCGGAAATGGTCAGGTGCGTCAGGACATTGCGCCGGACTTCACGCTCGAACTTGTTGATGGTTTTGTCTTTTTCATAAATATTGAACGGCAATTTGGCACTGTCGAGGTGGCGGAGGGAATTGACGCTGGCCAGAAACATCTCCTCGTCGGTTTCCAGCATGGTTACCGTCGTATTATAGCACTGGTCGAGCAGGCTTTCCTTGCGGAACATTCTCAAGAGTTCTTCAAGCATAATGTTTTACCTCAAAATATAAATCAGCACTAACGGCAGGACAAAAAAAGTTACAATGGTCAGGCCAATCGGGTAAAATTTCGATCTCTGCACCAATCCTCCGGCCAGCTCGGCCAATTTTATCGGTATCCTTTTCAAGGCAACCATATAATAATGCCGCAAATATTGAAAAGCAAGTGGGCCAGAGCCAACGCCAGAGCCGCCGAATTAACCGTGACCATGGCCGCCATGATAGCCGTTACTGTGGTTCCGATATTGGCCCCGAGTGTGAAAGGATAAACGCGGTTTAACGACAGCACCCCGGCGCCCACCAGAGGGACTATCAGGGAGGTCGTAATCGAAGATGACTGGACTATCCCGGTCAGGATCAGGCCGAGCATGAGGGCACGAAAAGTTGTTTTAAAGACATATCGCTGGAAAAACTTCTCCACCCGCGACAATACCATCGATTTCAATATCTTGACCATATATCTAAGAGCAATTATTAAAAGCAAAATGGCCACGCCGGCCGAAACCCATCCGCTTTGACCGCATGCATTCAGAATGATTTCAATCAGCGGTTTGGTTATGATTTTAATGGGTGAACCGAAGGCCAAACCGCCCATGTTTTCGAGTATTTTTTCAAAATATAAAGCCATCTTACTCAAAAAGCCTGTCGTCAACTGAAGCGGGAATAAAACCATAACGGATAGAAGATTGAAAATATCATGAACAACCGCCCCAGAGTAGGCCCGCCGATATTCATCGCCGTGTGTAATATGCGTCAGCGAGACGATAGTATTCGTGACGGTGGTTCCGATATTGGCGCCCATTATTATCGGTATGGCACACTCGATGTTCAACATTCCGCTCCCGACCAGGCCGACGACGATTGATGATGTGGTCGATGAGGATTGTATAATCGATGTGGCCAGAATTCCAATAAACAGGCCTATAAGTGGATGGGAAGTCGTTGCCAGAAGAGATCTTGCGAAATCCTTGCCGAATAACTTGAAAGCGTCGCCCAAAAGGGATATCGATAATATGAAAAGATATAGAAATGCAAATAGTCCCAATATCTTCAGGATAGTTTTGAAAACATCCTTGTCCGGATGCCTTAGCTGTTGATATAACCCGCCCCCCAGAGAAGCCTTGGTCGCCTCCACACGGATCCTCTCTGCAGTTGTAATCCCGCCAAATTTATCGGCGAATATAAACCGCCATACCGGGCAAGTCAACTACATATGATTATTATTCTGCCCGCGTATTTCTCGAGCGACCCGGGCAAGACGCCGCCCATATTCGACGCACGCCGTAAGTGTTTCGTCGGACGGGCCTTCGGATCCATCAAGTCCCACTTTTGCCACCGGGCCCCACTGGTTGGCGCCATGGCCGTAGCCGGGCATATCGTTGACAAACCCAACCATAATCATGCCCAGTTCGAGAAGGGTTCCATAGAGAGCCATCTGGGTCATTTCCACACCGGAATTGTAATTCCCTCCGGAGACGAAGACACCGCCGATGCGATCTTTGAGCGCCGCTTTTAACCATAGGCCGCCGGTCTTTTCGATAAAGCCCTTCAGATTGTGTTCGATCGAGCCCATCCGCACCGGTGAGCCGAAAATAACAATGTCATACTTAAGCAAATCTTCGGCCTCGATATCGGAGGCCTTGGACAGTTTGACATCAGAGCCTTCCTCTTCGAGCCCCTGCATAATTTTGCCGGCCATTTGTTCGACGTGGCCGTACGACGACACATAGACAATGATCGCCTTCATTTTTGTCCTTTCGAAAAAACAGGAATGCAGAAATTATACGAAAATAAAAAGCCGTGGGTCGGGTTCAATTATCCGGGAAAGTCCGACTGCGGGGAGAGGTTTCGCGGGGAATGGATCCCTCCTTCGGCATGTCCAGCACCGGCACCATTAATAGCCCGATTTCTCCGCTTCCCCGAGCCACCAGCATATAAACCCCATCGGTATCGATCTTATTAAGTATCTTGGCCATAAGCTCGCGCGCGTTGCGCGGATATTCGCCGTTGACTCGTTTAATCTGGTCACCGACCATCAGACCGTTGGCGTAGGCCAAGCCCAGTGTATCGATATCGATAACTTCCAGGTATCCCCGCGATGTTCTGGTAACGGAAAAGCCAAGCCGTCCACCGCCGGCGGATAGTCTTGTTTGTTCCCGGTCGCCCTGTGCCCGTGGTTTGACCTGCCGCACCCGGGGTGCTTTGGTCATTTCGACCAGGGGAGAATATGCCGATTCCCGGGTTATATAATATAGCAGCGGCGTCTGGGTACTCAATTTCCAGTTACTTCGAAAATGGTTGCGATAAATTTCAAGACCGGGATTGCGGGTCTTAAAAGTTTCCGATGACAAAATAAGACCCAGGCTGTCGGAGGGAATAACCTGCTCCGCTACCGCCACGGCCAGAATCAAAGTCATGACGTCAAAACGGTATTGTGATTGTTCAAGTAGAGGGTGCCGTCTGACACCCGAGCCGGCATATTGCCCCTGACCAAGTTGCATCAGATTCCTTCCCGCCAGAATGCGAATGAGATTGAAAAAACGATACAATCCCCCCGGAGCGGCCTCGATAAATGACTGGCGCCTGATGCCTTCCATCGGCAGAGCCAGCGGGTCATACATGAATTCCACCGGAAGATAGCGAAGCAAATGGACGTCGCATCCCCGCTCGACCCATTTCACCCCGGAAAGATTTTCGATAATACCAAGAATCCGCATTCCCAGACCGTCCCAGCGCGCCATCAACGCGGAATCACCGCTGGAAATTTTGCGCAGGTCGTTTTTTACATCAAACTCGCTTTTATACAAATCCGGATAAAAGGCTCGCTGCAGGAAAAAATTGTCGGTGGTTAAACTGACACGGGGAAGATTCGAACGCAAATAAATCGAATCCGGTTGACTAAACGTCGAGTCTTCCGGTGAGATGTTTTGCGCATCGCCCGTGTTCTGACCCGCAACCGGGATCATTAATATCGCCACCGCCAAAACGGTTTCGAAAAACAATAAATATAATTTTTTCATCGGAACCTAATCTGCAAAGATTCCGTCCGGAACGCAAGACTAAATTATAAAGGATTGAATCCCCGAAACTAAGCCGGACTGCCGTTTCCGTTGAAAACCATACCGTCTTTGAGTTTGATTATTCGCTGGGTATGATTACCGATACTCTGGTCGTGGGTGATAATGATTATGGTATGCCCCTGCGCGTGCATTTCATCGAGTAGCTTGATAATTTCCGTTCCGGAAGCGCTGTCGAGGTTACCTGTCGGTTCATCGGCCAGAATCAGGTTGGGTCTGTTGGCCAGCGCCCGGGCAATCGCCACCCGTTGCATTTCGCCGCCGGATAATTCGGTCGGTTTATTATCCATTTTATCGGCCAGCCCGACCGAGCTCAATACTTCGGCGACCCGCTGGCGACGCGCTTTTGATTTCATCCCGGCAAAGAGCAGGGGGATTTCGACATTTTCGGCGGCGGTGGCATAGGGCAGAAGATTAAACGCCTGAAATACAAATCCCACTTTGCGATTGCGAATTTCGGCCAGTTGATTGGGCGTTAAATTCCTGACCGGCCGATCATCGAGCATATAATCGCCTTCCGAGGGAACATCCAGACAACCCATGATATTCATTAGTGTCGATTTTCCCGACCCCGACGGGCCCATGATCGAGACGTATTCGTTGTCCTTGATTTCTATATTAATACCTTTGAGAGCACGGAATTCGACATGGCCGGTTTTATAGACTTTGTGGATGTTGGACATTTTCAGCATTTTATATCCTTGTCGATTCGGGTTTTCCTATTCATATCTCAATGATTGCACCGGGTCCACCGAGGAAGCCTTCATGGCCGGGAACAGTCCGGATAAAAACCCGATTATTCCCAGAATCAGGGTAACAATAATTCCGATTTCCAGCGAAACCGTCGGCTTGCCCATGAAACTGATGGCTTCCGAATCAATTTCGACACGCCTGAAAGCCTCGGTTAATACATAAGCCATGGCCATTCCCAGGGCTCCGCCGAAAAGAGTAATCCACAGCGCTTCCAGCACGAATTGCACCAGTATATATATTCGCCGCGCTCCAAGCGCCATCTTGATGCCGATTTCACGGGTTCTTTCCCGGACCGAAACGTACATGATATTGGCCACGCCGACCCCGGCGATAATTAGCGTCAGCGCCCCGATCATACCGAGAAACAGCTGTATCCCGAATGCGATCATTTCTTCTTCCTTTTCCTCTTCCATGATGTCCCAGGTCCACAAGGCGGATTCATCGTCAGGATGAAACTTATGTTTGGCCCCCATGACCTCGAACAACCGCTTTTCAGCACCCTTGTAGTCGCCCTTGTCTGCCGGTTTGTAAATAATATTATCCAGATAGGGATCCCCGAATAATGCCACAAACGTGCTCGCGGGAATGGCGATAACATCCTCATCGCGGCCCTGATAAGAGCTCCCCTGCATTTTATGTTGCATGACGCCGATCACCGTGAAAGGGGTCCCGCCGATTTCGATTGTCTGGCCGACCGGATTGAGCGGTTGCGATTCCTTTCCCCTGGCGTCGGTCGAACCGCCGGAGAACAGACGTTCATAGGTCCTATCCCCCAGAAAGGCGACCCGGCGGCGCTTCTCGATATCGGCCTCATTGATAAATCGTCCGCCCATTTGGGGAATGAAGTTGCGCAATTGCTCATAATCAGGGAAAAGGCCGTTAATTCGCTCGCTCAACACTTTATCTTTGAACTTCACCGTCGCTCCCCAGCGGATATATTCTCCCGAAACCGCCTCCAGCTCCGGCATCCGTTGCCGGATATAATCAATGTCATCAGGCACTAAAGGTATATGGCGGCCTTTGCCAAAACCTTCAAAAGGAATGGAGGTCTGGCCGCCCCAGACTATTACTATCCCTTCGCCCAACCCTCTTGTCCCGTGTTTCATTTGGTATTTCAAGCCTTCGCCGAAGGCCAGCAAAAGCATGATTGAGAACGTCCCCCAGAGTATGGCCAATAACGTCAGGCTCATCCTCTTGCGCTGTTTACGAAAATCCCGCAGGAATACGTTGATTATTACAGTTGGTCTCATATTTCATCAAAAAAGTTTAAGAGCCTTAACCGGCTCCAGAGATGCCGCTTTGCGGGCCGGAAAAAATCCCGACAGAAAGGCGACTATCCCCAACACCCCCACGCTGACAAAAGTCACGAAAGGTTTTATAATCGGAACCCCAAGCTCTTCGTTGAGGCCCAGGTGCGGAAAAACCTTGATGATGCCGTATGCCAGCATAAATCCCAACGCTCCGCCCAATAGCGTCAACATCAAAGTTTCAAAAATGAACTGACCCATTATGGTTCGTTTCTTGGCACCCAGTGCCATCTTGATGCCGATTTCCTTGGTCCGTTCCTCCAGAACGACATTCATAATGTTGGTGACGCCGATACCACCGGTAATCAAGGTCAGAATCCCGATGAATATCAAAAAAGCCTGAAAGGCCGTGAACAGAGTCTTCCAGAAGCGTAACCCCTCGGTCGTATCCCAGATAGTAAGAGCCTCCGTATCATGCGGGTCAAAATTGTATTTTCCCGCCATATACTGATAAATGGCATTCTTTGTTTCCGGCATGCCCGAAACATCACGGGATTGGACCACCATATTGTTGGGGAAACGGTGATTGTACATGGTCAAAAATGTCGATGACGGAATATAGCAGTTGCGGCTGTCGCGGCCGCCATAAGATCCGCTTTGCACTTTTTCCGTCAGGACCCCGACAACGATAAAGGGCACGCGGTTCACCAACAGAATCTGTCCGATCGGGTCAGCGCCGGGCAGGAGTTTGGTCGCGATTTCATTGCCGATAAAAATCACCCGGCGTTTTTCGGCAATATCGAAAGCATTGATAAATCGTCCCCCCAGCTGCGGAACGATATTTCTCATGTCGCCGAATTCCGGCCAGACCCCGCTGACCCGGCACAGCATATTGTCCTTGTTTGATTTAATCGGCACATTCCACCGCGCATATTCCGGTGATATGCGATAGATACTGGGATACGATGCCTTGATTCTGGCCACGTCTTCTTCGGTGAAACGGATAGCGCGACCTCGAGTAAGACCCTTCCAGGGTCGAGATGTAATCCCCTGCCAGATAATCGATATATTTTCGCCCATGCCTTTGGCGCGCGTTTCCTGTTTGACCTGTATTCCGGTCCCGAAGGACATCAAAAGGATAATTGCGGCCGTGCCCCAGAGTATTCCGAACATGGTCATGAATGTCCGCAGTTTCTGGGAGCGCATATCCCTTAAAAACTGCTTGAGCGACATGAGTGTCAACATTTATTGAATCTCCCGGGGCGGTCTTTCCACCAGCAGGCTGCCTTCTGCGATTCCGGATTTAACCTCGATATTGATGCCATCCGAAAGCCCCGTCTCAATGGCGACCTGACTGATATTTCCGAGTGTATCCTGAATTTCGACAAAAGAAGTATCATTGACAAAATTAATCAGCCGCTCGGGAATCATAAGAATATCTTTGGCTTGATTAATAATCAAGTCGGCGTTGGCAGAATACCCCGCCCGCAAGAGGTTACTGCCGGTGTGCAGGATGCTGATTTCCACGTCGAAGACGTTGGAGCCCTGTTCCGTGCGCGCTTTCGGGGAAACTCGCAGCAGTTTCCCCTTTATAGTATCATTGGGTAATGCGCCAACCTTAATTTCGGCGTCAAGCCCCAAATGCAGCCGGCCGACGTCGATTTCATCGACCGTCCCCTTAAATATCAAATCTTCCATAAAGGCCAGCGTCATAAGCTCCGTCCCAGCCTGATATGAGGTCAGCGGCACCACCGGGTCGCCTTGATCAACCAGCCGGGAAAGAACCATCCCATTGACCTTGGAGCGCACGGTATTATCGACGGTTATATCCGCGATGATGGTTTCCCCGGATTCGATAAGGGCGAATTTCTCTTTGGCCAGCTTCATTCGCAGTTCAGTTTCCTCATAATTGGCCTGTTTGGATTCGAGGTCCTGCGAGGAAATCAGCCCTTTTTCGGCCAGCGTTTTCAACCTCTCATATTCGCGTTTGGCGTTGTCGAAAGCGACCTGAAAAATCTCAACCTGCCGCTTGGATTCGGCAAACTCCAGCGGTGTCGGGTCGGGCTCGATATCGATCAACGGGTCGCCGATTTTTACCATGTCGCCGATTTCCACATGGATTTTCTTTACGACTCCGGAAATTTTGGATTTAACCGCAATTTCCTGGCGGGGCTCGATTTTACCCACGGCCAGTGCCTTGTCGATAATTGAACCTTTTTCGACCGGTACCGTACGCAGGCCGGTCTCTTTTGAGGCCGAACCGTCAATGGCGAAAAACAGAACCGCGCCGACCAGGATTACAATGAAACCGATTAACAGAATTTTTTTAAACATGGATTCCACACATATTTTAAAGTCTATTATATCCGATTGCTATAATGGAGATTACGCCCGGCGCAGGATTTTGTTTCGGTATCTCAAACATATTATGATTAATAACGAATGACCGTCGGAACTGTTTAACCTGCAAGATTATCCAAAAACGAAACTTTGACAATAGGATGAGAATAATTTATCTTATGCGCTGGCCAAATGGAGAAACAATTTATGATTTTTGCGCGATATTCGATAACCCCCCCGGTTGTTTTGGCATTGATTATTCTGCTGGATGGCTGTGGAAGTCATGAACCGGCCGTCAAAAAAGCCGCTACGCCCCATCGGTCGGATAGCCTGACTATTGAAATAGACGGCCGTGACGGTGTGTCCGTGCTGGAACTGACTATGGAAAAGCATTCGGTGGAATCCTACGAAAGCGCGATGGGCACATTTGTCAGAGCCATCGACTCGGTGGCCTCCGGTAATGGCTACTGGTGGCTGTTTACCGTCAACGACAGCACAGTCAATAGCGCCAGCGATGAATACATTACAAAAAAAAGCGACATTATCAAATGGCATTTCAAGAAACCGTAAATGACGCCCATGACCACCATTGACCAGATAATTAATTCCGGCAGGTTTTTCTTCATCGCAGGGCCGTGCGCCATAGAATCGAAGGAAGTATGCTTCGAAGTGGCTGAAAGCTTGACAGCGCTCTCGGCCAAATTCGATGTGCCAGTCATATTCAAGTCTTCCTATGCCAAAGCCAACCGCCTTTCGGGAGAGTCATTTTCCGGGCATGGGATATCTTTCGGTTTGGAGGTGTTGGCCGATGTGCGGGATAAGTTCCACTTGCCCATTTTAACCGATGTCCATGAAACTTCGGAAATAGCCGAGGTTTCCCGCGTGGCCGATATATTGCAAATCCCGGCCTTCTTATGCCGTCAAACCGAGCTGGTTCGCAAGGCCGCCGCCACCGGCAAATGGATCAATATAAAAAAGGGCCAGTTTGTCGCGCCCGAGGATATGGATAAAATCGCCGCCAAAGCCGGGACAAAAAAAGTTATGTTGACCGAGCGTGGCAGTTCCTTCGGCTATCATAATCTGGTAGTCGATTTCCGCTCTTTCGTCATGATGAAAAAGTACGGTTACCCAGTTGTTTATGACGTTACGCATTCTCTGCAATTGCCCGGCGGTGGGGGCCACAACAGTTCCGGACAGCCGCAATTCGTTATACCTATGGCCCGGGCCGCGGCGGCCGTCGGTATCGACGGTATTTTTGTCGAAACGCACCCGGAACCGTCGCAAGCGTTATGCGATGCCGCCTCGATGATTCGGCTGGACCTGATGGAAGACTTGATCACCCAGGTTTTGGCCATTCATGGCAGTCGCAGGAAGGATTAACAATTTGATTGCTCAAACAAAAAAGAAACATCTTACCCGCCGCCAGCTGGTCAAACGATTCGAGCCGATAAAACTTCTGGCCCTCGACGTCGATGGGGTTCTCACCGACGACCATATATATTTTGGACCCGATGGTTTTGAAATGAAGAAATTCCATATATCCGACGGTTTTTACATGGTGATGGCAATGCGTTTGGGGCTTGAAATTGCCGTTATATCGGGACGTCCGTCAAAAGCCACGACCACCCGCATGAACGACCTTGGAATCGAACATGTTTTACAGGACAGAATGGACAAACGCGAGCAAATAAAACCGCTATTGAAGAAGCTCAAATTGACACTCGATCAGGTGGCTTTTGTCGGCAATGAACTCTTGGATATCGGTCTGGCTCGACAGGTCGGTCTATCCATTGCCGTGCGCGACGCCGCTCCGGAATTAATCGAGTTAGTTGACTTTGTTACTGAAGCCAAGGGCGGTTCGGGGGCGGTGCGCGAAATTCTGGCCGCCTATTTTGAAAACCGCCATATTGTCCCTGCTTCACTTTATAGGTAAGTATAAATAACCATGATTCTGGAAACCGGAAAAGAAGTCATTCGCAAAGAATCGCAGGAGCTTGAAGCCCTGGCCCGGCGGCTCGATGAAAACTTCGTCCACGCCGTCGAGAAAATCCTTGAGTGCAAAGGCCGGGTCATTGTCACCGGTATGGGTAAATCCGGCATTATTGGCAAAAAAATCGCCGCGACCATGACTTCCATCGGGATTTCATCATTTTTCCTTCACGCTGCCGAGGGAGTACACGGCGACCTGGGTATGGTGCGTGATGATGATGTCATGATTGCCATCAGCAAATCGGGCGCAACCGACGAACTCTATCAGATTCTGCCCGCCGTCAAAAGACTCGGCGTGGAAATAATTCTCCTCACCGGTCAGCCCGATTCCCCACTGGCCGCCAAATGCGATATTATCCTCGATTGTTCGGTCGGTTCCGAGGCCTGTCCCAATAATCTGGTGCCGACCACGTCAACCACGGCGGCGATGGTTATGGGCGACGCGCTGGCGGTGGCCCTATTGAAACAGCGCCATTTTTCCGCGGAGGATTTCGCCTTCCTTCATCCCGGTGGCTCGCTGGGGCGAAGGCTTTTAATGCGGGTGGCCGACTTGATGCATGTCAATTCGGAAATCCCGATTGTCTCCGATGAAACCAAAATCCGCGAAGCCATATTCGAGATGACCGGCAAACGCCTGGGGTGCACGCTGGTCGTCGATAAAACCGGAAAGCTCACCGGGATTTTTACCGACGGCGACCTGCGGCGTCTTACCCAGTGCGAGAATGAGATCTTCAAGTTCGCCATGAGCGAGGTCATGATCAAAAACCCGAAATCAATAAACCCCGAAGCCATTTTGGACAAGGCTCTGTCCATTATGGAAAAGCATTCCATCACGGTTCTGCCGGTTATCGACCGCGAGCGCCACCCGGTCGGGATCGTTCATCTTCACGATATTCTCAAGTCGAAACTGGTTTAGTTCCATGTTCATTTCCAAGGAATTTAAAAGGACGCTGGTCTATAATGTCGTGAAAATTTTCGCGGCTCTTTTAAATTCTTTGCCGAGGGCGGCGGCGCTTTTTTTCGGAGCGGTTCTGGGCAATTTGGCTTATATCTTTTCCCGTCGGGATCGGCTCAAGGCACAGCGAAACGCTTATTTGGCCTTCGGGCGGGAGTTAAATAAAAATCAGCTTAAAACACTTGCCAGCAAAAGCTTCATAAACATGGGAAAAATGGCCGTCGATGTCATCCGCATTCGACGGCATTACAACAACCAATTAAAAAACCTGATCGACATTGAAGGTCTTGAGAATCTTGACCCCGTTTATAATAAAGGGCATGGCGTTATCGTCCCGACCGGGCATATCGGGAATTTCGAACTCCTGGCCGTACATTTCGCCCGGATGGGCTACAAGGTCGGCGTCATCGGACGGCAGTTATATGACCCGCGCCTTGATGAGCTTATCCGCGGTAACCGGGAACACATGGGAATAAAAGTGTTTGATACCCGTCAGTCACCGCGCGAGATGATGCGCTGGCTTAAAGACGGCGGCATGCTGGGGGTCCTGATGGATACCGATTCGTTCCGGGTTCGCAGCATGTTCATCCCGGTTTTCGGTCGGCTGTCGCATACTCCGGTCGGACAATCGATCATCGCCTTGAGGACGGATACGCCGGTCGTCCCGATAATCTGCCTTAGAAACGGGAGTCGATATAAAATTAAAGTCTGGCCGGAAATCAAAATCGAGAGAACCGAAAATTTCGAACACGATGTGTATAATCTTACGAAAGAATGTACACGAATCTGGGAGAAAATCGTAAAAGAAAATAAAGACCAGTGGATATGGATTCATAACCGCTGGCACAACCGGCCCGAACAACCGATAACTTATATTGAGGAAACAATATCATGAAGCAATGGCTGATATTCGCAACCTTTATTTTATTAATTTCATGCGGCGATGACCCGGAAATCAAGGCTCCGGGGGTTGGCCGCTCTTCCGCCGCCGATTCCACAGCCATGCGCCCCGACCAACAATTCCGCAACGCCCATATATTCCTTTATGATAAAAACCGCGTCACGACCGATATTAAGGCCGGTTATATAGAAAAATACGAAAAGCAGGATTCTACCCTGGCCTGGCAACTGGAAGTGTTCTTTTTCGATTCCACGGGCGCCCAAAAATCGCACCTTGTTTCCGACAGCGGGCTGATTCGCGAGGAAGTCAACCTCATGGATGTTTACGGGAATGTCCGTATCGTAAGCGATGACAGCGCCCGCTTGAATTCGGAACATCTTAATTACAATTCGGGACGAAATTTAATCACGACCGACAGCTTCGTGACAATTATAACCAATGCCGGCGATACCGTCATGGGTTATGGTTTCGAGGCCGACCCCAAACTGGGCAACTGGTCGCTTAAACGCCAGGTGTCCGGTTCGATGATCAATACCGAACCGTTTATAGAATAGGCATTATAAGCTTATTTATATAATTCTGACGTATCCGCGAAAATCAGATAATTCTTAATCAGTTTGCCCTTCATTTTAAAGATATTGGCAAACGGCACGGTCAGCGTGGAGCCGTCGTGACGGGTATATGTCACCATCCCATGACAAACAACGGCATTATCGACAGACCAGATATCATGAATTTGGTGCCGAAGCGTCTTAATACTCGCGAAAAAGCCGCCGACAACCTCCTTGACTGGGGCCCTTTTATGGACCGCCGGAGCGTTGCCGAACCGGAAAGTGACATCATCGGCCAAAAAGACGGAGAATCCCTCCGCGTCGGAACGGTCGATGGCCTCAAACAGCCCAACCATTAAATCGGTCTTATTCATTTTGATTCCCTTTGTAATCATCAAATGGATTTCAGGATTTACGAACGCCAACCGTTTCTGTTGGTCCGGAAGAGGAGGGGCATGACAAAACAACATTATGCAAGGTGGGATTTGAAAAACTTGAAAAACTCTTGCCCCACAAAAACATTATTTGACAAACGCTTGTATCAAATATATCCTTAAGCCGAATGTAAATCAGGAGTACTCATGGACCAGGCATTGCAGGGAAAAATAGGACGCTTTACGCTTCCCGAGATATTTCAACTGATCGCCAATACCCGAAAATCGGGCACCCTCGGGATTCAAAAAGATGACGATATTGTCATGATTTATTTTAAACTGGGGCAGATTATTTACGCCTACGGGCCAAGACAGACTTTTCATATCGGGCAATTGCTCAAAGACCGCGGACGAATTACCGTCGGACAACTCGATGAAGCCGTTTCCATGCAATCCCGGGTGAAATCATCCCGGCGGCTGGGACAAATATTGCTCGAAAAAAAATTCATCGACCGGGCCGATCTGGAAGAAGTCGTTCGCTCGCAAATAGAGGAGCTAATCTATTCGCTTTTGTCCTGGGAATCGGGGTCGTTCAAGTTTTATGAAAACCAGTTTCCCACCGACGAGGAGATCACCGTCAGCCTGTCGGTCGAAAATGTCATCCTTGAAGGCCTGCGCCGGCTGGACGAAATCAATCGTATTCGCGAAGCCGTTCCCGATTTTTCCCAGGTTTTGACTATCACGCCCGCGCCGCCGGAACGCAAGAAGGAGATTTCGCTGCAAAGTGAAGAATGGAATCTCTTGTCGCTGGTCAACGGGCGACGAACCATAAGCGAGATCGCCGACGCCTCGGATTTGCCCCGCACCGACGCTCTGTCCAAACTGGCCGCGCTGAAACTGGCCGGGCTGGTGGCCGTCATCGACAAACCCGATAGCGGCGCCGACCGGTTGTCGGCCATGGTTGACCGGGTGGCGATGTTGCTCGAAGAATATCTCGAACGCAAAAGCCGCCGTGTGGATCAGACCGAATACACCTCGACTCAGGTTATTGGAGAAGATCGGTGAGCCGTCAGGAAACCCTTAAAAAACTGGAATCAACTTTGGAAAGCTTCATCTCGCGCGCGGCGAGCGCCGAAGCCAGCCGGCTGGACACCGCCCACAGCTTGGATACCCTCGATGAAATCGCCCGGGAGTCTCTTCGCGGACGCTATATCAATAACCGCCTCGCCCGATGGATGTCCGAAAGCCGCAAATTCCTCGATACCGGACGATTCGACGGCGATATATTATCCCGGATCGGTTCGCTGTTCGCCGACATTCAATCCGGACTGGATATGGCTGACCCGGAATCGAGAAAACTTCATGGCGAAATCGAAGGCTGGAAAACGGCCGGGGCCGTTCCCAAAAGAAAGCTGGTGTTGAAGGCTCCGGCGACGGCGCCGTCATCCGACCTGCTGGATTTATATCTTCAATACCTTAAAAACGAGTATGAATACGTCGCCAATGAAAAAGAACGGCAGGGGCATATTCTGACCATTCTGGACGATGTCCTCAAGTCGGCCGAAGCCAAGATTGACCCGATGTATATTCATTTGGCCGGGTCGCTGATTTATTTTATGAAAAACCGGGGCTATAAAGTCACGCCGTTTGTCAAGCGGCTCAAGGACATAGAACGCCTGAAACTGGGTCGGGAAGATGACGCCTGACAGCGAAAAAGCCTGTTTCAAGGCTCTGGTGGCGCTCCAGAATCGCGACTATGCGACGGCGTCGAGTTATTTCAAGATAGCGCAAAATTTGGTTGCCAAGAACGCCGATTTGCGTATATTATCCGAGGCCACAGAAATGTTGCTGGCTGTTAAAGATGAATTGCGCGAACTGGAAATGGTCAAAGAAAGTTAGAGGTTTATTTTAAATGGCCAAGAAACAGAGTTTTGCGGATAAGGCGTCGAAGAAAAAGCACACCATGACCTGCCCCATTTGCAAAAGCGAAATCGCTTTTATTAAATACGTCAAAGCCGAACGTTCTTCTTCCGGCTGGCGTTATCGCACCAACAACGTCGGTGTTTGCGAATGCAATCGCAAAGAGCTCTTCGGCTAATTTGACTGAAAAGAGCACGAAATTTATCCCGCCTGTCAGGGGCGGGATTTTTTAATGTTATAATTGGAATATGCAGCACGTTCTCGAAGAAAAATTCTTCCCCTTCGTAATCAAACCGGGGCAGTACACCGGCGGTGAGCTGGGGCAGATTATCAAATCCCACGAAGGCCGTCTTAAATTCGCCCTAGGTTATCCCGACAAGTATGAAATAGGGATGTCGTATCTGGGCACCCAGATTCTGTATCATCTGATTAACGGAGACGATCGCTTTTTGTGCGAGCGCTTTTTCGCGTATGATACCGATGCCGAAGCCGTCATGCGCCGCGAGCGCATTGCGGCCTTCACGCTGGAATCACACCGACCTCTCGCCGAATTCGATATTGTCGGGTTCACTCTGGCCTATGAGATGGTTTATACCAATCTGTTGAATATTCTCGACCTGGCCGGCATCCCCTTGCGCTCCAGAGACCGCGGCCACCATCATCCCCTGATTATCGCCGGAGGACCGGTCGTAAACAACCCCGAACCGTCGGCCGAGTTTATCGATTTATTTTATATCGGTGACGCCGAGGACAATATCATTCGCATCTGCGAAATAGTCCATGAATCGAAAAATCTCACCCGGCCGGAAAAACTTCGCCGTCTGGCCCGCGAAGTCGCGTCCGTTTATGTCCCGGCCTTTTATGACCCGATTACGAAGAAACCCGTGCACGATGATATCCCGGCCGTCATAAAAAACAATAAAATCCCGAATCTGGAACGACGGATTTATCCCGACCTTCCGATCGTACCGTTTATCGAGACCGTGCACAGTCGTCTGACCGTGGAAATCATGCGCGGGTGTCCCTGGAACTGCCGCTTCTGTCAGGCCTGCGCCGTGTATCGTCCGGTACGCGTCCGCCCGGCCTATGATATTATCAGTCAGGTCAATACCGGACTGCGCAAGACGGGCTTCGATGAAGTCTCGCTTCTGTCGTTGTCGTCGGGCGATTATCCCGAAATAGAAACGTTGACACTCAAGCTGTCGCGGGAACTTCAGGGCAAACGGGTCGCCTTGGCGCTGCCGTCGATGCGCCCCGGAACTTTCACGCAGGAACTGGCCGCCGCCGCCAAAACATCACGAAAAACGGGGCTGACGTTCGCCCCCGAAGCCGGAACCGAACGACTGCGCGCCTTCATCCGCAAAAATATAACCGATCGGGCATTGTACGATACTATCGAACTGGCTTTTCGTAACGACTGGAATCTGGTCAAGCTGTACTTTATGGTCGGCCTGCCGACCGAAAGCGACGAAGATATCGACGGGATTGTCGACATGATACACAAAATCTGCCGCATCGCCGCTAACTACAAAGGCCGAAGAATCATTAACGTCACCCTCTCGCCGTTTTCGCCCAAACCGCATACGCCCCTGCAATGGGACGCCCAGCCGCACCCGGAGGAAATCGCCCGCAAAATTGAACACATTAAAAGGTCGGTCAGAAACAGCTTTGTCAATTTCAAGGAGCATGATAATCGACTGGCCTTTATGGAAGGCATCATCGGGCGGTCCGATAGAAGCATGGCCGATGTTATTGAAGCCGCTTTTAAAGCCGGTGCACGCTTCGATGGTTGGTCGGAAAATTTCAATTTCGATTTATGGATGAAGGCTTTCCAAACCTGCGGCATCGATCCCTACAGCCTTCTGCGGGAACGCTCGTTTTCGGAAAATCTGCCCTGGGAGCATATCGAACTGGCCGTTTCGAATGAACATCTTAAAAAGCAAAGAGGATTGTCGTCGGAAATACTCAAAGATCCACACGCACCGAAAATTAAAAGCGAACCGGGCAACAGCATGGTTGATGATAATACTGCTTTCGGACGTTCAACTAAAAAAGTGGTCAAAGTCTCCGCGGTGGCTCCGACCAAGAATTTCGTCCGCATCAAGTGGGGCCGTCGGGGCCTGACCCGGTTTTTATCGCATCTGGATAATATCCGTACTATCGAGCGGGCTATCCGGCGGGCCTCGATCCCGGTGGCATATTCTCTGGGCTTTCATCCGCACATGAAATTGTCATTCGGGCCGTCGCTGTCGCTGGGCTGCAGTTCCGAGGCCGAATATTTCGACATGACTTTGGAAAGCCCGTTTCGGGCTGATATTGTCGCGCGCCTTAATAAAGACCTTCCCGAAGGTTTCTATGTCGCTTCGGCACGGGTACTGTTCAACGACAAGGTTTCTTTGAACAGCCGCATCAATCGGGCCGTTTACGATGTCGAAATCGAGCGGCAGGATAATACGCAATCCCTTCTCGATGAGTTATCTGGACGCGACAAAATCGAAATCAAACGGGAGAAAAAGGACGGCATCGCCGTCGTTGATATCCGCCCGGCCATTTATGAACTGACCTATTCTGACGAAAATAATAACAACCCCGGCAAGGGGGTGATTACCATGACCCTGGGTATCGGAACCGGGGGATACGCTCGCCCCAACGAAGTTATTCTGGCGGCCGGTCTTAAAGACGCCGTGGGGGCGTCGGCGCTCTTTGTCCATCGACGGGCGCTGTTGCACGAAGACCAAAACGGGGTCCGCCGGGATCCGATGGAATTTTAACGATGACCGAAACAAAACAAAATAAATTTGACCCGGTTCGCGGCGCCGCGATGGACATTCTATGCGAAGCCGAAAAATTGCGCCGTAATGCCGACGAGATTATTATCGACTTTATCTATCGTCACAATTTCGACGCCCGCGATATACGATTTTTGCGTCAGCTGGTCCACGGTTCCATCAAGCTCAAAAGACGGCTGGATCATGATATCCGCTTTTATTTGAGCCGGCCATCGGAAAAACTGCCGATTCGTCTTCAGGCCATATTAAGGCTGGGCTTTTTCCAGCTGTTTTTCACCGACCGTATTCCCGAAGCGGCGATCGTGTCCGAATCGGTCAACCTGGCCCGTCACTTTGTCGATGCCGCACGGGCGCGTCTGGTCAATGCCGTGCTTCGTTCGGCTATCCGCAACCCCCAGCGCCGCGTCTTTATTGACCCCCGCGAAAATCCCGTCCAGCACCTGTCCGATTATTATTCTTACCCCGACTGGTTTGTCGAGTACTGCCTGACCGAATTTAAATACGAGGCGACCGAAAAACTTCTGGCCGAAATGAACAACCCACCCTATTTATCTTTTCGGGCAAATTATATCAAAGCCAAACCGGAACAAATCGCCGAAATTCTCAAAGAGCAGAATATAGATTTTCGGCCGGGTCGCTATTTGCATGAATTTTTCTGCACCCGGCAGTCTCATGATGTGTTTGACCAGATGGTCACCGAGGGTAAAATTTATATACAGGATGAATCGGCCGCTCTGCCGATCCGTCTTTTAAACCCTAAACCCGGAATGCGCGTTCTCGATCTGGCCGCCGCTCCGGGAGGCAAAGCCAGTTACGCCGCGGTCCGCATGCGCAACCAGGGACTGGTCGCGGCGGTGGACCGATCCCGGCCTCGCTTGAAAATGCTGGCCGAAAACTGCAAGATAATGGGCATTAAAATCGTCAGCCCCGTTCACGCCGACAATCTGGAATTTACCGCCGAACCGTTCGACCGGGTTATTCTCGATGCTCCCTGCACCGGCTGGGGTAACGCCGGGAAACACAGTGACCTGCGCTGGATTAAAACCCCCGACGACGTCGAGCAACTGCATAAGGTTCAAAGCATGATGATCGACAAGGCGGCCAAACTGGTCCGGCCCGGTGGTATCCTTGTTTATTCCACGTGTACCGTTCTGCGTAAGGAAAACGACGAAGTGGTCGAGGAATTCCTGCTGCGCCGCAAAGACTTCGTGCTCGAATCGGCCGGCAAATATTTCGGCGATGATATCGTTTCCGAGCGCGGCTTCATCAAAACCTATCCCGATGTCGAATTCATGTCCGGCTCCTTTGCCGCTCGACTCAAAAAAACCAAAAATCTGTGAAAATAAATAGTGCCCTTTCGTTTTCAAGGTTGTAAAATAGTCTGATGACTATGGAGCAATCAGAAAAAAAGTCGCGTTTTGCCGCGTTCAAAACCCGCATTCTGACCGATAAGACCCTGCCTCGTAAGGTACTGTATTATACTCTGGGACCGCTTTTAATAATCGTCGCCATTTATCTTGTCATGGACAATATCGTCATGCCCATTATCACCCGGCATGGCTCCGAGTTCGAATTGCCCGATGTTTCCGGCTATGCTTATAAAGACGCCGAATACCTTCTGGAGCGACTCGGTCTGAAAATGGAGGTTTCGTCGGAAGAATATCATCCCGATAAACCCGAAGGAACCATCCTGTCACAATATCCAGCACCCCAAACCAAGGTTAAATCGGGTCGAACCATCAAGGTTGTCAAATCGAGCGGCCAAAAGATGGTGCAAATCCCGCCCCTGGCCGGATTTTCCGTCCGCCAGGCCAAACTCAATATCGAGGCGGCCGGGCTGGAACTGGGCGATATCGCTTGGACCTTTTCCGACAGCCTGCCGGAGCGGGTGGTGGTTTTTTCTTATCCGGTTTCGGGTGCGGAAATCCCACATGGTTCGCGGGTTAACCTGATGGTTAATCGCGGACGATTATCCGGTATTGTCTTCATGCCCCAGCTGGTCGGGCAAAATTACAGCGAAGCCGAAAACACATTGAAAAAACTGGGACTGAAAATTGGTCTGGTAACGCATATTCGCAACGAAAACTATCTTCCCGGGACCGTGCTGGAACAATCGGCCGAACAAGCCACGGAACTGGAAGTCGGAGAAGAAATCGACCTGATCGTCTCCACCACGGAGTGAATTATGGTAAAACTGGCGCCCTCCATATTGGCGGCGGATTTCGCCCGGCTCGGTGAAGAAATAAAAAATACCGAAAAAGCCGGGGCCGATATGATTCATCTGGATATCATGGACGGCCATTTCGTCCCCAATATCTCCTTCGGAGCCGCCCTGTCCCGAATGTCAAAATCAATGTGTTCACTGCCCCATGATGCCCATTTTATGACGACCGACCCGGAAAACTATTTCGACGAATTTATCGCTATCGGCATCGAATATATCAGCTTTCATCTGGAACTGGGCTGCCCCCGCCATGATCTGGGAGCGGGTCGCTGGGTCTATGTTGCCGATGACCGACCCGATACCACTCGCATAATCGATAATATCGAATACCTGCAAAACGCCGGCGTCAAAGCCGGTCTGGTGATCAATCCGCCGACCGAAATAAGGCTTGTTATTCCTTTTTTGGGGAAAATTGATCTTTTGCTGTTAATGGCCGTCAATCCCGGTTTTGCCGGGCAAGCTTTTATGCCCGAAGTCTATGACCGGCTGGATATATGCAGCCGTTTCCGGTATGAAAACGGCCTGCATTTCGAGATTATGATCGATGGCGGAGTTGATTTGTCGAATGCCCCCCGACTGGCGAAAGCCGGGGCGGATATTCTGGTTAGCGGGTCATCCTTTTACCGGGCGCACGACCGGGCCGCCTTTGTCCGTCAAATAAAAGCATAGAAATTCCCTTGCCATTTCGGGACGTTTTTTTATATTTCTAAGCTCCAACGGGGTGAGCTATGCCCTGCGGAGCGGTTTTAATTATGTTTGGTGAATTAGTTGACAGATTCGACGGAATATTCAAAAAGCTTCGCGGCGCCGGGAAGCTGACGGAGAAGAACATCCGTGATTCTCTACGCGAGGTGCGCCGGGCGCTTCTCGAAGCCGATGTCAATTACAAAGTCGTCAAAGATTTCATCGCGCAGGTGGAATCATCGGCCATTGGCGAAAGAGTCCTCAAGTCGATAGAACCGGGCCAGCAGATCGTCAAGATCGTGCACGATGAACTGGTGGCTCTTTTAGGCCACAAAGCCGAACCGCTGGTCGCGATCGATAAGTCGCCGACTGTGTACATGCTCTGCGGCCTGCAGGGTTCGGGCAAGACGACGCTGGCCGGTAAACTTGCCCTCGACGCCAAACGCAAAAAGAAAAAACCGCTTCTGGTGGCGGCTGATATATATCGACCGGCGGCCGTCAAGCAGTTAATGGTTTTGGGCGATTCGATCGACGTCGAAGTGTTTTCAATCGACGGTCAAAAACCTCCCGAAATCTGCCTGGAAGCCAAAAAGCACGCCGAGAAAAATTTCGTCGACCTCGTGATTCTGGATACCGCCGGACGACTGCACATCGACGAAGAACTCATGGTCGAGCTGGAGCGGATAAAAGAAAAAGTCACCCCCGATGAAATGCTTTTGGTGGCCGATTCCATGACCGGACAGGACGCCGTCACGCTGGCCGAACAATTCCACAAAAGATTAAACCTTACCGGCGTGGCCTTGACCAAACTCGACGGCGATGCCCGGGGCGGGGCGGCCATATCGATCCGCGCCGTCACCGGTTGTCCTATCAAACTGGCCTCTATCGGCGAAAAGCTATCCGACCTGGAATTATTCCACCCCGACCGCATGGCCTCGCGAATTCTGGGTATGGGCGACATCGTCACCCTCGTGGAAAAAGCGCAGGATGCCGTTGACGAAGAAAAGGCCGTCGAGCTGGCCGAAAAAATAAAAAAGAACACCTTTACGCTCGAAGATTTTCAGAACCAGATGCAACAACTTAAAAAAATGGGACCGCTCGAATCCATTCTGGGAATGATTCCCGGTGTCGGCAAAGCCCTCAAGGGGGTCCATATCGACGAGCGTAACCTCCTCCGGGTCGAAGCCATGATACAATCGATGACACCGTATGAACGCCAGAACCCGCAGTTGATCGACGGCAGCCGCAAAAAAAGAATCGCGCTGGGGTCGGGCAATTCGGTGCAGGATGTCAACAATCTTCTCAAGCAGTTTTTGGCTATGAAAAAAATGATGAAGAATATGGGTAAATTCAAAATAAAGGGTATGCCGAAGGGGTCGTTACCTTTTCAGATGTAATACCTGTGCAATCAAAGGAGAACTAATTTGGCGACTGTCATCAGACTCAAACGGATGGGAACGAAAAAGAGACCGAGTTATCGTTTCGTTTCCGCCGATTCCAGATTCGCTCGCGACGGAAGGTTTGTGGAAACTTTGGGCTATTACAATCCGATTGTGAAACCGGCGCTGGTTAAAATCAATGAAGAGAGAATGACCTACTGGCTTGACCAGGGGGCCCTTCCGTCCGAAACGGTCCGGTCTCTTCTGGCCCAGGTCGGATTTTATGAAAAATACCTGAAGGCCAAAAAGGGCGAGGATGTTTCCGCCATCGTCATCAAGGAAAACATTACCGAACGCAAGAAACGCCGCAAGAAAACCAAGGCGGCGCAGGTTGAAGAGGTCAAAGCCGATGCTTCGGCTTCCGAAACCAAAGCCGAAGGTTAAAAAAGAAAACGAATTCGAACGCGAATAGAAAAACCAGGACCAGTAACTTCTTCTGATTCAAAAGGAGATAGCAGTGAAAGAATTCATCGAAACCATCGTCAAGGCACTCGTTGACAACCCGGATGAAGTCGATCTGACCGAAGTGCAGGGAGCGAGGACTACGGTATATGAACTTAGAGTCGGGGCCGGGGACCTGGGTAAAGTAATCGGTAAACATGGACAAACCGCCAAGTCGATTCGAACGCTGATATCGGCCATATCGGCCAAAAAAGGCAAACGGGCGGTTTTGGAGATTCTGGAATAGTTGAAAAAAAGACCGGATTATATCGTGGTCGGACGATTCGGCCGCCCGCGCGGTGTGTCCGGAGAAATCTTCTTACAGCCCCTGACTGACAATCCCGACCGCCTGGTGGTTTCCGGGCAATTCTGGATTGAGACGGAAGGGCATTACGACGAAATCAGGTTTTCCGCCGTGAATGACATCGCGGGGAAAACCGCAGTGCGAATAAAAGGAGTGAACAGCCCGGAAGAAGCCGGGACTTATACCAACAGGTATATATATATCCAATCCGAAGAATTGGGAACACCCGAAGACGGCAGTTATTTTTATTTCGACCTGATCGACTGCCGGGTGGTGGACCAATCGGGTGCTGATATCGGCATTGTGGCCGACGTGGAAGAATTCCCGGCCAACGACCTGCTGGTTATAAAAGACGATAGGGGAAGCCTTTTCCGGTTGCCGATGGTGACCGCATTCATTATGAAAGTGGACCTCGAAAAAAACGAGATAACCATTAATCCTCCGGAGGGGATATTTGACTCCCCGGATGAAAATTGAAATAATAACGCTTTTTCCGGCCTATTTCGATTCGGTGATAAATCAGTCGATTATCGGTCGGGGACGCGAAAAAAGGCTCTTTGACATAGAAATAATCAACCTGCGCGATTTCACGACGGATCGTCATAATACTGCCGACGACAAACCGTTTGGTGGTGGAGGGGGGATGGTCCTGATGGTCGAGCCGCTCGACCGGTGTCTCGGTGCGCTCGGGTACAGCGCTGGGGTTAATGAGGACGAAAAAATCGTCCTCACTTCGGCCGGGGGCAGGCTTTTTGGCCAGCCCAAAGCGGTCGAGTATTCTTTGCTGAACCGGTTGACCGTGATTTGCGGCCACTACCTGGGAGTCGATGAAAGACTTCTGGAGCTTTATGAAATCGAGGAGGTTTCGATTGGCGACTATGTATTGACCGGCGGCGAACCGGCCGCGGCGGTAATGCTCGATGCCGTCGTCCGCCTGATACCGGGCGTACTGGGCAATTTCGAGTCCGCTCTGGCCGATTCGCACGTAGAAAAAATACTCGGGGCGCCGGTTTACACCAGACCCGAAGAGTATAAAGGCATAAATGTGCCGGAGACACTCCTGGGAGGCAATCACAAGGAAATTGAAAACTTCCGGCGACGGGAGGCGCTCAAAAAGACTTATATTAAAAGGCCGGAATTGCTCGATGGAATCGAGCTGGCCAAAAATGAAAAAGAGTTTTTGAATAAATTGAAAGAATCGGAAAATAACGAAAACGAATAGATTGAGGTACAACCAATGAAACGAATTAGTCAGGTGGAAAAAGGCTTTTTCCGCGATAAAGTCCCGGAATTCGCATCCGGCGACACGGTTAAAGTCCACGTGAAAATCAAAGAGGGCGACAAAGAACGCGTCCAGGTCTTCCAGGGCACGGTCATCGGTCGCAAAGGCAGCGGAACCGGTGAAACCTTCACCGTCCGCAAAATGTCTTATGGCGTCGGTATCGAGCGTATTTTCCCGCTCCACTCACCCAATATCGACAAAATCACCCGCGTGCGTCAGGGCAAAGTCCGCCGCGCCAAGCTGTACTATCTCCGCGATTTGACCGGCAAATCGGCCCGTATTCAGGAAAAACTGGATGAGGCGCTGGCCCAACAGGACGCCGACCAACCGCAGGAAAAAGCTGAAAAATAGTTTTTCTGGATTTTTAGCGATTTTAAAACCCCGCTATTGGCGGGGTTTTTATTTATGCCTGATGATATCGGCCGGAAATTTAATCCCGGACACACCGTACCGAACCCGCGGCGTGCTTACTGAAATAGTTGCGGAGCACTTCTGAATTATCGTATTGCATAAGTCGGTACCACGTGTAGCCAGAGGAACGCTCCGTAGAAGACCAATAATTGGCATAGATGCCCATACCATCGAAGAGAGCAGTGTTGCCGCGACAACCACCGGGAAGCGAATTGAAACCGCTTTCATTCGTAGCTCCGACATTTGGGCTTATCCAATGCATTGTGCCCGTTTCTTTTAACTTGCCGCCTACATAGGTGCCACGCCAACCCCTAAAATCGGCCTCGGTCTGAAGCATGCCAAGACACATTTCCAATTGTTTCCACTCATCGTCACTCGGCACATGCCAGCCGGCCGGCGCTATATTACGGCTGTCTTCCACAGCATACGCGTTATATAATCGGCCATAAACCGCAACATTATCAACATCATTATTGTATTCGAAATACGCTGCATACCAGGTGACGGTATCGGCGGTAACAATGGGTATGGGGTCACCATTTTGGTAATGAGTTGCTTTCAGGTTCTCCGCCATCCAGCACTGATTACCGATCAACACCGTCAGGTAAACGTTACCGTCGATGTCGGTCACTGTGCCGGCGTCGACTGCGCAATTCGGCTCCGGGCCCGGCGGATTCCCATACAGGTGATCGGTCAAGTGCAAGATATCCAGAAGGTTAAGACTCCTGTCATTATTAACATCGCCCACGTCGCAGGGCATCGGTGCGTTACCCGTTGGACTGCCATACAGGTGATCAATGATGTAGAGAATATCCAGAAGATTGATATTGCCATCAGTGTTGACGTCACCGCAAATAAAGGCAAATGATGTGGTACTTGGGATAAAAATGGCGATGATCAATATCACCATGCCCGGTGCTTGAATCCCAAAATTCTTCTTCATTTTGTCCTCCCATATAAAATTATACCTTGTGGCGTTGTTGACAATCGCGATGCTATTAAGAACAATATGCAAACTTAATATAGCCCAAAATGAGCCGTTGTCAATTGACAAAATTAACTAACCGGAAACCGGGTCTGAAAGTCCTTTAACCCGTCGATTAAATGGTCACAAAATAATCTTAAGGGTATAATAATTAAGACCGTCCCTTTGAAAACTCAATGACCGGGTTATGACACAGGAAGATTGCGATTGAACGACCCGGATTCGAAAGATAAAAAAAAGGAGAAAACCAAATGAATCGCCATGATATCCTGCCGCTTCGGCAAATCAAAAGTTACCCCTCGGTGACTATTACACTACCCACCCACCGTGCCAAGCCAGAAAACCGCCAGGACCCTATTCGGGTCAGAAATCTGGTCAAACAGGCCTCCGACCGCTTAATCCAAGAACTCGGCAAACGCCAAAGCGATGCCCTTATTACGCGGCTTGAGAAGCTGGCATCGAAAGTCGATTATCCTCATACTCTGGACGGACTGGCCCTATTTGTCAACGCCAACATTGACCGGGCCATTTATCTGCCCTTTGCGCTGAAAGAACGGGTAGTGGTGGACGAAACTTTCTATACTCGCGATCTGGTTTTTGCCATGAACCGCACCCCGCGATACTGGGTGCTCGCCTTGAGCGAAAAGCCGACCCGCTTGTACGAAGGCACAGGTGAGAATCTGATCGAACTTCAGGAGGATGGCTTTCCACTCATTCATGAAGGTCCGGGCGGCGAACAACCTCTGCCCGGAGGTTATGGTATCGAAAAATCAACCCATCGCGACGAGCGCCATCGTCAGTTTTTCCGCATGGTGGATAATGCCCTCAAACCGCTAATGGCCGATGATCCTCTGCCTCTAGTGGTCGTCGGCGTCGAACGCTTTCTTTCATTTTTTAACGAAGTGACATCCCATCGCGAGGCTATCCTGACCACCGTCACCGGCAGTCATGACAAGACCCCGCCTCATGAACTGGCCGATCTGGTCTGGCCGCTGGTCGCGGCCAATCTGGCCGAAGAACGCCGAAAAGTCTTGCTGGAACTGGATAAAGCAGTCGGCGAACGTAAATACGTGTCCACCGCCGAAGAAGTATGGCGGTTGGCCAAAGAAGGCCGCGGTCACCTGCTACTGGTCGAAAAGGATTTTCACTTCCCGGCCCGCATCGACGACAGCGGCATGCATATTACCCCGGCCGATAACGCCGATGACCCGGACGTAATCGATGACGCCGTGGATGAAATCATCGAGACGGTCATGAGCAAGCAAGGGCATGTGGTTTTCGTAGACAACGGACAACTCGAAAAGCACCGGCGCATTGCGCTCATTCTGCGCTACTGATAAGAGCCGAATAGGGAAAAACATGAAATACATCCCGGCGGGCCAAAACCCGCCGGGTATGAAATTTTATTTATTCTTTAAATTGTCAATGACTTTCGCCGAAACCCAATAAATGTCGCTGTCCGAATTTATAAAAATGTATTTGCCGTCGGGTGAAATTGAAGGAATGGTGAAATGTCCTCTGTTGATTTTTTCACCGAG
This sequence comes from uncultured Ignavibacteriaceae bacterium, assembly GCA_964459465.1. GTDB lineage: Bacteria > Zixibacteria > MSB-5A5 > GN15 > PGXB01 > CALAMC01. The sequence continues at coordinate 83,891 of CAYWLR010000005.1, read as the reverse complement.
ATTGATGCCTTCCGACCATGAGTTATTCCCTTTACGAAAACTGACGTACATATCAATTTTGTCAATACCGCCCGGTCTGTCGGAATCGAACAACATGAAATCACCATCCGGCGAAATCATCCCGTGAGCATCGAAAAACGGCGAATTAAGTTGACCTTCAAGCGGTTTCTTTTCGGAAAATTTTCCGTCGGCATAGGTCATATAATATATCTGCCGGTCTTCTTTTCCTTCGGTGCAATAGAAGGTTTTAAAATCTGCCGTGTTTAATACATATGCCTCGGTGAAAAAGCGCGGTTCGGTCCAATTGTCGCCTGTACGTTCTGCAATATATGTCCCCGTTTTGAAAGTCGTGTCGCTTCGACTGCCGCGATAAAAAAGCATGTATTTGCCGTCATATGTTATAAAGGGTGCGATATCCAGATATGTCCCCGAGAATTCGACAATTTCCGGCCTTGTCCAGATGCCATTTATTTCTTTTGAATACCAGATTGTCCATTTGCGATCCGAATCGGAAGGATCCTGCCGGGTGAAATAAAACTCCTTCATGTCCGGCATCCAGGTAATTCCCATTTCTTTTGCCTCCGGACTCGAAACCAGACCGGGGGCAAATATCTCCGGAACATCTCCGGGAAATTTCTGGCCCAAATAGGGCCCGGTTAATTTTGGAAAATCACCCTGCTGTGCCGACAAATTCAAAACACAAATAAAAAGCAGGCAAATCACCAACTGCGTCATTTTCATTTTCTCTCCTCGGTGGCTCGTATGGCCGGACCAAAAAAATTAATTATCAAAAAACATTCAGGGTCGCCGTGTTTTTTTAATTCGATGCTTTTTTTCTCAAAATGTTCATTTCTATTTTAAAAAATCCGGACGAAGATAGCGGTATTGCGCACAAGTTTTTCGGAAGTAACGAGTTGATGCAAATTGCATTAGGGCCAAATTGCCCTTTCGCATGTGGCCGCTTTATATCAATTGACAGCCATGGCTTTCCTTAGTAGATTCCCCTGTCATGAATATGCCCAATAAACTGACTCTGACCAGAATTATTCTGGCCCCGGTGTTTATGACTTTCTTTTTGTCCGAGAACCCCTATAGCCGCTTATTTGGCTGTCTCCTCTATTTTATTGCGGCCCTTACCGATATAGCCGATGGCCATTACGCCCGCAAATACGGAATCGTGACCGGTTTCGGCAAATTCATGGACCCGCTGGCCGATAAAATCCTGGTGACTTCGGCTTTTATCGCCTTGGTGTCGCTCCATTATGTCCGGGCCTGGATGGTTATGCTGATCGTTTCACGCGAGTTCTTTGTTACCGGCCTGCGCATGCTCGCCGCTTACAAAGGCCGGGTTATTTCGCCGACCCCGCTGGCTAAAGGCAAGACTATTATGCAGATGACAACGATCACCATTATCCTTATCGTCATAACGCTGGATGTATTGCTGAAAGGACTGCAAAGCCCGCTGGCGACTCTCATTGATTTCAACTGGCAGTTGACCTTCGATATTCTTATGGGAGCGACCACTTTTATCACGCTCTACACCGGCGTCGATTATATGATTAAGTACTACAGCCTCATGAAAAGCTCACTGTAAATGAATATAAAAAACTTCCTAATTAAATCGCTCGCGACCGGGTTTTATTCCGGGTGCAGCCCGATCGTGCCGGGGACAACCGGAACCGTTCCGGCCTGGCTCATTGCCTGGTTTTTAATCGGTGACAATCCCGCCATTCTGGGCATTGCGGCCATAGCGATGACTTTGTTTTCCGTGATAATAGCCTCCGCCGCCGAACATGCGCTCGGCCATGACGCCAAAAAAATCGTGGTCGATGAATGGGCCGGAATGTTTATTGCGGTAATTTTTGTGCCATACAGCCTGACCAATTATATCATCGCCTTTGTCGCCTTTCGCGGCTTCGACGCCATAAAAATATTCCCGGCCGACGCCGCCGAAAGGCTTCCCAGGGGCTGGGGGGTAACCGCCGATGATGTCGTCGCCGGTATCCAGGCCAATATTCTAACCCGAATAGTTATTTATATTTTAGGTGTGCTTTAAAGTCCAATTTTGTATAATCCGTCGATTATGATAGTGGAACTTATTTCAATCGGCGATGAGATTATCACCGGCCATACGGTTGATACGGACTCCGTTTATATCGCCCGGCGGCTGGCCGACATCGGGCTGTCGGTCCGCTACAAAACGGCCGTCGGCGATGACTTGAAAAGCATGGAAGAAGTCTTCTATCAGGCCCTGAAACGCGCCGACCTGATTATCACCACCGGTGGCCTGGGCCCGACCGATGATGACATAACCAAGAAAGTCATTGTCAAAGTCTTCAGACGCAATCTGGTTTTTCATGAGGATATTCTCGATGATATCAAAAGCCGTTATGCCCGCCGCGGCATCAAGATGCCCTCGATAAATCAGAATCAGGCCCTTCTGCCGCAGGGGGCGACCTACCTTCCCAACAAATTCGGCTCGGCGGTGGGAATCGTGATCGCCGAAGAAGGTAAAATATTCGTGTCCCTTCCGGGCGTGCCCCGCGAAATGATGCAGATTGTCGACGATGAGTTGATTCCGATGTTGCAGGCGCGCTCACGGCAGGAGCACCTGTCCATTATTAAATTGCGCACGACCGGGATTATCGAGTCGGCCCTGGCCGAATTGATCATGCCCGAAATAAGAATTCCTGAAACGGTTCACCTGGCCTACCTGCCGTCGTACAGCGGGGTCGATTTAAGAATTATTTCATCCGGAGCCACTCGCGACGTGGCCGATGAAAACGCCGCCAAAATCGCCGCAGATATTCGTAAAGCCGCCGGAAAATATATCTACGGCGAGGGTAATGTCACCCTTGAAGCCGTCGTGGGCGATTTGCTGAAATCCAAAAGCCTGACCTTGGCCACGGCGGAATCATGCACGGCCGGCCTGTTGGCCGGGCAAATAACCTCGGTGCCCGGCTCATCGGCTTGGTTCGATCGCGGCGTCGTGGTCTATTCCAATAAATCCAAATGCGACCTGCTGGATATAACGCCGCAGTTAATCGATGATTTCGGCGCCGTCTCAACGCCGGTGGCCGAAGCTATGGCCAAAGGCTTGATTCAGAAATACGGCGTCGATTACGGCGTCGCCATAACCGGAATTGCCGGCCCGGACGGAGGAACCGATGACAAACCGGTCGGCACGACCTTTATCGCCGTCGCCTCCAAAGAGATGGTTCATTCCCGCAAATTCACCTTCGGTCTGGATCGGGAGATGAACCGCGGGCGTTCGGTTTATGCCGCATTGGAAATGCTCCGCCGTGCCATTCTGGAGATTTCCTGATGCGTCTGTTTATCGCCCTGCCTTTGCCGGACAAGGCGAAAGCACTGCTCGGCCGTATGATTAGTCAATTCCGGCCGCTGTCGCACTCCGTCAAATGGGTCGAAGCCGATATCATTCACCTGACCGTTAAATTCCTTGGAGAAACCGGACCGGAATTGGTGGAACCGATAAAAAGGGCTCTGGATCGGGTTGGACCCAATTACAAAGCAATTGCCTGTGACATAGACCGCCCGGGTGCTTTCCCCAATTTGAAACGTCCGCGGGTTTTCTGGGCCGGCCTGACCGGGGAACTTGAAACCCTGGCGAATCTGGCCAAACATGTCGATCTGGAGATGAATGCGCTGGGATTCGAAAAAGAAAGTCGGCCGTTCAAAGCTCATTTGACTCTGGGCCGGGTCAAGCAGGAAGGCCGGATGGATGAACTATGCCGGATAGTGGAAACCTTTCGCCTGACCCCGGAACCGGTTTCGTTTTCAGAAATAGTGCTGTTCCAATCGACTCTCACCCCGCGCGGGCCGATCTATGAGAGCCTTCACCGGGTATCGCTGGGATCCTGATTACTCTTAAAAAAATTGAATTTTTACTGACGGCATCTGTCAGTGGCGTATTTTATAATGTTTTTGAAAATGTGATAGTATGTTTCTAAAAAGTTTGATAATATAAATGACTATCCGTTGGTATGGATATTTGTGTAATTTAGGATAAAGGAGAGCAAAATGAGCATCGATAATCCTGACCGCAAAAAAGCTCTGGACAGCGCCCTGCACCAGATCGAAAAGTCATTTGGCAAGGGGGCTATAATGCGTCTCGGCGACGGGGTCGTCCAGCCAATCGAAGTTATCCCGACCGGTTCCTTCGGACTGGATCATGCTCTGGGCGTCGGAGGCATTCCGCGCGGCCGGGTCGTGGAAATTTATGGCCCCGAAAGTTCGGGCAAAACGACGCTGGCCCTTCATTTTATCGCCGAAGCCCAAAAACTGGGCGGGATTGCGGCTTTTATCGACGCCGAACACGCGCTCGATGCCAATTATGCCAAGGCGCTGGGGGTCAAGGTCGATGACCTGCTGATATCCCAGCCCGACGCCGGCGAACAGGCCCTCGATATCGCCGAAACGCTGGTTCGTTCCGGAGCGATTGATATCATCGTTATCGATTCTGTCGCGGCGCTGGTGCCACGGGCCGAGATCGAAGGCGAAATGGGCGATTCACACATGGGTCTTCAAGCCCGCCTCATGTCCCAGGCAATGCGCAAGCTTACTGCTGTCATCTCCAAGTCCAAAACGGCCGTGGTGTTTATCAATCAAATCCGCATGAAAATCGGCGTCATGTTTGGCAACCCCGAAACGACTACCGGCGGCAATGCTTTGAAATTTTATTCGACCATACGGCTCGATATTCGCAAGATTGCCTCAATTAAAGACAAGGAAGAAGTGGTCGGAAGCCGTACCCGGGTGCGGGTGGTGAAAAACAAAGTCGCCCCGCCGTTTCGTGAAGCCGAATTCGATATCACCTATGGAACCGGTATATCTAAAACAGGCGAAATGCTCGATTTGGGAGAGAAATTCGATGTCATCCAGAAATCGGGCGCATGGTACAGCTACGGCAGCGACCGTCTGGGGCAGGGCCGTGAAACTGCCAAACGTTTTCTTGATGAAAATAAGGACATCTGTGATGAAATTGCGGCGAACCTGCGTGAAAAACTCGGTTTTGCGACACCGAAATCTGTTCCGGAAGAAGTGCCCGTCGAAAACGCCGAAGCTTGAGAATATTTTTTATAATCGTCGTGAGTTACTGAATAGAGCCGATCTAAATGATCGGCTTTATTTTTGATTTGAGTCCGTCCGGGCCCATCAATTCGGCGAAAATTTTCAGCAGCCTCTGATCATAATCTTCCGGCAGGGAAAACATAATCTTCAGGGCCGGAAATGTCTCGATGGCATTCTGATAAACCCGCTTGGTCGTCATGGCATCGAACGTATCCACGATGGCTACGATACGGCTGTAATCGTGCATATCCTTCAAGGTCAGGCCGTGGGGATAACCACGACCGGTTCCGCGTTCGTGGTGCTCCAGCACGGGATACATCGACACCGATTCCAGCATATCGGTTTGGGATAAAATCTCGACACCCCATTGTGGGTGTTTTTTCATCAACTCGAATTCAACGGGCGACAAACCGGTTTTTTTGTTCAGAATACGTTCCGAAATGCGCGATTTGCCGACGTCATGCAGAAGAGCCCCGACACCGAGATTATACAGAAATTCCTCGTCATTGTAACCGGCTTGCTGGGCCAGAGCGATGGCAAACGTGCAGACGTTGACCGAATGGGTGTAGGTGTAATAATCGAACGAACTTAATTTCAAAAGATTATGAAAGGCCTCCTGCCCCCGCAGAATATAACTGACGGTATTGGCGACCAGACCCTGGGAACGTTTGATATTTTCGCCATACGACGGGTTATCGAGAACGTCTTTCATGAGGGTCTTGGAGGTCTCATAAAGAATACCGGCCCGTCTCGTTTCCGGAATGGTCCGGTCCTGCAGGATGACGCTTAAATTCTTTTCGATATACTTCTGATATTTGCCCTTGGCATCCTCCTGAACATATAACCGGGCGACGTTGTTTTCACGGAGTTTTTCCAGAGTCTGTTCGGTGAAAGGCAGATCGGCCGAACGATAGAGAACCATTTCGCTGTTGATTTTGATATACAGGTCAAAATCCAGCACACTGTCAATCCGTAACGATTCCAGGTATATGGGCAAATACCGGAGAGTCGTGATATGCTGAATGTTAGTCGTGACCATATTTATATTACAATCATCGAAAGTCCGTTATACTGGTTATCGGCGGAAACGCCGCAATTATTTAAAAAAAACCCCCGGTGGGAGGATTACCGGGGGCATCTGTAGGAGGGAGGAAGAGAGCCTGACCAAGGGTCAGGCACCGTAATTTTTTATCTGCATCAGCACCGAATTCAAAGAATTTGTAATATTGGCCAGAACGCCCGAATAGCGTTTTAAAAGTTCGCTGTATTGCCAGCGCATTTTGAACGCCGTCGGCGGAAAATCGAACAAATCAAGCAATGTTTTGCGGTATATCTCATCGATATAGCGGATAATATAGTAGGGATAGGCCGGCATATTTTCTTCGGTCACCTCCCCGCGGCTAAGGCGCCCGCGGTAGGTTTCCACCTTCTCGAGAACAACCGTGCCGAAACACCACGGTGTCATGATGATTCCGAAATTCGTTCCGTCGATGTAAAAATTGCGGGCCGTCCTGTGAACCAGCTCGATAATTATCTGCTTGGCTTTTAAGAAAGCCTTCGTCTCGGAATATTCTTCGGAGATTGTTTCCAGCTTATTTTCGATATCGTTCAATTCTGCCTGGCAACGGTCATATATTTTTTCTAAAAATTCATAATAATCATCAAAATAAACTTTAATATTTTCGGAGAGAGTATGGATGTAGAAGCCGTCGGCGTCATGATGAACCTTGGGTTCATTGATGGCCTGCAGGCGTTCTTTGGTAAATCCACGCTGAAATTTGCCTTCTAACATGACTGGCTCCTTCACTCGTTAACTCTTTCTGAATATCAACTTGAGCAAAGGATATGCCCCAAATTACGGGTATCTCCGGAGCTGGCCGCCAGGCACCGCTGGCTTATCGTAACCTGTTATTTTGTAATGTATTACGGTCACGCGACGACCGGTTTTTCATGAGCCGGTCGGTATCGGCGGGCATATGCAGGGCAGTGCATTTTATACCGAATGACAAATTAAGTGAATTCCGTTTCACAATTATGCGAAGGAGCGCTGTCTCCCGGTGCGGATAAAAATGATTGAATAATTCCGGAATTGCCGAAAGCCGTGATCGGCGGCAAAAAAACGCTGTCATCCAATTTTTGCACACCGATTCTTATAACCCCGCATAAGGCTTGAAATTACTAAATAATTCGCGATGTCGGTCGATAAAAAAATTATTGAAATTGAAACCATGGCCGGATTGAGTTTTCGACGGATCCGGTCTAAACCATGACCGCATGTGTGAAGGGAGGAAAAACTTAATGCCTCGCACAACCAAAACTAAGCGGACTACATCCCCCCGCCGGAAAACCACCAAAACGGCTTCGTACAAGAAGTCTCCGGCTCGTAAGGCAACCACTCGCAAAACCACGACTCGTCGTGCAACCGCGACGCGCAAATCCACGCCGCGCAAATCCACTTGGAACAAAACGGTAGTACGCAAAAAGGCCACGGCTCGCAAGCCGGTTCGCAAGTCGACCGCTCGTAAAACCACTTGGACCAAAAAAGCCGCTCCGCGCAAGCCGGCTCGCAAAGCGACCGCTCGTAAGTCCAATTATATGAAAAGCGCCGAGCTGTACAATATGTACCAGCAGCCGGCTCGTCGGGCCACTTCACGCCGGAAAGCCATAAACAACAATCCGACGCGCAAAACGACTCGTCGTGCCGCGTCACGTCGGATTACCCGCCAGACCACTCGTCGGGCTACCACCCGCCGCAACAACTGGCGCAACCGGTAAATCGATTCTAATACTCCACTTAGCCCCGTTTTCTTTTAAAACGGGGCTTTTTTTATCATAAAAAACTTAAGTTTTTTTTATTGACATTAAACAGCCGTTTCCGTATTTATGCTCCGATTTGAAATCGAACATACTCGATTGCGGTATGGTTTGACAGAGGGGATATTTTGTGGTTGACGAGAAATTCGAATTTTGTTATTTATAGATTCTTAATTGCGTGCACAGGAAGTGCGTTTCCAACCGGTACTTGTTCGGTGTGCCGTTTAGAAAGGAGGTGAGGAACGAAGTTAAGATTGTTCATGCGCTTATCGAGACTTTGAAATCTTAACCAACTTTGGCTTGTGCCTTTTTAATTGAAAATTAAACCTTTAAACCAAGGGTAAAATAATGAAGAAACTGTTAATTTTAACTCTGGCCATGTGTCTTCTGGCCACGGCCAGCTTCGCGACCTACACTCGCGTCAAGACGCTGGGCGAAGCCAACATGATCGTCCCCGACGAACACAACATCTGGCTTTTCCCGTCAACCATCAATGACTATCCGGAGCTGTTCCTCGGTGAATTCACCACCAATTATGCTTTTTATCCGGACAAGGAAAACGGCTATTATTACAATTATAGCTTCGGCCCCGGCTATATCCCGAACCTGGGTTACATTTCGCCTTATTATGACGGCTATACCAATCTGGGAACCCATCTGAAATTCGGCGAAGACAACCCCTTTGTTCTGGGTGTGTATTTTACCGAATCCCGCGCCTTCACCCCCATTGATTTTATCCATCCCAATTATTGGTGGGAATACTGGATGGATATGGACTGGGACGAAGTCAATGATTTCGATTACGAAATCATGAAAAACCAGCGCATCGACCTGTTCTATGGCCGCAATCTGGGCGAAAACAAATTCGGATTTCATTTCGGCTGGGTTAAAAGCGGCTGGGATGAATCATGGGATGAAGGTGAAGATTCTTATAATCCCAAAGAAGGCATAAACATGTTCAACCTCGGCCTCGGTCTGGGCATGATGGATAACAAACTGGATCTGGGCCTGGATTTCAAAACCCTGTCCTGGACCGATGAAGACAGCGACGGCGAAAAGGAATCCGAATCCGATGGTAGCATGGCGCTGACTCTGGCCGCTCGTTATTTCAACGAAATGAATCAGAAGTGCACGCTGGTTCCGCACGGCCAGATCACCTATGAAAAACTCGGCGTCAAGTATCCCGAAGATGAATACAAAGCTTCCTTCACCGAAATGGCCATTGACCTCGGTGTTGGTATGCACTATGTACCCGCCGCGGGGATTCTAGCCGTGACCGATTTCGGTCTTATTTATAATACCGAAAAAGTCAAATTCGAGGCCACCGAAGGTGATGAAGAAGAGGAATTGAAGCTGAACACCATGACCCTGCCCTATTTTAAAGTCGGCCTCGAAGCCACCATCTTCGACTGGTTCGATCTCCGCATGGGCGGCGTCAATTACTGGATGTGGGATAAGTGGGATTTTGGCGACGGCGAGGATTATGAAAATTGGGAGTACAAGGAAAACTACGTCTATACCGAGTTCTATCTCGGCGGCGGTTTCCACTGGGGCAACCTGTTCATCGATGCCTATGCCAATCCGCAAATCCTGACCGACGGTCTCTATTTCATCAACGGTCACGATACCGAACCGTTTGCCTATCAGGTTTCCCTGAAGTACAAGATGTTCTAATTTGGCGCATCATTGATTTGCTGATACAACCGCCCCGACCACCGGTCGGGGCTTTTTATTATTGGGTGATTCATTGTAGCGACTGTCTTGTTTGTCAAGCGGTTCTGGGGTTCCAATTTTCTCCTTTGGCGATCATAGTGTTGATTATGGTTAGTAATTTTCTCATGGCTGCCACCAAGGCAGTCATCTTGGTTTTTCCTCTATCCAGCAGTCTCTGGTAGAACTTCATCAGCGCCGGGTTGTAGTGACAGGCAACCACCGTCGGCATGTATAAACGCGTTCGCACACCCCTTCGGCCCCCGCCGGTCATTCGTTTTCCCTGGAAGCCTCCGCTGTCACGATTGATTGGCGCCACCCCGATCAGCGCGGCGATCTGACGGCGATTCAACGCTCCCAGTTCCGGCACTTCGGTAATCAGCATGGCTGCGGTCGTTTCACCGATGCCGGGTACCGAGAGCAGACTCTGCATCTTCTGTTGCAAGTCGGGACGTTGAGCGATCAGATCGGCCACCTGGTGTTCCACTCTTTCCAACTCCCGGTCAAGTGTCCTGATAACGGCGCTCAGACTGCGAGCGATCGCTTTGTCATGCGCATGCTCACGACGGTTGAGTTCAGCCGTCCGCATGGCAACCAGCTGCCGACGACGGGCCACCAGAGCTTTGAGCTGACGACCGTGACTGTCAGGGAGAGATCGACAGGGCGGCTGTATGGTGGCGGCATACTGAGCCAGCAAAACAGCATCGATCTGATCGGTCTTGGCCAGGCGACCAAGGGCTCGACCAAAATCACGTACCTGACGCGGATTGACTACCGCCACCGGCAACGACGCCTCGACCACCGCCACCACTAAACCATACTCGTAACCACCGGTGCTCTCCACAACGATCAACTGCGGTTGCAACTTGACCAACTGCTTCACACACTTGCCAATACCCGACCGATTATTCTCGAACCGGCGATGTTTCCGGTTACTGCCATCATAAACGTCCAGATGACCTTTGGCAACATCGATTCCTACAAATCCCTTCATGGTCTTCCCATCCTTGCTTTTGCGGGCTCATTGTTGTACAATGGCCCCAGCGACTGTTCGGGTTTACAACCTGAATAGATGACGTCGGATCACGCTACATACGGGTTTACTTTCAAACCCCAGGGCAGAACGATCTCGACGCCACTTGGAGATCTCCGGCTACTCCGGAGATCTCTTTCTTCATATCTCAAAATAACCCGAAACCCGATCATCGCCAAGATACAAGGGCAGAACCCTTTAGTGGTTCTGCCATCTTCACAAGTCTTGTAGGTCAGGCCGACTCGCCGAAGGCTCTGAACGAAGTGAAGAGCGGCCTGACATCTTTCTGCCCCATTTTACCCCATTCCCAGTGCGAGGCAGACGCCCTCGTCTGCCTCGTGAACGTGCGTTTGTGGGCGGCAACCCTGCGTAGGTCGGGTTCCGAACGAGCGTCAGCGAGTGAGAAACCCGACATCTTTTCTGAAGCGTCGATCCTCGGATCGACCGGGTTAGCAACTACCAAATATAATTTTTGCATTGCCTTCAATCCCCTTTATCCCATATCTATCCTTGAAAACCAAGGAAGGTCTTATATGCCCAAAAAAATAATTATTCTGGCCATATTGACGACATGCATCGTTTTATCCCCGCACGCCCAGGACAAACCCGACATCCTCGGCCTGATCCTCGATTCAGTCGGCTTCGACCGCGCCGATATCGGGTTCCACGAAAAAGGATACTGGAACCGCTATCCGCTCGATGTGCCCTACCGGCTGACTTCTTTCGACGACCTGTACCGCGAGCCATTCAAACTGTATGATTACAGCAAGACTATGGCCAATTCGGTAAAGATATATCTCGATTCGGCCGTGCTGGATACCACCTCGAATTCGCTTTACCATCTGACTTATCTGGTCGGTGTCGACCGTAAACTCGGCGGCTTCCGCGATTACAGCGCCAATCTCAAGGAGGTAACCGATTCGGTTCAGCCGCTTGTTAGCGCCGTCAGATCCCTATACGACCTCGCCGCCGACAGCGCCGTTTACCCGTCCTTCGCCGGTCACAATCCGAAATGGAAAGAGGCCAGAAAATTCATCGAGCAGTGGTCTAAGGAAGAAAATATCTCGACAAATATACAATTGATACTTGCGCGCTTGATTGTCAATATCGCCGACGTGATTTACTGGCGCAATCTGGCCTTCAGGAATTGCGACCCGGAAACGATGCAAAGGGTCTTTAGTATTGACAGCCTGGCCTTGACGCAAGCCGACGGCAACGTCTATCATCCGGAACTCGATGATATCGCCGCCTGCATCGATTATCCCTGTCTGCACTATTCCGCGCTCAAACTTGCCGCCATAGTCGAAGAAACCGCCGATTCTTTGATTTATTATGATTTTCACCCCGAATACTTTTTATGGGCAAAAACACCGTTCGGCGATATCTTGATTGTCCCCAACATGAGAGTTTTTGATAAGGATAACACGTATGTTTCTCCCGATAACCCTCTGCTTATAATCGACGGCAGTCATGGTCACCGTTTTGGAACCGGTAAAGGCGGGACAGCCGTTATCGATCCCGTTTTTGCCCTGATTGACCTGGGGGGAGACGATCATTATGAAACTGACAAAGATTATAAAGGCGCTTCTTTCGGCGGGGCCAAGCTTGGCGTCAGCGTCTTGTATGACGCCGCCGGCAACGACACTTATATCGGAAAAGAATACACGCAGGGCGCCGGCCTGTTCGGCGTCGGGATTCTTTTCGATAAACAGGGCAATGATAAGTACACTGCCGAACTCTCGTCGCAGGGATGCGGCTATTTCGGCATCGGGCTGTGTTTCGATGCCGCCGGCAACGACAGCTTCTATATTTATGGCTCCGGGCAGGGCTTCGGCGGTATCGGCGGCGGGGTCGGCGTGCTGGCCGATTTTTCCGGCAACGACGTCTATATCGCCGAAAAAGACCCGGCCGTGTTTAACCTGGCCGACTATCACAGCAATCTCAAAATCAACGGCAACGGCGTGCAGGGGGTCGGCTTCGGGCGACGCGGCGACATGACCGACGGCCACGCCTGGGCCGGGGGGCTGGGCGCCATTATCGATATATCCGGCGACGACCGTTATATCTCCGGCAACTGGTCGCTGGGCACGGCTTACTGGTTTTCGACCGGCCTCGCCTACGATGGTTCCGGCGATGATATCTATGAATCGTGCTATTTCACGCAAGGGTCGGGGGCACATTACTGCAACGGCATACTTATCGATGAAGGCGGCGACGACCGCCACGTTCTGTATGAAACCGCCGGCGCGGCTCTCGGATTCGGCTGGGATTGGACCAATGCCTTTTTGTTTAACATTGGAGGAAATGACGTCTATCGGGCCAATATGATCTCCATGGGTTTGTCACAGATTCGCTCCAACGCCTTTTTAATCGACGTCGGAGGTGACGATAAGTACTATTTGAAAGAGGGATCCGCCGGGCTGGGCGAGGCCTCATACCGAGAGGGTTTTGACAAACCGCGACCGCTGACGCCGTATCCATACTACTGTAAATCATTCGGCGGGTTTATCGACATCGGCGGTAATGATTTGTATATTTCATTCAACGACAGCGCCGAGACGGCCCATAATCGGGCGGCCGATAATTCTATCTGGTTCACTCCGGCCAAAAACGACAGCCTCTACGGCGCCGATAACTTCGGTGTCGGGATTGATATTGATGAAGGGATAATTCCGGAATTGGAGATTTGGAAGTAGTCAATCCCGGCGGGTTTAGAATCCGCCGGATAAAGAATCTTGTAGCCCACCCAACGGGTGGCTGATTACGATAGTGCAACTGCGCCGCATCATTTGCTGTCAGAGAGGCATATTTTTATTTTTTCTGCGTCTTATCTCCCCGGAGAAGCGAGGCCTTCAAAACCGGCGGCGTCACCAGAGTCGTGACGATAACCATAATCACTACCGCCGAAAATGTCCCGGAATCGACTACGGGGGTATTCCCGATCATCAATTTGGCGCCGATTCCGGCGAATATAAGGCCGACCTCGCCGCGGGGAATCATGCCCAGCCCGACAGCTATGCGGTTAATCGTTTTATCGAATATGGCCAGTGCACACGCCTGTTTCCCGGCAATAGCCGCCAGCGTCATGACACCGGCAAAGGCCAAAATGGACGTCCGGGTGAAAGTTTCCAGCTCCACCATCATCCCCATGCGGACGAAAAATATCGGTACCAAAAAAATCCCGATCGGCTTGATAAGTTCTTCGATGTTATGCTCACCCTTATCGGTAAAACTCTTGTACTGAACCCGATCGAGAATAAGTCCCGCGGCAAAAGCGCCGACAATCGGAGCCAGGCCGATTTGACTGGCGATATAGGCCAGTAGGAAACATACCAGCAGAGCCGTCGAAAGCAATACGCCTTTGACTTTGAATTTACTACCGATTTTGAAAACACGCGGCATAATCCGGTTGCCGATAACTATCGAACCGATCACAAAACCGACCGCCTTGAAAACGATTAGAAATACCTCCATGGAGCTGATTCCATCGCTCCCGCGAGAGGCGGCATTGATTATGCCCACCACCACCGCCAGTATGACCAGCCCCATAATGTCATCGATAACCGCCGCCCCAAGAATAATCTTGGCTTCGCGCGTCCGAATCTTTCCGATGTCCTGTAAAACGCGGGCCGTAATCCCGACCGATGTGGCCGTCAACGTGGCGCCGATGAATATATGCACGTATATTGACGCCTCCGGCAAAAACAGGGCCGCAACTCCCCAACCGAGAAAAAACGGCGTAATCACGCCGAAAGTTGCCACCATGAAAGAGGCAACTCCGACTTTCATCATCTCGGCCAGCGATGATTCCAGACCGACTTCGAAAAGCAGAATTATTACGCCGATTTCGGCCAAAACTTCGAGCGTTAAACTGTGCTTAAACGGCTCGAATGCGTCGACTCCAACCAACGCCAGATTACCGATAATCATTCCTATTATAAGTTCACCCAGAACAGCGGGTTGATTGATTCTTTCCAGCAAATCACCGCCGAGTTTGGCCGATACGAGTATAACTATAAGACCCAGAAGAACATCGGCAACTTCATTGCTGTGCCCTCCGCCTTCCGAGGCGAAAGCATTGGAATAAAAGAAAAACCCCGCCAGAATGACGAGAGCCAACATAAGTCTTCTTGTTGTCAATAATCTTGGTTTATTCAATTCATCACCTTCAAGCCAAAAAATTTATTAGGCGAAACTACATTTTTCTATCTGATATGGCAAGCGATTTTTACCCAATCTTGGCCGTGGTTCTTTCGAGACAATCAACTCAACAAAAACAGCTTGCCTGCCGGGCATTTGCGATGTATTTTGGCAGTCTTATCGGAAAGTATTGAGGAACCCGCCTTTTGGAGGGATGTATAAGTTATTAAATTTATGAGGGAAACAACTTTATGAAAAACCGATATCGCCTTTTGAGTCTTCTTTTCGGGGTCGCCTTTGTTTTGACGGGTTTATTCGGCTGTGGATCCGACCTCGATGAACTGGTCGTGGCAACCGTCAATGGCGACAAAATCCTGGCGCGGGATATAAACGATATTTTCACAAGAAGCGGTTCAACCTTTTTTACTTTCGATGAAGAGCTTCAGGCCCGCACCGATATCCTCGACAGCCTGATAATCCAGCAATTGTATATTCAGGAGGCCTATCGCCGTAACATTGACAAACTCGATGAAGTCAACCGCATCGTCCTCGATAACCGCGAGAAATTCCTGCTCGATATTCTTTATGAACGTCAGATAAACGATAAAATCGTCATCACCGATGAAGAAGTAAGCGACCTCTATGAAAAACAGGAATACAAAATCAGCGCTTCTCATATATTGATGACCAGTGAGGATTCGGCCCGGGTAATCCTTGACAGCCTTAAAAACGGCGGCAATTTCGAGGACCTGGCCGTTTCGTTTTCAAAAGACCCGACTACGTCCAGAAACCGAGGTCAACTCGGTTATTTCGACTACGCCTCCAAAGACCATCAGTTCGCCCAATACGCTTTTCGCCTCAATCCGGGCGAAATCAGCGAACCGTTCAAGACACGTTATGGCTGGCATATCGTTAAAGTTCACGACCGCATCCCCAATGAAGACCGGCGCACCTTTGAAGATGCCAAAGCGGGGCTAAGACGCTCGCTGGAAGTCAACAAACGCATGGATTTGATCGAAAAATATTCCCTCGAGCTCAAGGAAAAATACCCGGTCAAGGTGGAAAAGGACGTTTGCGATTATGTCCTGCACCGTCTGGAAATGATGTATCCCCCGCAAATATTGCAGAACATTCCCAAAAGCGATTTTGACCTCGGCCAGCTCGACCGCGACGAAAAAGAGATGGTGCTGGCCACCTGGAACGGGGGACAGATGACTCTGGGGCAGTACCTCGTGGAATCGAAAAAGCTCGCCCAGACCATCCTGCCGCCGTTCAACAATTATGATTCGATTGGGGTCATTATTTTCAATTTGCGGATAGATAATGTTCTCGGCACCGAAGCGCGCAAACTGGGTCTTGAAGACGACCCCCTCTTCAAATACAAATTGAAACGGTTCAAGGAACTGGCCATGGCCGATGTTTTCGAAAACGATTCTCTGCCGTTCGGACCGCCGCCCGACGATGGCGAAGTCCGTCAGTACTATGAGTCTCACCCCGAAGAATTCATCACGCCTGCTAAGGTGCATCTTTTTGAAATTTACCTTTCCGATTTTACTCTGGCTAAAAATCTCAATAAATCGATTGTATCGTTTAAACAATTTAAAGAGGCCGCCGCCAAATATACCGAACGCCCGGGAAAACGCGCCACATCGGGCGACCTCGGTTATATCACCGATCAGCAATACCCCGACCTGTTCCGGGCGGCCCAGAATACAAGTGTCGGCGATATCGCCGGGCCGCTGGGTTTGGGAGGCGGCAAGTTTTCGCTTATTTATGTCGCCGACAAACAGGCCGAGGAAGTCGTGGACTTTCTGACCATCAAAGAAAAGATTCGCCGCCAGTTGAATATCGAAAAACGCAAAAAAGTCAGAACCGACTGGATCGCCGCACAAAAAGATAAATCACAGATAAAAATCTACGAAGGAAATCTCCGCTCCACGATAGATAAATCAAAATACGAAAAGGTCGGTTAAACAGGGATGTATAACATTGTTTAAAAAAATCATTCTGTCGGTTTTGGGGCTGACATTATTCGCGGCTTCCGCCGTTTTTCCGCTGGAACCGCTGGAGCGAATTGTCGCCATCGTCGGAAACGAACCGATTCTGCTTTCCGAACTGGCCCTGCAAATGCAACTTCTGGCCATCAACCAGGGTATTCGCCCCAAAAATGAACGGGAATTGAAAGAACTGCAAAACCAGGTAATGGAGCAAATGATCTCCGAGCAATTGTTCGTGCTTGAAGCCAAAAACGATACCAATATAGTCGTATCCGCGACCGACATCGATCGCGCCCTCGATAGCCGTATCGCTTCGGTCGTATCGCAGTACCCGTCGGAAGATGCCTTCTTGGAAGAACTGGCCCGCGAGGGGCTCAATTTCCGGGCTTTTAAAAACCGCTTGCGCCCGGAAATCGAAAACCAGCTCTACAAACAAAGCTGGATATCGAGCAAGCTGCGTTCGATTTCCATTTCCCGGCAGGAAGTGGTCGATTTTTACAATAAGTACACCGACTCCATTCCGACCCAGCCCGATATGGTTCGCCTGGCCCATATCCTCCTCCAATTTGCACCCTCGAAGGCCACCGAGGATTCAATCCGCCAGGTGGCGGAGAAAGTCCGCAAAAATGTCACGGGCGGCGCCGATTTCGCCTCAATGGCTATGGAATATTCCGATGGCCCGGCCGCCCTCAACGGCGGCGACCTCGGCTTTTTGTCCGAAAATGACGTTTTGCCGCAGTTCGGACGAACCGCCTTCAACCTCCAGCCCGGTGAAATTTCCGGCGTCGTTAAAACCGAGGCCGGTTTCCATATTATTAATTGTATCGAACGGGTCGGAAACCGCTCTCATTTGCGCCAAATCCTCTTCGAAATTACGCCGACCGCGGCCGATTCCCAGTTGATTTATTATCTGGCCGATTCGCTCATGGCCGAAATCACTGCCGGGACAGATTTTCGCGAAATTGCCAAAGTCTATTCGGCCGACGATGAATCCCGCCGACAGGGCGGCGAACTGGGCTGGTATCCGCTCAAGGAATTGCCGTCGATTTTTATCGAAGCCGTCGGGCTATTCAAAGATACCAATGACGTCGTCGGACCGATTAAGACCGAATACGGTCTGCATTTGCTGAAACTGCTCGACCGTCAGGAGGCCCGCACCCTGTCTCTGGAGGATGATTATGATTCCATCAGAGAGATGGCTCGCCAGAATAAAACCGGCGAATATGTCGACAAGTGGATCGCCGAAATCCGTGAAAAAACCTATGTCGAAGTTCGCGCTCTGGATTGATCGATATGCGGCTGGATTTATTCTTATGCAAAACCGGTCTGGTCAAACGCCGGACACTGGCCAAGGAAGTGGCCGACGCCGGGATGGTTAAAGTCAATTCGCAAAAGGCCAAACCGGGTCACGAAATCAAAGAAAGTGACGTCATCGACATCGGCGGAAGCCACGCCATGACCGTCGAAGTTCTGAAAGTCCCCGGCGGCAGTGTCCGCAGGGAAGACCGGGGAAAATATTACCGGGTTTTAAGCGGGTCAAATACCCCTTGAAATTCCGCCGTAAGTTTCATATAATTTTGCTCAAGCCGGGAGGGAGAGGCGTCTCGGGTCTGGTTATAACGAAGAAATGTAAAGTTTAATCGGGAGAATATACGATGAAAATGCAGGATGAAATCAAGGGCAACGTCGCGATTATATACCTTGAGGGCAAAGTTATGGGCGGGCCGGACGCGACCATGTTCCACGGCAAGCTCCATGAACTGGTCAGCGGGGGCAAAAAGCAGATCGTGATTGACCTGGCCAAAGTGGAATGGATGAGCTCGGTCGGTCTGGGTATGCTCATTTCGGCCCTGACCACGGTCAAAAATGCCAAGGGCGAACTCAAACTGGCCAATGTCACCGAAAGCATCAAATCGCTTCTGACCATCACCCGTCTGGTGACCATTTTCGACACCCACGACAGTGTGGACAAAGCGATTGCCTCATTCAAATAGCCGACTAATAAATACACCAAAAATATAAAAGGCAGGTCCGATTCGGCCTGCCTTTTTTGCTCAAATTCGGGCAAAATATTAATAGTCGTCATAATTGAAGCAAACAGGTGGCGCTGCCCCTTCATCGTATAAGTATGCTATCAGATATAGCAAATCCAACAGATTGATATTGCCGTCGCAATTAACATCGCCGAGAATTACATGAGGTTCCGGCGGTGCTCCCTGATAATAAAGATAATTGTTTAGCCAAAGATAATCGGTAAGGTTAATGGAACCATCATTATTGACATCACCACGACAGACTGATAATAGGGCTTTATATGCATTTACTCGCCCATAACCATATTCAAAGTCTGGCAACTCTGTCAAAACGATCTCACCCCAGGCGGTATCAGCCGAGTGGCGAAGTATATCGTAAACCTGCTCCGATGTTAAATCCGGCCTTCGGGAAAGAAGCAGAGCGGCCGTGCCTGCAACTAATGGAGCGGCCATGGATGTTTGCCCCGCCAAGCACATATAATTAACATTATTATTATTGGGAGGGCAGCCATCATAAGTTGCGTCTGGATTGAATCCCAGACTATCCATGCGATCAATTGTCCAAGTATCATAGCCAGAACTTGTTGCTACCAAATCAAGCGAATCACCATAGCAACTATTATTTAAAAGATTACCGTTTTCAGCTATAGCCGCAACAGCCAATACGCTTGGCAAATTTTTGGGAAATCTAATGAATGGGCGCTCCAGGCCTTCGCCATTGCCCGCTGAATAAATAATAACTGCACCAAGACGCCTCTGCCATATTCGTAAAGATAAGCAAGCGCATTTGTAATATTGTCATATTGATACCCGTCCAGGCTATAGCTATTATTCAGTACATCAACATTTGTCGAATACGCATAAAGAAATGCGTCTTCTAATTGATCAATATCAACATATTCCCAGTGCCCATCAGCCAATATTCTAATGGGCACAATGGAACATTCCGGTGCAATACCAACGACCGAATAAGTCCCTCCTTTCGAATCAATAGGCGGGTTGGGCATATCATTGTTATGACGAGCGAAAATGGCTCCGGCTACAGCCATCCCATGTCCCTCATATTTACCATTGGGACTTGGATCGGAATCTCCATCACGAGCATCATAACCCTGCAAAAATCTATTTGTATCCAAATCTTCATGATATTCCATCCCCATATCCAAGATTGCGACTTTTACATCCTGATCCCCGGTCGTTATCTGCCAGCACTCATGATTGTAATTCTCGTAATCAATAGTTTTCTTTATGTTGTATTGATAATCATAATATTCGTCAATAATTTCATAGCTGTCTGGAATTATTCTTACTAAGAAATTCGGATGACAGAATTGAACATACTCTTTTTCGTACAAATCATTACAAAGATCAACTATAAAACTCGCGGTTTCGCCTGTTGCCTGTAATACATATTCGTTGCCGAAAACCGTATTTGTATCAATGACTTCGAGAGAGTTATGTTCAATAAGGCTGTCAATCAACGTCTGCGATGCACCCGGCGCAAACATGCAAATGAACTCATCCAATATAAATATTGGAATTGTATCAACAAAAAGCACGACAGGATGCACAAAATCAATCGATTCCTGTCCGCCCAGCGATGCATAAATCGAATCATAGGTATAACTGCCTTGAATGTTAAATAATCCGAAGCCTTTTTGTTCGGCAAAAATCGTGTCAAATTCCATTTCGGGGTAGGAGCTCTTAATGTAATTAAAGCCCTGATCCGGGGGAATACTGTCGAACTTCAATAATATTCGTGTGGTGTCAATCTGCAGGTAAATTTCACTTCCTCCCGAATAATAGAATAGACTGTCAACCGATGCGGCCATATTATGGCCCATTACCAAAAGGCAAATTGCGGATACCATTGTGAAAATAAATCTTTTCATGGCATACCCCCCATTAAATAATTGGTTACAAAAACGCATCCCTATATAACCGATCTTCTATCGGTGAATACACTATATCTTCAAACTTATAATTTACTATATCCACCAGCGCAAATATATGAAATGGGCCAAACCCGCTTGGTACCACCAACGCGTAACGGCTGTCGGGCGTGACACAGAAATGGCCGGGATCAAAACCCGCAAATGTTGGTTGCCCGGCAATACAATAGCCGGCGCTCAATATTTTAATCACTCGTTCCGTTGATAAATCTATGAATACAATCTGTCGCAACGAGGCATCCCCAAAAGCATTAGAATGATCCGTTAATATAAGCTGTCTTTCGTCCGGCGTTATCGCTATCTCCCCGGATCCCGGGCTGACCGGATAATAAAGTCCGACCGAATCCAGCTGAGGATAATATGAAATCAGATATTTGGAATATATTGACCCGTAACTCACCACCATGAATATCCTGGTGCCATCTGGTGATGGCAATATGCGATAAATACCCGGTGTCGCATACGGGGGATCAGTGAATGCCATATCTACATATAGACTCTCGCCCATCATGTCGTATATTCTTATATGGTTATCATTAGCAAAAGTATAAAATCTGCTGTCATCTTTAAGAAAACATCCTTGATATGTATTTATGACATCACTAAATAACACATCATAGGTAACACCGTCAAGGAATACAAGACTATCGTCGTCAAGCATAGCGATATATTTGCCTGTATTGGAAACGAAAATATTGCCCTCAACCGGCCGGGAAGTTATCCTTTCCATCGTCTGCCAGCCATAAATTACTAAAGAATCACCAGCAGATTGAGTTATTTTGGTCATTAGCAATTGAGATCCGTCGGCAGATAAAGATGCACTTCTCCAGCTATGATCCATTGGTATGGTGTCGATAATCTGTTTTTCCAGGGTATTATAAACAAATAAATTCGGAGCCTGCGTATATGGGCTTGATATAATAATATCATAATCAGATATGATTTCATCCTCACCCGGGCAGACCGGGCAGTCATCATCGCAGGATATAGCTAAAAATATTGTCAAACCCATCAATAAAAGGCCGCCGAATCTGAAACATCGTTTCAACATGAATTGCCTCCTTTGCCTTGAATCGAGATGTAATACACGAAATATGATGGTAAAATTTACACATAAATAAACAAGTTGTCAAGAAAAATTTTGGTGTCGGCTCCGACAAAAATCCATTGCTTTTTATTCCAAACCGTCTATTTTCGCCTTGTGATTTGTGATACCGACCAACGTTGAATAATTATAGAATTTAAGTAATATGAAATTCATACTCGATAATCTCAACCCCGCCCAAAAAGAGGCGGTCACCACCACCGACGGCCCCCTCCTGGTCATCGCCGGGGCCGGGTCGGGCAAAACCCGCGTTCTGACCTCCCGCGTCGCCTATATCCTGTTCCAGCGGCTGGCCCGTCCGGGCGAAATTCTGGCCGTTACCTTCACCAACAAAGCCGCCCGCGAAATGCAGGAACGTATCACCAAAATGCTCGGCTCGACCATACAATCGCTGGCCGTCTCGACCTTTCATTCCTTCTGCGCCCGGCTCTTGCGCTATGAAGCCGAAGCCGCCGGCTATCCGTCGAATTTCACCATCTTCGACGAGGACGACGCCAAATCCCTCTTGAAAAACTGCCTCGATACATTGAATATCTCCGCCAGTCAATTCACGCCGACCTCGCTTAAAGCCAAAATCTCCGCCGCCAAAAACCGCATGGAAGACGCCGAAACCTTCGCCGCCCGCGCTTCCGGCTATTTCGAGAAACGCACCGCCGAAGTCTATACCCTGTACGAAAAACGCCTGCGTGACTGCGGCGCCATGGATTTCGATGACCTCATCTTCCGGGCGGTGCGGCTTCTGGCCGACCGCGATGATATCCGTACAAAATACCAGAACCGTTTTAAATACATCCTCGTCGATGAATATCAGGACACCAACCACAGTCAGTACAAACTCCTTAAATTGCTGGTTGGCCCGCATAAAAATATCTGCGTCGTGGGCGACGAAGACCAGTCCATCTACGGCTGGCGCGGCGCGGATATCACCAACATCCTCAATTTCGAGAAGGATTTCCCCGGCGCTAAAGTCATCAAGCTGGAGCAAAACTACCGCTCGACCGATATTATCCTCGAAGCCGCCTCGGTCGTCATCGCCAACAATATCTCCCGAAAAGGCAAAACACTCTGGACCGAAACCAAAAGCGACGACAAGCTCAAGCTGTACTTAACCGATTCGGCATCGCACGAAGCCGCCGCGGTGGTCGATGATATCGAAAACAACCTGGCCCGGACTCCCTTGAAAGAAACGGTGATACTGTATCGCACTAACGCCCAGTCGCGGCCTTTCGAAGAAATCCTGCGGCGCAAAAATATGCCCTATCAGATCATCGGCGGCGTCTCGTTCTACCAGCGCAAAGAAATCAAGGACCTGCTGGCCTATCTGAAACTTATCGCCAACGTGCGCGACGATATCTCCTTCCAACGGATTGTCAATTACCCCAAGCGCGGCATCGGCGACGCCTCGATTGAGCGTTTACGGACTTTCGCCGCCGAGAAGAATTTATCGATGTACGAAGCAAGTCATATAATTGACCAATGCCCCGAGTTGGGCAGTCGTCCCCAGCGCCTGATAACGCAATTTGCCGAGATTATCGAATCCTTACGGGCCAAAAAGGATGAAAGCAGTATTGTCGATTTGACACAGGAACTGGTCGATAAAATCCGCCTGCAGGAGAACCTGATCGATGAAGACCCCAATCTGGGACCGAACCGGGTTGAAAATATCGAAGAATTCATCTCCGGGACGCGCGAATTCGGGGAGATTCACGCCGAGCCGACCCTTGACAATTTTCTCGCCGAGATTTCCCTTTATACCGATATTGAGCAGTACAATGAAATCGACGATAAGCTGACTTTGATGACCCTGCATTCGGCCAAGGGGCTGGAATTCGAAGCCGTCTATATGGTCGGCCTGGAAGAAGGCCTGTTCCCGCTGGCACGGGCCATTCAGGAGCCGATGGAACTGGAAGAAGAAAGACGGCTTTTCTACGTCGGTGCCACCCGGGCCAAAAAATACTTGAACCTGTCCATGGCGGCGCATCGCAACCGCTTTGGCACTATGGACTGCATCCCGTCTCGATTTTTGAACGAACTGCCGCCGTCGCTGGTGAATAAAGCCGACCTGCGCAGCTTCTTCAGCCGCGATCGTTACCGCGAGGAACGACCCGCCCCGGTTAAAGCCTATTCCGATGAACCCTATTACGAATACGAAGATAGCGAGGCCATTCGGGTGGGGCGAATTGTCCAGCACAAAACCTTCGGACGCGGCAAAGTCCTCAAAGTCGAGGGAGCCGGGGATTCTTTGGCTCTGGAAATCATGTTCACCGGCATCGGGGTCAAAAAAGTCCTCGCCAAATACGCCCATCTGATCGTAATCGGGTAAGCTAATATTCTGAATGCCATATAATTGCAATCCACGTTGTTCATTTCTTAAGATTCTTCCGCAACTGACCGATATCATACAAAACAGCCTTTTGTGAGGAGCTAACATGACATCCCCAAATCCCCAGGATATAATAACGGCTATACGTGAAATCGGGACACTGCCCCAGAGTCTTACCGCCGTGCTTCAGGTGATAGATAACCCCCATTCCGGGGCTTCGGAAATAGCCGAGGTCATCAGCCGGGATACTTCCCTGACCTCCCGCGTTTTGAAAATGGTCAATTCGGCACAGTATGGACGGACCCGTCATGTCTCTCGCGTCTCCGAAGCCGTGACCGTCATGGGCCTTAACAGCATCAAAGTCCTGGCGCTGTCCAGTTCGCTGTTTTCGATTCGTCCCGATGACGAGCTGTTCGAACAGTTGAATATCAAGCGGATGTGGCGCCATTTTATTGAAACCGCCTCAACCGCGCGCAATATCGCCGAAGAAATCGGCTACCCTGACCCGGAAGAAGCCTTTGTGGCCGGCATTATGCACGACGTCGGGACCATTATGATGATTCTCTACTTTAAAGAAGAATACATGGCGGTTTTGAATTTATTAAAAGAGCAGAGACTCGGGATTATTCCCATTGAAGAGAAACTGTTCGGATTCAACCACTGTGAGGTCGGTCTGGCGCTGGCCGAGAACTGGAAACTGCCCGGGCGGGTGTCGTTCGCCATAATGCATCATCACGACCCCGAACCGCCCGATATTATTCCCGAAGATACGACTCTCAATAACATTGTCGCCCTGGCCGACCGCATCGCCATGGCACCTGTCGATGGCTATCATCCGAGTATTGAAAACGACATAAAATTTATCCGGGCCACGTCCAAAAAACTGAATCTCCCCGCCGAGGCCGCCAACCGTATCCGCAAGTCGTCGCTTTTGCAGTCGATTATCATGTGCGAATTTCTGGAACTGGATTTCGGGGATATGATGGAAGTCGTCACCGAGGCCAACAACCGTCTGGCGGAAATGTATTTTTCTCTGGAACAGGTGATGGTCGAGCGCGACGTTCTATCCCGGGAACTGGATGGCTCACCCGTCGAATAGATTATTCCAGTGCCGCATAAGCGATCCCCATCCGGGATCGCTTTTTTTTATTCATTCGGCCAAAAAGATATACATTCTGCCGCGAAATTGGTTAAATTATAGAGTTGAGAATCAATATAAACAGGGGTAACAGTGAAAGTCGAATACAGCGAAGAAAAAATTGAAATAAAATCCCGCCTGCCAATTCTGCCGCTACGGGATATCGTAATCTTCCCGCATATGATTTATCCGCTTCTGGTCGGGCGGCAGTTCACCATCACGGCCCTGCAGGAAGCGATGCTCAAGGAAAAACAGATGTTTCTGTGTGCCCAGCGCACCCCGGAGATAGACGAACCCACCCAGAAAGACCTGTATAGCGTCGGCGTCATCGCCCGCATATTGCAGATTGTCAAATTGCCCAATGGCACGATAAAGGTCCTCGTCGAGGGGCTGGTACGAGCCAAAATGCTTAGTTTTAAAAAATCGAGCGGATACTATTCCGCCCGGCTTCGAGTCATTCCCCCGGACGCGGTCCGCGATAAAGAAACAATCGCCATTTCCCGCTCGGTCATGGAGCAATTCTCGGAATATGTCCGGCTTAACCACCGTATTCCGGAAGAAGTTCTCTATTCGATATCTGCTATCGCTGACTATCAGCGCATGGCCGACACCATCGCGGCGCACCTTCTTATTCGCATGAAAACCAAACAGAGTATTCTCGAAATCGACATGGTCAAAAAGCAATTCCTGTATCTTTCGGACATTCTCAAGGATGAACTCGAAATACTTCAGCTGGAGCAGAAAATCGACGGCACCGTGCGCGAATCGATGTCAAAAAGCCAGCGCGAGTTTTATCTTCAACAACAGCTGAAAGCTATCAAGGAGGAGCTGGGACAGTTCGACGAAGCCTATGGTGAAATCGATTCACTGGCCGGCAAGCTGGAAAACCTCAAAGCGCCCGCAGAAGTCAAAGAACGCTGTCATGAAGAAATCGAAAAGTTGTCCCGCATGCATGCCTATTCGGCCGAGGCGGCCGTGGCACGAGGCTATGTGGACTGGATTTATAACCTGCCGTGGCAGGTCTATACCAAAGACCGCAGTGATTTTGGCGAAGTGAAATCCATTCTCGATGGCGATCATTTCGGTCTCGATAAACCCAAAAAACGCATCCTCGAACACCTGGCCGTCATGCGCCTGGCGGGCGAAGTCAAAGGGCCGATTTTATGCCTGGTCGGTCCACCGGGAGTGGGAAAGACGTCACTGGGACGGTCCATCGCCCGAGCCCTGGATCGCAAATTCGTCCGCATGTCGCTGGGCGGAATCCACGATGAAGCCGAAATCCGCGGTCATCGCCGGACATATATCGGTTCTCTGCCGGGACGTATCATACAATCGATCAAAAAAGCCGGTTCCTCAAATCCCGTGTTCCTCCTCGATGAAGTCGACAAGATCGGCAAGGACTTCCGCGGCGACCCGGCCGCGGCGCTTCTGGAAGTGCTCGACCCGGAACAGAACAAGAGCTTTTCGGACAACTACCTGGAACTGGATTATGACCTCTCTCGGGTGCTTTTTATTACGACGGCCAACTCTACGATGGGCATCCCTCCGGCTTTGCTTGACCGCATGGAGATTATCCGCCTGCCCGGATACCTTGAGCATGAAAAAGAGAAGATCATCCAGGGCTATGTTCTGCCAAAACTGAAGAAGGAACTGGGCATGGTCGATATCGCTCTCGATTTTGGCAGTAAGACCATATTGAGCATTATTCGCAACTACACCCGTGAATCAGGCGTGCGTCAGGCCGAACGACAACTGGCCTCGGTCCTGCGCAAAACAGCCCAGGAAATTGTCGAGAAAAAACGGAAAGCCAAATATAAATTCACACCGGCCCGCATCGCCGAACTTCTGGGTGCTCCTCCCTATATGTACACCGACGTCAACCACCGTCCAGAACCGGGCTATGCCATCGGTCTGGCCTGGACCGAGGCGGGCGGCGATGTTTTGCCAATCGAAGTTAGTCTCATGAAGGGCGAATCGAAATTGACTCTGACCGGCAAGATCGGGGAAGTCATGCAGGAATCGGCCTCGGCCGGCCTGACTTATATCCGCAGCCATGCCAAAAAGCTGGGATTGAATCCGGATTTTTATGAAAAGCAGGAAATTCACGTGCATGTCCCCGAAGGGGCAGTGCCCAAAGATGGGCCGTCGGCGGGCATCACCATATTGATTGCGATTCTGTCGGCCCTCAAAAATAAGGCCATTCGCCCAAATCTGGCCATGACCGGAGAAGTTACCCTAAGCGGCGATATTCTGGCTATCGGCGGCCTGAATGAAAAACTATTGGCCGCACGACGGCTGGGGATCGCCGATATTATTATTCCATTTAAGAATAAAAAAGATATGCCGGAGTTACCGCCGGAATTGACCGAAGGACTGAATATCATGATGATCAAAAAGGCCGACGAAGCCATTAAAATCGCCTTCGATCAAAAACGGGCAAACCCCAAAACTAAAATTCGAAAGACCGGGAAAAAGTAAAAAGTACTTCCTTTTTAAATCATAAAAGACTATACTAACCCGGCTTTTAAGATATAAAGGACGCAATGCCCAAAAACGTTGTATTTTTCGGTTCCTACAACGACGTCAAGAAAATCCCGAAAGACCCCAGACCCCAAATTGCATTCGCGGGACGGTCTAATGTCGGTAAATCATCACTCCTTAACAAGATAACCGGACAGAAAAAACTCGCCAAAACCTCCAAGACCCCGGGACGCACCCGCCGCATCGACTTTTTTCTGGCCGATGACAGGTATTTCCTGGTCGATTTACCGGGTTATGGCTATGTCGCGGCGGGGATTGACGCGCGGCAGAAGTGGGGGAAATTGGTCGAAGGGTTTTTAAACCTGTCGTCACTTTCTGGAATGGTGATGCTTTTGGATTGCCGCCGCGAACCTACTGACGATGATTTGATGATGATTGAATGGCTGGATTCGCGGGATATTAATTATATCATTGCCCTGACCAAAGCCGATAAAGTAAATCGCGGTCCTCTAAAAAGCAAACAGCTGCAAGTAGCGACCGAATTCCATCATGAGGTCATACCATTTTCAGCCGTTTCGGGTCTGGGTAAAAAGGAATTGGTGCACTGGATCGAGGGCATTGTATAACCAAAGGCCCATAAAGGCCGGATACGGGATTGGTATATGAAAAAAAATGTTATTGTGGTCGGGTGCCAGTGGGGCGACGAGGGCAAAGGCAAGGTCGTGGACTTGCTGGCCGAACGGGCCGATATTATCGCCCGCTTTCAGGGTGGTGCCAACGCCGGACACACTGTCCTGACCGGCGGCAAACAATTCATTCTGCATTTGATACCTTCAGGAATAATTCACGCGAATAAAATCTGCTATATCGGTAACGGTGTTGTCCTCGACCCCTTCGGTTTTCTGGAGGAAATCGAAATACTCAAACAGCAGAATATAGATACCGAAGGCCGGTTGTTTATTTCTTCGGCGACCAACCTGGTCATGCCGTATCACAAGATGATCGACCAGATCGAGGAAAGAAAACGCGGCGGCGAGGGTATCGGCACAACCCTGCGCGGGATCGGCCCGGCCTACAAAGATAAAATCGGACGGGTCGGCATACGGCTGGCGGACCTGTATGCTCCGGAACGCCTTAAAGAAAAACTGGAACACAACCGTAAAATCAAATCGGAATACTTCACCGGCAGCGATGATGAGCGCGCCGACGTTGAAAATACGTTTAATGACCTCATGGCGATTGCGCCGCGGTTGGAGCCGATGATGTGCAATGTCTCGCTGGAACTGGACCGACTCAATAAAGAAGGCAAAACCATTCTATTCGAGGGTGCCCAAGGGGCGCTTCTGGATATCGACCTCGGGACATATCCCTTCACGACGTCTTCGAATACAACCACCGGCGGGGCTTTGACCGGCCTGGGAATCGGGCCGAAAATGATCGACGAAGTCATCGGTGTCGTCAAAGCCTACACCACCCGCGTCGGCTCCGGGCCGTTCCCGACCGAACTGGTTGACCGGACCGGTGAGAAACTCCGGGAAGCGGGGGGCGAGTACGGAGCGACGACCGGTCGGCCGCGCCGTACCGGCTGGCTCGACTTGGTGGCACTCCGCCATGCCTGCCGTATTAATGGCGTCGATAACATCGCCGTGACCAAGCTGGATGTCCTCGACGGGTTCGAGAAGATTAAAATATGCACCGCTTACAATATCAACGAGCAGCTATATGAACAATTCCCGCTCGACCCGCATCAGCTGTGGAATGTAACACCGAAATATATTGAATTCGATGGCTGGATGAGTAACACGTCGGCTATTGACAGTTTCGACAAATTGCCCGACCGCGCCAGAAAATACCTTGATTATATCAAAAACGATCTTAATGTAGGAATTTGCCTGGTTTCAACCGGGGCACGACGCCGTCAGACAATCGTTGTATAAAAATCCTGATTCGATTCGGGGCTGGAGAGTCTCATTTTTGGCCCCGTTTCGTTAAACCTCACGAATCGCCGAATTCACGCCAATAATATAACTTGTTGAATAACAATGCAATAGCGGTTCCAATCCATAGCTGTTCGCAAAAACATACGAACGGCTTTTCGTTCAAAATAGAGACAAATAAAAACTATTCCCTGTATTCAATTGTCTATCATATAATTACGCGCTTTTAGGCAAGAGCACGATGGAAATGGCATTGCGATTGCTTAAATACAGCGCGTTGGTGGCAAGCCAATCTTCAGCTTTTTGGTGGTAGGGCTGTTGAGCTGTCATTAGTTCCTCGGGTTGCCAGCTTCTTTTCTCGAGGCACGGAGGCTTCACCTAAGAGGGGAAGGTGAAGCCTCCTCTATTTTTACGTTATTATTTTCTGGTCTGTTTAATGAAGATTTGCTATAATCATTATTGGGCTATGGGGTATTAATCCACGGGAGTGTATTTTGCGAAGTCTTAAAGGCAAAGTTATTGTTATTACCGGCGCCAGTCAGGGAATCGGAGCCGCCACCGCCCGGCATTTTGCCAAAGAAAAATGCCGACTGGTCCTCGTCGGGCGCAATAAAATACGATTGAACTTGGTGGCCGAAAGTATCGCTCTGCAAAAAGACCACTTTCTGACCGTCATCGCCGATATCACAAAATGCCGGCAGGTAAAGAAAATTATCGACAATGCCATTAGGAAATTCGGTCAAATCGATATCTTCATCAATAACGCCGGGGTCGGAATCAATAAGCCGCTTGTCGAAACCACCGAGCGCGAGTATAACACTATTTTCAATACCAATCTCAAAGCCGTGTATTTTTCATTCTTGTATTTAATCCCGCTTTTCGAAAAGCAGGGCGGCGGGCAGATTATAAATATTTCTTCGGGAGCGGGAAGAATCGGTATGCCCGGCATCGCGGTTTATTCGGCCTCGAAAGCGGCCCTGAATGCCTTGAGCGAAGCCGTCGCCGGCGAGGTTCGTAACAAAAATATAAAGATCTCCGTCCTGGCTCCGGCCTCGGCCGACACCGCCTTCATGTCCAACATGTCGAAAAAATCCCAATCGCCGTCAAAGGCGAAGATGAAACTCACGGTTGACGAGGTCGCCGAAGCGGTCGTCTTTCTGGCCGCGCAAAACCGTAACGCCTGGACCTCCATGGCCGACATTCGTCCCCTTTTAATACAAAGATAATGATGTGTTCGATAAAGATTGATTAAACTATGAAACAGCCAATACGTCTGATTGACAGACGATAGAACGAGTAACTGACGGAGAATATTCATGCCGGGTTTATTATGCTGGAATTGCGGTCGCCCGACCGGTATCGAAGATAAAGTCATGCGTGCCGATCATTGTGAATCCTGCCTGGCCGATTTACGCTGTTGCCGGGGATGTCGCCATTTCGACCCCATGGCCCGTTCGCAATGCCGTGAACATATTGACTCGCCAATTCCTAATAAAGATAAAGCCAACTTCTGTGATTTTTTCCAGCCGCGGCTGGCGGTGCAATCTCATCTGGGTCGGAGAACAGGCGCCGATTCCAAGGAAGAGCGTCGTAAAAAATTCAACGATTTATTTGAAGATTAAAGCCGGTGACGCGATTTATGGTCACCGGCATCGCGCGATTTATTGACTATTCCGGATGGCTGCCAAACCAATCCACCGTCTTTTGCAGTCCGGCCTTGAAATCAACGGTCGGATTGTAATTCAAATCATTTTTGGCATACTCGATATCGGCGTAGGAGTGTTTTATATCGCCGGGCCGGGGAGGATCATAATCGGCTCTGGCATCGACTCCCATAATTTCGCCCAGAAATTTAAGCAGATCATTCAGCGTAAAACGGGCGCCGCAGGCAATATTGTAAACGTGTCCGGGAGCCTTCGCCGCAGTCGCCGCCAGCAGATTGGCCTGGACGGCATTGGCAACATAGGTGAAATCACGGGATTGCTCGCCGTCACCGTACACCACCGGCCTTTTACCGGTCTTTAAAGCCTTTATGAATTTGGGAATTACCGCCGAATATTCCGAGTTGGGGTCCTGCCGGGGACCGAATATATTAAAATAACGCAGCCCGACCGTTTCCAGCCCATACAGGTTATAAAACACCCGGGCGTACTTCTCATCGGCCAGTTTGGAGACGGCGTACGGTGACAGCGGATCGAGCGGCATCGTTTCCTTTTTGGGCAATGTCGGCGTATCGCCGTAAACCGAGGACGATGACGCAAACACGAACCGTTTCGCTTTGGCCTCTTTGGCCGCCTGCAATAGATTCAGCGTCCCGTCAACATTTACTGCGTTGCTGGTCAAAGGATTTTTGACCGATCGGGGCACCGACGGCAGCGCCGCCTGATGCAGAATATAATCGACACCCTCGACCGCCTCGCGCACCGTCCAGAAATCGCGAATATCACCGTCAATCAGCTCGATATCCTTCCTGATCGTTTCCAGATTGACCGCTCGTCCGGTCGAAAAATTATCGATGATTCGGACCTTTTCGCCTTTTTTAACCAGTTCGATAGCTATGTTGCTTCCAATAAACCCGGCCCCGCCGGTAATAAGGTATTTCATATTCATCTCCGTTTTAATTTTCTATCTCTATATACTATCGGCCATCCGCGTTAATTCCCTGATGAATAATCGATTCCGACACGTTACCGGATAAATACGTATCATTTTCATTTCGGTCAAGAATTTATATTCATTTCCTGGAACCAAAAAATGCTACTTTCGGTG
Source organism: uncultured Ignavibacteriaceae bacterium (assembly GCA_964459465.1). Taxonomy (GTDB): domain Bacteria; phylum Zixibacteria; class MSB-5A5; order GN15; family PGXB01; genus CALAMC01. The sequence continues at coordinate 51,368 of CAYWLR010000005.1, read as the reverse complement.
CAAGCCTCCTGATTGTTTTTTTATTGAATTGCCCCGAATACCTCCCTAGATTGGGCCAAAATGGATAAATGGGAAAGGAGAGAACATGTCTGACTATGATTTCATTGTCGCCCGGCAGATTCTCGACTCGCGGGGAACACCCACCATCGAGGTGGACGTGGTTCTAAGCGACGGTTCTCTGGGGCGTGCGGCCGTGCCATCGGGGGCTTCGACCGGGGCCCATGAGGCCGTGGAACTGCGCGACGGCATCAAAAAGGATTATTTCGGTAAAACGGTCCTCAAGGCCGTCAAGAACGTCAACGAGAAAATTGCCCCGGAATTAATCGCCAAAAATATCGATCCCTATGACCAGGTCACGCTGGATGAATTCCTGATTGGACTCGATGGAACCGAAAACAAAAGCAATTTGGGCGCCAATGCCATACTGGGCGTATCTTTGGCAACCGCCAAGGCGGCGGCTCAGTCGGTCGGTCGTTATTTGTATGAATATATCGGGGGCACCAACTGCAAACTTCTGCCCGTTCCCATGATGAATATCCTCAACGGCGGCAAACACGCCGACAACAACGTCGATTTGCAGGAATTCATGATCTTGCCGGTCGGCGCCGATTCCTTTTCCAAAGCGCTTCAGATTGGCGCCGAAGTCTTCGGCCATCTCAAAAAAGTCCTCAAGGATAAAGGGTACAATACATCTGTCGGCGATGAGGGCGGCTTCGCGCCCGATTTGAAATCGAACGAAGAAGCCCTCCAAGTCATCATGAAAGCCATCGAAAATGCCGGTTATAAACCCGGCGAGGACGTGCTTCTGGCGCTCGACCCGGCCTCGACCGAATTCTACGACGAAAAGAAAAAAATCTATGACCTCAAAGGCGAAAAACGCAAATTGTCTTCTTCAGAATTGATTGACTTCTATGCCGATTTGGTCAAGAAGTATCCCATTATTTCCATCGAAGACGGCCTGGCCGAGGATGACTGGGACGGCTGGAAAATGATGACCGAGCAATTGGGCAAAAAGATTCAAATTGTCGGTGATGATATCTACGTCACAAACCTGAAACGGCTGGAGCGAGGCATAAAAGAGAAATCCTCCAATTCGATTCTTATCAAACTCAATCAGATCGGCACTCTGACCGAGACGCTCGATGCCATCGAAATGGCCAAAAAGGCCGGATTCACGGCCGTCATCTCGCACCGTAGCGGCGAAACCGAGGACAGCACCATCGCCGACGTCGTCGTGGCCACGGCAGTCGGGCAAATCAAAACCGGCTCGATCTGCCGCACCGACCGCATCTGCAAGTACAATCAACTGCTTCGTATCGAGGAGTCGATTGGACCGTCGGCGCAGTACCTGGGCAAGAAGGTTTTTTATAATTTGAATTTATAATGGTTTGATATATGATACAAAAAACCCGCTCAAAGTATTGAGCGGGTTTTTTCATGGGAGGGATATAAAAAAGGTTTAAAGCTTTCTCCCATCCCTGGGGACGATTACTCGTCTATCTCCGTGTTCTCTTCTTGGCCTTGGGGGCCGCCTTTTTACGGGCCGACGCCGGCTTTTTCAGGCCGAGTGCACTGATCTTTCCCCGAACCGAGGCCAACGAACGTCTCAATTCTTTGGCCAGCTTGGAAGCCGGTTTGGTCTTGTAGCCGAGTCTCAAAGCGGCAATTTCCGCGGACGCCCAGCCTTTTCCGGGTTTGCCCCGTCTGGCTTTGGCTTTCGGTTTGGCTTTGGCTTTGGCTTTCGGTTTGGCTTTGGCTTTCTTCTTGAGGGCCATGCCGTCTCCTTTCATTGGAGGTTGGTTTAATCGGGTTTATTTCGGTTCGTTAATTTTTCGTGGTACCGAATGTCTCTGCTTTCATTCCATGTTAAGTACAACTTACGTTGCTGAAAGTCTCGTGACCAAACCCTTTGTTGCACTCCATTTGCTTTATCGACAAAAGGATAGAAATGTTGAAATGTTAGTGCAAGAAAAAAATAATAATAAAATAAAAAAAATAATGATCTCGTTTCGCCAAAAAAACTGGGCGGCATGTCAATCTTCGATGCATGACTCGTGACTCCGGCCCAGCATCAAATCATTAAGAAGCGCCGAATTCCCGTTTGAGGAACTGACCCGTGTATGAATTATCGACCCCCGCAACCTGTTCGGGCGTGCCGACGGCGATTATGGCGCCCCCGCGGTCACCGCCTTCGGGGCCGATGTCGATGATATGGTCGGCCGTCTTGATGACGTCGAGATTGTGTTCTATGACCAGCACCGTATTGCCCCGGTCGACCAGTTCGTTGAGAACCGTCAAAAGCATGCGGATGTCCTCGAAATGCAAACCGGTCGTCGGCTCATCGAGGATGTATAATGTCGACCCGGTCGCTGTTTTGGACAGCTCGGTGGCCAGCTTGACCCGCTGCGCCTCCCCGCCCGATAACGTCGTCGCCTGCTGCCCGAGATGTATATAGCCCAGTCCGACCCTTTGGAGGGTCAGAAGCTTGCGGCGTATGGGCGGAATGCTCTCGAAAAAGCCCAGAGCCTCTTCGACCGTCATGTCGAGGACGTCGGCGATCGATTTGCCCTTGTACTTCACCTCCAACGTTTCCCGGTTGAACCGCTGACCTTTACAGGCCTCGCAGGGGACATAGACGTCGGGCAAAAAGTGCATTTCAATCTTGATGATACCGTCGCCTTCACAAGTCTCGCACCGCCCGCCCTTCACATTGAAAGAAAAACGGCCCGGCCGATAACCCCGCATGCGCGACTCCGGCAACCGGGCGAATAAATCCCGGATAAAAGTGAAAACGCCGGTATACGTGGCCGGGTTGGACCGCGGCGTGCGCCCGATCGGCGACTGGTCGATATCGACCACTTTGTCGATATGTTCCAGCCCCTCGATCGATTCATACGGCAACGGCACCGTGCGCGCATTGTAAAACTTCCGGGCAAGAATGCGATACAACGTTTCGTTAATCAATGTCGATTTACCCGACCCCGATACCCCCGTGACGACATTAAAGACACCCAGTGGAATGTCGATTTCAAGCTTCTTGAGATTATTGCCCGAGGCGCCCTTTAAAACGATATACTTGCCGTTGGGAGAGCGCCGCTGGTTCGGTATTTCGATGTTCTTGCGTTGGGCCAGATAAGCTCCGGTCAGCGACTTCTTGTGGCGCATGATCTGATCCGGCGTTCCGGCGACGACTACCTCACCGCCCTGCTTCCCGGCGCCGGGACCGAGGTCAACCACGTAGTCGGCCTGTAAAATCGTCTCGCGGTCGTGTTCGACGACAATTACGGTATTGCCCAAATCTCGTAATTCACACAACGTTTCCAGCAACATCCGGTTATCACGCTGATGCAGACCAATGGAAGGCTCGTCAAGAACATACATGACCCCTACCAGCCGCGACCCGATCTGCGTGGCCAGACGAATCCTCTGCGATTCGCCGCCCGACAGCGACGCCGTGGCACGGTTCAGCGTCAGGTATCCGACCCCGACGTTATCCAGAAACTCCAGACGGCTGTTGATTTCCTTGAGAACCTGGCGTGCAATCAGCTCCTGCTTTTTGGATAATTTAAGGCCGGCGAAAAATTCCCGGGCGCGCGATATCGACATGGCCGTCACCGTGTCGATCGTTTCACGATTGATTATGACCGACAGAGCCTCCGGCCGCAGACGACTGCCGCCGCAGTCGGGACAGGTGCTGATCGACATGAACTGCTCGATCCACTGCCGCACGCCCGATGACGTCGTCTGGCGGTATCGCCGCTCCAGGTTGGGAATGACCCCTTCAAACGTTCCATTGTAGTTCATCATGCCGCGCCCGTCGGAGCGGACATATTCAAACATCATTTCTTCCTTCCCTGACCCGTGAAGAATGATCTTTTGCACGTTGTCCGGGAGTTTGTCGAACGGCGTCGTGAATTTGAAATCATAATGCTTGGCCAGCGCCTTGAGCATGGTCCGGTACCAGTTGGCCATTTCGGAGCCCCACGGTTTAATGGCCCCCTGTCCCAGGGACAGCGAGGGGTCGGGCACGACCAGTTCGGGACTTATTTCCATGATACTGCCGAGACCGGAACACTTCGGGCAGGCGCCATAAGGCGAATTGAACGAAAACATCCGTGGCGCCAGTTCCTCATAGCTGATATTGCAGTCGGCACACGCGAATTGCTCGGAAAATAAAAGATCTTCACCCTTAATATTGATCAGCACCCGACCGCCGGAAGCCTTTATCGCCGTTTCCACCGAGTCGGTCAGGCGTTGCAGGGAGCTGTCTTTGACCACCAGCCGATCCACGACAATATCAATAGTGTGTTTGATATTTTTCTTGAGGTTGATATCGCCGTCGCTTTCGACAATTTCGCCGTCGATGCGCAACCGGATAAAACCTTCCTTGCGGGCGTTTTCGATAACGTCCCGGTGCTCGCCTTTGCGACCCTTCACCAGCGGGGCCAGCACCATCAGCCGCGTCCCCGCCTCGAATGACAGGACGGAATCGACAATGTCCTGAACCGTCTGCCGGGTAATCGGCTTGCCGCATTTGACACAATGCCGCACCCCGATTCGGGCAAAAAGCAGCCGCAAATAATCATATATTTCCGTTACCGTGCCAACTGTCGAGCGCGGGTTTTTGGAAGCCCCTTTCTGCTCGATGGATATGGCCGGGGAGAGGCCGTCTATCAAATCCACGTCCGGCTTGTCCATCAATCCCAGAAACTGGCGGGCATAGGCCGATAGCGATTCTACGAACCGCCGCTGCCCCTCGGCATATATGGTATCAAAAGCCAGCGATGATTTACCCGAACCGGAAAGTCCGGTGATAACGATTAGATTATTGCGCGGCAGCTTCAAATCAATATTCTTGAGATTGTGCTGCCGGGCCCCCTTTATTATGATATAGTTGTTTTCAGCCATATTTCCCTGTAAACGTCATTAAATGGCCCGTGTGCCCCAAAACGGCGTAACCCGTAATATAATTAAACGCCTCCAAATCAGGCCAATATTTTTGGAATATTTAATTGATACAATGCTACGGCTGAATCACATATTTCAAATTCGACCGCTTATTCTTATATTAACTTTTAATGCGGCGCAAACTGACGATTAAAACCGAGCCCGCCATTCGTATCCACCGGCAGGATTGCCTTAAGGGGATGGCTCAAAAGATTGAGGCGGCTACAGTCGACGTGGTAGTTACGTCGCCACCCTATAATATTGGGATAGCGTATGGGCACTATGACGACCGGCGGCCGATGGAGGAATACCTGTGCTGGCTATCCGATTGGGGCCGGGCCGTTAAACGAGTATTAAAAGATGACGGCTCACTTTTTTTGAATATCGGGTCAAAACCGACCCAGCCGGAAATCCCCTTTCAAGTTCTGCAACAATTGCAGACCGAATTCAAACTCCAGAACGTCATTCATTGGGTGAAATCGATATACATCGATGCCGACAGCTATGACCAAAAAACCGAAATAAATGTCGGACATTACAAACCGATCAACAGCCCCCGTTTTCTCAACGACACTCATGAATATATCTTTCACCTGACCAAAACCGGAAGCGTTCCGCTCGACCGACTGGCTCTGGGTGTTCCTTATAAAGATAGCACCAATATCAAGCGCTGGAAAAACGGACGGGCCCGGATACGTTGCCGCGGCAATTGCTGGTTTATCCCGTATGAAACGATCCAAAACCGCCGCACCGACCGCCCGCATCCGGCTTCATTTCCCCCGCAACTGGCCGAAAATTGCATCCGCCTCCATGGTTTTGCGGACGACACTCTGGTGTTGGACCCCTTCATGGGTATCGGAAGCACCGCGTTGGCCTGCCGAAAACTGGGGGTGAAGTTTATCGGATTCGAGATTGATCCGTATTATATAAAAATAACTCGCGCCAGACTGGCCGGGATACCCGCACCCGATTTATTAATTGCTTGACAATTGGAACGGACTTTATAACTTTCAATTTCTATGAGTGACACGGAACGCCGCAAATATTTCGAACAATTTGTCGAGGAATGGGACAAAATGTTCACCGCCGAGGAACTCGAACTCCTCGAATTCCTGATCGATTCCTTTAATTTCCGCGAAGGCTACAAAATCGCCGACCTCGGCTGTGGCACCGGCGTCATGTTCGATATTATCCGCCGCCGCATCGGGCCGAATGGCATTATTGTCGGCGTGGACTTCTGCTCAAGGATGCTTCAAAAGGCCCGCATGAATTTCCCCTTCGAGAATATTTACACCGTCGATGGCGACGTCGAAGACCTGCCGCTTAAAAGCAATGCTTTTGATATTGCCCTGACTTTTGCCGCCTTTGCGCATTTTAGCAATCAGAAACGGGCTATGGAGGAAGCGGCCCGCATTCTCAAGCCGGGCGGCCGTTTTTATGTGATTCATCTGGTGTCGTCGTCGGAGCTCGAAGAACAGCACCAGCAGATGGGCGGCCCCATCGCCCAGGACCGTCTCCCGGCTCACGAAGATATGCTGGACTTATTCAGCAACGGCGGCTTTATCCATGTTAAAATAACCGATCACCCCGGGCTGTACCTGGCCCAGGGCGTCAAGGCCTGATTTGACCCACCGGCAAATAACCCACACGGCTCTTTATCTGGCCATCGCGCTGGCACTACCCTATGGTTTTCACCTGACCGGGTTGGGGGGACGCATGTTTCTGCCAATGCATCTGCCGGTACTGGTGTGCGCCATGGCCATGGGCCCGGCGTATGGAGTCCTGGTGGGGTTGATGTCGCCGGTTCTGTCATACCTGATGACCGGTATGCCGCCGACTTATGCCGTGCCGCTCATGACGCTGGAACTGCCTATGTACGCCCTGGTCGCGGGTCTGACATACAATAAACTCAAATTGAATATCTATATTTCGCTGATTGCGGCCATGATTGTCGGCCGATTGGCCTTCGCACTGGGATTGGCCGTGCTGGGATTGTTTATGGCCCTGCCCTACGGGCCGGTACAATTTATCGCCGCCGGTGGAGCCATGCTGGCCGGCTGGCCGGGAATACTTGTCCAGCTTATTATCATTCCACCCCTCGTGGCGGCCATCAACCGCACCACCGGCGCGGCCGTCAATAAAGCCGAAACGGCGAAGTCATAAAAAAACCGATACCATGAAGTATCGGTTCGAATCCAGCGCCGTTTCCCATCACGGAAACATGCGCTATTAAATCGTAGAATGAATTAACGGCTTTCTTTGAAAAGAACGTGCTTTTTCACGACCGGATCATATTTCTTTATCTGCATACGGTCGGGATTGTTGCGCTTGTTCTTTTTCATCGAATAGGTGTACGGGCTTTCCGTCGATCTCAATTTGATGATCACGACATTCTTGTTTTTTCCCTTGCCGCCAGATTTCTTGGCCATCTCTATATTCTCCTTGTCTTTTTTTCAATTCATACGGGCCGGAAATATTCCTTCCGACCAAGCCCTATAAAATACGCCAAATTGCGCATTTGTCCAGTCCCTTTTTAATATTTTCGGAGGAAAAGGTTGGGAACACAACCGAAAATGATTATTTTTGCAGTCCCCAATTGCGTCCAGCTAAAGCGATAGGCTAATATGATAAAAATTCGTCTTTTCAAAAAATGCCAGCCGCGATCGGGCATAGTCAAATCTTATGTCAAGTTTGGCAAGAAAACCGCCCGGATTTGTGTCCTTTTTTGAAGGATATAGAATATTGTTATAAAGACCGCGCGACGAAAGACCAAAGCCAAAAGTCACCGGGCTTTCGTCGCCGAACTCATCTATGCTGTATCCGATGCGCCCGAATATGGCCTCGTCGAAACCGGCTTCAAGCCCAAACCTTTTTATGTCGCGACGGCCTTCTTCTTCAAAAGTCTCGAACTGGAAAGCGGGCATAAAAGCCAGGTTGATATTCCGCCCGTTTTTGTATCCAAGCCACGCCGATATGCCCATTATATTGGTCTTGGGGAAATCATACGTTCCGCTCAATAAAGTTATGGAACCGACATTCGCCCTGACATATCCAAAAGATACCGCCGCATCGAATGTCGCCTTATTTTCATTTAGCGGTGAACGCATCAACTGCAACGAGGCAAGTACACCAATATCATAACAATGACTTTTATACGTTATTCCCGGGAAGTCTTGACTTACCTTCTTTTCCGTGTACCCTGCTCCCGCGGTAATCGGACCGGTGCGGAAGGCAATTGAGCCGGAATATTCATAGTAAAAATCCTTCAAATTAAACTCAAGTCCCTCTGATCCGTTCCAGTCTTCATAGCCCGTTTGTGTCATCGTAAATCCAATACTGCTGTAAGTATAGCCCGCGGCTATTGCATACCGGGTGTTATTGCCCAGCAAATCATCGCTATATGGTAACAGGCGCGCCATTACGCTCCGGGTTTTATAGACTATTCCATCCATGTCACTTTCCGGAACGCCTTGCGTTTTGCTATCGACGTTTATCGCAAGAATATTATCAAGCGCAAAAACACCCATCGCCGCCGGGTTGGAAAATTGCGATTGAGCGTCAATCAAAGCTACCGAACAACCCCCCATTGCCTTAGTCCGGGCCGAGTTTTGCCATGACAGGGTATTGACCGCCGTTGACCCGACTTTAGTCTGGGCCCATGCCAATTGAGAATAGGGCAATAGCCCGCCCAATATCAGAATTATCGCCAGAGTCTTTTGATATATCCGCATCTTTTCTCCCCCGGAAATGTGATTATGATAGTTTAATATAACAGGCAATTTCATGTCCGTCAAGACCCTCCCTGCCATTGCCAAAAGCGTTGAATTTTCTTATCTTTTGGCGCTGTATAGAAGCTGGAATATTGGTCAAGGAAAAGGATAAATTATGGCTCTCGAACGCGAAAAAATCGTCCCCATAAATCTCGAAGACGAGATGAAACATTCCTATCTCGATTACTCCATGTCGGTTATTACCAACCGGGCGCTGCCGGACGTGCGTGATGGACTCAAACCTTCCAACCGACGTATCCTGGTGGCCATGAACGACCTCAAGCTGGCCCCCGGACGGGCCTTCCGCAAATGCGCCAAAATCGCCGGCGACACATCGGGTAACTATCACCCCCACGGCGAACAGGTGGTCTATCCGACACTGGTGCGCATGGCCCAGGATTTCAATATGCGCTACCCGCTCGTGGACGGACAGGGGAATTTCGGGTCGATCGACGGTGACGGTGCGGCGGCCATGCGTTATACCGAAGCTCGCCTGACCCCGATTGCCATGGAAATGCTGGCCGACCTCGAAAAAGAGACGGTCGACATGATGCCCAACTACGATGAAACCCGTCAGGAGCCGAAAGTCCTTCCCGGCAAATTCCCCAACCTGATCTGCAACGGAACCTCAGGCATAGCCGTCGGCATGGCCTCCAATATCCCGCCACACAATTTGGGCGAAATCGCCGATGCCACCTGCGCCCTTATCGATAATGAAGATATCACCAACATGGAGCTCATGGAATATGTTCAGGGCCCGGATTTCCCGACAGGCGGCATAATCAACGGCCGAGCCGGAATCCGCGAGGCCTATGAAACCGGCAGGGGAAGAATCATCGTCCGCGCCCGCGCCGCGATTGAAAAAAACAAAAACGGCAAGGATAATATCATTATCACCGAAATTCCCTTCCAGGTCAACAAGGCCAATCTTCTGGAAAAAATCGCCGAGTTGGTCCGCGATAAAAAAATCGAGGGGATTTCCGACCTGCGCGATGAATCCGACCGCGACGGCATGAGAATCGTGGTCGAACTTAAGCGCGAGGGCCAGCCGGAAATTATCCTTAATCAACTTTATAAAAATACCTTCATGCAGTCGACCTTCGGCGTCATGATGCTGACACTGGTCGACGGCGTCCCCAATTTCCTGACCCTCAAACAGATGCTGGCCGAATATATCCGTCACCGCCACGAAGTCGTCGTCCGCCGCACCCAGTTCGACCTTAAAAAGGCCGAAGAACGCGCCCACATCCTCGAAGGCTACAAAATCGCACTGGACAATATCGACGCCGTCATCGAGCTGATCAAAAAATCCAAGGACACCCCCGAGGCCCGCGACGGACTCATGAAAAATTTCAAGCTGTCCGAAAAACAGGCTAATGCCATTCTCGAAATGCGTCTGGCCCGTCTGACCGGTTTGGAACGCCAGAAAATAGAGGAGGAGTACCTCGCCACCATCAAACTTATCGAAGAACTCCGCAGTATCCTCGCCTCCAAAGCCCGCCGCATGAAAATCATCAAAGACGAACTCAATGAACTCAAAAATAAGTACGCCGACGAGCGCCGCACGGAGATACAGGACGAAGCCGAAGAATTCACCGTCGAGGACCTCATCGCCGAAGAGGACATGGTCATCACCATCTCGCATTCGGGCTATGTCAAACGCCTGCCGGTGACCTCATACCGCCGCCAGAACCGGGGCGGACGCGGTGTCATCGGCATCGAAACCAAGGAAACCGATTTCGCCGAGCACCTCTTTATCGCCTCGACCCACGACTACATCCTCTTTTTCTCCAATAAAGGGCAGGTGTACTGGGTTAAGGTACATTCCATACCGACCGGTGGACGGCTCGCCAAGGGCAAGCCGATTGTCAACATGGTCAATCTGAAAGAGGGCGAGAAAATCACCGCCTTCTGCCGGGCCCGCGATTTCGACGACAAACACTTTGTCGTCATGGCCACCCGCAAGGGAGTCATCAAGAAAACTCCGCTCGATAATTTCTCCAACCCGCGCCGCGACGGTATTATCGCCACCAGCCTGCCCGACACCGATGAACTCATCGAGGCGGCCATCACCGACGGTACTTATGATATCATCCTGGCCACCCATAAAGGCCAGGCGATACGATTCCCCGAAGACAAAGTCCGCCCCATGGGCCGCAATGCCTATGGTGTCAAGGGCATCACGCTGGGTAAAGACGATTTCGTGGTCGGCATGGTCGTGGTTAAGCGCGAAAGCACGCTTCTGACCGTGACGGAAAACGGTTACGGCAAACGCACCGACGTGGCGGATTACCGGGTGACCAACCGCGGGGGAAAAGGGATAATCAATATCAAAACCAGTGAACGCAACGGGCATGTCATTGACGTGAAAGAAGTGGTGGAAGACGAAGAATTGATATTGATAACCAAGAAGGGTATTACCATCCGCCAGCAGGTGAAACAGATAAAAGTCATCAGCCGCAACACGCAGGGCGTAAAACTGATCAGCCTCGACAAAGGCGACCAGCTCAAAGACGTGGCCCGCGTCGCGAAAGAAGAATAGGCGGATATCGCTTTTAAATATAAATGCTTGGGTGGCCGCCCCAAACTTGTTTGGGGCGGTACAATGCCACAAAAAAAGCCCCGACCATCGGTCGGGGCTTTATTACGTAAAATGGGGAGGGATTGCTTATTAGTACATTCCACCCATGCCGCCGCCCATACCACCGGGAGACATAGCCGGGGCTTTTTCGTCTTCAGGCTTGTCGGTAATAACCGCCTGCGTGGTTAAAAGCAGACCGGCAATCGAGGCGGCGTTTTCCAAAGCCGAACGAGTGACCTTGGTCGGGTCGATAACGCCGGCCTTGATCATGTCTTCATAAACATCGGTCGCGGCGTTGTAACCGAAAGCGCCGCTTTCCCGTTTGACCTTGTCCACGACAATAGAGCCTTCAACCCCGGCGTTGTTGGCAATCTGGCGAATGGGGTCTTCGAGAGCGCGGCGGACAATATTGACACCCACCATTTCGTCTTCTTCGATGCCTTTGACATTATCGAGCGCTTTCATGGCCCTGATAAAGGCCACGCCGCCGCCGGGCACGATGCCTTCTTCGACTGCGGCACGGGTCGCGGCCAGAGCGTCCTCGACACGGGCTTTCTTTTCTTTCATTTCCGATTCGGTTGCGGCACCGACATTGAGTACGGCCACGCCGCCGGCCAGCTTGGCCAGACGTTCCTGCAGTTTCTCGCGGTCGTAATCGGATGTGGTATCTTCGATTTGTTTACGAATCTGGGCGATGCGGGCCTTGATCTCTTCAGTTTTACCGGAACCTTCGACAATGGTCGTGTTGTCCTTATCGATGACCACTTTCTTGGCACTGCCAAGATCGGAGACAACGGCATTTTCGAGCTTGAAACCGACTTCTTCGGAAATGACTTTACCACCGGTTAAAATGGCGATGTCTTCCAGCATGGCCTTACGGCGGTCGCCAAAACCGGGAGCCTTGACGGCGCCGACTTTAATTGTGCCGCGAAGCTTGTTGACCACCAGCGTCGCCAAAGCTTCACCCTCGACGTCTTCGGCGATAATGAGCATCGGCCGACCCATCTGGGCGACTTTCTCGAGAATCGGAAGCAGGTCTTTCATGACCGAGACTTTCTTGTCATGAATCAAAATGACCGGCTCTTCCAAAACGGCTTCCATGCTGTCGGGATTGGTGACAAAGTAGGGCGAAATGTAGCCACGATCAAACTGCATGCCTTCGACGACTTCCAGAGTCGTTTCGGCGGTTTTGGATTCCTCGACCGTTATGACGCCGTCTTTACCGACTTTTTCCATGGCTTCGGCGATGTGCTCACCGATGGATTTGTCGTTGTTGGCGGAAATGGTTCCGACCTGGCTGATTTCAGTTTTGCCCGAAACCGGTTTGGACTGCTTCTGAATATCTTCGATGACATATTTGACAGCCGTTTCAATACCGCGTTTCAAAGCCATGGGATTGACACCAGCCGTGACCGCTTTGATGCCTTCGGCATAAATAGCCTGCGCCAGAACAGTGGCTGTTGTCGTGCCATCACCGGCGTCATCCGACGTTTTGGAGGCGACCTCTTTAACCATCTGGGCGCCCATATTTTCAAAATGGTCTTCCAGCTCTATTTCCTTGGCAACCGTGACACCATCTTTAGTGACCGTCGGTGAGCCATATTTTTTATCCAGAATAACATTGCGGCCCTTGGGACCGAGCGTGACTTTTACCGCATTCGCCAGTTTATCGACGCCTTCTTTAAGCTTGCGGCGAGCCTCGGCATCATATTCAATCAATTTTGGCATATCTAATCACCTCTCTTAACTTACTTGGACACGATCGCCAGAATGTCTGACTCACGCATGATAAGATAATCGTCATCGTCAACGTGAACTTCCGAACCCGAATATTTGCCGTAAAGGACGGTATCGCCCTTCTTGACTTCCATCGGGATTTTCTTGCCGTCTTCGGTGGTGCGGCCCGGGCCGACTTCCACGACCTGCCCCTCCTGGGGCTTTTCTTTGGCGGTATCCGGTATAATGATTCCGCCCTTTTTGACTTCAGCCATCTCGATCGGCTTAACCAGGACACGATCTGCTAACGGCTTAACCTGCATTTTCCATCCTCCTTTTTGGATTTATGAATCACGTATTTCAGTCTTTTCATGTTAGCACTCTTTTATATCGAGTGCTAACAGGTGGTGAATATATATATAATCGCGAACTTGTCAAGAGGTTTCAGAAATTTTTCGATTATTCGCGATAAATCTCTAAGAGATTACAATACAACCAATTACAAAAAGCAACTATTGTCTGTCCGCTATAATTTTCAGTCCTTCGAGCGTCAATTCCGGGTAAAAATCCTCGATATATTTCGAATATGGAGCGAATTCTGCGGACAATCCACCGGTGGCAATTATTCTGGTTTTTTGGCCTATTTCATTAATAATCAACTCCAGGATGGAGTCAACCTGTCCGATTGTCCCGTAAAAAAGCCCCGATTTTATTGACTCGGCGGTGGTTTTTCCTATTATCCGATCCGGTTTTTCGATTCGCACTTCAAACAGACGGGCCGCTTTTTCGGCCAGACCAGATCCGGCCGTTTTGACTCCGGGGGCGATGACGCCGCCGACGTAAAGTCCGTCGGCCGTCACGACATTGAACGTTGTCGCGGTGCCATAATCGACAATTATAATCGGCCCCCCGAATTTGACAAAGGCGGCGACGGCATCGGCGATACGGTCCGCGCCCATCTCGCGCGGGTCATCGTAGCCGAGCTTTATCGGGAGTTTTACTTTGGACGACACCACCAGCGGCTCACATTCCAGATATTTATGGCACATGCGCTCGAAAATCGGAGTAAGACTCGGCACAACCGAAGCCATGACGACCCGGTCGATGTCGCCGGGCAGAATCCCCATCCGCTCCAGCAGGCCGGTTACGAAAAAGCCGCTTTCATCGACGGTGAAATTGAGTTTCGAGGCGACCCGGAAACTATTCTTGAGCTTGTCGCCATAGAAAACGCCGACCACCGTGTCGGTATTGCCGATATCAATCGCCAGTAGCATGGGCTCGAATATACTTATCGGGCGGCGCCTTGTCAATGGCGGCTGTTCAATGTTTGCGCAAACCGGTAAGACGGCAAAACGATTTGCCGATAATGTACTTTATACAATCGATAAGTATCGTTTGGAGGTCAAATATGAACAAGATGCTGTTAATGTTTCTTTGCGTCGTTTCATTGATACTATCGGGCTGTTCCGGGGGCAACTCCGGCACGGTCGTCATCAAGCACGAAGAACCGGCCGCCACCAATGCGGATAATCGCCCGGTCAACGTCGAAGCCTCGAATAATCATTTGAGTCAGGCCAAGGTCATGTATGTCAAGGGTAAGTACAAACAGACCATTGACCACGTCGAGAAAGCGATCGCCTTCAACGAAAAAAACTGGGAGGCGTACTATTATCTCGGACTGGCCATGCAGAAGCGGCGCGATTATCAGATTTCGCTGGAAGCTTTCAATTCAAGCCTTAAGTTTTCGCCCGACAACCGATTTGTGCGATCCGAAATTCACTCCGCCCGCGGTTATAGCTGGGAGCAGCTGGGTGATCTGGAAAACGCCAACAGCGAATACATGGCGGCGCTGCAATTCAATGCCGAAAATGTCGACGCCCGACAGGGGACCAACCGCATTAAAATAGAAAAAACCATGAAGGGTTGGGGCAAGGACGCCAAAGGCAAAATCGGCGGCTAATGCGCCCGACGACCAAATTGCCGAGTGACCATTTCCGGCTGACATCGTCAACATGTCAGCCGGTTTTTTTGTGCCCGCTCTGGTTGAAATCACTATAATTTCGTATAATTGGGCAATGAAAACCAAACCGACATTCACCTTCCGGCTGGGGCCGGATTTCTATAATAAGCTCTCTGATTTCACGGATAAATTTCTTTCCGATGGTTTTGCCCTCTTTGAAAATGAATTTGCCAATATCGAGGGCTTTCTAAAAAAAGCCCGGGCCGATGCCGGCGACCGCGATGACAAAGATTTCCGTTTGAATACCCGGGAAATGTACCTTTTGGAGGCATTGTACTATGAAATCATGGACCGGGTCAACCGCGAGGCGTTCAACAAGTCCGAACAAACCGTTATAATCCTTCCTGTCTGTCTTGCCCTTATGCAGGACAAATGCAAACGCGTTAAAACCAAGTATGGCAAAGTATGCAAAAACTGCGTGCCCAATTGTGAGGTTAATAAAATTTGCCATTTAGCCGCCAAATACGACGTCAAATGTTATTTCTCCAAAAGGGCATTACCCGAGCAGCTTGAGAAAATAAAAAAAGGTAAAAAATCAATGTCGGTCATTGGGATTGCCTGTTTATTGACACTGGCGTCCGGGATGCGTTCGGCCAAAGAACTCGGGATTCCGGCCCGGGGAGTACTCCTTAATTTTACCGGATGCCAACACTGGACTGACCAACCGATTGTCACCGAAACGTCATTGACCCGGCTGGAGGCTATACTGAAAGAAAAATATGGAACCAAAGATTAGAAAACTTAACATCGCCGATTACGACGAACTTATTGCGCTGTGGAGAATCTGCGGACTGGGACATAAATATAGCGGCCGCGATTCACGGGAGTCGATGGCCCGTGATTTCGCCCGCAAAGAAACCATCGTTCTGGGCATGTTCGACGGTAACAAACTTATCGGCTCGGTCATCGGCACGTCCGACGGCCGAAAGGGGTGGATTAACCGTCTGGCGGTGCACCCCGACTATCGCGGTCAGAGACTGGCGCGGCGACTGATAGAAGAATGCGAAACCTTTTTGCATGGATTGGGGCTCACCGTAATAGCCGCCCTGATCGAAGAAGAGAATTTGCCATCGATGTCGGCTTTCGAGCATTGCGGCTACGAACCCAGGCCCGAAATCGTCTATTTCTCCAAGCGAAAGTCGGAGGAGGATTGAATATTTAAGGCAAATATAGCGGTATTAAATTCGACTCACTGGCCAGCGAGGCCCAATGAAAAGCGGGTGGATTACAGCCACTTTGATCGCGGTTGTGTTTTTAGTTTTTTTTCAAAACGACATCAATCCGGATAAAAGGATAGCTTTATCCGGGCTATTTGTCTTATCATAGTGCGCTTCTTCGATCATCTACGCCGGCGGCACGCGAGTAAAGAATCAACTCAAGCAAAATAAACTCGATTCTGATCTGCCAACATTGTAGGCCAGACCGACGTATTGAAAATCCATAGGTCGTGCCAACTCGCCGAAAGCCCTGCCTGAGCTGAACCAAGTGAAGTGAAGAATGAAGGACGGCATGACACTTTTATTGCTGAACCACTGGGATCGACCCCACAAAAAAAGCGGGCATTGGGCCCGCCTTTTAAAATCCATTATAAAACACAAAAATCTAAATTATCTTCTCAATCATTTCCTTAAACGTTTCGTAATCCCGCCTGCCGATCATGCGGTTGACTTCGTTACCGTCGCGGTCGATGAAGATCGTCACCGGAACACCGGTGCCGATCCGGAATGATTCGGCGGCTTTGGTATCGGCCATGAGCAACACCCAGTCCAGAGAGTTATCTTCGGCGAATTTGCGCACTTTTTCGGGTGTATCCTGTACCGCCAGCCCGATCAACTGCAAACCCCGGTCTTTATACTCGGTGTAAATCTTTTTCAAATCCGGTATTTCCTGCCGGCAGGGCGGACACCATGTGCCCCAGAAATTGAGCACAACCGGGCCCTTTCCCTTGAATTCTTCGTACGTGCGAACATTGCCGTCGAGGTCTTTGACCGCAAAGGTAGGGTTGTAGGTCCCCGTCGTCGTGGCTTGCGCGGCGCTTTGAGCCTTGCCGGAATCCGACGATGAACAGCCCATGACAAATACGGCCGCTATCGAGAAAACGAATATCAAGTTCGATCCAAACTTCATGACGTCATTCCTCGCTATTGTTTGGTGTGATTTTTCCGTCCGCCATTTTTGATATAGTCATCGAAAGTCATGCTGGCATAAAGGTCGTTTTTGACGTAGTACAAAATTTCCATGAACTGGTCGGTCGGTTTGTAACCCGGAGCGGGGCCGATGCGTTCGCCGTTGGACTTCAAAAACCAGAAAGTCGGATACCCGGATACCCGATATTCGGCCTTGGCCAGGTTGCTTTCAGTGATTTTATACCCGTCGATATCGAGTTCATGCTTCGAATCACCATCAACCGTGGCGCAGATAAAATTCTCGTTGAGAAACTTGATGACATTTATGTCCGAAAATGTCTCATTCTTCATCTTTTTGCAGTATCCGCACCAGGCCGTGGTAAAATTGATCATGATATGTTTGCCTGTCTCTTTGGCCAATTTAAGACCCTCATCGTATTTGACCCAGGTCACCTGCGTGGTATCGATGGGTGGCGGGGCCTCGGCTTTTTTTGATTTGTCTTTGAGGTCTTCGGCCAGAACAGATGACACGGCAAACATCGCCATAAAGCCAAGCAGTATAAAAGCTCTTGTCATAAACAAACCTTCGGTTTCATGTTGTCTGCATAATTAAATATTATAACATATTCTGACAAAAAAGGTTGCCTTTTTTTACCTATTTGGGCGGTTCCAGATAGGCCCCGCTATCGCCCAGCAGTTCTTTAAGTTTAATCAGCAATTCGTGTTTCGGTTCCACGGCAAGACCGCGGGAACGGATAAAATATTCATCGCCGTTGCGCCGGGCGGCAATCACCACCGGTGTCTGGCCCGCATGTCCCAATAATACTTTCTGTACCGCCGCTAATTTCTTTTCGGGAATCTCCTCGTCTATCTTGATAACCAGCCGGCACTTGAATCGGTCGGCCAGGGAATCAAGAGAAAAGAGGTCGGAAACGATGATTTTGGGCGCTTCTTCCTCCCGGGTCGAAACCCGGCCGGATAGCATAACGATATTATCTTCAACGATATATGCCTTCCCTTTTTCATAGGAATCGGAAAAGACGATCAGTTCCGCTTTGCCCTTGAAATCCTCAAGTGTGATAAAAGCCATCTGGTTGCCCCGTTTATCGGTTTTTAGGCTGATGGCCGAGATTATTCCGCCGATGCGCACTTCGCGGCCATCTTTGACCGTCAGCAGTTTTTCCGTATCGGCGGTGCCGAAAGCAATTAGCTCCTCCCGATAACGGTCGAGCGGATGACCGGACACATAGAACCCCAGCATGTCTTTTTCCATGGCCAGCTTGCGTGATATCGACCAGTCGGCGATTTCGGGCAACGGCGGTTCGACCCGTTCGATCTGACCGGTTGCCCCGGCAAACAGATCGTTGCTGTTTTGTGACTGGGCCACTTTCCCGCCGAATTCCAACATGGCCTCGACCACCGCCGTCTTCTGGGCGCGGTTACCCGGTATGGAATCGAACGCCCCGGCGGCAATCATCGACTCGAGGGTCCGGCGGTTGAGGTGTTTGAGATTGACCCGGGAGACAAAATCGGCAAGACTTTTGAACTTGCCACTCTCGTTTCGGGCTTCAATAATCGCCTCGACCGCGCTTTCGCCGACGTTTTTAACGCCTAAAAGCCCAAACCGGATTTTGCCGTCCCGGACACTGAAACCCTTGAGTGACTCGTTGACATCGGGTGGAAGCACCGTTATCCCCAGTTTTCGGCATTCTTCCATGAGGATATAAATGCGGTCCGAGGAATCCATTTCCGAGGTCATGTTGGCCGCCAAGAATTCATGCGGATAGTACGTTTTCAGATAGGCGCACTGGACGGCGATGAAGGCATAGCAGGTCGAATGGGCCTTGTTAAAACCGTATCGGGCAAAAGTTTCAATCTGGTCGAAAACGTTATTGGCGATTTTGGAATCGATTTTCTGCTCTTCACACCCCTTTAAAAATTCCCGCTTCTGTTCGGCCATGAGCTTGGCCTGCTTTTTCCCCATCGCCTTTCGTAAAATATCGGCCTTGCCCATAGTGTACCCGGCCAAGGCATTGGCAATCTGCAGTACCTGCTCCTGAAAGACGATGACGCCGTAAGTATCCTTGAGGATTTTTTCCAGTTTGGGATGATCGTATGACAATTTTTCCCGGCCGTGCTTGCGCTCGATATAGGTGTCGATCATGCCGGAATCGAGGGGCCCCGGGCGATACAGAGCATTCATGACTATCAGGTCGGTGAATTTGTCGGATTTCATGCGGCGCAGATAGTCGCGCATACCGGCCGATTCAAACTGGAATATGCCGACGGTGTCGCCCCGCGCGAACAGCTTATATATTTTAGGGTCACTTAAGTTGACATTATCGATATCGATTTTTTTGCCGTGATTTTGCTCCACCATTTCCAGACAATCTTTAATCACGGTCAAGGTCCGCAGTCCCAAAAAGTCCATTTTGAGAAGGCCGATATCCTCGATTCGTTTCATGTCAAACTGGGTCGTAATTTCGTCTTTGGTCCCTTTGAACAACGGGACATAATCGGTTAAAGCCGAAGGCGCAATCACCACGCCGGCGGCATGGGTCGAGGCGTGGCGGGCCAGGCCTTCGAGCGTCTGCGACAGGTCAATGAGTTTTTTGACGCGGATGTCGCCGTCATAGAGGTCCTTCAATTCCTTGTTGACGACAAGAGCCTGATCCAGGGTCATGTTGACGGCGAACGGAATCATCTTGGCAATGCGGTCGACTTCGGCGTAGGCCATACCCAGTACGCGGCCCACGTCGCGAACCACCGCCCGCGCGGCCATGGTGCCGAAGGTGATAATCTGGCAGACATTTTCATGGCCATATTTTTTCACGACATAGTCGATAATTTTGTCGCGGCCCCGGTCGGCGAAGTCGATGTCGATATCGGGCATCGAAATACGTTCGGGATTCAAGAATCGCTCGAACAATAATGAATATTTCAACGGGTCGATGTTGGTAATTTTTACGCAGTATGACACCAGCGACCCGGCCGCCGAACCACGACCCGGCCCGACCGGCACTCCAATGGAGCGGGCATAGTCGATAAAATCCTTGACAATCAGAAAATATCCGGCATAGCGCATTTGTTTGATGACATCGAGCTCATAATCGAGCCGTTTGCGCATTTCGGCGGTGATTTTGCCATACCGTTCCTGCAGGCCGGTCTCACAGAGTTGCCGCAAATAATCATCGGCGTCGACAAAATTTTCCGGAATCGGGAAATCCGGCAAATAGAGTCTGCCCATCGGGATTTCCAAATTGCATCGTTCGGCGATTTTAACCGTGTTTTCGAGCGCTTCGGGGTATGCCTCGAATATTTTATACATTTCCTCGGACGACTTAAAATATATCTGGTCGGTGTTGTAGCGCATGCGGTCGGTGTCAGAAACCATTTTCCCGGTTTGGATGCATAAAAGCGCATCATGAGCTTCATAATCCTGGCGATTGATATAATGACAGTCATTGGTGGCGACCAGGGGGATTCCGGTTTCCCGGTGGATGGTATTGAGCATCGGTATCAGAAGCTGTTCTTTATCGAGGCCATGGTTTTGCATTTCCAGGAAGAAATTTCCCTCGCCGAAAATCTCGTTCAATTCGCGGGCGGCCATAAGGGCCTTGTCCGGGTTTCCGTGCAACAAATGCCAGTTGACTTCGCCCTTGAGGCAGGCCGACAGAGCAATTAACCCTTTGGAATGCTGTCGCAGAATATCTTTGTCGATACGCGGCCGATGATAAAAACCCTCCAAGAAGCCATAGGACGACAATTTAACCAGGTTTTTATATCCTTCCTGATTGCTCGCCAGCAAGACCAGATGAAAGCCGCCGTCGGGACTGGTATTCGAAGGACGTTTATCGAAACGGGAGCCGGCCGCAACATAGGCCTCGGTACCGATAATAGGTTTTATCCCCGATGACGTGGCCTTTTTATAAAACTCGGCGGCCGCGAACATATTGCCATGATCGGTGATGGCCAGAGCGGGCATATTGAATTCTTTGGCCCGCTTGATGACCTCATCGAGCTTGCAGGCGCCATCCAGCAACGAGTACTGGCTGTGGGTATGAAGATGAACGAAACTGGCGTGTCCCATAATCTCTCAAATAACGTTTTCCGTCGGTAAATGAAGCATAGCCATTTAACAGAAATTGCCGACCGCGTTCAACATTAAAATGCGGCAAAATCACAAGGCATTGTCGTCAAAGATATTACGATAAATTACCGGACTAAATGGTGCCGACAATCCCGTCGTGAATAAATAATCCCCCCAAGTATAGTAAAAACAGGCCGCAAGCGCCGATAAGGATTTTATATCCGACACCTGCAATAAATTTGCGGCCGTTCCAGATCAGGACGCTGACTACGGTATACCAGACCAGGTCGGACAAGATATGCCCGAAATAAAAAACGACCGGCCCCAGAAATCCGAATTCCAGCGATTTTATCAAAAAGGCTGCGCCCGTGGTTGCCCACCAGACAAACCAATATGGATTCGAAAGTGACGTGATAATGCCGTCGAGAACTAACCGCCCACTCTTTTTGCTTCCGGCTGATTCTGTCTCCTGTCGAATCTTGCGGCGGATCAGACTGTAAATCATGCCGAAGCCCATAAATATCAACATGGCCCCGCCGATTATACCGATCCCGCCCTTGACCGCCCGGTTTTCCATGACTGCCGCCAGCCCCAGAGATAATAAAATCACGACCGCCACTTCGGCGATTGCATGGCCGCCGGTCAATATCGACCCGGTCTGCGATCCTTTGCGCGGCGTTTCGGCTACGGTCACGGCCAGAAGCGGGCCGGGCATCATGGCACCGGAAAAACCGACAATAAACGACGTGAAAAATATGGCGATCAGTGAATCCATTTATTGCTCAAGTTTAAATTCAAAATCGTCTTCTGATACTTTCCAATCATAAATCCAATGTTGGAAGAAGTTGTCTGTCCTGTCACCCAGATATGGCCGGGTGTATTCAATAAAATCTTCAGTTGATACGAGTTCGCCCCGGTATTCCCGCAAAAATCCGGAGAGCAACCCGTAAAATTTCGAGTCGTCGCCGTCGGTATCGGTTAAAGCCTGATGCAATCTGTACATCGCGAAGGCGGCTTTAAAATAAACCAGCGTTTCGTAGTCACCCGGCGACGGGTCCGCCAGCAGCCGATAACCCAGCCAGATCGACCCGGCCTCGTAACCGATAGATCGTTGACCGCGAATCATTCCCTTTTTGGTAACCTGTTTTTTCCATTCTTTTAGAATATCATCGAAGGCTTTGGTATCCTTTTTAACATTTTTGACATACAGCGCCCCCAGATATTCGGAAATGCCCTCGGACAACCAGAGGTCATGATAGGTCAACGGATGCACCACGTGCCCGAACCACTGATGCGATATCTCATGCGCCCGGTACTTGTCATGAATACCCGGCGTGTTTTTATCGAAGGTATTTTCTGACAAGTGCACTAATCCGGCGCTGCTTTGACCGAAATCCATATCCATGGCGTCAACGTCGAGTCGGTCGGCCGGCCCCGGCCCTAATATGTCATGGAAATATCGGTATGCCCCGCCGACATCCGCTACGACGTTTCTTATCCCGCCCTTGTCGAACAGAATCGAATTATCTTTTTGCAGCGAATATACGGTAATGGGAATCGGGGCGTTTTCCACCCGCGAGGAATCAAACACTCCGTAATTAAATCCGGCGTAGGCCAGCGGCTTTTCCGATTTATATTCCAGCTGACGTTTGCCTTCAATGATAGTGTCCTTAACCATCTGCCCGACCGATAAAAAAGTCGTCCCCGGGTCAATTGTGTATTTCAAACGATAGTTGGACAATTGCCTGAAGCCGTTATAAGGATACCAGCGGGTGAGATAATCCTGCACGATGCCGTATTGAATATACTGCCGGAACAAATTCGCTTTATAATAAATCGTGAGGCTTGCCGTGTCGCCCTTATGGAAGAAATCTTTCAATTCCACATAAATTCCCGGTTGATTATTGTCTTTGATAAAGGCGACCGAATCGGCCACGTCGCCGGACACCGAATCGACCTCGAATTTGGCCGGGAGATTGAGCGGGAGAACCTTTAGACTATCGGCTATCACTATAAAAGTTATTCTGCAGGCTATATCCGATTTTTTCACGGACTCCAGAGCTATTTCCATATCATAATCAAACAGATCGATCAAGCGCGCCTGCAGGGGAGCCCGTTCGGTATTCGGATCAGTCACTGATGACACCAGCTGGGGGGTTTTGAAGTTGGAAGAGTATTTGTACAGCTGAACTTGCTCATGAGAATACGGATCATAATAGTAAATGGTATGGCTGTATCGTTCCCGTCGAGTATTAATCCAGATCAGGTCACGCCGCCTTTCGATGGCGGCCCGGTAGATATTGACCGGCAGATTGTATTTAAACTCCGATTCCGGGATTTTTTTTAACCCGCCGTACATGGTTTTCACTCTCCCGAAGACGGACACCTCGCGGCCCGCCGCATAATATCTTTGCAGAAAATCCGATACTTCGGGAAACGCGAAATAGATTTCATCGAACGTTTCGGCAACCGTATCGGTGCGGTAAAAGCGCTTTATTTGCTGGGCCTCGATATCATCTTCAGGATAGAACTTTATTTCCCCCTTGCCTTGAAAATAGGCCGAAGTCGGACGGTCGTTGATATAACCCAAGATATACAGCTTGCCAAGGCCAAATTCGATCCGGAGGAAGGGCAAAGTCAGGGTGTCGCCGGTAATATCAATCTCGTATGTTCTTTCAAAGGCGGCTTCTTCATAAACCTTGACCTCATCATGGAACTGCCCGTGCGGCTGGTCTTTGTGCTTGCCGAAGATTAAAAAAAGCGCGATGAAAAGATATATCATATCTCCCCCGAATTATATGCCGCCAGGAGCCCATTCCTGACGGCATCAATGTTTGCGTCGAGTTTACTTATTCTTGAACACCGGGGCGCGCTTTTCGGTGAAGGCATTCAGTCCTTCATGGGCGTCGGCGGTGCCGAACATCAGACCAAACATGTTCTTTTCGAAATCGCATCCGGCCGACAGGTTCATATCCAACCCGCGGTTGACACATTCTTTGACCGCCTTGGCGGAAATGGGGGCCTTTGAGGCGATCTTTTTAGCCATTTCGATAGCTTTTGGCAGCAGTTCTTCGGCAGGATAAACCTCTTCAACCAGCCCGATCTGATGCGCCTCCTGGGCCGTGATCATGTCACCCGTGAGCGTCATCTGCTTGGCCTTGCCGCGGCCCACCAGACGGGTCAGGCGTTGAGTTCCACCGTAGCCGGGGATAATGCCCAGATTGATTTCCGGCTGGCCGAGCCTAGCCTTTTCGGAGGCGAGGCGAATGTCGCAGGCCAGGGCCAGTTCGCAACCGCCGCCGAGCGCAAAACCGTTGATCGCCGCGATTACCGGACGCGGAAAATTTTCAACCGAGCGCATGAGGTGATGCCCCATCATGGATGTTTTGGTCGCATCGACCACGTCGCACGCCGCCAGTTCCTTGATGTCGGCCCCGGCCACGAAGGCTTTGCCGGCGCCGGTGATAATCACCACGCGGAGATCTTCATCGAGCCAGTGATCCCGGAAAAAAGTCTGCAGTTCTTCGATGACTTCGTGATTCAATGCATTAAGGACTTGTTCACGATTGATGGTCACGATGGCAATGCCGTCTTCGCGCTTGACCTGGATGTTTTTGAATTCCATTATTAATCTCCCAAAATAAGCCGAATCCGTTTTGAATGAATCCGGCCGCCTATTTATTGTATTCGTAAAAGCCGCGCCCGCTTTTCTTGCCGAGATACCCGGCGTTGACCATGCGCCTTAAAAGCGGCGGCGCGCTATAGTGGTCATCTTTAAATTCTTCGAACATGATATCCGCGATGTACAAGGTCGTGTCCAGCCCGATAAAATCGGTCAGCGTCAACGGTCCCATCGGATGCCCGCAGCCCAGCATCATGGCATTATCGATATCCTCGCGCGTGGCCAGGCCGTTCTGGTACTGACGGATGGCATCGAGCAGGTACGGTATCAGAAGAACGTTGGCGATAAAACCGGGCGTATCCTTGGCCGTCACCGGCGTCTTGCCCAAAGACTTGGCGAACTCGAAAGCGGTCTTATACGTTTCCTCCGAGGTATCCAGCGTACGAACGACTTCGACCAGTTTCATCACCGGCACCGGGTTGAAAAAGTGCAGCCCCAAGAATTTATCCCGCCGCTTGGTGCAACTGGCCAGGTCGCCAATGGGTAGCGATGAAGTGTTCGAGGCGAAAATCGTCTCCGGTTTACAGATTTTATCCAGCTCCGAGAAAACCTCGCGCTTGGCTGTCATATCCTCGGTGACCGCCTCGATAATTATATCGCAATCGGCCAGGTCTTTGAGACTGGTCGTGCCTTTGAGATTGCCCAGCGTCTTGTCCTTGGTGGCCTGATCCATTTTGCCCTTTTCGATGCCTTTGTCCAGAAGCCTGGTGATAAAACGCAGGCCTTTGTCGATCAACTCTTCCGATATTTCGCGGCTTATAACCGTATAGCCCGACATGGCCGCCACCTGGGCTATTCCACCGCCCATCTGTCCGAATCCGACCGTACCGACTTTCTTGATCATCTCCCTCTCCGTGGTTTATAGTATTTCTTTATATATTTTTATCCGGCCATTTTCCGGTCGGTTGCCAATATACACAATTGCCGCCCAAGGTCAATGCCGGGAACAATCTTTAATTTTGGATAAATCATTAAGCAGACCCAAGCGAAGCAACGGGCGGCCTAATGATTGCCTGCTTGACCATTTGAAAAATTTAATTTATTTTTCAGATGTTGAAAGGGTGCCTGTGATCTGGCCTCCCTTGTAAAAGAAATCTGGTTTCTTGGAGGAATCTATATGAAAATTAAAATGGATATTTCTGGCATTTTTATTCCGATTAAAAAGAAAGGTATCATGCTACATATTTCAGAAAACGATGGATCACATCAAGGCCGTTTAGTGATAAATCAACGATACCTTAAATGGCGCAAAAGACGGGTAACCTGGCCCAAGTTCATGGAGTATATGAACCAAAAGAATACTCCGACCTCGCGTCGGAAAAGAAATTCTAATAAAAATAGATCGACCCCAAAAAACTGGAAACCGCATGAGATAAGGAAATTAAGGAGTGGCTATAAAATAAGATCGGCTTCTCAACTCGCATCTGAGTTGAAGCGATCATTTCCTTCCGTACGCGGGAAAATTGCAGCATTGGGCTTAAGAAAGCGTTAGGGCGGGTTTGAGAATCCGCCCTTCAAAGTTCAGGATCTACGACCGATCACAACGTGCCCGACTATATTTCATCCGGATTGACCGTCATGCCGTGCAAATCGAGCGCTTTGTCGAGCGCTTTGTCATCAGCCACTTTCTGCTCATGCGCCAGCTCACGCACCGTCTTGCCTTCTTTGTACGCCTGCTGGGCCAGTTTGGCGGCGTGGTGATACCCGATAATGGGATTGAGCGCCGTCGCCAGTGCCGTCGAACGCTCGGCATACTCGGTGCACACTTTTTCATCGGCCTGCAAACCCTCGAGACACCGCTCGCGGAAAGCATTCATGCCGCCGGTAAGAATATCGATTTCCAGAAGCACGTTGTATCCGATCACCGGCATCATAACGTTCAAATCGAGTTGTCCGCCATGCGCCGCGTGGAGTATGGTCGTATCGCACCCGAAGACCTGATAGCAGACCATATCGAGCATTTCGGCCATGACCGGGTTGACTTTGCCGGGCATAATCGACGAACCCGGTTGCACCGCCGGGAGTTTCAATTCGCGCAGTCCGGTCAGCGGCCCCGACCCGAGCAGGCGGATGTCATCGGCCATTTTCTTGAGCCCGGTCGCCAGCACCCGCAGCGCCCCGGAAAATTCTACCACGGCATCGAACGAGGTCATCGCCTCGAACATATTATCCGGCGTGCGGAAATCCAGACCGGCCAGGTCATTGACGTTTTTTATGATGTACTCACGGTATTTCGGCGGCGTATTGAGGCCGGTCCCGAGCGCCGTGCCGCCCAGCGCCAGCTCTTTAACTGATTCCAGCGCCTGCTCGATTCTTTTCCTGTCATTGCGCATCATAGACGCATAGGCCGAAAACTCCTGGCCGAGACGAATCGGGACGGCGTCCTGCAAATGCGTCCGCCCGCATTTGACGATATGATCAAACTCCTGTGCCTTCTGATTCAGCGCCCGCTCCATATTGTCGAGGGCCGGCAGAAGCTTTTTGTACGTCTCTTCCACCGCCGCGATATGAATCGCCGCGTGAATGGTGTCGTTGGTGGACTGCCCCATATTGACATGGTCGTTGGGATGAACATATTTGTACTCACCGAAGACTCCGCCCAGGATTTCATTGGCCCGGTTGGCGAGGACTTCATTCATATTCATATTCTGCGATGTCCCCGCCCCGGCTTGAAAGACATCGAGTACGAACTGGTCGGACAGTTTGCCGGAGAGGATTTCATCGGCGGCCCGGACAATGACGTCGGCCAGTTTTTTATCGAGAATTCCCGCTTTATGGTTAGCCAGCGCCGCCGAACGCTTGATTATAGCCTGCGCCCGAATAAAAGCCGGCTGGAATTTTATGCCGCTGATTTTAAAATTTTCCGCCGCCCGCATCGTCTGCGCGCCATAATATGCTTTTGCCGGGACTTTGACTTCACCCAGTGTGTCTATTTCCGTGCGATATTCGCTCATATAACCTCCGCTAAAGTATCGATATAAATATCTAAACCACGCTTTTTGAAATCGGTTCCGACCCCACAAAGAGCGGCCATTCAGGTTTAAAGGTAAATCAATGTTAAAATATAGTATGGGAGTTAATTGTCGGACGGTGAAAGTATCGTTTAATCGTCGGAGACCAGGGCAATTTTATGAGTCACCGGGTCGATTTGCGCTTTGAGCGGGCCCTGGAGCGGATGCTGGACGACGAATGAGGAATCATACAATTTAAATACAACACCGGGGTAAACAATTCCAGCGATTTTAATGCAGGCGCTCCGATTGAGGACAATCTGGCGATTCAATTTCTGGGCCTCTTCCGTTTCGGCTTTTTCCAATTCCAAATACTCATTCATCGTGTCAGTTATTTCCGCCAGAAGGATTTTTTTCTCCGGAGAGAGAATCATTTTAATCTGGTCAAGGCGGCGTTTGGCGTCTTTGAGAATGCGGGCGGCTTCCCGGATATTCTGAATCTTCCGTTTGCATTCGTCGAGTTTTTCATACTGGGCGTAATCGAGACCGGCGATCAGCACGGTTTTGGTATCGGCCCGCGAACCGGCTTCCCCCGCTTCGATAGCTTTGGTGGCGATAATTTCGCCGCCAATAATTCGTCCCGATTTGCAGACGACTTCACCGCGGGTTTTTACGCGGCACTGATAAATTTCCCCATTGGCCGTGATATTGCCGTCACATACGACCGATGCGTTAATAATGTATTTGGTTATAATATCGCCGGTGACGCGAATTTTTTTCTCAAGGCTGGAGTTGATACCTTCCACAGCCACCAGGTTTCCCCCGCAGGTGATATCGGCGGCTCGTATAACACCTCTGACTTCGATGTTACCCGTAGCGGTGACCTTAAATTCCGACTCGACATCGCCGCCGACAATGACCTGTCCCCGATGCTCGACATTGCCCGAAACGATACCGACGCCGTCCTTGATGTGAAGAACCTCATCAACGTCCAGAGTCTGTCCGACCTGCTTGACCCGTCCTTCGGTCCTGGAACGAAAAGCGCTGTCAGGTTCGCTCCAATAGACATTGGTTCCGGGCCGCAACGGGCAGCGGCGGGCCGACGGGACGGTAATTTTATGGCCCTTGACATCCAGCCCGGGCGTGCCCTCGATGGCCGGATGGACGATGACCAGAATTTGATCCTTGACTACTGTCGGCTGGCTGGCTTTCTGACGAAAGTCGATTCTTTTCGTGGTCGGGTCAATTACATAACCGGGAGCAAAAAAATTACCCTGCCATTCAATGCTGGCGTCGACGGGCGGCTCTGGAGGGGTGCCCTCAAGCAATACAAGCTGACCAGATTGCGCTCCGCGTGGGAATTTTTCCGCCACAATTTGAAGGACCGCCAGCGGGTCGAGGATTTTGGCCACCCCCATCGCTTTAAGGCGTTTGACGATTTCCTCACCGAAGCCATCCCGTTCGATATCTGCCATAGTACATTCGAGCAAGACTTTTAGCCTGTCTTCACTTATGCTCAAATGAAGATTGGGCCACAAATCTTCATGTAAATGGAGAGAATCAATATTTAATGGCCGTTCGATAGGATCGTTCACCATCGCGGCAGGCCTTTCGGTTATAATTGTTGCATCAGCCCCAAATTACGGCCCCTTTTTAAAAAGGCATTCAGGCCATGATAAAATTATCGGCAATAGCCAACAAAGCCTTATGCCCGTTAATCTTAAAAAAAATAATATTTTCCAGAACAAATAGGGACAATTCTGGTTGTATATGTCAATAATTCGAAAACATAAAGGGAGAATAGATTTTAGCATGACTGAAGAAATCAAAAAGAAATCAATTGTCGGCGTTCCCAAAGAAACGCTCGAAGGCGAACGACGGGTTGCGCTTGTTCCCGACACCGTCCCTTTATTAAGGAAGGCGGGGCTGGAAGTCTTAATTGAGGCGGGTGCCGGGATTGCCGCCGGATTCGACGACCGTACCTATACCGATAAAGGCGCACAAATATCCGGCAGTCGTGCCGAGCTCTTTGGTCGCGCCGATATCGTTCTGCAGGTTCGGGGTTATGGCGCCAATCCCGTCAGGGGTAAAGATGACTTGCCGCTGATGAAAGACAATCAAACCGTTATCGGATTTTTTGAGCCGCTGTCGGAACCGAACCTGATTAATGAAATCGGCCAGAGGGGTGTAACGGCCTTTTCGATGGAACTTATGCCCCGCATCACCCGCGCGCAGTCTATGGACGCGCTGTCTTCGATGGCGAACATTGCCGGTTACAAAGCGGTTCTCACCGCCGCCGCGCATTTGCCACGCATGTTTCCCATGATGATGACCGCCGCCGGGACGATTGCACCGGCCCGGGTTTTTATTATCGGTGCCGGGGTGGCCGGGCTTCAGGCGATTGCCACCGCCAAACGGCTCGGGGCCGTTGTCAAGGCCTATGATATCCGTCCGGCGGTCAAGGAGCAGGTTGAGTCACTGGGCGGAAAATTTGTGCAGATGGAACTGGAGACGTCGGACGCCGAAGACAAAGGCGGTTATGCCCGGGCCATGGATGAAGAATTTTATCGCAAGCAACGCGAACTAATGGCCAAAGTGGTGGCCGAAAGCGACGTGGTCATCACGACCGCCGCCGTGCCGGGTAAAAAGGCCCCGATTCTTGTCACCGGCGGGATGGTTAAAAAAATGCCGCTGGGATCGGTAGTCGTGGATTTGGCCGCCGAACGCGGCGGCAACTGCGAATTAACGAGGCCGGGACAAACCGTTATCGACGGCGGTGTCACAATCATCGGCCCGCTCAATCTGGCATCCGAGGTGGCTTATCATGCCAGTCAGATGTATGCCAAGAACATCTCAACTTTTTTATTACATCTGATTAAAGACGGTCAATTGAAAATTGATATGAACGATGAAATTACGCGCGAAACCCTGTTGACCCGGGGCGGGACGGTTGTCCATCCGAGGGTGCAGGAATTGTCGGCGTCATCCAAATAGGTTAAAAGGAGTCAACGATGGACGGATTTGTCACGATATTGACGATATTTGTTCTGGCCATATTCGTCGGATTCGAAGTTATTACCAAAGTTCCGCCAACATTGCATACGCCCCTGATGTCAGGCTCCAACGCCATTTCGGGCATTACTTTAGTCGGGGCGATCTTGAGCGCCGGAACCAAGCACACGGAATTGACCATGTGGCTGGGATTGGCCGCGATGGTGCTGGCGACCATTAACGTCGTCGGGGGTTTCATGGTTACTCATCGCATGTTGAAAATGTTTCGGAAAAAGTAAGGCGAGGGATACAAAATGCTGTTATCAATCGTAAATATTGCCTATTTGGTCGCGGCCGTGCTGTTCATATTAGGTCTTAAGGGGCTGGCCCACCCCCGGACCGCAGTGCGTGGAAATCTCATGGGGGCGCTGGGCATGTTGTTGGCGGTGGTCGTGACACTTCTCGATAGAAATATCATCAGTTTTGAAATGATCATAGTCGGGGCCATTCTGGGCGCGTTAATTGGCGCCGTTATGGCCGTCAAAATCCAGATGACGGCCATGCCGCAGATGGTCGCCATTTTCAACGGTTTCGGCGGAGGCGCCTCGGTCATGGTAGCCGGGGCCGCTCTCATTGAAACTCTTCTGGTAACCAGCACTCCCGCCACGCAAATGACGGTCGCGACGGTCGCGTCGGGCCTGATCGGGGCGGTTACCTTCTGGGGAAGTATGGTGGCCTTCGGGAAGCTTCAGGGCATCATCAGTGAAAACGCGATTATATTTCCCGGTCAGAAAACTATCAATGCCCTCGTGGCCATTATTGTTGTCGCACTCGGCGTATGGATCGTCATCGACCCGACCATCATCACCAACTACTGGCTGCTGGTGGCGGTGGCATCGATTCTCGGTATTTTGCTGACGATACCTATCGGCGGCGCCGATATGCCGGTCGTCATTGCCCTTTTGAATTCCTATTCCGGTTTGGCCGCGGCGGCAACCGGATTCGTGCTTAATAATAACGTCCTTATCATTTCCGGTTCCCTGGTGGGGGCATCGGGAATAATTCTGACCAACATCATGTGCAAAGCCATGAATCGTTCCCTGACCAATGTCCTGTTCGGTGTCATGGGCCCGACCGAAGGCGGCCCGTCGGCCGACGACGTTTATGCCGGGCGGGTCAAGGCGACATCGCCGGAAGAAGTCGCCATGCTCATGGACGGCGCGCAGAAAGTGGCGATCATTCCCGGTTACGGCATGGCGGTGGCGCAGGCCCAGCACGCGGTAAGGGATTTGACCAATATGCTCAATTCCAGAGGTATCGAAGTCATTTTCGGCGTGCACCCGGTGGCGGGGCGTATGCCCGGCCATATGAACGTGCTATTGGCCGAGGCTAATATCGCCTATGACAAGCTTCTGGAAATGGACCAGATCAATTCGGAAATGGATACGGTGGACGTGGCGATTGTACTGGGGGCCAACGACGTGGTCAACCCGGTGGCCCGCACCGACCCGAAATCGCCTATCGCCGGGATGCCGATTATCGACGTCGATAAGGCGCGGACGGTGGTGGTGATCAAACGGTCGCTGTCGCCCGGCTTTGCGGGCATTCCCAATCCGCTGTTTGCGCTGGATAACTCGTTGATGCTTTTTGCCGACGGCAAAAAAGCGATTCTGGACATTATCTCGGCGATAAAAGAATCGTAAAAGTATCTCGACTTTTGCTCAACGGGGCGGAATCTTCACTGGTTTCCGCCCTTTATAATTGTGTCCAAGCATATCCATTAATACCATAATGAATTACATGACATCCGGTTGTGGCAAAATGGCTTTGTTTGGCATTTTTTTATTTTTTTGTTTATTTCTCCATCCTCCGGATTGACTTGTTTTGAAAGGAATCATGTTCGTCATATATAAGAGAGACGGGCAGAATAAACATTGATGTTATAGCAAAATTGTCGGGCTTTTAAGAATAGAAGATGTCACGCCCCACTTAACTTTGTTTGCTTCACAAGTTCAGTGCAGGCAATGCCTTCGGCAAGTCGGCGTGACCGACGTCTACTGTCGAACCAATTTTATAGGAAAATATCTACAACCCCAGATGGATGGCGACGCCGCAAAGCAAAATTGTCAGACCGGCGAGGGCGTGGGAATAGCGTGTCAATCCCGAAAAATCGAATAGTTTCAGGCCGCTCAAGAGAATCATGACGGCGGTGATCATGGTCCCGATCGTGACGAGGCTGAAAACCGAGGCCACCAGCACCATACCATAGAGACTGCTTTGCGCCGCGGGGTACATTAAAAGCGGAATTAGCGGTTCGCACGGCCCGAAGACGAATATTAAAAAAATGACCCAGGGGGTGACGCTTTTTGGGGAATCGTGATCGTAAGTATGGGCATGATAAAAATCGTTATCGTTATGCGCACGATGTCCGTCAATTGATTCGTGAGCATGACCGTTATCATGGATATGTTCGAGCTCATGGCCGTGCCCGAACAGGTGGGAGTGGCCTTTATTTTTATAGGCGCGTCGAATACCCCAGATAAGATAGACCAAGCCGAAAGCGGTCAACGCCCAGGCGGCCAGGTCGCCGCGGAAAGATTCCAGCCCCTCGATTTTGGAAATGGCGACTCCGAACAGGATGCCGATGATGCCGATCACGACCGAACTTAAAACATGTCCCAGGCCGCACAGGAAAGTGATAAAAACGGTTTTGGCATTGGACCAGTTGCGGGATTTGGACAGGGCGACAAAGGGAATATAATGATCCGGCCCCAGCACGGTATGAATAAATCCGAGGCCGGCGGCGGTAATAAGCAAAGTCTGAAGTGTTGAATCCATAGTTGCGGCTCCTTAAATATTTTCGCGGGCCAAATATATCATAAGGCGGTCATATCGTCAATGCCGTTCTATAACCGATTTTTGATTGCCTTCAGGGCAAAAACAGTATTGATTTTTCGCAGTAGCATTACCGTAAACGGTCGATTGCAGGGAGGAGTCAATATGTCGCGCGCGCCGTATCAGGTTCTGGTCTTGCCGTTTCGTGAAACCGAAGACGGGACAATCGAGTATGCTCTTTTTCGGCGCCGGGATATGGATTTCTGGCAGGGCATAGCCGGGGGCGGTGAAGACGAGGAAACACCTCTGGAGGCGGCGCGGCGTGAGGCTTTCGAGGAAGCCGGGATAAATGTCGGTTCGCCCATTTACATACTGAAAACGGTGGCCTCGGTACCGGTCTATCATTTTGCCGAGGCGGTGAAGTGGTCGAAAGAGCTGTATGTTATACCGCAAGTGGCGTTTGCGGTGGACGTGGGCGACCAGGAGATTAACATATCCGCCGAACATGTCGCTTTCAAGTGGATGACATTCGAAGAAGCGATGGAATTACTTCACTGGGAAAACAATCAAACCGCCCTGTGGGAACTCAACGAACGGCTGCTGAACGACCATATGGTGGAAGTTGTATAAATATCACTAACCAATAATCTTATAAAGGGAAGGTTTTGCAATGAAGAAAGTTGTGATCCTTCTTGGTCTGGGCATGTCGCTGGTCATGACGGGATGTCTTCCCAGCGGCATAAACCCGTTTTATTCCGAAAACGACCTGGTCTTCGACCCCAATATAATCGGCTCATGGGGTGAAAGTGACATAGAGACGACATTTATCGAGCGCGCCGATTCGCTGGTGTATAAGGTCAGTCTTGAAGACGAAAGCGGGCGGGCGGCTTTCGAGGGTCATTTGTTCAAGATTAACGACATGCTTTTTCTGGACCTGTTTCCCGACGCCGAAGAACTCACCATGAACGAAACTTATAAGGAGCATCTGATACCGGTGCATTCGCTGTATCGCGTCGAGAAAACTCATCCGGATCTGGTCCTGAACGTTTTCGATTATGACTGGCTGGCCAAGGAGATGGACAAGCAACCGGCGCCGCTGGCTCATATAAAAGTGCAGGGACGGATATTTTTCACGGCCACGACCGAAGAATTGCAGGCATTCGTGGTCAAAAATATTGCCACAGTCGGCGCCTGGTCCGATGACCCGCTGGTGTTGCATCGGATTATCCGGTAGAAACGCGGTGAGAAAAAAAACGGCGACGAGCCTTTTGGGCTATTTATAGCTTAGAAGGCCCTGTCGCCGGGCACAAACACCGCATACCGTCATGTTTATATCGCACCAAGCCTATAGAAGAACCTGTCCCCTTTGTTTTCGGCACACAGCGCCTTGCAGGAGTATCCGCGATTTGCGATCTTTTCCTTGAAATCGCTATAAACGTTTTCCCGATCCGCGCCGTGCGTCGGGATCCAGGCCGCCGGTTTCAGCTTGTCCATGACATAGCAAACCGATTCTTCGAGCGCGGTCGTATCGCCGGTATGGCAACCGGTAACGTTTAAAAAGGCAATATCGACCATATCAAACAGGCTGTCCAGGCAGTCGATTTCACGTGCAAAACCGAGGCGTTCGCCCTCGCGCCAGCCGGCGTGGTCGCCGGCAAAGTACAAGTTAAGTCCATCGACCTGCACCATAAATCCCACCCCGGCATCGTTGGCGTCGATGGTGGTAATTTCCAGTCCATTGATGGTTTTATGCTGATGCGGGGCCATAAATTCATATGGCGGAACGGGAAGTCCCGACTGACGATGAATCGGCAGTAATTCCGGATGACAACCGAATATGTACGATATATTCGGAACTTTATCTTTCCAGCCGCAGATGGTCGTGTCATAGTGGTCTTGATGCTCATGGGAGACGAATACGGTAACATTTAACTCTTTGATTTCATCGGGATTAATATGCCCGTTGGCCAGAGAGGGTTCATCGGGGTCGGGGCCGTTTTTCCAGTAATCGAATATGAGCAGGTTGTTTTTGGTTTTGACCGCCCAGCCGCAATGCCCGGTGTACCACAGGTATGCTTCGCCGTCGTTTATTGATTTTTTGAGAAGCGGTGACGGCCCGAAATTGCATTCCGTATCGCCGACATGTATGCCACCCGCGGAAGCGATCATTTCGGATATCTGCTTATGACCGTAATTATCGGCGTGTGCCAGCGGCGTGCGACCCTGCGCGTCTTTGGCATTTATATCGCCGCCGCTTTCAATAAGCTTGCGGCAGATGTCTTTATAGCCTTTTATCGACGCCCAGTGCAGAGGTGTCCGCCCGTATATATCATCGATAAAGTCGATTTTAACGCCTTTCGATAAGAGGTACTGTACAGTTTCGGAATCGCCGCATCGTACGGCATTCATAATCGGCCGGAAACCATCGGTGCCGGGGGCGTTAATATTGGCGCCATTTTCGACCAGTATTTTAACAATACTCGCCGCCGACCGGGCCGTGGCGGCAAAAAGCGGCGTGCCGCCGGTTTCGGATCCGGCATCCACG
Organism: uncultured Ignavibacteriaceae bacterium; assembly: GCA_964459465.1. GTDB lineage: Bacteria > Zixibacteria > MSB-5A5 > GN15 > PGXB01 > CALAMC01. The sequence continues at coordinate 15,114 of CAYWLR010000005.1, read as the reverse complement.
TCGGCGCCCTTTTCGAGCAGTAATCTGACGGCGGCGGTATCGGTGCCAAAAACGGCGTAATGGAGCGGTGTATAGCCCCGGGTTGTGGCTGAATTAATATCGATGCCATTGTCCAGAAGGAGATTGACCACGTCCGGATTTCCACCATAGACGGCCTGATGCAGAATTGTTTCTCCTTGTTCGTCTCGGTGATGGATCGAAGCTCCGGCGTCAATCAACATCCGGGCAATGTCCCCGCGCCCTTCGAATAAGGCCGACCCGAGGGGGGTCGTGCCGTTGTTATCGGGAAGGTCAGATTTGGCGCCGCCGTCAAGCAGGGCTTTGACGGCCTCGATATGTCCGGCCCGGGCGGCATTATGCAGTACTGTCCAGCCGTTGGACATGGTTAAATCAGGATCCAGCCCTTTCGATATCAGCCAGCGGATCGCCGCGGCATTGCCGTTATGCGCCGCCCACATCAAGGGGGGAGTACTATCGGTCGCGGCCGGGAAGTGTATGTCGAATCCTTTCGAGAAAAGCAGGTCGAACATCACCGAATCGGAGCGAACGCAGGCCCAGTGGAACGGATAGCCGCCGTAAGTTCGGTCTGCGATATTTCGGTCGGCACCGTGTTCGATAAGATATTGGGCGGCGTCCGGCTTATTGTTCATGATGGCAAAAGTCAGGGGGGTGAAGGCGGCGTCTGATGGCCCATTAATATTAAAGCCCTTCTCCAAAAAATATTCAATCAACTCGACATGACCGAAATAGGCGGCCAGCTGCAGGGCGTTGCTTCGGCGGTTGTTGACGGCGTTCAGGTCGGCGCCGGCCTCGACCAGATACTTGACCAAATCGGCATGGCCCTCAATCGTGGCGCATAAGAGCGGAGTTGTTCCGTTACTATCGGGGAGTTGAAGTTGGTCGGGATTTTCGGCCAATAGTTTTTTGACTTCGTCCATATTTCCGCCGCGGGCGGCGTCATGAATGGGGCCGGCTGATATAATCGGAACAATGATAAAAATCAATGTGAGGGCAAATATGTATGATTTGGCCATAACACGAACCTCGGCAATAAAGGGTTGGGGGTTGCTCTTTTGATTAAAGACGAGTGAGCCCATGAATTGTTCAACGATGCCGGGGGAATAAATAATAGTGGACTTATAAGTCTATTTATGCTCATAATATCAAGTGCAATATGCGGTTGCGGCAAGATGGGTTCGTTTGTGGAATCTTTTTTATTTTTTTACTCTCTCCCCGGCGCGGCAATTGGGAGGTAATTGCATGCGCCATAATAAAGTGCGACGGGCGGAAATGGCATCGGCCGGGGGTTGGGCGGGCGGCGGACTTTATGAAATTCAGGGCAGGCGGGGCGGCAGCCGTCCACTCAATATCAAGAGCAATAGGCGGTTGCGGTAAAATGGGTTCGAATTTGATTTTTTTTATTTTTTTCAGGGGTTTCGGCGATTGGTATAATGACAAATTCAAGGTTTCGAGTATTCCGTGACAATATTTCGTGGACATTTTTATGGCCTCCATATAAGGGGGCGGGCGGAATTAACATCGGGTTGGGGGTAAAACAGGCGGCAGACGGGGGCTGGGCATTTCCCGCGCACAGAACCTGCAAGAACTTAAAATCGACGCGTTCGGGCAAATCCTTCTAAGAATCAGGAGGCCTGTGGACATTTGCCGCGCACAATGTGATGAAGGATTGGAGCACTATCTGACTTAACCACCCTACGGGAGGGAGCCCTATTTTGGGTTACCACTTTGCCGCGTACATAACCATCAGTATGCAAGCTTATTCTCACGTATGAGAAAATTCAAGAGAACCAAGAACTGGATCCCGGGTCAAGCCCGGGATGACAGACAAGGATATTGTTTCTTATGATCGATGTCCGCCGGCGCGGAGTTCTTTGAAGTATTTGCGGGTGGCGGCGGCGACGACGCCGGACAGGCCGATCAGGGCAATCAGGTTGGGTGCCGCCATGAAGGCGTTGAGGATGTCGGCGACCGCCCAAACGATATCGATAATCAGAACGGCACCGATGGGGATGAATATCAAAAAGAACCAGCGATAATAAATGACCCATTTACGATCAAAGATGTATTCAAAGCCCTTTTCACCGTAGTATGACCAGCTGATGATGGTCGAATAGGCGAACAACACCAGGCCGATCGAGACCATGCGGGCTCCCCACGACGGCAGGACCGACTCGAAGGCCGCCGCTGTCAGGGGTGTGCCGTTGAGCGGAAAGCCATCGGGCCCAAGTTCCATCCATTGGCCGGTGACGATAATCACCAGCCCGGTCATGGTGCAAATGACGATAGTATCGACAAAGGGGCCGATCATGGCGACCAGACCTTCTCGCACCGGCTCGTTGACTTTGGCGGCGGCGTGGGCCATCGGGGCTGACCCAAGGCCGGATTCATTGGAAAACAGGCCGCGGCGGATGCCCTGCTGGAGAGTCAGCCATACGGTCGAACCGGCAAAGCCGCCGGCCGCGCCGGTAGGGGTGAAAGCCTCTTCGAATATCAGGGCCAGAGCCGGGAAAACGCGGTCATAGGACAACAATAAGACGACGACAGCTGTCAGAACATAGAGGGCACTCATGAACGGGACCAGTTTGCTGGCCACCTGGCCGATTCGTCTGATGCCGCCGACGATCACCAGCCCGACCAGTATGGCCATGACCAGCCCGACGCCCAGGCGGAAATATAATTCATGGGCGGCACCTTTGGCGGAAAACAGAGTCGCCAGACCGTCGGCGACGGAATTGGCCTGCACCATATTGCCGATTCCGAGAGCCGTGACGGCGGTGCACCCGGCGAATATAAAGGCCAGCCATTTCCATTTTTTGCCCAATCCCAGTTCGATATAGTACATCGGGCCGCCCCGGACATAACCGTCGTCATCGATTCGGCGATACATCACGGCCAGCGTGCAACAAGTGTATTTCAGGGCCATGCCGAAGACGGCGGTGACCCACATCCAGAACATGGCGCCCGGCCCGCCGATGGCGACGGCGGTCGCCACGCCGGCGATATTGCCGGTGCCGATGGTTGCCGACAGGGCGGCCGAAAGAGCCTGAAAATGGGTGATGGCGCCCTCGAATTCGGGTTTGTCGTATCGGCCGGAAATCAACTCGAAACTGTGTTTGATACCCCGGAACTGGACAAAAACGTTGCGCAGGGTCACGAGGACGCCGGTTCCCAGCAAGATGGCCACGAGCGGAATCCCCCAGACGAAATCCTGAATGGGCGAAATGATATTCAGAAGTTGCTCCATTTGGATTTAGTTAATATTATGAATCGGTTAACACAACAAAAAAGTGTTGTTATGGAAGGTGATGATTTAAGAAGGTTTTTTGCCGAACTTTTGCGCGATCACGGGTATATTCCGACGTCGGCCATGCAGACGATGGGCAAACTGATCAGGTTGACGGTGGAATATCGGGATCAGTGGAAGGACCAGCATCATGAGATTTTGACCGTTGGCGAAACGCGTATGGCGATTGAAATATATATAAAGGCTATTGAAACCGAAACACGTCCGGTAAGGGTTGGGCCTAAAATCGACGGGCTTATCAGGTTATGGCTCAAGGAAATCAACGGGCGCAAGTTTGATTGAGGTCATGAGCGCCAGGAAGGGATTCCTGACGCCGCTTTAAGAGGATGTTGAAACCTCCTGCGCAATGCGCGGGACCTCCGTCAGGGGTTTCAACCTACAAAAACTCAAGGAAATCAACGGAAAGACATATGATTTAAATAATGAGGATGGAAAAGATGAACAATTTTAATCGATTATCGACGAGGGCCTTGTTATATTTTGTGGTTATGGGATTTCTTTTATCATGTTCAGCCCAAGGCGAGGCGGAAGCGGACCCGGAAGAGCAGTATGCCGCCCAGCGTGAGGCGATGGTGACCCATCAGCTGGCCGGACGCGACGTCTCCGACCGCGACGTGCTCGACGCCATGCGCACGGTGCCGCGGCACCTGTTCGTGCCGAAAAAATACCGCGATGAATCCTATCGCGACCATCCCCTGCCGATTGGCGAGGGACAGACTATATCGCAGCCGTATATTGTCGGCATCATGACGCAGCTTCTGGCCGTCGATTCGACCTCGAAGGTTCTTGAAATCGGCACGGGGTCGGGCTATCAGGCGGCGGTTCTGGCCGAAATCTGCGATTCGGTGTTTTCGATAGAAATTGTCGAACCGCTGGCGGCGCGGGCGGAGTATTTGCTCGATTCTCTGGGCTATAAGGTTAAAGTCCGATGTGGCGACGGTTATCGGGGCTGGGAGGAACATGCGCCATATGACGGCATCATCGTCACAGCGGCGGCGCCGAAAATTCCCCAACCGCTGATCGACCAGCTCAAGGTCGGCGGACGGCTGGTTATCCCGGTTGGCGATTATAGCCAGGATTTGATGGTTATAACCAAGACCGAGGATGGTTTTGCCAAGAAAAATATTTTCGGGGTGCGGTTTGTGCCGATGACGGGCGAAGTACAGAAGAAATAAGGCCGGACGGGAGAAGCAATTATTAACGATATTGACATATGACATTCGCCGCCGTAGTTTGAGCGAAAATTGACGATAATGGACATAAATAAACAAGGAGTTTGGATATGCCACTGGTTTCACTGATTGATATGTATAAACCGGCCAATCAAAAGCGTTACGCCATCGGCCAGTTCAATGTCAACAACATGGAATTCGTGCAGTCGGCACTGGAGGCGGCGCAGGAGTTGAAATCGCCGGTGATTCTGGCGGCGTCAACGTCGGCTTTGAAATACTGCAATTTCGATTATCTAGTAAGTATTGTCAAAACCGGGGCGGCGATGGTATCGGTGCCGGTAGCCCTTCACCTGGACCACGGCGAAAAAATCGAAGACGCCGAAAAGTGTATCAAGGGCGGGTTCACATCGGTGATGATTGACGCCTCCAAGGAGCCGTTCGAAGAAAATATCCGGATCACGCAGGAAGTGGTCAAGATGGCGCATCCGAAGAATATCGCGGTTGAGGCGGAGCTGGGCCGTCTGGGTGGAATCGAGGATGATGTCAATGTCAGCGAGCGCGAAGCCTTTTTGACCGATCCGGAACAGGCCGAGGAATTCGTGGCCAAAACCAAGTGCGACGCTCTGGCGGTGGCGGTGGGCACCAGTCATGGGGCCTACAAGTTCAAAGGCGAAGCCAAACTGGCTATGGACCGTATCGATTTAATCAAAAAGAAAGTGGGGATACCGCTGGTACTTCATGGGGCCAGCGGGGTTGATCCGGACACGGTGGCCAAGGCCGAAAAATACGGCGCCAAACTTCCCGGGGCCAAGGGTGTCCCCGATGAAGCCTATATTGAGGCCATCAAGCTGGGGATCAATAAAATCAATATCGATACCGACCTGCGTCTGACCTGGCTGGCGACGGTTCGCCAGATACTGGGTGACAAGCCCGATGTTTTCGATCCGCGAAAAATTCTGGGCCCGGCCCGCGATGCGGTGAAAGAAGTCGTAAAAAACAAGATGAAGCTGATCGGTTCGGTTAATCGGGCCTGATATATCCGGCATTGAATACCGGCAGAAAATAAAAAAGCCCCGCGGACACGGGGCTTTTTTGTATTGATTATAATAATCGAATGGCCGTTTCGGCCGATTTTTTAAGGTCTTCCTTTAATCCCAGAGCGATGGCTTTGCCGAGATATTCGCGGGCCTGGGTTTTCTTGCGGGCGTCGATGAAGTTCATCCCGGCATAATAGTACAACTCGGCGTTATCGGGATTGTTTTTCAAAGCTCGGTCGTAAGTGATAGTGGCGGCGGCGTAATTTTTCTGCGCATTCTGGATTCTCCCCAGCATGGCATGAAAGACCGGGTTTTTATTTTCCACTTCAATGGCCCGTGTGGCATAATTTTGTGCCTGCTGGAGGTTTTCGCCCTTAAGGAGGTGATAAAGTGACATCTGGTACAGGGCTTCGGCGATGAATTCGTCGTATTGGAGCAGTTTTCTATAAATGGCTATCGCGGAATCGGGCAGATTGGCATCGGCAAAAAGCCGGGCTTTGGTCAGATGAGCCTTGACATTGGTCGAGTCGAGAGCCAAGGCATCGGCGATGGCTTTGTCGGCGTCGGCGGTCAGGCCGTTATTCCAGTAATATTCGGCGAGGTCGGAGTGGGCTTCGGGATTTTGGGGATTTAGGGCCAGTTCCTGCTTGAAGATTTCCCCGGCCTTATCCGGCTTACCGGCGGCGACGGCCGCTTTGGCGGCCAGGCGGAAACGCTCGGTGGCCCCGGGGCCGATTTCAATCAAAGACTGCGCAAAGGCCAGTGCATCATCATAGCGGCCGATGGCCATGAGGTAATTAAATTTTTTCACGGCCACCGGGCGGTACAGAGATATTTCCGGATTTTGCCCGGCCAGGAATTCCAGCGCCTGTGCGGGTTGCTTTTGCCGGTCGAAAATATCCAGCATGCCCATAATGGCGCGATATTCGAATTTATTGGTATTGAGAACCGCTTCATAATGGCCGCGGGCGCGGTCGAGCGAATCCAGACGACGGAATATATCGGCGGCGTCGATTCGTTTGACGGCATTATCCAGTGAGAATTTCTCGAAGCCATCCAGCATCATTTTGGCGTTTTCTTTATCGGCCATATAGCCATAATAAAGGGTGGCGACGCGCATGGCCCGATAGTCTTCGGGCGGGTCATCGAGTACGTATTTAATCATAGCAGAGGCGCTGATGCCACTTCCGGCATTGAATTCCTGTTCGGCCCGATCCATATCAAAAGCAATCAAATCGAAACTGCTGTATCTGGCGGATTCGCCAATGGCGATGGCCTGATCATAATGAGCCATGGCGATTTTATTTTGGCGGATTTTTATTCTCAAGTGGGCGAGGTCTATCAGCGCGGAGGGGACATTGCCGAACAGTCGATAGGCATCGATGAAAAACATGAAGGCGCTGAACGGCTTGTCCATGTTTTCATACATTATTTTGGCGGCCCGGAATTTACGGTAAGAGGGTGACAGGGAATGCTCCAAGTCGCCAATCAGGCGCCGGGCATTGTCAAAATAACCAAGTTCGGCAAAACCATCGGCGGCCGCGGCTTTGATATAGAAGTTTTTTTGGCCTTTATCGACGGCTTCATGATATAGAACCGCCGCGGAATCGGCCAATCCGAGGCGCGTATAGATGGCGGCTGCGGCCAGCAGGAGACTGTCGGAGCGTCCGCTATCCAGAGCCTTGCGACAACTTGCCTTGGCGGCGTTGATATCGCCCATATTCAGGAAGTATTCGGCCTGTAAAATAAGAAGACCGGGATGTCCCGCATTGTGTTCCAATGCGGCGGTTAAAACATTGCGCCCTTCTTGATTTTTGCCGGCAGCGAGATTCACTCTGGCAAAGGCGGATGCGGCTTCGGGGTTAAAAGCATCGATTTTGTAGGCCCTTTCGGCGGCGGCCCAAGCCACCTGGGGACGCCCCTGTTTGAGAGCCAGCCTCGAATATGCCGCCAAGGCGGGAATAAAATCGGCGGTATCCTTCAAGACCGCCTGATAGGTGCTGGCGGCATCGATTTCAAACCCTTCGCATTCCTGATAGGCGGCTTTGCCCATTTTGCCCCAGGGGGAACCGGCCTCAAGTGAGTCGAGGAGGATAAAAACGTCGGCGGCTCCTTTGGGGTCGCCGGCGCGAAGCAGGGCCAGTCCCTTTTTATATTCACTCGGTCCGGGTCCGGAATCGGAACAACCGCCCGCAATGACAGCCGCGATTACCATGATTACAGTAGCGAAGTGTTTCATAATTTACCCTTGGTTACTCGGTTATAACAGCTTTATGGCCTTCAATAATAATTGAATCGGCCGGGTTTAGCAAATATTATGCTTAAATAGCAATTTTAAAGTTGAATTTTTACAGGTTTCGTGCATATTATATTTATATGAAGACCAGTCAGCTTAGTTCGGTTGACCTCATTAAGAAATACCGCAAGCGGGCGGTCGTCAACGGGGTATCGATAGAAGTCAATCCGGGCGAGGTAGTTGGTCTTCTGGGGCCGAATGGAGCCGGAAAAACGACGACTTTTTACATGATTATTGGTTTTATCCGCCCCAATTCCGGCAACGTTTATATAGGCGAAAAGAAAATAACGGGGCTTCCAATGTATCGCCGGGCGCATATGGGTATAGGTTATCTGGCTCAAGAAACATCGGTTTTCCGCAAGATGACGGTTGAAGAAAATATTATGGCCATCTTGCAGATGCAATCCATGTCGCGCAAGGACCGCAAGGCCAAGCTGGAGATGCTTCTTAACGATTTGGATATCAAACACTTACGAAAGCGCAAGGCCTATTCCCTGTCGGGCGGTGAGAGACGTCGGGTGGAAATCTCGAGGGCTCTGGTTCCGGATCCGCTTTTTATCCTGCTGGACGAGCCTTTTGCGGGGATTGACCCTATTGCGGTCGAGGATATTCAGGGCATCATTGCGAGCCTTACCAAAAAGGGTCTGGGCGTGCTGATAACCGACCACAATGTGCGGGAGACATTATCCATTTGTGAACGTGCGTATATAATGTGCGACGGGAAAATCCTCAAGGCCGGGACATCGGAGTTTCTGGCCGAGGACCCGGAAGCGAGGAAAATATACCTTGGAGAGAAATTCAAGCTTAACTGAAGATGATTTTGTGAACATTTTCCTTCGCATGCGGCCCAAAATGGGGCCGCCGATGAAAGTGCGGTAAATTGGGTGGCAAGCCGCTCCGATAAGTACTTTAAAGGAACGGTCAGACGGTTTAATACGCACTAAAGAGGTAGAAGATGAAGTTAGGTTTACAGCTCAAGCTCAAGCAAACTCTGGCGCCGCAACTTATTCAGTCTTTAAAAATGCTGCAGATGCCCATTCTGCAGCTGGAGCAGACGCTTCGCCATGAACTTCAGATAAACCCACTATTGGAAGAGGTCGACCCGGCCCTGGAATCGGTTGACCAGCTCGAGGGTGAAGTTGAAATCGACCTCAAAGAAGACGAAAAAGAAATCGACCCGCGTTTTGAAAAAATTGACTGGGAGAGCTATTTTTCGGATGAACTGGATGAAGGTTATCGAGCGGTCAATACTTATGAAGCCCCATCGGAGGCCTACGACAAATCTCCCATCATGCAGAAGACCCTGTATGACCATTTATCCGAACAATTGATGTATTTGAAACTGTCCGAGGAAGAGCAGCTAATCGGGGAATATATTATCGGTAATATTTCCTCGCGCGGCTATTTGGTGGTGGCTCCCGAAGAAATGGCCGCCGAATTGAAACTTCCGCTTGAGAAAATCAATAAGGTTCTGGCCCTGATCAAGCGTTTCGACCCGCCGGGCGTGGCTTCCCGCGACTTGCGCGAATCGCTTCTGTTGCAACTCGAAGAAAAAGGATATAAAGATTCGATCGCCTATCGAATAGTCGATAAGTATATAAACGTCCTCGACCGCAAATCGATCCTGCAGATATCGCGGCTGATGAGTATTCCTTTCGAGAAGGCCCAGCAGGCCATGGATTTGATAAAGACTTTGTCGCCGACGCCGGCCCACGGGCGTTTTGAATCAGGTGCGGCCCCGATTATCCCGGATTTAATCGTGGAAAAAGTCGGTGACGGGTATGTTGTATTTCACAACGACCGCTCGGCGCCGAGGCTGCGTATCAATCCCAATTACCGTCAGTTGATGCGCAAAAGCGAACACGCCAGCGACGACACAAAAAAATATGTCCGGGAAAAACTGGAGCAGGCCCGCTGGCTGTTGAATTCGATTAACCAGCGCCGCTCGACCATGATTCGTGTCATGGAAGCGATTGTCGAAGAGCAGAGTGAATTTTTCGATAAAGGCGCGGCCTTTTTGAAGCCTTTGATTATGGAGGAAATCGCCCGCAAGGTCGAGATGAACGTCGCCACGATCAGCCGCGTTTCCAACGGCAAATATGTCCAGACCCCGCAGGGAGTCTACGAAATAAAGTATTTCTTCAATGCCGGTATCGCCAATGACGAAGGCGGCGAAACCTCGAAGCGGCATGTCAAAAACCGGCTCGAGGAGATAATCAAGTCCGAGGACCCGCAAAATCCTTTATCCGACCAGGATATTTTTCGGCGATTGCAGGACGAGGGAATAAAGCTGGCCCGGCGAACGGTAACCAAATATCGCGAAGAGTTGAAAATTCTTCCCGCCCGTTTCCGCAAGCGTGTCGGGAATTAGATAGAATTTTATGGGTGTCAGACATTGAAAAGACTGACCCGTCATATCAAAGACATAGGAGGGATATAAAATTTCGAAGGAACGAATGTTCCCCTCGTTGTTTAGGCATTCCCGTAATGCGAAATATTTAAAACATAAACTCGGGGCGGAGTGCGTTCGAACCTTTTCGGTCGTGACAGGTTTAAAGAGTGAAGCAACACCTCAAAATACAGCGGCGTGACGCGAAATCGTACATTTTGAGGTAACCGGACATTATCGGATTTTGAAAGGAGTTGACTGTATGAATATCGAAATCACGGCCCGCCATTTCGACCTGACTCCTGAGCTCAAGGAATATATCGAAGGAGAGGTTTCCGGCCTCACCCGCTATTTTGAAAATATTATTTCATCCGAAGTCATACTGGACGTCGAGAAGTATCGGCAGACGGCCGAGATAAAGGTACGAGTCTATAACGCCGCCCTGACCGGCACCGGCGCGACCGACGACATGTACGCCTCGATCGAGCAGGCGATTGACAAGGTCAAGGGTCAGCTTAAAAAATACAAGAGCCGCCTCAAAGAAAAACGGCCGGATAAAATTAAGGAGACGGTTGAAGAGATCACCCGTCCCGACACCGATGTCGACGGCGTGGATAATTAGCATCAGTACGTAATTGTTATATAAATTCAAAAGTCCCGACCAGAGGTCGGGACTTTTTTTATTAGGTATTCGTGCTCCCCTGTGGTATTGGGTGGCCACTCTAAACTCTGTTTGGAGTGGAAGAAAAACCCTCCAGATAAATATGGAGGGGCCGCACCATTGGGCAAAACGCATGGTGCAGATTTTGCAGGGCAGAACACCTTCGAACATCCTGAATGAAATGAAGGATGGCGGTTCTGCCATCTTGACTTATTCATAAAGGCAGAACCACGGCGCCAGGCTTGGGTTCTGCCTTACCAGAAGTTGCCCTACAAGAAACTTGACATCATCTTCCATTTTTTATAAGATGTCGCCGTGATGAAAAAAGATGATTTCATAAAAAGGCTGGTCGATATGTTTGGAGAGGACCGCCTGACCTATCAAAAGGGCTTGCCGACTTTTCATCCTGAATCGACCGAAGAAGCGGCCGGGGCGATGAAACTGGCCAATGAAACAAGGCAGAAATTGTTTATTACAGGTTTCGGGAATATTATCGACCCGGACGGAAAGAAATTCGAAGACCTGGTTATTATAAGAACCGACCGTCTTAATCAGCTTTTGGAAATCGTCCCGCAAGATTATTTCATTGTGGTTGGAGCAGGTTATCCGTTGCGCGAAATCAATGTCAATCTGCAAAAATATAATCTGTTTTTGCCGCATTCCGGTTTGCCCTATGTCGGCTCGGTCGGCGGGGCGCTGGCGGTGGGGCTATCGTGCGAGCATCAGATGCATGATTTGCCCATCAGCCGCTATTTTATCAAAGCCGAAATCGCCACACCCGAGGGGGAGGTAATTGTCCCCGGGTCGGCCTGTTTCAAATCCGTCTCGGGTTTCGATATCGTCAAGATTTACTCGCCGTCGTGGGGACAACTGGGGCTGATCACCAAAGCCTGGTTCCGGGTGATGCCGACGTCGGAGGCATATATGTATGACAATATCGTCCAGAAGCCGGTCGATTATGCGAAGTTCGCGAATCTATATCAAAATCCCGGCGATAATGTTTCGGCGCAGTATTCATTGAAGATCAAGCAGAAATTCGACCCGAACGGTGTGTTGCCGTTGATAACGAACAAAGAAATAGGTGAGTAAACTGTAATAACCAGGTTTTATGGACTCAATGTGATTCCGCTCGTTTGGTCAGCTTTCAAAATATGTCTTGCATAACCCCATGAACATGACTATTATAATATTAAAGCGTCAGATTTAAAGAATTTTTCGGAAGATATCCAACGTGGGTATAATAAAAATAATGCCGTCAAATAACATCCTAATGGTTCTCAATAGATATGGGCTATTTTACAGAATATATTAACAGGCGCCTCTCTATTGAGGATTTAGAACAAGAGAGAAAATCGCAACTTAGAAAAATTTCCGAAATCAGGAAACGTCCGATATTAACTTATTCAAGTGCTCTATCAAAACTGGATGCCCCTATTTCAATTTCTTATGAAGATAAACTGCCGTTTATGGATCAATTATCGACTATAGAAGGTACTGAGATTGATATAATTCTGGAAACTCCCGGTGGTTCCGGGGAAATTGTGGATGACTTGGTTAGAACACTTCGTAGCCGGTTTGAAAAAGTCGGCTTCATTGTGCCTGGATATGCAAAAAGCGCCGGGACTTTAATGGTAATGGCGGGCGATGAAATACTAATGGGACCGACATCAGCATTAGGCCCTATTGATGCCCAAATATTGCATAAGGGAAAGGTTTTTTCCGCACATGCCTTTCTGGAATGGCTAAAAAAGATCAGAAAAGAAGTCGAAGAAAATAAAAAACTCGATATGGCTTTAATTCCTATACTTCAAAATATTTCTCCCGGTGAACTGGAATCCTATCAAAACGCACTTGATTTTGGCAAAGGTCTATTAAGAGAATGGCTGCCCAAATATAAATTTAAATTTTGGGAAACCCATAGCAGTACCGGCAAGATGGTAACAGAGGAAGAAAAAGTGGAAAGGGCCCAAAAAATCGCCGACGACCTTTGCAATCACAGCAGATGGAAAACGCATGGTAAGCCAATAAAAATGAATGACTTGCGTGAATTAAGGCTTAAAATAGAAGATTATAGTCTAAATCCGAAATTGCAGGAAGCGATAGAAAGATATTATACATTATTGCTATTTTACTTTGAGCGGACTCCGGCGTATAAATTATATGAAACAACTTCTTCGCAAATAATGAAATTTAATACACCTAGGGTGCAAGGGCCACCTGTCCAAATGGCGAAAGAGGAGATAGATGCCGCAGTGGCTGACATCCAATGTCCAAAATGCAATAAAAAGATTGGAGTTCAGGCAAATTTCAAACAAAGAATTCCGTTACAGCCGGGATTATTAGTGTTCCCCAAGGACAATATACTAAAGTGCCCGCATTGTAGTAACGAAATAGATCTCGAAAAACAGAGATTGGAACTTGAATCAGATGTCGGAAAACCGATAATATGAGTAGAAAACCATGACAGAAGAAAAAGAAAATTTTGAGCCATTGTTCGGCAAACTTGAGGAATCTAAATCAAATGGATGGGTTCTGCTTTCGGAAAGCGAGTTAAATCTTCTGAACGAAATAAGGGATATCCGGGAACTAATACTTGAAATAGAGGCTCCTGACTATAACATTTCCTCTATCACATGAAATCGAAGTCATATGTTGGTATTGGAATTATTTCTATACTTCTGCAGCTTTTTATTCCACTTCATAAAGTATTAGATGATTTTAGCATTTTTCACATCGCCATTTTGAAGATATTCACGATGTCTTCTTTGTGCAGGCGTTTGGGGTTAATAAGATAACCTTTGCCCTGCCCATATATTCTTATCGTGTCCTCGGCCATCTGCCCGAATTTGGAATCATCATGAATGCCGACGTCGCTCATGGTGATATCCCGTTCGACCGACCCGAGCCAGTCGCGCATGGCGTCGATAGACATGCGGGCGATTTCGGTTTCGCTTTTGCCCTCGGTTGGGGCGCCGAAGGCCTCGCGCGCGAGAAGCACATAGGGTTCCGGCCGAGTCTTATAAGTGTATTCCATCAGGCGGGGCAATAGCAGGGCCAGCCCGCGACCGTGCGAAATATCGTAATGGGCCGAAAGGGCGTGCTCCATAGCGTGCAGTGGGAACGATCCGCCGCGCCCGGAGTTGACCATGCCGGCCAGCGCCACTGCCGACGCCCAGGATAATTGCGTGCGGGCGTTGATGTCTTTGGGATTTTTAACCGCCAGCGGGAGGTAATCCATGACGGTGCGGATTATCGCCAGCGAAAAACGATTTTGAATCGGGCTTTCCTCGACGCCGGTAAAATAGCTTTCGATGACATGGCAAATGATATCCACGCCGCCATCGATGGTGTAATCTTTCGGGACGGTCACGGTCAATTCCGGGTCGATGATGGTGAATTTGGGGAATAACAAAGGATGGCCCAGCACGGCTTTTTCATGCGTCTCCCAGTTGCTTATCACGGCGCCGGAATTGGCTTCGGATCCGGTGGCGGCCAGCGTTGGAATCTCGATAATCGGCAAAGCCCTATTGATTTTTTTCGGAACCGGCTGCCCGTGATAAACATAATCCCAGATAGGACCGTCGTTGACAGAGGCCACCGCGACGCCTTTGGCGGCATCCATAGGCGAGCCGCCGCCGACGCCGATAACCATATCGCATTTGTTTTTTCTGGCTAATTCCGCGGCGGCATCGATAGTTGTGCACCGCGGATTGGGCTCGATTTTATCGAAAATAATAGCGCCGATGCCCTCGCGTTCCAGATAATCGGTGACGCGGTTGATTATACCGAAGGCCGAGGACGACCGTTTACCGGTAACAATCATGGCAGCCTGACCGATCTTGCGAGCTTCGATGCCGACCTTGTCTATTTCACCCGGGCCAAAGATAATCCTGGTGGGATTATAAAAGGTAAATTTAAGCATAGCCTCCTCCATCCGGTTATTGTTCTGTGTTCAATTTTATTATTAAAATATAACAATCGGGATGGGTCAAGGTTCGTCTTCAAATTTGAATATCGGCCCTGACGAGAATTTCGGGATTTTAAGACCGCCCGAAATTTACATTAGCCAGCATACTTTCAATTATTTTATTGACTCATATTATGACTTGATTAATTTTCGACATATAAATAGAAGACAAGTAAATCGGCATAATTGGAGGGAGGATTCGTGACACATTCAGAAGTGGTTGCGGAAATTCGGACAGTTGCTTAAGGTGGATTTGAGTCCTTTAAA